>DAINRR010000018.1:0-40884 GCA_036741715.1 Gemmatimonadales bacterium
GGACCGCGATCGCGCGGGTGGCGTTTCACTGGAACGACCCCGCTGTGCGCCTCATCTGGATCTATGCGATCGGGATCGGCGCCTTCTACGGCACCATCCAGATCGTGCCCCTCCTCCTCTCCAGCCGGCTCGACGTCTCCGAGCAGAACGTCGGCTACTTCGTCATGTACCTCGGCGCGATGGGCGTGCTCGTCCGGACCCTGCTCCTCGGTCCGATGGTGGACCGCCTCGGCGAGGCGCGGCTCTCGGGGCTCGGCATCGTGATCCTTGCCGCCGGACTGGCGGCCACCGGCCTCGCGCACGACTGGCCGCTCCTCGCCGCCGGCTTCACGCTCATGCCGCTCGGGACGGCGTTCCTGTTCCCCTGCGTGACCGGCCTGCTGTCACGCGTGGTCTCCGCATCGGAGCGGGGGCTCTACATGGGGGTGCAGCACACGTTCGGTGGGGTCTCGCGGGTGGTCTTCCCGATCGCGGCAGGCGTGCTGATGGATCTTGCGGGCGTCGGCGTGCCCTATCTGATCGCGGCGGCGCTCGTGCTGGCGACGCTTCCGCTCACCCGGGCGCTCGCCGGGTACCTGCGACATCCGCCGGCGCCCGCAGGCCCGGAACCGGCGATCGCCGCCGCTGACATCACTGCCGAAATCCCGGTGGCGGTCTCGGCGGAGCGCCGAACGCGGGCGTGACGGTCAGGCGGCGAACCCGTCCCGCTTCACCGCAGGCCGCTCGCCCGTGCGCGTGTCCTCGGAGACATCCGGCGGCAGGGGCGCGCGCGCGGAGATGATCGTCACGTTATCGCTGCCGCCACGATCCAGCGCCGTCTGCAGGAGCGTCTGACACAGCTGCTCCGACGACGTCATCGCCTCGATGGCGGCGGCGATCTCTTCGTTCGTCACATGCTTCGTGAGTCCGTCGGTGCACAGGAAGATCACGCACCCGCGCGGAATGTCGATCCGGGTCACGACGGGCGTCGCCTCGCCGCCGCCGATCGCGCTCGAGAGCACGTGGCTGAACGGCGATTTCGCCATCCGGTCGGCGGGCAGGATGCCCTGGTCCACCAGCCCCTGGGCGATCGTCTGGTCGCGTGTCATCTGCGTGAGCTCGCCGTCCCAGTAGCGATAGCAGCGGCTGTCCCCCACCTGCGTCACGTACATCCACGGGAACACTGCGACGGCGAGGGTCAGCGTCGTCGCCATCTTCGCCTCCGGCTGCGCCGCACCCTCGGTGCGCACCGCATCGTGCGCTTCGAGCGCCGCGGCCGTGAGCGCGTCGTAGAACTCCTGGTCGGTCGATGATCCGGCGGAATGATAGGAGCGGAGCGACGAGGCCACGTAGGCCGTGATCGTCTGGAGCGCGACCCGGCTCGCTTCCGCCCCGCCGCTGCCGCTGCCGACGCCGTCCGCCACCAGCATGTAGGTGGCGAGGCGCTCTCCCCGGAGCGGGAGTTCCTCCACGTCTGGGAGGCTCGTGCCGTGCACCACCACCTGCGGATGCACGGTGCAGAGCATGAAGTGATCCTGGTTTTCCTTGCGGACCTTCCCCGGGTGCGTGATGCCGTAGAGATCGAGTTCGGCGTCGCGGGGGCGGCGCCAGTTGGCGGGGGGAGCAGCGGTGATCGCTCGATCCGGTGTCATCGGTACCTCCAATGCCCGTGGGACGGCCGGGCGCACTCCGGTATGCAGGCTGGTGGATCATACGCGCGGAATCGAACTCCGGCGAGGGGGCTGATATCTTCGGGCATGGCTACGGCAAGCTCTCCCCTGGCCCAGGCACTCTTCGTCCGCGGCCTCCGCAAGCGCTATGGCGAGGTGGTCGCGGTGGACGGGCTCGACCTCGAGGTCTTCCCGGGCGAATGCTTCGGGCTGCTCGGTCCGAACGGGGCCGGCAAGACCACTACGATAGAAATCTGCGAAGGTCTCACGACCCCGGACGACGGGGCGGTCGTCGTGCTGGGCCGCACGTGGGCCGAGGGCGGCGTGGCGCTCCGCGAACGCCTCGGGATCCAGCTGCAGGAAACCCAGCTCTCGGATAAGCTGACGGTGCTCGAGACGCTCCAGCTCTTCCGGAGCTTCTACGCGCGCGGGCGGCCCGTGGAGACCGTGATCGAGCTGGTGACCCTTCAGGAAAAGCGGCACGCTCGCGTGAGCGCCCTTTCCGGCGGCCAGAAGCAGCGGCTGGCGCTGGGCTGCGCCCTCGTCGGCGATCCCGAGCTCGTCTTCCTCGACGAACCCACGACCGGACTCGACCCGCAGGCCCGGCGCCAGGTGTGGGAGCTGGTCGAGCAGCTCAAGTCCACCGGACGGACCATCGTCCTCACGACCCACTACATGGAGGAGGCGGAGCGCCTCTGCGATCGGGTCGCCATCGTGGATCACGGCCGGGTCATGGCGCTCGACACGCCGAGGCGGCTCATCGGAGGGCTGGGCGCGGACCAGATCGTGTTCTTCTCGGTGGCGGATCATGCGTCGGGGCGCCTGAGTCCGGACGTGCTGGGCGCGATCGGTCGTGCGGCCCGTTCGACGCATCCCCCGCGCCCGACCGACGGCGGGTGGGAACTGGCCGTGGCGGCGACGCACGAGGCGATCCCCGCGCTGCTCGCCGAGCTCGAGCGGTACGAGTTGCCGCTCGCGGAGCTGCGCACACACCTCCCGACGCTCGAGGATGTCTTCGTGTCACTCACCGGAAGGGCGCTGCGCGATGGCTGAGCCGCAGCGGACCGACCGGGTGCGTCCGGCCATCGTCGAGCTGACGATGGTCCGGCTCCGCGAGTTCGTGCGCGAGCCGGAAGCGATGTTCTGGGTGTTCGGGTTTCCGCTCCTGCTGGCGCTCGGCCTCGGCATCGCGTTCCGGAACCGGCCGCCGGAATCGATCCGGATCGGGGTGGTGCAGTCGGCGCCTGCCGCCGTCCTGTCCTCGCTCGATTCGGCAGCGGGGCTCGCCGTGGAGCGCCTCGTGGACGACAGCGCGGGGGCGCGGGCGCTCCGGAATGCCGATGTCGCACTCGTCGTAGCGCCGGTCGCGGATGGCGGCGTGGAATACCGCTTCGATCCCTCGCGGCCCGACGGGCGCGCCGCACGACAGCTCGCGGACGATGCGATTCAGCGCGGGGCGGGACGCCGGGATCCGCTGAGCGTGCAGGAGGCGACGGTCAGCGAGCGCGGATCCCGGTACATCGATTTCTTCATCCCGGGCCTGCTCGGTCTCAACCTGATGGGGAGCGGCGTCTGGTCGATCGCCTTCGCCGTCGTTTCCGCACGCAAGCAGAAACTCCTCAAGCGGCTCGTGGCGACCCCGATGTCGCGCTCCCAGTACCTGATGTCGTTCCTGCTGTCGCGGCTCTTCTTCCTGGTCCTCGAGGTGGGGGCGCTCCTCGGCTTCGGCGCGCTCGTGTTCGATGTCCCGGTGCGGGGGTCGTTCGGGACGCTGGCGATCGTGTGCCTCGTTGCGGCACTCACCTTCAGCGCGATCGGCCTCCTCGTCTCCTCGCGCGCGCGGACGGTCGAAGCGGTCTCGGGGCTCGCCAACTTCGTGATGCTGCCGATGTGGATCTTCTCCGGCGTGTTCTTCTCGGCGGCGAACTTCCCGCAGGCGATCCAGCCGTTCATCCAGGCCCTTCCCCTGACGGCGACCGTCGATGCGCTGCGGGATGTCATGCTCCGCGGGGCATCACTGCCCTCCGTGGCGGGCGAGCTTGCGCTGCTGATCGCATGGCTGGTCGTGCCGTTCGCCGTCGCGCTCAGGATCTTCCGCTGGCGGTAGCTGAGGGCACCGGCCGCTGCATCGCGCCCGGACCGGCGGAGCTCATGCCGCGACGTCGGGCCGGCCCGGGGTGGGGCGTGCGGGCTCGACCGGAGGTGCGGGCGCGGCTGCAGCATGCTCCGTCTCCAGGAAAGTGCGTGCCCACATCTCGAGACTGAGCATCGTCCACTCTCCTCCCGCCGGTGGGGCCGACGGCGCACCTTCCAGGATACCGACCCGGCGCAGCGCCGTGCCCGCAGCCGCCTCCCGGAGGCGGGCGTCGTCCTGTTCCTCCTGCAGCCAGATTCCGAGCGGCGTCGGGAAACCCTTCTTGTCCTTCCGGTCCACGATTGCGGGCGGGACGACGGGCGCTGCGACCCGGCGGAGAAGATGCTTCTGGCGGAAATTCGGGAACTTCATCGCCGTGGGCACCCGCGCCATGATCTCGACGATGCGATGGTCGAGCAGCGGCACCCGGGATTCGAGCGAGACCGCCATGCTCGTCCGGTCCTCCACATGGAGCAGTGCCGGAAGGTAGTTCTTGAGGTCGTAATGCAGGACGCGGCCGAGCGGGGACCGGTCGGGTGGAATGCGGCGGTCGAGCTCTGCCTCGATGATTTCGCGGAGCTCGGCGTCGGATATGCCGACGTTCCACGCCGCGGCGGTCGTCCGGAGGAAGCGAGCCATGGTTGCGGGCGCCGGCACGGGATCGAGCCGGCGAAGGAAGAGGCTCGCCGTGGCCCGCGCTCCGCTTTCCCGGACGAGTGACGCCAGTGATCGGAGCGCGGGGTATCCAGGCGCGGGCCGCCGCCCGCGGAGGAGCGACACCGCCTGATGCCGGAGCATGTCGTCACGATAGCGCGGATACCCGACGAAGATCTCGTCCCCTCCCTGCCCGCCCAGCGCTACCGTGACATGCCTGCGCGCCTCGCGGCACACGGAAAACTGGGGAATCAGGCCCGGTCCCGCGGTGGGCTCGTCCATCTGCCAGGTGAGATGCCGCAGCCGGTCGTACAATCCGTCGCGCGTGACGAGCACGTCCACCAGCTCGGCATCCGCGGCACCGGCCATGGTCCGGGCATAGGCGCTTTCATCATAGGCCTCCCCCTCCGCGAAACGCCCGTTGAAGCTGAGCAGGCGCCCGGGATGATGCTTCCGTGCAAGGCCCGTCACGAGTGAGGAGTCGAGACCCCCGCTCAGGTGGGTTCCGACCGGGACATCGGCCCGGAGCTGGATTCGCACGGCGTCATCGATGGTCCAGGCAAGCTCCTCCACGATCTCGTCCTCCGGACGCCGATCGGTTTCCTCGTACTCGACGTCCCAGTACACCGACCGCGTAAGGCCCCGGCGATGCACCGTGAGCGATTCGCCCGGCGGCAGCTTGCGGATGCCGCGGTAGAGCGTCTGGTCGCCGCGGACGTAGCCGAAGGTGAGGAAATCGAGGACCGAGGCAGGCACCGGCTCCACCGAAACGCCGGGCAGCGCGAGCAGCGCCTTGATCTCGGACGCGAAGGCGAATCGCCGCCCATCGTCGAGATAGTAGAACGGCTTGATTCCGATGCGGTCGCGCGCGGCGAAGAGTACCTGACGACGCGCATCCCAGATCGCAAAGGCGAACATGCCGTTCAGCTCCCGCAGGCACTCCTCGCCCCACTGCTCGTAGGCCTGGAGCAGGACTTCGGTGTCGCTGTCGGACCGGAAGTGCCGTCCGGCCCGCTCGAGGGCTCGGCGCACCTCGCGATAGTTGTAGATCTCCCCGTTGTAGGTGATCCAGCAGCTGCGATCGTGATTCGGCATCGGCTGGTGTCCTGCGGCGGTGACGTCGATGATCGAGAGCCGGCGATGTCCCAGACCCACGCCGGGTGCGATGTACGTTCCGGCATCGTCCGGGCCGCGGTGGACGAGGCGATCCAGCATGCGGCCCAGCAGTGCCGGGTCGACCGGCGAGCCGTCCCGATCGATGATCCCTGCGATACCGCACATCTAGTGAGCCCTCCTCGGCGCGCGATAACAGTCCACGAGCCGCCGCGCGATCCGCTCGGGCCCGTGAAAGCGACTGACATAGTCGCGACCCGCCTCGGCAAGCGACCGGCGCAGCGATGCGTCGTCGACGAGCTCGGCGAGCACCTGCGTGATCGACCCGGGTCCCGCACTTCGGATCGGCGGCGCATAGCCGGCGACAGTGGGCAGGTCGTCGCGGATGAACCCGACGACGGGACGGCCACAGGCCATCGCCTCGATCGCGAAGTTGCCATACCACCCGAGCAGGAGCTGATCGACCACGATATCGGCCTCGGCAAATGCCGTCCTGATCTCCGCATGCGGCCGCCGCTGCAGCAGCCGCAGCTCGATGGGGTAGCCCCTGGCCTGCAGGTCGGACACTGCGCGCTCGACGTAGGCCGTTCCCTTGATCACCGGATCCGACGGGGCGTGCAGCACGACGACCTTTCCACGTGGCACGAGACGAGGGGCGAGCTCGGGCCATTCGCCGAGGTCGATGGCCTGGGTGACGAGCTCGGCGCCGGGAACGCTTTCGAGGAGGTCGGGGGTGGCGACGAGGACATGATCGGCGAGCCGCCACGCCGCGTCGCGCAGCTCGGCCTTGAGCGGATCGCTCCTGCACGGCGCGGGGCAGTCGAGGCACGCGCTCACCGGGCGCGCCAGCGAGAGCTCCCGGCTCCGGATGTCACAGCCCCGGAAATGGAACACGATCCGCTTTCCCGCCTTTCGCAGGACCGGAATGTCCCGGTGCGCCGCGAGCAGCGACTCGCCATAGTAGAAGTGAAAGACGTCGTACCGGTGAAGCAGCCGGGCCAGCTCGATGCCCTTTCGCACCTGCCGCCACGGCGTCGCCAGGTGGTCGAAGTTGAAGAGGATGTCCTGGGGGTATCCGAAGGCATGGCGCTCGGTCGCGAGCACGTCGCTTTCGTGACCGAGTCGCCGGAGCGCCCGGGAGAGCACGTGCGGCTGCCCGGCGATGTTCGTTGGTGCGTGAAGGATCCGCATTCCTTAAAGGTGCCCCCGGCAGCTCCTGGTGGACGTGACGGAGCGCACGAAACGGAGGGTGCGGCCTTTCCGGGTATCTTCCAGATCCCATCAACCCCGCTTCCGTGGATCGCATGACCGACCGCAGAGAAAGCGCGCTCCGCTCCTGGTTCCTCGGCCCGCGCGCCGAGAACGCCGCCCTCCTCGAGGGGCTCGTGGTCGAAGCACTCCGGGACCACGTATTCTGGCGGCGGAATTTCCACCCGGAGGACGGCTTCGCCATCCGCGAGCTCGACAAGCGAAGCGAGGGATACGAGGACGCCGTCGCCACGCTGACGCAGGAGCTGCTCGGCCTCCTCGCCGAGCTGAAGCGCGATGTGCCCTTTTTCAGCAGCCGGTACAAGGGCCACATGCTCTTCGAGCAGACGATCGCAGGCCAGATCGGCTACTTCGCGGCGATGCTCTACAACCCGAACAACATTTCCGCCGAAGCCGCACCCGTCACGACGCGGCTGGAGCTGGAGGTGGCGGAGCAGCTCGCGCGGATGATCGGCTACGATCCCGCGAAGGCCTGGGGCCACCTCACCTCGGGGGGGACGGTCGCGAACTTCGAGGCACTCTGGATCGCGCGGAACATCCATTACCTGGCCGTGGCCGCGGCGGGGGCGGCCGAAGCACTGGGCCTCTCGCTCGAGGTCACGACTCCGGGCGGGGACCGCGTGGCGGCAGGCGGGCTCGGCCTCTGGGAGCTTCTCAACATCGACAACGCGGCCGCGCTCGATCTCTGGCATTCGCTCTGGGCGAGCGCGCCGGCCGACGACGTGCGCCGTGCCGTCGCGGCCCACTCGCTGTCGGACGTGGGCTACCAGGATTACAGCCTCACGCTCGAGCGCCGGTATGGCGACGCCCTTCCGGCTGCCGTCGTGCTCGTCGCGGCGACGGCGCACTACTCCTGGGAAAAGATCGCCCGCGCGCTCGGCATCGGCGCCAACCAGCTCGTGTTCGTGCCGGTGGACCCTGCGTTCCGGCTCGATCCGAATGCACTCTGGGAGCAGCTGCAGCAATTCGCCAAACGCAGGACTCCGGTGCTCGCGTGCGTGAGCGTCTGCGGAACGACCGAGGAGAGCGCGGTGGATCGCCTCGACCGCGTGCTCGAGGTGCGTGAGCGGGCCAGGAGCGAGCTCGGGATCGCCTTCCACCTGCATTCCGACGCGTGCTACGGTGGGTATGCTGCCGCGGTGACGTGGCGCGAAGACGGCGTGCGGCGCTCGGGCCGCGAGATCCGCCGTTCGACCGGTCTGTCCTGGCCGGCCGATGACCTCGTCGACGCGATCGTGGCGCTGGGCGAGGCCGACTCGGTGACGCTCGAT
The DNA here is from genome assembly GCA_036741715.1 of Gemmatimonadales bacterium. Lineage (GTDB taxonomy): Bacteria > Gemmatimonadota > Gemmatimonadetes > Gemmatimonadales > GWC2-71-9 > CAMLLJ01. Next base: position 8,091 of record DAINRR010000018.1, read on the forward strand.
CCGCACAAGCTGGGGTACGTCCCCTATCCGGCCGGGGCCTTCCTCCTGCGGGACCGCCGCGGGCGTGACCTCGTCGCCGTCGACCCCCCCTACCTGAGCCCGGCCACGGCGTCCCGCGCCGACGACGAGCTCTACCTCGGCAAGTACATCTTCGAAGGCTCGAAGCCCGGCGCCTCTGCCGCGTCGGTCTGGCTCAGCCACAAGGTGCTTCCGCTCGACGAGCGAGGCTACGGCTATCTCGTCGAGCGCACGGCGATCGGTGCGCGTCGGCTGCGCGACGTGCTCGCGACCGCCGACCTTGGCGACGGGTTCTCCATCCACGTGCTGCCCGAGCCCGACATCAACATCGTATGCTTCGTGGTGCGCCATGCCGGAGCGCGCACGCTTCCCCAGCTGAACGCGCTCAACGAGTCGATCTATCGCCGCATGAGCATCAACTCGGCAACGCCCTCCCCCGAGTACATCATCACCCGCACCCGGTTCCGGACCCCGATGTACGACGGGGCGATCGCACCCATTCTCGAGATGCTCGGCGTCGCGACGGTGGATGAATGGAAAGCGGCAGGCGCGGAGGGGCTCGTCGTGCTGCGTTCCACCGTGATGGATCCGTTCCTGGCCTTGCCCGGCCAGGGAACCGATCACATCCGGGGATTCATCGAGGCATTGGGGAGGGCGAGCCGGGTGCCCCTCGAGTGATCACGCCTGCCGCTCGTGGCCGTTCGGCAGCGCGGCACGGATGCGCTCGAGCAGCTGGCTCGGTGTGAACGGCTTGTGCAGGAACGCGATGCTCTCCGCCGTGATGCCGGCGCGAACGACGATATCGTCGGTATAGCCCGAGGTGTAGATCACGGCGAGCTTCGGGTAGAGCGCCCGAAGCCGCTCTGCCAGCACGCGGCCGTTGATTCCTGTCATGACCACGTCCGTCAGCAGGAGCGACAGCGGCTCCCGCGCGGACCCGATGAGCTCGAGTGCCTCTTCGCCGCTCGCCGCCTGGAGGACGCGGTAGCCTGCGTCCTCGAGCACCTGGGCGCCGAAGGAGCGGACGCCGGGCTCGTCCTCCACGAGAAGGATCGTGCGCCCGTTGGCCGGCGCCATCTCCTGCGCGGAGGGCGATGGCGTCGGCTCGACGACCGTCGCCATGTCGTCGACGCGGGGCAGGTACACCTTGAAGACGGTTCCGAGCCGGGGCTCGCTGTACACATAGACGGCGCCGCCGGCCTGCTGCACGATAGCGTACACTGTCGCGAGGCCAAGTCCGGTCCCGTGGCCGGGCCCCTTCGTCGTGAAGAACGGCTCGAAGATGCTGGCTTGTGTCACGGCATCCATCCCCTGCCCCGTGTCCCGCACGGACAGCACGACGTAGGACCCTGGCTCGAGTTGCAGCCGTTCGTGCACGAAGAGCCCGCCGAGGCTCACGTTCTCGGTCTGGATGGTGAGGGAGCCGCCGTCCGGCATCGCGTCACGCGCGTTCACGGCGAGATTCATCACGATCTGCTCGATCTGCACCCGGTTGATGCGGACCCGGCCGAGGTCGTGGGCCAGCCGGATGTCGAGGGCGATGTGCTCGCCGATGAGGCGGCGGAGCAGCGCCTCGATCGCGACAATCACCTCGTTCAGCTCGAGCACTTCGACATCGGCGAGCTGGCGACGGCTGAAGGTGAGGAGCTGCTGCGTCAGGGCCGCCGCCCTCTCCGCTGCCTTCGCCACCTGTTCCAGGTTCCCGCGCTCCCGCGTGCCCGCTGCGAGCTGCGGAATGGTGAGGAGCGTGAGCCCGTTGATGACGGTGAGGAGATTGTTGAAGTCGTGCGCGATCCCGCCGGCGAGCCGCCCAACCGCTTCCATTCGCTGGGCCTGCTGCAGCTGCTGCTCGAGCGAGCGCTGCGCCGTGACGTCGCGCTTGATGGCGGAGGCCCCGATCAGCCGTCCGGACGTATCGTACAGAGGCGAGAGCGTGAGCGAGATGCGGATCCGGCGCAGATCCTTCCGGACGCGCTCGGTCTCGTAGTGCGCGACGTGCTCGCCACGGCGGATCCGGTCGAGGAGGGAGTGCTCCTCGTCGTGCAGCTCAGGCGGGATGAGCTGGAAGACGCTGCCGCCCACCATCTCGTCGGCGGTGTAGCCGAAGATGCGTTCGGCAGCCGGATTCCAGCTGCGGATGGTCCCATCGAGGTCCTTGCTGACGATCGCGTCATCCGACGACTCGATGATCGCGACCAGTCGCAAGCGGTCGTATTCGGCGGCGGGATCGAGAGGTGCGTCGGCGATCATCGGCGTCCGATTGCGGGTGCCTGCGAGGAGAATCCTTCGCGAGTGAAAGTACGATAACGGACGGAGAGGAGGAGAGCCAGCGAGCGGGTCGTGCCCGGTCACTCATCACCCGCGGAATGTGACTCGAATCACGAGCTTCACTCGAGTTTCGAGAGGTGGGGTGCAATACATCGCCATTCGGCGTCACGTCGAATGAACATCGAAGTCACCCTTTCCTGCAGCAGAAAGCGCTCCTCCCGCCAGGTTCCCCCGGAAACGCCGCGCGCGATCACGGCGGCCGCATCGCCGTGGACACGAATATCCAGCTCGTGCGATTCCATGACATCATGCGTGAGCGCCCCGCTCCGCACGAGATCGAGGAAGGGCTCCTTCTCAGTGACGCTCCCGTCCGGTCCGACGATCACCCAGTCGTCGGCCATGAACCGGGCGATGGCGTCGGCGTCGTTCGAGATCATGGCGCGGTCCCATTCGGCGACGACGCGCGCGAGCTCGGCTCTGTCGGAGTCCTCGTTCATCTGATCGCTCCCGGAAGGCGGTGGTACAGGTCGACAGGCGGGGCTACGGAACGTCCATGCTCCGGAGCCGCCGCGTCGAGAGGAAGAGGAATCCGGCGATCACGGCTGCCGAGGCGATGACGGCCGCGGATGCAGGAATCGTATCCAGGGAGACGAAGCGGCGCGGATCGATCGCATGGGTGAGGCCGATCGCGTAGTGCCGGATGCTGAGGAGCCGCGCCCCTGCGACGAAGCCGGAGAAGAACCCCTCCCAGATGACGATGTAGAGGAGCCCCACTCCCACCGCATGGCTGCTCACGAGGCCGAGGAAGACGAAGACGGACCCGTACATCGCGACGGCGACGAGCGCGGCGACCGTGAGGGCAAGCGTGGATCGCGCATCGCCGAGGAAGGCGAGGTGCGCCGTGAGGCACGCGCTCACCGCGATGAAGGGGCCTGCCACCGTGACGACCGCCAGGAGCTTGGCGGCCGCGATCTGCCAGCGCGGGACCGGCGCCAGCGTGAGGTTGGCCAGCGTCCGATCCTCCACCTCGTTGCCGAAAGCGACGCCGCCGATGGCGAGCACGACGAGCGGCAGGATCGAGCCCGCGAGCATGGCGCTGAGCACGGCCGTCTCGTAATCCCCGACGGATGGGGCGGTGTCGGAGCCGACCATCATCCTGGTGATGATGATCGGGAGGGCAGCCAGCGCGAGCATGATCCCGAGGCGCCAGCGGCCGGAGAGCTGGCGGAGCGTGAGCCGGTAGATGGTTTCCATGCTACTTCTCCACCAGGTAGCCGAAGACGCTCTCGAGCGAATCATCGAGCGGCTCGACGCGTCGAAGCCGGACGCCCGCGCGCTGCGCGAGTCGGGGCAGCTCCACCTGCACGTCGAGGACGTTCCGGCTCAGGACGATCACCGCCCCATCCGGATCGACATGCACCGCATCCACCGAGGGGAGCGTCACCACGGCCGAGGCGAGCTCGCGCGGAGCGTCGCAGAGGATGCGAACGTGGTACGGGCGCTGGTTCAGGGCTGCCCGGATGGCGCGGAACCCGCCGGAGGCCGCGAGCTTGCCGTTCACGATGAGGAGCACGTTGTCGGCGAGCTGCTCGACTTCCTCGAGGATGTGCGAAGAGATCACGATCGTTCGCCCTTCCCCGGCAAGCTGGTGCAGCAGCTCCTTGAAGTGGACCCGCTGCCGCGGGTCGGCGCCGTTGAGCGGCTCGTCGAGGATCAGGACCTCGGGATCGTGCACCAGTGTCGCGGCGAGGCGCATCCGCTGCCGCATGCCCCGCGAATACGTCTCCATCGAGCGGTGCTGCGCATCCTCGAGGTCCACCAGCGCAATGACGCGGTCCACCGCGCCCTCGAGGTTCCGGACATTGCGGAGCTTTCCCATTGCCCGGACGAATTCCCGGCCTTTCATGAATCCGTAGACGGTTTCGTGCTCCGACATCACGCCGAGACGACCGTACAGCGGCGGATTGTCGCGCACGGGCTCACCGAGGACGGTAATCGACCCGGACGACGTATCGGCGAGCCCGGTGATCATCCGGAGCAGTGTGGTCTTTCCCGCCCCGTTGGGGCCGAGGAGCCCCGTGATCCCCGGCCCCACTTCGAAGCTCACGTCGCTCACCGCGACGACGCTGCCGAACCAGCGCGACACGCGATCGACCTCGATCACCGGGTGCGCGTGTCCCGAGGCTCCGGGGCTCCCCGCCTGGATCGCGTCGCTCAGAATTGCCGTTCCGCTCATGGCGCGAGCCTCCGGTATCGAGCCCAGAGCACGGTGCCCGGCACGATGATCCAGGCGAAGTACCACACGACACGCACCCAGGCCGGCAGATTCCTCGCCGGCGCGTCTTCGGTCACGTCGCTCACTTCGCCGAAGATCAGGTCGTTCACGTGCGCCGGGATGCTGGTGAGGTTGAACATGGATACCCACTCGCCCGCTTTCCCGCCGATCTCTTCGGCCATCCCGACCGTGAACGGCACGGTGATGACGAAGAGTCCGACGAGGAACACCGAGGCGTAGGCCCGGCGCGTCGTGAACGACGCCGTGAGCAGCGCGAGGGTCGTGGCGTACGCGGCCATGACGACTCCGGCGGCGAGGAACCGCGGAATGTCGAGCCAGTGCTCGCGCAGGTAGGCGACCGGTGACGCATCGCCCCCGCAGAGGCCGAGAAAGAGGATCACCTGGGGCAGCCACGCGGCGAGCGCCATCACCGTGAAGAGCGCCGCCCAGCGCGACGCGATGTAGTCGGTCCCGGAAAGTGGCCGCACGCGATAGAGGTGAATCACCCCGTGGCGGCGGTCGGGACAGAGGAGCTCCGGACCGACAACGGCCGCGAAGACGAACATGATGATCGACGCGACGCCGTAGTAGTCGGCGTGCGACGGAAGGTTCATCCGCTCGGCCGCGTCCGGCATCATGCGGAGTGCGGCACCGGCCACGAGCGCCATGACGAAGGCGATCGCAGAGAGCACGCCGATGAAGAGCCATGGGAGGACCTTCGCGCGCCCTCCCCGTCCGAGCCCGAGCGCGGTGCGCAGTCCGTCCTTGTAGATCGCCTTCCGGGAGCGCCCGCGGCCCTCGCGCGTTCCGGTGTAGTGCTGATACCCGATGTCGAAGACGGTGCCGGTCACGTTCCCTCCCGCGCGAAGAGCTCGGTCAGCTCCCGGCGGCGCGGCGCCATCCGCCGGAGCGGGGCCCCCGTCTCGACGAGCGCGTCGCGCACGTGATCGTACACCGACTCGTCGGATCCCTCGATCGTCATCCCCCCTCCATCCGCGGTGACGACCACGCCGCGCCGCTCGAGCGCTGCCGCGAGCGCGTCACGCTGCGCATCCACCTCGATGAAGACCGTTTCCGTTTCCTTCGTGAATTGCGCGACCTCGCCCGCGTGGACGAGATGGCCTCCCTGCAGGACGACGATCCGGTCGCAGGTGCGCTCGACGTCCGCCATGAGGTGGGAGGAGAAGAGCACGCTGATCCCGAACTCGCGGTGCGTCTTCCTGATGAGATCGAGCATCTCCTCGCGACCCGTGGGATCGAGGCCTGCGGTCGGCTCGTCGAGGAAGACGAAGGCGGGATCGTGCACCAGGGCCTGGCAGAGCTTCACGCGCTGCTTCATCCCGGTCGAGTAGCCGCCGATCGCGCGGTATCGTTCCTCGAAGAGGCCCGCGTGGCGGAGCGTGTCGGCCGCGCGGGTTCGCGCTGCCGTCGGCGGCAGCCCGCTCGCCTCCGCCATGTGCGTCAGGAACTCCGCCGCGCTCACGGCGCTCGGCAGGCAGTCGTGCTCCGGCATGTAGCCGATCCGGCTGCGCACGCGGGTGTTCTCGAAAGCGTCTTCGCCGAGCACCATCGCGGTGCCTGAGGTCGCGCGGACCAGGCCGAGCACGATCTTGATGATGGTGCTCTTACCGGCTCCGTTCTCCCCGAGAAGGCCGGTGATACCGTCCGTGATGGCGAGCGTCACATCTTCCAGCGCGACGATGTTCCGGTACCGTTTCGTGAGGTGATCGACGGCCACGAGCGGCGGGCCAGGCACGGGTCGCATCATGAGGCGCTCCCGGTCGCTGGCGCCGCCGGGGTCGCGGGAGCAGGCCTGGCGCACGATTCGGCGTGGCCGAGGCTGCAGGCCTTCTGCCGGAGGCCTAGCGCCATCCGCTCGTCACGGGAAACCCCGGCGCCCTTCTCATGCAGGCCGGCGAGGCGCGCACACGCCAGGGCGATGTCGTTCTCGCAGACATCGCGATACAGGTGGCCCGCCCGCTCGTAATCCTGCGGAATGCCGCGCCCGCTCTCATGCGAAATCCCGAGCTCGAGACATCCCTCGGGCTCGTCCTGGTCGCAGGCCCGCTCGAACAGCACCGTGGCGATCGAATCGTTCGCACTCACGCCCTGGCCGGAGGCGTGCAGGCGGCCGAGCCCGACACACCCGAGCGGGATGGAATCGCCGCACGAGCGCTGGAAGAGCCCGGCCGCCCGGGCAACGTCGAGCGGGACACCCTCGCCCGAGACATGGAGCACGCCGAGGTGCGCGCACGCGGTGGTCTGCCCGGCGTCGCAGGCTTTCCCGAAGAGCGTCGCGGCCTGCATGACATCGGCCGGGACGCCATCGCCATCCTTATAGAGCTCCCCGAGTGAGGTGCAGCCGTCCATGGCATCCCGGTCGCACGCCTGCCGGAAGAGCGCAAGCGCGCGCGCGGAGTCAGGGTCGACGCCATCGGCCCCGCGGCGAAGCATGGCGCCGAGGCTCGCACAGCTCTCACCCACGCCCGCGCTGCAGGCGCTCTCGAACAGCGAGGCGGCGCGGGCTTCGTCGCGCAGGACGTATTCGCCGCGCCGGAGGCGGGTGCCGAGCGAGTCGCACGCGATGGCGTTCCCCCCGTCGCAGGCAGCGACGAGCCGTTTCGCCAGGGCATTGCCCGGGTGGCAGGCGCCGAGCGCCGCGCCCGCAGCGGCCAGAAGCACGAACATGCTGCTGCGACGAGGCCCGCGGTCCCGGGAATGGAGCCGTCGATACATGGAGTCTTTGGTGCAGGGGTGGCGCCCGGAGCGGAGGGCTCGGGCAAGTGTTACAGATTGTTACGTGGGAGGGTGGCAGGAAGTTTCGCGCAACTCCCCGCCCGATCTCATCTCGGCTGCCTCAGGATTCCCCCCGGCCAAGCGCGGCCTCCCGCCGACGAGCCGCATCGGCAAGTCCGATCCGCTCGAGCATTGCCCTGAACCGCGGATGGGAGCGCACGGTGTCGTACACCGGGAGCACGGCGATGAACGGCAGCGCCATCGCGCGCTCCTCATGCGCCCGCTCGACCCACCGCGCCGCCTGCTCCGCATCGCCTACCCGGGCGAGGAGTGACGCGATGCGGAGCGGCTCGGCCCTTCCACCCGCCTCGCGAAGCTCAAAGTCCAGCCGCTGGCGCCAGTACCCCGGCAGCCCGGCATCGTCGTACGCAGCACGGAACCGTTCGAGTTCCTCCGCGCCGATCCCCTCGAGACGCGCGAGCCGCATGTACTCGGTGAAAGCCTCCGCGGTCCTCCCCTGCCATGCGTACACGTCCGCCAGGCCGAACGATCCCTCCTGGCCGGTGCCGAGGGCGAGCGGTGACGTCGAATCGATCTCCATGGCGCGCCGGTACTGGGCGATCGCCTCCTCGTAGCGTCCGGCGACGGTCAGGTCCCGGCCGAGGAGCATTCCACTCCGGTGAGACAGGGGATCGAGCTCGAGCGCGCGCCGGCGCATGGCGATCCCCTCATCCAGCCGCCCCATCGCGATGAGATAGTTGGCGTACATGTGGAACGCGTGCTGGTCGCTCGGGTTGAGGGCGATGGCACGGCGGTACGCGCGCTCCGTGGCTTCCCAGTCGCGGTCGAAGTAGAAGTGGACCATTCCCTGGGCCACGTGGGCTTCGCCGAGGGACTCCTCGAGCTCGAGCGCCTTCCGCGCCGCTGCGCGCATGGCCGGGAGGCCCTGCTCGATCGGCAGGTGCCGGTACCAGACGAGGGGGCCCAGCGCCGTCACCTTGCCGGCGTAGGCGAGCGCGTAGCTCGAGTCGAGCTGGATCGCGCGGTCGAAGAGCTGCACGGCCCGGCTCAGGCCGTCGCTCGTGAGCTTGTTGCGGACGAACACGCCGCGCAGGTACAGGTCGTACGCCTCGAGCGTCGGCGTGCGCCGCGCTTCCGGTGTCCCGTCGGCGAGCCTCACCTCGAGCGCCCCGGCGATCGCGCGCGCGATCTCGTCCTGCAGCGCGAAGATGTCGGAAAGTTCACGGTCGTACTCCGCGGACCAGAGCTGGTAGCCGGTCTCGGTGTCGGCGAGCCGCGCGCTCACGCGGAGCCGGCCGCCGTCGCGCCGCACGCTCCCTTCCAGTACGGCGGTGACACCGAGCGTGTCGCCGATCGCGCGTACATCGAGCCCCCGGCCGCCGATGGCGAAGGACGAGGTACGCGCCGCGACGCGAAGCGCCTCGATCCGGCCGAGCGCACCGATCAGTGCTTCGGTGAGTCCGTCACTGAAGTAGTCGTTGTCCGGCTCGGTGCTCAGGTTCGCAAAGCGGAGCACGGCAACGGATCGACGCACGGGCGACGGGGCCGCAATCGCGGACTCGACGCCGACGGCGATGCCGCCCGAGCGCCACGAAACGAGCGAGCCTGCGAGCACTGCGGCGAACCCTGCCGCCACGGCCGCGGCGCGAAGCGTGCGGGAGGCTCGGCGGACGGACGGGTCCAGCCCGGTCGACGATGCGGCCGGATCGCACGACGCGCACGAAGCGGGCCCGGGCGCCGCAACCGCGCCACTCTCATCCGCCTTGTCCGCCTTGTCCGCCTCGTCCGCCGCGTCCGCCTCGTCCGCCTCGTCCGCCTTCTCCACCCCCCACGCCACCGATTCCCGCCGCAGCCGGTCCGCGAGCGCCTCCACGTCCGGATCGGGGTCCGCCTCGTACTCGGCCCGCAGGAGCGCCGCATGCACCCGGGCATGCGCCAGTGCCCCCGCCCGATCTCCGGCGGCATCGAGCGCGAGCATGAGTCGCCGCGCCACGCGGCCGTTGCCGGGCTCGAGTGCGGCGAGTCGGCGCCACCAGGCGACCGCCGCGCTCCACTCCCTCCGCTCCTCACTTCCTGCCGCAAGCCGCTCGACGGCCGCCGTGTACCGCTCCGCGAGCCGGGCCCGCTCGCCATCCACCCACTGCTCGAACCCGGTGCTTTCAGCGAGATGGAACCCGTCGAGAAATGGGCCCGCATAGAGGCCGATCGCGTCTTCCGTGCGCCCCTCGTCGAGGAGGCGCTCGAACTCGGCGATGTCGCTGCTCATGCGTCCGGCATCGAGCCGGAGCTCATCGCCCGGAGCGAGCAGAACGTCGTCGCCCAGGCCGGTGCGGATCAGGTAGAGGGTATCGGACAGGGCGCGCCGGCCGCGGTCGGTGTCGGACTCGGGATAGAGGAGTGCGAGCACGCGATCCCGGGTGAGCGGGCGGCCCCGGGCAAGGAGGGCAAGGAGCGCGAGACGGTGGCCGCGGGCCGCGCGTCCGGTCACCTGCGACCCCGAACGCTCGATGGAGGCGCCGCCCAAGAGCTTGAGAGAGAACATCATGGCCCCGCGAGAGAAGGACGAGAGAACCGCGAGATCGGCGCGAGGGTGCCGCCTGACATTAGGTGCGCATTCCCACGGGGCGATCCGACATCCGGCATCCTGCCGGCACCGGACCCCCAGCACCGATGGAGGCAATCATGGCAGTCCGCAGGAGCAGTCTCGCCGCCCTCTCCCTCGCCGCCCTGTCGATCATGGGCTGCGCCAACGAGAGCACGGCTCCGAACCCGGTCGAGATGCGCGCGGCCATCCGGGCACCGCTCGCCACGCTCGACTGGAACCGCATCGCCCGCAGCATGATCGAGAAGCACAAGCCGAATCAGCAGGCCGCCCAGCGGGGAATGGCGTACCTCACCCTGGCCCAGTTCGCAGCGGCCGACGAGGCGCAGAAGGAGCCGCCGAAGCCCTTCACGACCCAGGGTGCGATCGCGGGTGCCTCACAGGTGGTGCTCAGTTACCTCTACCCGGCCGACTCCGCCGCCTTCCGGCTCGAGGTCGAGGCACGGGCGGCCGCGCTCGATCCGGGCCGCGGCGATGCGTTCCGGCACGGTGTCACGATCGGGCGGAGTGTTGGCCAGAAGGCCGTGACGCTCGCGACCAGCGACCGCTTCCACGCCCCCTGGACGGGCACGGTCCCGACCGGGCCCGGCATCTGGTTCAGCAGCGCGAACCCGCCGCAGCCGCCCGCACTCCCGATGCTCGGCCAGATGGAGCCGTTCTTCCTGGCGAGCGGCGGCCAGTTCCGCCCCGCGCCGCCGCCGGCATTCGGGTCACCGGCGTTCGAAACGGCGCTCGCCGAGGTGCGCGACATCGCCGCCACGCGCACGGCGCAGCAGGACAGCAGCGCGAAGTTCTGGGCGATGGGCACCGGTTCGCTGATCGCCGGCTTCTGGAATACCCAGGCAGCCGCGCTGATCGAGCACGCGAAGCTCGACGAGCTCACCGCGGCGCGCACGCTGGCGCTGATGAACACGGCATCGATGGACGCCCTCATCGCCTGTGCGGACGCCAAGTTCACCTACTGGCTCCTCCGGCCGACGCAGGCGGACCCGGCGATCTCCCTGGCGATCGGGCTGCCCAACTTCCCGTCGTATCCGTCGAACCACTCCTGCTTCTCGGGCGCGGCGGCCTATGTCCTGGCTGCGCTCTTCCCGCAGGATGCGCAGCGGCTGTCCGGGCTGGCCTATGACGCCGGTATCTCGCGGATCTTCGGCGGGATTCACTACCGGTTCGATGCGGATGCAGGCCTGGAGATTGCGCAGAAGGTGAGCGGTCTGGCACTCGAATCTGGTATCGAGACTCTGCTTCAGTGACGCTCAGGGGGCGCGGGAGGGCGGACGAAATGTTCCGCCCTCTCACCGCTCCAGCCTCACGTCCCGCCGTTCGCGTCCGGCTCCGCCACCTTCAGATCCTCGATGGCCGGGCCGTTGACGACTTTCCCATGTCGATCGAATCGAGACCCGTGGCAGGGACAGTCCCACGTCTTCTCCGTGTCGTTCCAGTCGACCACGCAGTAGAGATGGGTACAGAGCGCGGAGCGCGTGTGGACGGCTCCGGCCGCATCGCGATACACCGCGAGCAGCCGGGCACCATCACGCATCACGGCCCCGCTGTCGGGCGCGATCTCGTCCACGCTCGACACCTCTCCCCGGCGGACGAGATCGCGGTACTGCGCTGCGACATTGAGGTTCTCCTTCAGGAACTCCGGTGCGGCGCGGAGGGACTTCCGCGACGGATCGTACAGCTTCTCCCACCGATTCTCCCGGCCCAGGATGAGATCGGTGACGAGCATGCCGGCGATGGTGCCGTGCGTCATCCCGTTTCCCGAATCGCCTGTCGCGATGTAGATGTGGTCGTCGCCAGGGTTGCGGCCAATGAATGCCATGTAGTCGTTCGGCTCGATGACCTGGCCCGACCAGCGGTAGAGCTCGTCGCCCGCGTCCGGGAAATGCGCGCGCGTCCATTCGACGAGGGCGTCGAAGCGCTCCTCCTGGTCGTCCGCCTGGCCCGTCTTGTGGTCCTGTCCGCCCACGATCAGGACCTCCCCGCCTTCGTCCTCGGCGAGCCGCACGTAGTGATACGGGTCGAGGTTGTCCCAGTAGAGCCCGCGCGCGACCGTAGCTGCCGGGATGCGCACGCCGACGACGTACGTGCGGTACGCCGCCTGCTTCGTGTGCATCTTCACCCAGTCATTGACCGGGCTGTTGGTCGCGAACACGATGGCCCCGGCGGTGACGGTATGCCCCCCGGCCGTTCGCACCGCCGGCGTGGGAGACCTGGTCACGAGCTCCGCCACGTGCGTCCCGCAATGAATCCGGCCGCCATCCCGCACGAACGCGCGCGCGAGACCCGCGATGTACTTCAGCGGGTGAAACTGTGCCTGGTCGGCAAACCGGAGGGCAGCCGCGGTGCGGAAGGGAACCCCGGGAATCTGACCGAGTCGCTCCACCACTCCGGCCCCGGCCCGCTGCGCCGCCTCGAGCTCCTCGTCCAGCTCTTTCCCCCCATCCGCGTCCTCGGCGAACCAGTAACCCGAAAGCCGCTCGAATTCGCAGTCGATCGCCTCGCCTCGAACGATCTCCTCGATCAGGTCCACGGCCCGCCGGTGGCTCGCCGCCGCCATCCGCGCACCCTCTGCTCCGTGCATCCGCTCGATGTGCGAATAGAAATCGTCGAGCGCCCAGCTGAGGTGCGCGGTCGTTCGGCCGGTCTCGCCACCCGCCACGGGCCCGTCGTCCAGCAGGATGACGCTCCGGCCTTCCCGTGCCAGGAGGTACGCCGTCGTCACACCCGCGATCCCGGCGCCTACGACGCAGACGTCGGCCACAGCGTCACCTGCAAGCTGCTGATACTCCGGAAGTCGTGCGGTGTTCATCCAGATGGAACGGGTGGCACCGGAATCGGTTGGGGTGGTGGGCACGCTGGTATCCTCGCGTTTCTTCCTTGATAAGGTCGATCCTGATATCGGCTCACTCCACGCCGCCTGTCGCGAAGGTATGGATCAGGGTGACTTAGGTCAATAAACAAAGGAAATACTTGACTTATTATCCGAAGGGAGATATCAAACAATGTGGCCCAAGCCCTGGGGGCGACGGTCCACGTCCGATGTCAGCCAGTTCCATGAGGCAGCCGCGCGCACGCGCCAGGAAGACATCATGCAGCCCATTCAGCTATCCACCCGCCCCGCCGGCCGCCGCACCGCCCTGCTGGCGGTGTCGCTCGCGGCGATTCTCGGTGCGGGCGCCGCCTCGTGCGGCGACTCCACCGAGCCGAGTCCCGAGTCGCTCGAAGCCGGTCGCGACATCTTCCGGTTCGATACGTTCGGCGACGAGAAGTTCTGGACCGATACGCTTCGCATGCACGAAGTCATTCAGGGGGGAGTCACGCCCGCCGTCGCGCTTTCCGTGGGTCTCAAGGTCGATGCCGACGCGCTGCCGCAGGACCTGAGGGACGCACTCGCCGCGGGCCAGGTCGACCTCAACAGCACCGCAACCACCGTCGCCCTGCTCAAGCTCGGCGCCGTCATCGGGCTCGAGGGTGACGTGCAGACGATCGACGGGCGGGACACGCTCGTTCGCGTCGGCACCACGTGCGCGCTCTGCCATTCGAGCGTGGACAACTCGTTCGCGCCGGGGATCGGCCGGCGCATGGACGGCTGGGCCAACACCCAGCTCGACCCCGGTGCCATCATCGCACTCTCTCCCGCCCTCACGGCGGAGCAGAAGGCGGTCTACACTTCATGGGGCCCCGGACGCTACGATCCGCGCTACAACATCGACGGACAGAACACGCCGGTCGTCCTTCCGCCGGCTTACGGGCTCGACGGCGTCGACCGGGAAACCTTCACGGGTGACGGGCCGGTGTCCTACTGGAATGCGTACGTCGCGATCACGCAGATGCACGGCCAGGGCACCTTCCGCGACAACCGGCTCGGGATCGACATCGTGCAGAGCCCAGACCTCGTCACGCCGAAGCTCGAGGCGCTCCGCGACTACCAGCTGAGCCTTCGCGCCCCTGCGCCCGCGCCGGGCAGCTTCGACCCGGCCGCCGCCCAGCGCGGGCGCGAGGTATTTACCGGCGCCGGGCGGTGCGCATCGTGCCACGCCGGCGCCATCCTCAGCGACATCAACTCCGGAAAGCGACATGCGCCGGAGGAGACCGGCATGGATCCCAGGTACGCTGCCAGGACCGTCGAGAAGGCCTACCGCACGACTCCATTGCGGGGCCTGCTGCAGCATCCGCCCTACTTCCACGACGGCAGCGCGGCAACGCTCGACGATGTCGTGGCGCAGTACGAACAGGTGCTGGAGCTCGAGCTCACCGCCGGCGAGCGCAGCGACCTCGTGGAATACCTCAAATCGCTCTGACGAGCGAAGGAGCTGCATGAGCGACGAGCCCGCACCCCTCACCGGCCCCGATCTCGCCCAGGGCGTGGACAGTGCCGCCGTGGTCGAGGGCCGAGCGCTCCTCGGCCACGCCGACGGCGAGGCCGTCCTCGTCGCCCGGGTGGGCGGCGAGCTCTTCGCGGTCGGCGCGAAGTGCACGCATTACGGCGGCCCGCTCGCGGAGGGGATCATCGTCGGCGAGACGGTCCGCTGTCCCTGGCACCACGCCGCCTTCAATCTGCGAACGGGTACGCCCAGCCGGCCGCCGGCGCTTGCCGGCATACCCTGCTGGAACATCGAGGAGCGGGAAGGCCGGGTGCGCGTCGGCTCGAAGCGCGCAGGCGCGGATCGCCTCATGCCCGCCGCGCCGGTGTCCCGGCCGGGCAATGGAGCGCCGTCGTCGGTGGTCATCGTGGGGGGCGGTGCGGCGGGAGCCGTGGCTGCGGAGACGCTGCGGCGGGAGGGCTACAGCGGGCGCATCGTCATTCTCGAAGCAGGCGACTCGCCTCCGACCGACCGCCCCAACCTCTCGAAGGACTATCTCGCGGGGAACGCGCCGGAGGAGTGGATTCCGCTCCGTCCCGACTCGTTCTACGCCGACAACGATATCGAGTTCCTGTTCCGCCACGCCGTGAGGGCGATCGACCCGAAGGCACGCACGGTCACGCTGAACGACGGGTCGTCGCTTCCCTACGGCGCCCTCCTCCTCGCGACGGGGGCGACTCCCGTCAGGCTCGACCTGCCCGACGCGGGCCAGCCGATTCATTACCTCCGTACGCTCGCCGACTCGCGCGCCATCATCGCCGCTGCGGCGAATGCGCGGCGCGCGGTGGTGATCGGCGCGAGCTTCATCGGGCTCGAAGTCGCCGCATCACTCCGCGCGCGAGGGCTCGAGGTGACCGTGGTCGGCCCCGAGGCGCGGCCACTCGAGCGCGTGCTCGGCGCCGAGCTCGGCGACTTCGTCCGGAGCGTCCATGAGGAGCACGGCGTCGTCTTCCAGCTTGGCCGGACTGCGAAGGCAGTCGGCCCGGCGAGCGTGACGCTTTCCGGGGGCGAAGCCGTACCGGCCGAGCTCGTCGTGGCCGGCATCGGCGTCCGGCCCGAGATCGCTCTCGCCGAGGCGGCGGGGCTCGCGATCGACCGGGGCGTCATGGTGGACGAGTACCTGGAGACGAGCGAGCCGGGGATCTTCGCGGCCGGTGACATCGCGCGGTTTCCCTACCGGGACAGCGAGGAGCTGATCCGGGTGGAGCACTGGGTGGTGGCCCAGCGGCAGGCGCAGGTGGCCGCGCGAAACATGCTCGCCGGCAGGAATGGTCGCCGCGAGCGCTTCGGCGCGGTCCCCTTCTTCTGGAGCCAGCACTATGACGTGGTCATCTCCTACGTCGGACATGCCGCGCGATGGGATGAGCTGCGCATCGATGGAAACATCGCAGAGCGGGACTGCACGGCGACCTACCGACTGAACGGCCGCACGCTCGCCGTGGCCACGATCTTTCGCGACCAGGCGAGCCTCGAGGCCGAAGTCGCGCTCGAGCGGCAACCTCTGCTGGAGACCGCACCATGATCGCGCAGACGAATCTCGCCGAGCGCCTCCCCTCCACCGGGCGGATCGAGCCTGGGATGGAGCAGCTCGTCCGCCGCCAGCTCGAGCTGCTGGGGGAAGATCCCGATCGCGACGGTCTGGCACGCACGCCCGAGCGGGTGGCCCGCTCGCTCGCATGGCTGACGCGGGGCTACGGAGAGAGCGTCGAGGAGGTGATCGGCGCCGGCGTCTTCGAGGAGGCGCACGAGAGCATGGTCATGGTGCGCGACATCGAGCTCTATTCGCTCTGCGAGCATCACATGCTCCCGTTCTTCGGACGAGCCCACATCGCCTACATTCCCGCCGGGCGTATCGTCGGGCTCTCGAAGCTGCCGCGGATTGTGGAGGTATTCGCGCGGCGGCTGCAGGTGCAGGAGCGGCTCACCGAGCAGATCGCCCAGGCCATCGAGGACGTACTGCAGCCGCGCGGCGTGGGCGTCGTGATCGAGGCGGTGCATCTCTGCATGATGATGCGCGGCGTGGAAAAGCAGAACTCGCGCACGATCACCAGTGCGCTGCGCGGTGAGTTCCGGACGTGCCCGATGACGCGTGAGGAATTTCTGCGGCTGGCGAACCAGCGGGGATAGCGGCTAATCCCAGCGCGACGCCGCAGGCGCGAGTTTCAATCCAACGATGCCGGCCACGATGAGCCCGATGCACACGAGCCGCATCGCGCTCGCCGGCTCGCGGAAGAGCGCGATGCCAAGGATCGCCGTCCCCACCGTCCCGATGCCGGTCCACACCGCGTAGGCCGTTCCGAGCGGCAGCGTCCGGATCGCGAGACCGAGAAGCGCCATGCTGCCGATGAGTGCGGCAGCCGTCGCGACCGTCGGCCCGAGGCGCGTGAAGCCTTCCGTGTACTTGAGCCCGACGGCCCAGCCCACCTCCAGCAGCCCCGCGATGACGAGCGCGACCCATGCCATCACTCCGGCCTCCCGAGCGTCACGACGGAGATATCCGCCTGCCGCTCCCCCTGTGTGAAGTAGATGCCGTGATCGCGGATCTCGAAACCATAGCGGGTCACCTGCCGCTCGCGTTCGCCCAGGCGGGCCACTCGCCGTGGTGGTCCGGCGAGCGGCACATGCCAGAGCGCCGATCCGATCGAGTCCTCCGTGATCACGTACACCGCCTTGCCGTCCGGCGCCCAGTTGGCCCGGATGGCCGACTCGTCGGAGCGCGCGAAGACCGTCCTGACCGGGCCGCCTGCGAGCGGGACGACCCGCAGCGAGTCCGCATCGATGAATGCCACCAGCCGCCCATCACTCGAAACATGCGGGCCCGGTCCGCCCGCGACGGCGCTGGTCCGCGTTCTTGCCAGCTCGACCGGCTCCGACCATCCGTCGGCGGTGCGTCGCACCAGGTGGATTCCAGGCCCGGAGCCCGGGGTGGCATCCCGGTGATCGAAGACGAGCGCGTTTCCGTCAGGAGCCCACGCGGCCTGCAATTGTGATCCGGGCGCGGAGGTGACCTGCTCCGGTGTCCCGCCCTCGGCGCCGATCGTGAACACTCTTCGTGTTCCCAGGCGATAGGAATGGAACGCGAGCTGCCGACCGTCCGGGGAGAACGTCGGCAGGAAGTCATCCCACGCACCGTCCGTGAGGCGCTGGACCGACCCGCCAGCCACGGGCATGCGGAAAATGTGCTGGCTCCCGTCGCGGTTCGAATCGAAGGCGATCCAGCGGCCGTCAGGACTGATGTCGAAGCCCTCGATGATCTGCTGTTCGGTCGTCAGCTGTCGCGGCACGTCGCCAGGGGAGGGTGAGGCGGGCAGCATCCACACGTTGACGGTCTCGAGAAACGTGGCATAGGCCAGCGATGACCCGTCGGCCGCGATCGAGATGCTGTGCGGATTGAGCCCGGTCGTGATCCGGTCGGGCGCGCCATCGGGCCGACCGTCTCGCCGAATGCGGAGGCGATAGATGTCGCGGGCACCGTCACGATTCGAGATGAGAAAGAGCTCGCCAGCCGAGCGCCACGTGGGATCGACGTTCAGTGACCCTCCCCCCGCGATCTCGATCGCCGCTCCGCCTTCCGACGGGACGAGCACGATCCGCGATGGCGACAGGTCGCCGAGGAACCGGCCGCCGAACATGAAGGCAGTCGCCCCCTGGGTGACCGCGATCCAGCGGCCATCGGGAGACCAGGCGGGAAGGTGAAATCCCTGCCCGCCGGCGATGGCTCGGGAGAGGCCGGTGGCGAGCTCCCGCACGACGATCGAATCTCCGGTAGCGTACGCGATCGCGCGTCCGTCCGGAGACCAGGCCGCATCGGAACTCGTCGGAAAGCGGCGCTCGGCAGGGTCCGCGCCGATGATCTGCTGCGGAACGCCGCCGAGTGCCGGAACACGGTAGAGGCCGCCGGGACCCGCGTAGAGCAGCGCCGAGCCGTCGGGCGACCATCGGGGCGCCCGCTGAGGCGCCTCGCCTCCGGGTGCCACCTCCACCGGGGTGCCGCCATCCACCTGCCGCACGAAGAGCCGGAACGTCGCCGGCGATCCGCTCACGTACGCGATGAGCTTCCCGTCCGGCGAGAGGGCCGGATCGAGCTCGAGCTCGGGCGCGATCGTCACCTGTGTGCGGCGACCCAGGACCACCGGCTCCGCCGTGCGGTTGCCAAGAACGCCGATACCGAATGCGCCGAGGAGCAGGATCGCCGCGAGGCCTGCGATCACCCAGGTGCGGTGCGACCGGAGCGGCACCAGCGCCTTGACCGGGCGCGTCATCGTCGGCGTGATCCCCCCGCTCGGCGTGGACAGCGGCTCGAGCCGCTCGACGAGCTCGTCGGCACTCTGGAAGCGATCGGCCGGGCGCTTGGCAAGGCAGCGCATGATGATGTCGCCGAGCGCGGCGGGGATCGCCGGGCGGTAGCGATCCACCGGGTCTGGCGCCTGGGTTACGTGCATGCTCAACACTTCCTGCGGCGATCGCCCCGTGAACGGTGGGCGGCCGGCGATGAGCTCATATCCCATCGCGCCCAGCGCATAGATGTCCACGCGGTGATCCAGATGCGGATCGGCCACCGCCTGCTCGGGTGCCATGTACGTCGGCGTGCCGAGGGCCACGCCCGCGGTGGTGAGCGTGGTTTTCCCCGTCGCTTCGCTGACCGCCTTCGCGACCCCGAAGTCCATCACGAGCGCATGGCGACCGGAGAGCATCACATTGTCGGGCTTGATGTCGCGGTGCACCACGCCCAGCGCGTGCGCATGCGAGAGCGCGTCGGCCACCTCCCGCAGGATGCGCACGGCCTCGGGGATCGGCAGCTCACCGGCTCGGTCGAGTCGCGTGCGCAGGGACTCGCCGTCGATGTACGGCATGACGTAGAAGAGGAATCCGTCCACGGCGCCGGAGTCGTGCAGCGGGAGGATGTGCGGATGGGTGAGCTGCGCGGCGACTTCGATCTCGCGGAGGAAGCGCTCGGGGCCGAGCGAGGCGGCGAGCTCCGGACGGAGCACCTTGATCGCGACCTTGCGGCGGTGGCGGAGATCGTCGGCGAGGTACACCGTGGCCATGCCGCCGGAGCCGAGCTCGCGGGCGATACGATAGCGGTCGGAGAGCGCCGCGGAGAGCCGCTCGGCCGTCGTCACCGGTTCGCCTCGTCGAGAGCCGCCTTCATTCGAGTCACCCAGTCGGGAATCACGCGAAGATGGCTGCCGCTCACCTGCGACGGCCCCTGCAGGTAGATGATGCCGCCGTCGTGCGAGAGCCGGTTCGACCACCCTGCCGTATCCGAGAACCGGGGGTCGCGGCCCCAGAACGTCGGCGCACCCTGCGGCTCACCGGTCGCGGGATCGAGCCGCGCGACGTACCACGACACGCCCCGCCGGAAGATGATTTCCGTCGGCGACATCCAGAGCGGCTCGGCGCCGTCCGCCGCGACCTGCCAGCGGCGACCACCGGCCGGGCGGCTCGCGACGACCAGCCGTCCGCTCTCCTCGGTGTACATCATCCGCGTCATGTCCGGCGACAGCGAGGCGAACCGGACCTTCGTCGCCAGCGTGTCGAAGCGGATCGGCTGGACACCCGGATCGAAGCGCACGGCCGTGTAGGTCGTCCAGTTCTGCGCCACCACGGCGTCGCTCGCGCGATAGTCCAGCGGGTCGAGCGCGTTCTCCAGGCTGCCCGAGTACAGGGTATCGGGTGGCATCCCGGTGCTCGGGATTCCCGAGAGGATGCTCCATCGGGTCGAATCGCGCACGCCGACGATCAGGCGCTGTCCATCGGGGCTCCACAGTGCATGACGAATGAGCTCGGCCCGCAGCCAGTTGATGCGCTGCCCGTCCCTCAGGTCGTGAAGCCGGACCTCCTGGCCCTCGGTCGTCACGACCACGACCGCCAGCCACCGGCCGTCCGGACTCAGGTCGAACCGCTGGATCTCGGCTGAATCGAGCGGCAGCGGTTCAGGCTCGGCGCCCGGACGAAGGCGTACGATGCGCCCGACGGTGGCATCCGCCCCAGGCGCATAGACCAGGTCGCCGGATTCGGTCACGTCGAACTGCGCGGCGCCGGTGGACTCGCGCCGGATGCCGCTGACCAGGTTCACCGGTCGTCCGGCGAGATGCCGGTCGCGATCGTATGTGGCGGCGCGCAGGTTGCCGTCCGAGATATAGACCAGGTATTCGCCCTGAATCACCCGGAACGCCGAGCCCGAGAGGACCGAGCCCGGTGACCCATCCGGGAGCATCGACCGGACCGGCCAGGTCTCCCCGCTCTCGGGATCGATGACCAGCGCGGTGCCGTTCCGCGAGGAGATCACCTGCCGGTTCTCGGGGATCCAGTGCCCGTAGCCGAGCGCCGTCGTGACCCGGCTTCGCGGCCGCTGGCTCCGCTCGGGATCGAGCCAGCTCAGCCGGCTGCCTTCGAAGTCGATGAGCAGGAGGCTGGTGGGCGAGGCCCATTCGAGCGTTCGCGGATCCGCGCCGTCGAGGAGCAGCTCCGCATCGCCTCCCTCGATCGGGACGATCATGGCCCGGCCGCCGACGAGAAACGCCACGCGCGACCCGTCCGGCGAGATGCGGGGTGCGATGGCACCGCGCGTCCCCGCGATGACGTTGGCCGACGCATCCCGGAGGCTCCGGCGCCAGAGCATGGTCGAGTCGCCCTCCCGCGCGGCATAGACCGCGAAGCTCCCGTCGCTCGCGACCGAGAGGTTGCGAAGCGGCGTGCCGAACGAGGTCGACGCGGTGGCGGCGCCAAGGCTGATTCCGGCGCTCTCGGGCAGCGCGGCGTCGAATACCTCAGGGCCGGATGCGACGGGGCCCCGACCGATGGCCCACGCGGCGAGCGCGACCGAGCCCAGGAGCAGGGCGCCCAGCACGAGACTGATACGCCGCCATGGCCCCTGGCTCACGACCGTACGCTGTTGAGCACGCGCCGTGGACCGCACCGTCGCACCGCCACCGAGCGCTGCCGCGAACTCGGCGGCCGTCGCGAACCGGTCGGCGGGGAGCTTCTCGAGCGCGGTCAGCACCGCATCCTCGACCGCGGGGGGGATCGTGTCGCGCAGGCGCGTCGGCGCCGCAACCTTCTCGGTCATGACCTTGGCGACGATCGCCTGGGCCGTCGAGCCGATGAACGGCGGATCACCGACCAGCATTTCGTAGGTGACGCAGCCGAGGGCATACACGTCGCTCCGCGCCGTGATCGTGCGCTCGCCCATGGCCTGCTCGGGACTCATGTAGTGTGGCGTGCCGAGCGACATCCCCGTCTCGGTCATGCGCGTTCCGGCCTTGCTGGCCGCGAGCGCAATGCCGAAATCCGCGACGACCGCGCGCCCGTCGTGCAGCAGGATGTTCTCGGGCTTGATGTCCCGGTGAATCACGCCGTGCCGGTGCGCGTAGTCGAGCGCGGAGGCCACTTCCGTGGCGATGCGGACCGAGTCGGCGATCGGCAGCTGCTGCTCGCGCGTCAGCCGGTCCCGCAGCGATTCACCCTCGACGAAGGGCATGACGTAGAACAGGAAGCCGTCCGCTTCGCCGCTGTCGAAGAGGGGGAGAATGTGCGGATGCTGCAGGTTGGCCGTGGTGCGGATCTCCGCCAGAAAGCGCTCCGCGCCGATCACGGCGGCGAGCTCGGGGCGGAGCACCTTCACCGCGACCTTGCGCGCGTGGCGGAGGTCGTCGGCGAGGTACACCGTGGCCATGCCGCCGGCGCCGAGCTCGCGCTCGATCGAATACCGGTTCTCGAGGGCTGCGGTGAGGCGAACGGCTGCCGTCACGGCGCCTCACCGGCGTCCGCGAGGTCCATGACCCAGACGTCGCTCTGCCGCTCATCGATCGTGTAGTAGAGATGGCCTGCCGCTGCCGCCACATTGTACCGGTGGGACGGCCGCGAGGGATCGTCGAAGTGAGCCACCAGCCGCGCCGGGCCGCCCGACACGGGCACCGTCCAGATCTCCGCACGGCCGGCAGGATCGTGGCTCTTGAAGAAGAGCGTCCGCGCGTCCGCGCTCCAGACGATCATCTCGACCCGAGCGCCACTCGGGCCCGCATCGTAGATGAGCCGTCCCTCGCCGGCAGCTGCCGGCGCCACGAGGATGCGATTCGCCACGCTCCCGACGGCGTACGCGAGGCTGGTACCGTCGGGCGACCAGGCCGGCCAGTTTCCGCGTGACAGCCTCCGTTCGGGCGCGCCCCAGACACCCGCCTCATCCCGCTTCGAGATCCAGACCGAGCTCCGCGCCAGGGTATCGTTGGGCCCCTCGAATTCGAAGTAGGCCAGCGACCGCCCATCCGGCGACCACTTCGGTCCGACTTCCTGGACGCCAGGCGTCGCGGTGACCTGTTGAATCGGGCCCCCGTCGAGCGGCAGGACGAAGACGTCGCGATTGCCCGACCGCCATGAGTGGAACGCGACCTCCCGGCCGTCGGGTGAAAGCGTCGGGAAGAAGTCGTCGCTCGGATCGGTCGTCAGCCGCTCCGGTTCACCCCCGGCGATCGGGATACGGTAGAGGTCGGCCTGACCCGCGAGGTTCGAATCGTACAGCAACCATTTTTCGTCCCGCGACACGCTGAACGACTCGATCAGCTGGTTGCCGTGGGTGACCTGCCTGGCCGAGTACGGCGAGACCGAACCGCCGCGCGGGATCGGGAGCGCCCATACGTTCGCCGTCACGTCCAGGACGGCATACGCGACCTGCGTGCCGGCCGCGGAGAGCGCGATCGTGTGTGCGCCGAGGCCGGTCGTCAGGCGCTGCGGTTCGCCTCGAGGGCGCCCGCTGCGATCGAGGTCGATCGCGTAGATGTCGCGTGGCCCATGCCGGTTGGAAACGAACAGCAGGCGCCGGGGAGCGGCCCAGACCGGGCTCTGGTTCGACGCCGATCGATCGGTGAGTGTATCGAGGGCTCCGCTCGCCACGTCCACGACGATCAGCTGACTGGGTGAGAGGTTGCCGAACTGCTGATTGGCCAGCGCGTACTGCAGGTTGCCGGCCGCGCAGGCGAGTGCCTGCCCGTCAGGCGACCAGCTGCAGAGGGAGAGCTCCTTCACGCCCGCGACGAAATGCGACGCGCCATCCGGCTCCCGGACGAAGAGCGAATCCGCGGCGATATAGCCGATCCGCTCGCCGTCCGGCGCCCAGGCGGCCCACGTGATGCCGCCGGACCGCCGGCCGGCGAGCTCCTGCCGCGCCGGCCCGCCGAACGACGGCGCGCTGAACACCCCGTTCTGCGAAAGAAACAGCACCCGCGTCCCGTCGGGTGACCATCGGGGCGACGACTGCGACTGCGTCGTGTCCTCGACCGCGGCGACCGAGCGTCCTCCCGACACCGGCCGCACGAACACCCGCAGGTTGGTCGCCGAATGCCCGGCTGCGTAGGCCACGAATCGCCCGTCGGGCGAGAGCGCGGGGTGGACCTCGAGCCCGTAATCCCACGTGACGGGGGTCGCGCGCCCGAATCCGCGTTCCTGGCCCTGTTGCGACACGCGGGTGCCAAGCCAGAACGCGAGCGCCGCGATTCCGACTGCGCCGATCAGGGGGGCGATCCAGCTCCGCCGGCGCGCGCGCGTGCGGATTGCAGCTCCCCGCACTCCCGACTGCCCACCGGTGAGCGCCTGCGCGAACTCCCCGGCCGTGGCGAAGCGGTCGGCCGGCAGCTTCTCCAGCGCCGTCAGGACGGCGCCTTCCACCGACTCCGGGATGCTGCGCCGCTGGATGAGGAGGCCCTTCGGGTCCTCGGTCATCACCTTCGCCACGATCGCCTGCGAGCTCGGGCCCGTGAAGGGCGGCTCGCCCACCAGCATCTCGTAGGTCACGGCGCCGAGCGCATAGACGTCCACGCGATGGTCGGCGGCGCGATCGCCCATCGCCTGCTCCGGCGCCATGTACTGCGGCGTCCCGATGCTCATCCCCGTCTGCGTCATCCGGCTGCCGCCCGCCTCCTCGACCGCGAGCGCAATGCCGAAGTCGGCGACGAGTGCGTGGTTCCCGTGCAGCAGCACGTTCTCCGGCTTCACGTCGCGATGGACGACGCCGTGGGCGTGGGCGTACGCGAGCGCATCGGCCACCTCGCGCGCGATGCGGATCGCGTCGGGGATCGAGAGCTGCCGCTCGCGCTCGAGTCGCGTGCGCAGCGTCTCACCCTCCACGTAGGGCATCACGTAATACAGCAGCCCTCCCGCTTCGCCGGAATCGAAGAGCGGCAGGATGTGCGGATGCTGCAGGTTGGCGGTGAGCTCGATTTCCTTGAGGAAGCGCTCGGAACCGATCACGGCGGAGAGCTGCGGATGCAGTACCTTGATCGCCACTCGCCGATGGTGCCGCACGTCCTCGGCGAGATAGACGATCGCCATCCCGCCCTGTCCGAGCTCGCGCTCGATGCGGTAGCGGTCGGCGAGCGCGGTGGTGAGGGGGGTGTCGAGGCTCACCGGGCGACGATCGTCTGGGCTCGGACCGGCGAGAGCGGGTTGTGGAAGTAGCTCAGCACGTAGCGACCAGGCACGAGCCGCACCTCGAAATCGGCCGTCTGCCCGACGGCGATCCGGTGCGTGGCGGGTGAGACGATCGCCTGCGACGGCGGAAGGCTCGCGCCGTCGAGCGCCAGGCGGCGCCACTCGGCGAGCGACGAATCACGCCTGAGGTCGAGGCGGATCACGCCGGCCGGCCCGATGTTGACGAAACGGAACCGCTGAGGCTCGCCGGCGCGCACTGCGATCTCCTTCGGCATGGAATCACCGTTGATGAGAATCTGCACGCGCCCGCGGACGGCATCGCCATCCCAGCTCATCACCGCGATGTGATCCCTGCCCGGCTCGAAGCGCTCGCCAGGCTCGATGACGACGATCGCGCCATACAGTCCGGAGGTGAGCTGCTCGATGTCGTTCATGTGCGTGTGATAGATGAACGTCCCGGCTCGTGGGACGGTGAGGCGGGCGACGAACGAATCGCCGGCGGCGATCGCCGGCGCCACCAGCGTGTCCGCTCCGCTCCATCCGGCCACGCCGTCCGACCAGCTCTCGAGCTCGAGCCCGTGCCAGTGAATCGCCGCCGACTCGTCGAGGCGATTGACGACGGTCACGTCGGCTGGAATCCCGCGCTCGAAGACGAGCACTGAGCCCGGGATCTCCACCGAATCGGCGGCCGGCTCGCGTCCATCCCGCTGCAGCACGTACCCCATCGTCCTTGGCGCTATCCCGCGGCGTGCGCCTTCCTGCACGAAGAGCCGCCGTCGCTGCACCCCGGCGCGCGCGGCCTCGGCATAGCCGGGCCGCGGGCGGACCCGCATGCCGACCACGAGTCCCGCCATGTGCTCCTCGGCCCTGTGCGAGTGCCGGCCCGCCGTCCCTGGCCCTGCTCCGTCGAGGCGTGCGGACGGGACGACGTGAAAGGCGAGGTGGCAGTGGAAGAGCCAGTTGCCCGGCCGCGAGGCGACCCAGCTCATCGCCATCGTGGTGTACGCCTCCATGATCTCGGTGACCATGAGCCGGCGCTGTTCTGCCGGGAACAGCGTGTCCGCGTTCGGCGACCCGCGAGATTCGACGGAGAAGTAGAAACCGTGCAGGTGCATCGGGTGCGTGCGCGAGCTCGCGTTGATCACGCGCCAGCGCACTGTGTCCCCGGTGAGGACGTCGAAGCGCTCGGTGTGCGGCCAGGAGAGGCCGTTGATGGCGAGCGCGTTGCGGTACTCGCCGGACGCGCCCGGGTCGGCGCGGATGTTGATGACGAGTATGCGATCCGGCGGTGACCCGCCGACTGGGTCGACGATGAAGGCGCCAGCCGCGTGCTCGCGCTCGCCGCGGCGCTCCTGGACGTTGCGCGGCGGGACGTATCCCTGCGGCAGCGCGTCGTAGAGATATGTGCCGGGCGGGCCCGCCGCAAAGGTGAGTGTCATTGCCGATCCGGCCTGGATCGTGTCGATCTCACCCGGCCCTCCCGGACGGGTGCGGAACCCTCGCAGTACGTAGGCGCTGTCGAGCGCGTTGCGGACGGTCGCACGGACGATCGTCCCGGTCACGACTCGAATGAGCGGTGCCGGAATCTGCGGCGCGTGCCCCGCTTCGGCGAAGGCCGGCACGATGACGGAGGGACCGGCGGGGCCCTGCGGATACCAGGCGGCCGAGTCCAGGACCAGCTCGAGCACGAGCGTATCGCCGACCAGGCGGCCAGCCGGTGTGCGGTTGTCGTTGGGAACGACGGCTGGGAGTACACGCTGTCCGGGCCGCGGCAGCAGCGCCGTCGCGGTCGCAACAAGAATAAAGATCAGGTGCACTCGCATGGAGGCATCCTCGATCGGAACCTGCGGCTGTAGATGGCAGTGGAACGGGGCGGACAGCGAAAGCTACCGGAGGGTGCGAGTCACCGCCAGCAGATTTGCCGTGTCGGCAATGTCTCGCTAGGGCGCGGCGCCTGCTCCCCGGAACCGCTCCAGGGCGCCGCGATGGTCGGCGTACTCGGGGCGCTCGAGCGCGATCTCCGCGTCATAGGCGGCGAGGAACGCCTGGCGCGCAGCCGCCGCTGCCGGGGTATCGCCCCGCTGCACCGCTTCCGCCTCCCGGATGAGCGGCGCGAAGAGGTGCTTCGGCGCCGTCCGGTCGATGGTGTCCGCCTGGGCGAGCGCCGCCGCCGCCTCTCCGCCCTGCAGATGCAGCATCGCCATGTGATAGCGAGCGTCCGGGTCGAGCTCGGGAAGCTGTTCGTAGGCCATACGGGCCATCGGAAGGAAACGGCGCACCTCGGCGCTGTCGCCGTTCTCCGCGGCGGCCATCACGCGATTGAAGAGGCGATCGAACCGCTCCCGCGGAGAAAGGGCGGAGATGTCGGGCGCGGCGGCTGCCGGGACCCCGGCATTGCCGCCGCTTTCGCTGTTGGCTGCGATCGCCCAGGCGAGTGCCGCCACCGCCACGAGTGCACCGATGCCCGCCACGATCCAGGGCACCGGTGGCGTCCGCCCGCCTGCGACAGCGCCGGTCGCGCCGGTTCCGGCTGCAGCCGGCCGGCCGCAGTTCGCGCAGAAGCGGGTTCCGGCGGCGACCGGGGTGCCGCAGCCCGGGCAGGGCACCGCGCCGAGCTGCGTGCCGCAATTGTTGCAGAAGCGGCCGGAAGCGGGAGCACCGCAGGCGGGACAGGTCGTTCCGGTCATCGAGTCCGGGATCGGAGGGGGTGGAACGCGACTCAGTCGCGTCCCGGAATGGCGCTTCCGTGACAGGCGGAGCACATCTGCGGATTCCGTTGCGCCAGGCGCTCGGCGTCGAAGCCGGGGCCGTGCGGGCTGAAGTTGCGCCCGCCGAGTACCGAGGTCGCGTGACAGCTCATGCAGTCCGTTTCGACGTGGCACGAGACGCAGCTCTCGAGATTCTGCCGCGCGGCCTGGCCGTGACCCGCGATGAACGATCGCTTCGCGTCATGATACCCGGCATCGAGCGGCAGGTCCACGTTCGTGAGGCCGGCATTCGCATGGCAGCTCGAGCAGAACTGACCGGGATTGTGGCAGTCGCTGCACGACGACTCGCGCTGGTAGGCCTGCACCGGGTGGGTCACGATGAACCCGACGCGATGATATCCCGGCGATGCACTCGCGGGATCGGGCCGGTGGCAGTCGAGGCACTCGGACCGGGCGTGGCAGGAGGCGCACGATTGCGGCCGGGCCGACGCCGCCGGACCGTGGTCCTCGGAGAAATCCGTTCCGTGCGAAGGCGGGCGCCGGCGCTCGGTTACCGCGCCGCGCCCGCGCGAAGGCGACGCCGTCGCCAGCGTGCGTGCCACGCTCGGCGTTCCCACGTGGCAGACGAGGCAGCTCTCCTGCGTGTGGCAGGTGGCGCAGCGTTGGGCCCCGTCATCCGCATCGTCGCCATGATCCGCCAGGAAGTCGGGCTCGCGGTGTGAAGGCGGAGCCCGGACGCCTCCGGCGAGGGGTGTCACGCGCGCGTCGACGCCGAGCGCCTGGATCGCGACGATCTCGGGGGCATTCACGTGACACTCCGCGCAGAAGTTGCGCGCGTGACATGTCGCGCAGGAGGCGGCGACGTCGCCGGGCCCCGCAGTCGCGAGCCGTCCGTGGCCGTCTTCGAGAAAGTCCGGCCGGTCGTGCGAGGGCGGCCGCGGAAAATCCGCGATGTCCTCGGCCGTCAGGCGCGCCGCCTGCACCAGCGTCACGTGACAGGTGGCGCACGCGCTGTCCGGGGCCTCGAGGTGCGGCGAGCGCACGCCGTGGCACGAGAGACAGTTGTCGACGACGGCGAGCTGAACCGCCATCGGCTCTCCCTCTGGCTCGCCGGCCTGCGCCGCATGGCAGGTCCAGCAGCGCGCCGTCGAATCCGCGTGCTCTCGCTCTTCGGACCGGTGCTTCGGGTGCGTGAAGGCCAGATTCGTTCGCGGCGGCTCCGGCGGGGACCAGTCCACACGCTCCTCGACGGTGCCGTCGTGGCACTCGGCACACGACTCCGCCGAGGGCCAGATCGCCGGGTCGGTTGCGGATTCTGCGGTGAGCACTCCCGCATGGCAGGACGTGCAGGTCGGGAAGAGCTCGCGGTGCTGCAGGTGATCGAAGCGATCCCGCTCCAGCCACGCTCTCAGGGGCACGACGGCCAGCAGCAGCAGCACGATCGCCGCCATGCCCGCGAGGGTTCGGCGGCTCATGGCGCACCCTCCGGGCGCCGCCGGATGGCCGGCGGGAGCGGGACCGCGTCCGGATCGCTCGAGAGCTGCCAGGTGACCCGCGCGTTGAGGCGGAGCTGCTTCCACTCGATCCCCGCTGCGTCGGGCCGCTCGCGGTTCTCGTCGTAATGCGCCGCGCCCACGGCCACGCGCAATCTTGGCTGCACCTGCCAGGCCGCGTCGAGCCCGAGCACGATGAGCTCCGACTGGTTGAGGCGGAACTCCAGCGGCCGGGTGAGCGTCGCACCGTACGCCTGCAGCGTGATCGCGTCGCGCGGGCGCCATGTCGCATTCGCCTCGAAGCCGTCCACGGAAGCGCCGGGACCGTACTCGAGCCGGTACCCGGCGCCGACCCGCAGCCGCTGGCTGAGTGCATAGCTCGCCGACACCTCCGAGCGCCACCCGTCCTGGTCCACCTGCACGAGAGGCGTCTCGGTTTCTGCCTCGAGGAAGCGGAAGTACTCGGTCGAGAGATTCACGCCGAGCCCGCTGACGGGGGAGACCTGAAGCCGGCCGTGCACCGCGCGGTAGGGCACCGGGCTGAAGGCGCCCCAGATCGTCCAGAGCGGGAAATGCGGCCGGTAATGCCGCGCCCCACCGGCCAGGCTCCACCGACGCGCCGAGTAGCGCAGGTCGAGCTCCGAGGTGCCGAACCAGGTGTTCGAGAGATCGTACTCCGTGGCGGCCGACACCATGAGGCGGGACGTCATGCGCGTCGCGCCGGATAGGGCGATACGCTCGCTCCAGAAATTCCGCGTGTCCCGGTCCACTTCACGCTGGTAGTCGAAGCGGATATCCGCGCCCGGGCCACGCCATCCGACCGCGGCGCCGAAGAGGATCTGCCGGCTTTGCGGCTGGAAGTCGTCGAGTGGGTCGAGTGCGGGGCTCGATGCCGTGAGCGCCGTGGCCTGGCCGAGTCCGAGGCCGCCATAGAGTTCTGCGTCGAGCCCGTAGCGTGGCATCCGGCCGATGACACGCGCGCCATCGAAGCCCGTCCACCCGAGCCGGTTCGCCAGAAGCTGGCGTCCGCCGCGCCCGGTGATCCGCTCGCTCGCGTATTCCGCGTACGCTTCCATCAGTTGCACCGCGGGGTCGGTGCCCGGCCAGGCGTCCGCGCTTCCGAGATCGACCCCGGCTCGTGCGTTCAGGTGCACGCGAAGCCCGCGGACGCCGAGGCCCCACATGTTGAGGTCGGCGGTCGTGAACGCCGGACCACCGCGGCGGCGCGCGCCCGGGCGGAAGATGTAGCAGAACTGGGTGGTCGGCGGGCAGCGGGCGATGATGCCGTCGGGAGAGACCGGCCCCCCGGTCGGACCGGTGACCACCTCGGTTCCGAGGAGGCTGTCGAGCTCCACTCCGCGAAACGCCGCCATCTGCGCGCGCGCGTCGAGGCGGAGCCGCCAGCCCTGTGCCTCGGCGCGAGGCGCGAACGCCAGCGTCGCGACGACGATGGGCAGCAGCGTTTCGCGCAGGCGCATCATGGCGTTGCCGCCGTGAGCCGCGGCTTGAGCGCTTCGGGCGCCGCCTGGAAGTGGCAGGCGCTGCACTCGCGCGGCGCGTAGTGATCGACCGATTCCGTGTGACACGCCAGGCAGAAGGAGCGCGTCGGCTGCAGCACCGCCACGACCGTCTCGGTGTGGCAGGCGACGCAGTTCTCGTGCGCATCAGGTAGCGGCTCATGCGCGGCGAGCGTCGCGTCGGTGCGGTGGCACGCGGCACACGCCCGGCCCGGCTCGTGATGCTGCTGGTGACACGAGGCGCAGGCGCGTACCTCCGCGCTCGGTGCCAGCGTCACCGGTGTCACGTGGCACTCGGTGCACTTGAACTCCGCGTGCTCGGGATGCTCGAACGGTACCTCGCGCTGGCGACCGGCCGCCCGTGGCTCGGCGCGCTCGACTTCCACCGTGAACGTCACCGGCTCGGGTGCCGCGAGCTCTTCCGCCTCATGACATTCGGCGCAGCGATTCCTCGCCGGCGCCTGGTGGTGGCAGATCTGGCACCCGCGTGGCGGCACGAACGTGAGCTGGCTGCGCGGAGCGGAGGGAACGTGGCAGGTAAGGCATGGGAGTTCGCGGTGGATCGGATGGGAGAAGGTGTCGCTCGCGACCTGGTGCGGGGCATCTCTGGCCATCTCGAGCCGCACGGTTGCCCCCATCGAGACGCGCTTGAGCGCTTCCGTCGTGTCGAAAGGCTGCGGCGGGACGATGCGTCCACGGCTCCGCCGCTGCACTTCCGTGTGGCAGCCGGTGCAGTCGCTCGCATCCACACGGGACTTGTGCGGGTCGTGACACGTCTGGCACTCGGGACCGACCCGGCGGTGTGCCTGGCCCACGTGGAACGGCACGGCACGCCAGTCTGCATGGCAGCCGCCGGTGGCGCACGATTTGAGCGCGTCCTCCGCCGCCACCTGGGTGTGCGGATTGTGGCACATGCCGCAGGTTCCGCCGTGCGGATCCGCCGCCGGATCGAAGTCGGTCAGGATCGCGCGCATCTCGTGGCATCCGAGGCATTCGGCGCGGGCAGGGCGGAGCGTCCCGGCGGCCGAGTCGCGCGTCGCCAGGAGCGGCACTTCGGCGGTGAACTGATGACAGACGCTGCAGTGCAGGCCGGTCTGGTCCGCCATCTTGCCGAGCCGGATGTCGATCTCGTCGGTGAGGTGGCATCCCTGCTGCGCGCACGTCGTGTCCGGCGGCTGGAAACGGTGCGCCGAGCGGGCGTGGCATGTGAGACAGGGGAAATCGCCTTCGACCGCCGCCGGGGGCGGCGGCTCCTCACCCCGGTGCGCTGCGATTTCCCTGACCGCCTCGACCTCGATCTCGCGTGCGATCTTCGTCGCGGAATCGGATTCGAAATGCGTGCGGTGGCCCGCGGTGGCGGCGATCTGCTGCCAGCTCTCCTTGGCCGCACCCTGGACGTGGCACTGCTCGCAGATGTCCCGCGGCACCTTGCCGTGTGGCGGCACGTCCTCCGGCCGATCCACGATCCAGTAGTACAGCTCGCGGGTCTGCGCGGCGATATCGAACGGATGGCACGAGTGGCAGCTCAGCGTGTCGTGCTTGCCTTCCAACGCGTTGACGAGGAGGTACGTGCCCGTGTCCGGCTTCACCCAGGCGTGGCCCGCCGGCACGAAGATGTGGCAGCCCTGGCAGAAGTTGTTGTCGTTCATGACATACTGATTGGCCTTCCAGCTGAACATCGCCGCGCCGATCAGCAGGACGGCGATCACGCCGCCGAGCGCGAGCCGCGCCGGCATCGTGAGCGCGCGGAGCCGCGTGCGGATGGCCGGGCGCGTTCGCCAGAGGAGAAGGCCGACTGCGATCGCGGCGAGGGCCGCGAGCACGATCCCCAGCTGCATCACCCACTGCGGCTGCTGGAAGATCCACTGCACGATGGGAACGAACGGATCCGGCACCGGCGACTCGACCACGACCGAATCGAGCAGCTCGCCGGGGGCGGGGACCGGAAGCGTGTCTCCGGGGCCGGGGACCTGGCCGAACACGCCGGGAAGCACCATCATCGTGGCGTGCACGAAAAAACCTCGCCCCCCGCGGCCAGCGGGGGGAATTGACCCGTCATGGTCGCGGAGGGCGAGTGGGACCCGTGCATTCAGGGACGGACGCTCAGAGATGCCGCCGAACCATCGGAACCGTGATCGCGGTCGA
Organism: Gemmatimonadales bacterium; assembly: GCA_036741715.1. GTDB lineage: Bacteria > Gemmatimonadota > Gemmatimonadetes > Gemmatimonadales > GWC2-71-9 > CAMLLJ01. The sequence continues at coordinate 40,669 of DAINRR010000018.1, forward strand.
GGGAATATTGTACTCGGCCTGCAGTGCGTCGATCGACGCGATCAGCAGCTGCTCGATGAGGAACGGGTTGTGCACGATCGACCCGGTCATCTTGGCGAGCTGGTTGTTGAACCAGACGCCGTCGGCGATGGTGAAGCGGCCGTCGTTCTGGACGTTGTCCGGCGCCACTTCGGGGCGCGCCAGGAGCACGTCGATCTGGCCGATCAGGTCGCCGAT
>DAINRR010000018.1:40984-50935 GCA_036741715.1 Gemmatimonadales bacterium
GAAGTTCGGCGGGAACCAGCCGGCGCCCTCGCCGAGAAGCAGCGGGCCCTCGGGCGAGTGCGGTCCGCGGATGGTGGCCGATTCCGTCTCGGGCTCGGCGCGCTTGTGGTGACACTTCACGCAGAGATTCTGGTCCTGTGACGGGACGTCGATCGGGTACCGCAGCTGACCGACCACGGATCCGGGACCGCCCTCGCCGCTGCCCGGCTCTAGGCCGTTCTGGCCGCCGTGCGGGTCGTGGCAGACGGCGCAGACGATGCCTTCGTGCTGGCCGAGGGCGGCGCCGCGCTCCAGATACTCTGCCCGGACGCCCCATGCCTCGAGTGCGCCCTGTGCGGTGTGGCACGCGATGCACTCGGCGCGGCCGGCCGGCTGCGCGAGCGCCACGGCGTGGCCGGACGATGCCCATTCCTCGACGAACGGATGGTGCACGCCGCTGTGGCACTCGCCGCAGTTGTTCTCGCCGTCGATCGACACCTTGATCGACGCGAGCGGGACATTGTCGGCATTGTCCGGGTTCTCGGCGTGGTCGAGGCCCGGCCCGTGACAGCTCTCGCACTGCACGTCGTGATAGGCGACGTCCTGCACCGCGTCCCAGCCGACGGCGCCCGTCAGCGCGTTGCCACGCTCGGTGACCGTATGGCAGGAGAAGCAGAACGCCTGCGCATGGTCATCGTTTTCCAGGGTCTCGTAGGCGCCGGCATGCGCGGTGTTCTCCCATTCGGACTGCTGTCCGATATGGCAGTTGCCGCACGTGGTCTGGTTGTCTTCGGCCGAGAAATAGCCGAGGAGTCCGGACGCTTCGTCGGGAGGGGGGTTGATCGGCTCACGGAAGACGATGCGTTCGTTGGTGCACGCGCCCGTGAGCAGCGCTGCGGCGACGAGGAGCCTGGCCATCGGAGCGGACAAATCGCGTACGGACATCATCGCGACCGGCCTTGCAGGAGTTGATCGCATCTCCGTATTGGTACGGAGTGCACCACCAAGATTGGGCCATCCGGGATTAAGCGCAATGGGAGCAGCGCTTACTTCACCGGTGGGTGAAGTATGCCGCGCCGCCCGCGGCCTTGACTCACCCTCTCAACCGGTCACGTTACAGCCACTTGCGCTCGCCTTTTCAAGGACTCGATTCGATGCCTCCTGCCACTTCGAAATGCCCGGCGTGTGGCGCTGCCGCCAGCGGTCGGTTCTGTCCCGCCTGCGGCGCCGCCGTGTCCCCGTCCGCCTGTCCGAAATGCGGCACGGAGGCACCGGCAGGGGCCACCTACTGCGCGCGATGTGGCTCGGCCCTGCGGGCGGGTGGCAGGGACGGGATGGGCAAGGCGCCCAGCCTTCCCGCGCGACTCGCGCTGGTCGGCATTGCGGCCCTCGTGGCCGTCGCGGCCGGCGTCCTCCTCCTGCGGCGCACCGGTTCCCCTCCCCCGCCCGCCGTTCCCGCCGCGACGGCCGGTGTTCCCGACATCAGCCAGCTGAGCCCGGAGGAAAGGTTCGACCGGCTTTACCGCCGCGTCATGCAGGCCTCACGCAGCGGGGACACCATGGCGACCCGCCTCGCCCCGATGGCGCTCGGCGCCTTCGAGATGCTCGACAGCGTGACGGCCGATCAGCGGTACCACGCCGCCCTCATCAAGCTCCACCTGGGCGACGCGGCCGGGGCACGCGCGTTCGGCGATTCGATCCTTGCCGGGGACTCGACCCACCTGCTCGGGCACGTCGCGCGGGGCATGGCCTACCGCTGGGAGCGGGACACGGTCCGGCTCAAGCCGGTGTACGACGCTTTCCGGCGGCATGCTCCCGCCGAGCTCGCCCGGGGACGGCCCGAGTACACCGAGCACGGGATGATCCTGCAGGAATTCAGACAGGCGGCGGAGGGGCGGCCGGCGTCAAATCGAGCGCCATGAAGACGAGCCAGGCGCGCAGGCGATCCGGAAGGGAATAGTAGGGCTCGATCTCGCGGAACCCGAGCCGCCGGTAGAGCGCCCGCGCCTCCGTCTGGCGAAAGCTCGTGTCCAGCAGCATCGTACGGTATCCCGCCTCGCGCCCTGCGCGAATCACGGCGTCGCCGAGCGCCCGGCCCACGCCGTGTCCCTGCGATTCCGGATAGACGAACATCCGCTTCATCTCGCACGCGCCCGCATCGATCTCGCGCAGCGCCACGCAGCCGGCCGCGCGCCCGCCGACCGTGGCGAGCAGCAGGCGTCCGCGCGGCGGAGCGTACGCCCCCGGCAGCGAGGCGAGCTCGGCCTCGAACGCCTCCGCATCGAAATAGCTGTCGATGAGGTCGAGATCCTCGACATTCCGCTCCCGATGCCAGGCCACGAAGGCGCGCATGAGCGCCCGCACGGCATCGAGTTCATCCCGCGTGACCGCATCGTGGACATGGACCATCGGATCTGGGCCCTCGCGCATCGTTCCCCGGCGCGCCGTTCGCGCCGATATCGATCAGGCGGTGGACGTCGCGCCCATGAGCGGCATTTCCCAGGCGAAGCTACTTGCGCAGGATTTTCTCCATGGGCCTGCCCTTCGCCAGCTCGTCCACCAGCTTGTCCAGGTACCGGACCTTGCGCATCAACGGATCCTCGATCTCCTCGATCCGGACGCCGCAGATGACGCCGGTGATCCTGCCGGCGTTCGGGTTGAGCGCCGGCGCCTCGTCGAAGAAGGTCTCGAAGTCCTTCCTCTGCTCGATCTGCTTCGCAAGCGCCTTCGGTGTGTAGCCAGTCAACCAGCAGATCACCTCGTCCACCTCCTGCCGGGTGCGGCCCTTGGCTTCGGCTTTCTGGATGTAATGAGGATAGACGCTGGCGAAGGACATGGTGTAGATGCGGTGTTTCGTCATGGTTCGCTGGAGCTCGATGGAGAGATGGTGCGCAGCAAGGCGCCGAGCACCGCCTCGGCTGACAGCCCGTGCCGGACCAGGATCTGCCCGCCGACGCCCGGCTCCTGCAGCAGACCGACGAGGAGGTGCTCCGCCCCGACTGCCGTCGCGCCGAGCGCAGCGGCGCATTGCTGCGCCAGCGCGAACGCGTGGTGCGTGCGGGATGTGAACGGACGTTTGCTGTCCGCCGCCGCGCTGCACGGAACGGACGCAACCGCCGATTGGATCGCCGCACGCATGGTCTCCTGATTCACCCCCAGGTCCTGCATCACCTGATTGGCGATGAGTGGCGTGAGGCGCAGCAGGGCCAACGCCAGGTGTTCGGTGCCGACATACTCATGGCCCAGGCGCGCCGCCTCATTGCGCGCGCGTTCGAGCACCGCCTTCGCCGATGCGTCGAGTGGCAAATTCAGCTTCGTCATTGCACCTGCCCTGAACATTGGCCGCTTCCCGCCGTGCGCTTGTCGGGCCATGAATCGATGGCGCGCGGCGTCGCGTATCGGCTGCAGGCGGTGATCAGCGCGTCGCTCGCGTCAGTAATGCGGCGGCAGCTGCACGGTGGTCGCTGCGCCGTGGAGGACGGCCGCGGCGTGCATCATGACGTGTGCGAGGATCGGTGCCACGATGCTGCCGCTCAGCAGGTAGGCCACCGTCGTGAGCGCGCCGCCCAGCACCGGCAGCACGAGCTGCGGGCCCTGGAATTCACGAAAGCCCATGTGGTAGCCGGCCGTGATCACGGCGCTCCCTGCAAGCGCGGCTGCTGCGCTTCGAAGCCTCCCCCTGGTCGATCGAGCACCATCGACCGAGCGGGTCCCGTACAGCGCGAGAACCGGAATGATGGCAAGGATGAGCGCGTCCACGGTCCCGTAGACTGCACCCAGCCACACCAGGTCGAACGCGAGTGTCGACCCGGTCAGCGCCGGCGATGCCGGCTGACGGCCCACGGTCCACGCGAGCACGGCGCCAATGCCCGTTCCAATGACGAGCCCGCCGGCCAGATGGCGGCCGAACTGAGTGCGGAGGTTTGCGCCGTGGCGCCGCGAAAAGGCGAACCAGAAGGCGAGTACGATGACGGCCCATATCGCGACGAATGCGTACCGGTCGAGGCCGAGCCCCGACGTCAGCACGCCCGACGTGGTGGCGCCGATCGCTGCGGCGGCGAGTGTCCAGCGCCATCCAGCCTGTATCTCGTCGTCCGCCATGCGCCCCCGGTAAACTTGCTGCTGCTGAACGGTCGAAGGGTGTGCGCCGCAGACAGCGGTCAGGGCGATGGCTCCGCGCGCCGGCCCAGGGCCCACGCGCGCTGAATCAGGCCTCCGCGCACTTCATACATCCAGGTCGCCCGCCCCTGCTCGGCCACGGTCCCGCTGAACTGTTCCTGATCGATCACCAATGGCCCTTCCACGATCCGCGATGCGACTGCGATGCGGAAGGCAGGCGACGACTCGCGCAGCAACTGCGCGTACCGGGCGCGAATGCTGTCGCGGCCTTGCGCGATCACCTGTCCGCCGGGGAAGCGCACGAAGCGGGCATCCGGGGAAACCAGTGCGACCATCGCCGCCACATCGCGAGCGTTCGCAGCATCGACGAAGCGCTGGACGACGGCGGCCGGAACGGTGTCGGCTGCGAGCGGAGATGGCGCGCTCGACTGCGCACTGGCCGCGCTCGCGAATGTGCACAGCACCCCGACCATCCAGCGAAGTCGCATGGCGCCCTCACTCATGGTGTGGATCCGCCTGATGCCGAGGCTCGCCGCCGGAAGCGCCCGATCGGAGGTTCAGGCCCACCGGATGTCGTCGTTGCGCCGAGCAGTGAATTCGAAGGCTCGTCAGCGATCCCTCAGGAATTCGACCACATCCGGCAGGCTGTCGGTGAACTGCCGGTGCACGACCGCGAAATACGTGGTCGAGTCGTGCCAGGCGGCGCCCTTGATGACGGCGCCCTCCTCCATCTCATCGATCTCCTCGGGTGTCCCCAGCACGCGCGCGTGGGCCGCCCGAGTGGCAGCATAGTCGCGGCCAGGGGCATAGGTGATGAAGATCGCGCGCACGACATTGGAAGAGTCCACGGCCACCATGATGCTCTTCGCCGGGCCGTCGGCCGGTTTCAGCTCGTAGAGCCCGTCTCGAACCGGCGTAAATCGGTCGAGCTGCGCGAATGACTCGCCGAGCGCCACTCGGCCCGCCGGGGCCACCGTCAGCTCGCGATAGACCGGGAGCGGCGCGGCCTGGGCGGAGAGGGGGGCGACGCCAAGCAGCGTGAGCAGGGCGCCGAAAGCCCTGGCGCGGAAGCGCCGAGCCGCTTCGTCAGCTACGAGGAAATGAGGTCCCATGCGCGCGCTTCTCCTGCGCTCAGGTACACGTGATCGTGAACGCGATCCGCACCGTGTCATCGAGTGGAATGTTCACCGTCTGCGGGTTCGGCTCCGCGGCCACACAGTTGGTCCCGAGGCCCAGCAGTCCGATCTCGTGGGCGCCGGCCGGGATGAAAGGAAAGCCCAGGCCCGCCGTATTGGGTGCAGCTCCGCCGATGGCGACGCCGTCCAGTGTAATGGTGAGGAGCGCGGGTTGGTCCGGGCCGGTGGCAGGTAGCCCGACTTCGAGGTGCCCCCAGTTCACCACGCAGGTGATGGCCAGGTGGACGGTCGCGGTGTCCGCCGCCGAGATGGCGACCGTGACCGGGTCGGTGGGCACCGTACAATGGGACCGTCCCAGATCGACGTCGAGGCTGAGAGGGCCGGTCGGGAGCGAGTCGATGACAACGGTAGAATTGAAGTCGACGGACCCCACGAACTCGGTGGGACCCGCCTGGAGCGAGAAGTAGTCCGGACCGGGCGCGATTGGGCCGGTCGCGGTATTTGTCACGCGCAACGTCCCGACGGTGGTCTCGGGCTCGCCAGGTGAGTCTCCACACGCCGCCGCCACGCACACCATCAAGCAACCGACAGCAGCCCAGAGCAGGCGCATGCCTCGTCCTCGTGGCAGCGGTGACTCCGACTCGCAGGCACTGCGTCGGCTGCAGGGCGCATCAGGCCTCATGGCACGGAGCCCTAGATCCAGCCCGGTCGCACGCCGCCTTCGTCCACGCGTGCTTCGCAGAACATCCGCAGCTTGCAGCCCCAGCTCACCTTCGTCCAACTCGATCCTCGCACTCGAGTCGCCTCCCAGCCGTCATCCGTCGGCGACACCCGGAAGGCAAACGGCGCCTCGAGAGTCCGTCTGGCTTCGGCGGCCGCTACGCCATGGGCATCGACGATGACGCTGCATGGCCGGTCGCGGCACTCATACCTGAGTTCCCGCCATGTGCACCCCCGTTGACACGTGGCCTTCCAGACGGGACCATCGCGCTCGAGTGTCAGGGTGAAGCCTTCGGGAAGGCGGGAATCGTCTGCACCGCGCCCTGTGGCCACACCACTGCACACGAGGAGCACCAGCAGGTTGATGACCTTCATGTGACCTCCGCCCTGGCCGGGTGACGCTCCATGCGGCGCTTGTGCGACAAAGGCACCAGCGCCACGGCCCTGCTAGCGCAGGCGGTAGAAGTAACTTCCCTCGTAGCTGCGGACCACGTTCTCATGAGAATCGACGCAGATGTCGATCTCCCTGACCCAGCGCTCGGGGTATCCGAGCGCCCGCAGAGCCGCCATGAGCTCCTCTTGCAGCGCGGCGGCGGTGCCGCCCGCCTCCCAGGCGGCGGCGTTCGCGTCGGTGTCGGAGGACAGCCAGGTGGTCAGGCTAAAGTCGTCCGGCAGGAACGGCACGAGGAATTCCACACGCACCAGCGGAATTCCACGCGCGCGCGCGAATCCGATGAGGCGCTCGCGCGCCGCCTCGATGAACTGAAACTGCTCCTCTCTGGTCATCGATACGCCGGGCAGGCTGATACGAAGTCGACTTCGAGTATGAATCCGGAGTCGGGCATCCCTGCGCAGTCCGGACCGTACCCTGGGACGTCCTCGGCGCGGGCGCGACGGCATAGGCGTCGGTCTCCACGTTACCGGTTTGATCATCCTCGCGCTACTAGGGTTTTCCCTAACCAGTTCCTTGACAGTGATTGTCGCAGAGGGCGGCGCTCGACGCCTGCGACGTGCTTACACGCCGGGGCGGCGGGGCTTCTTCGCGCGCGGCACGATCCCCACCTCCCGCGCCTTCCTGCGAAACCCGAGGCCGTGGTCCACCGGCAGGCCGTTCTCCGCCTGCCACTGATGCACCATCTCGTGGAGCAGCGTCTGCTCGACTTCGCTCCACGGGTCACGCCGGAGGTGGTTTCGGTTGAACGCCATCTCCTCGATGGCTCCCGTCTCACGATGGAGCGAGACCTCGCCGAGGCGGCGGCGCATACGTCCGGAGATGCGGAACGGGACGGCGCCGAGTGCTCCCCCGAAGTGCATGTCGTTCAGCCGCGCGTGCGCCGCGCTGAGACGCGTGATCACCGGCACATCCCCGGGTGCGACCCGGCGCCTGCGTGGTCCGCGTGGGCGTGAGGGGATGAACCGGTCGACGGGAAAGGCGAGAAATTCGCGCTGCGCTGCGGCGCGCACCGCTCGGCGGGTGTACGGGGTGAGGAACCGGACGATGGCGAGCAGCACGGAATCGGGCGCGTGCGCGTACCCGGCATGGAGGCGCAGGACGCCCGCCCGGACGCTCAGCATGACGACGCGGTTCCGGTGCATGCGCACTTCGCGGATGCCTTTCAGGCCGAGGGAGGCCAGGCGCCCGGTCAGCGTCGCGTCGTCGCGGGGGAACGTCATCGGGATGCGATGTTCGATGGAATGGGGCGTCGCTCTCGGTCGGGTCAGCTGTCCGGCGGCGTCTCCCGGGCATCCGGATCGTCGCCACCCGCCGCCGAGACGACCGGCTCCGGAACATGGCGCGGAAACGACGACGTATCGGCCGGATTGAAGCGGCAGGTCGGGCGGTCCCAGGTGAAGTGCTGCACCTGGATCGAGTCGGCATCGATCTCGACCATGTTGAACACGGACGCCCGCTTGCCACGCGTGCGCGAGCTCTGCGTGCTCGACGTGCTGATGGTGAGCCGCCCGTCGAGCTGCTCGGCGCCTTCCTGGTGATCGTGCCCGCAGAGCACGAGATCGGCCCCCGTGGCCGTGAGCCGGCGCTGCGCGTCCTCGGGATCGGCGAGTCCCATGCGCCGGGAGATGGCGCCGGGCAGCACGTTGTGGTGCATGACGACGATGCGCGCGGCACCCGGCTTTGCGCGGTCGAAGACGGCCTTGAGGCGATCGGTCTCGCTCCGCGGCAGGTGTCCCTTCACCGCGAGATCCCGCAGGTTCGACGTCATCGAGCCGAACGAGACACCGTGAGCGGAAAGCGAACCCGCGATGACGGCACCATCGATTTCGATGACCGGCGTCAGGTCGTCACCGAACCACTGCCGGTACTTCCGGTAGAGCGGCGCGGTGCCGCGAATGCCGAACGGGCTCGCCCACCACTGAACGTCGTGGTTTCCCGGCACCGTGAGGGTCGGCGCGATCTGGCCCATGCGCCGCATGAGCGCGTGCGCCGCCTGAAACTCACCGTGGCGGGCACGCTGGGTGAGGTCGCCGGAGAGGACGACGGCGTCCGGCTCGAGCTTCGGCGCGAAGAGCTCGATCTGCTCCAGCTGATCGAGCTGCGCGTCCACGCCGAAGTGGACATCGGAGAGGTGGAGGATCCGTACCGTCACCAGACGACGCGTACCCTGTAGGTCACCACCGACTGGCCGCGCGCCGGCACCGTCACGCGGAAGCGGGTGAGGTGCGAGCTCAGGCGCTCCGGCGGGACCGAGCTCGAGAGGATGCTCCACTCGCCGCCGCGCCGCTCGTGCACGTCCACCACGCGCGCGCTGTCCGTCGCGTTCGTGATCGTGACCCGGAACGTCGCCTCGGCGCGCGTCCGCCACCCGGAGCGCGTGCTGTCGCGCCGGGTGACGTAGTCGGTCTGGATGCGCCGGGCGGTCAGATCGAACGCAGTGCCGGTGCTGAGCCGGAGATCCTCGCCAGGCGCCGTGTGGTCCAGGCCGGCCTCGCCGATGAGCTGCAGCTGCCCCGCCGAATCCGGCTGGTAGACGCGGGCAACGCCGCCCGGGAGCGGACGGTCGCCGAACTCGCTCTCGCGCGGGCGCTTGATGAGGTAGCTCACCTCGACCGGCACCTCCCCTTCCTCCGGCTGCTGCGGCAGGTAGCCCCAGTACGGGATGTAGCCCGAGACGACGTAGTTCTTCTCGAACGGCACGTTCATCGGCTCGAAGAGGGCGACGGCGGTCGCCTGGCCCGGAAGGATCGTCTGCGGGCCGGGCAGCGTGTAGAGATGCACGTCGCCCACACTCTGCTCGCCCACCGCCTTGCCGACGGCGGCCGCCTCCTGCGCCATCGCCATGTCGCGCTGCATCCTGGCCGGCATCGGCCGTGCGACGTTGCCCGTGTTCCCCGCCACGAGCTGGACCTGCGCGTCGGCGGCGCGGATCGCCTCGGAATTGATGACCGCGTTGCCGCTCACGCGCGCCATGCGGCCGAGCACGATGCTGTACGCCGCCTGCCAGTTGGCGCCCCACGCGAACCAGCCGAGGCCGAGGTTCGGCCGCGCGGCGGAGCTGTTGAGGGTGAGCGCCACGGACGGATCCGTGAGCACCAGGTCGGCCGGATAGAGCGGCTGGCCCGGCATCGCGAAGGCGATCCGGCCGCCCGGCATCTCGAGCCGGAGCGGGTCCACGCCGAGCACGAGCGCGCTCACGGTGTCGTCCACGGCGCGGCCGTCGTCGGTGCGGGTGCCGGTGCGGAAGACGAGCCGCTTCCCGACGGAGCGGCGGAGCACCGCCTCCTCGTGGACCGCCGCGTCGTACACCGCGCGCTCGATGGCCACGGCGGTGTCGAGCGCGAAGATGGTCGACGGGTCGGCATTGCCGATCGCCACGGTGGGCGTGGAGGCGCCGCGGGGGACGGCAACCGGGAAGGTGCGGCGGACGAGCACCCGACCGTCGCCGTAGATGGTGAGCCCGGTCTGGGCCGCGAGCGGCGCGGGGGCGGCGAGCGGGACGATCGCGGCGAGGGCGATCAGCGCGTGCTTCAGGGTCGGCAT
>DAINRR010000019.1:0-49290 GCA_036741715.1 Gemmatimonadales bacterium
CACGGGGCGTAGCGCAGCCCGGTTAGCGCGCCTGCTTCGGGAGCAGGAGGTCCCCGGTTCAAATCCGGGCGCCCCGATCCACAATTGCAACGCCGTTTCCCTCGGGAAGCGGCGTTCTTTTTTCTGAACCGGCGCCGGGCTGACCATATCGCTCGCCACAGGCTTGCCATCCGTCGGCCGCAGGGCCAATTATCTCCAGTACCTCGCCCCTCGCCCAGCGCCGACACGCGTGCCGCAGGAGGAAGCCGTGAAGACACCGAAGCCGGAAACCGCCCTCGCACCGGAGTCGTATGCCGCCCGGCGAGCCGGAAACGCCGTGGTGAGCGGGAACCCGCAGGCACCGGACGTGGTCGAGGACGCGTCCATGGACAGCTTCCCTGCGAGCGATCCCCCGTCGTGGACCGGGGTACGCGCCGGACCCCCCTGAGACCGAAGCGCGTCACCCGGCCCCTCGAGCCCCTGCATTCGGCGTGAATGCAGCACTCGTCGTTTTCGACCTGGCCGGGACCTTCGTCTTCGCCCTGAGTGGCGGGATGGCGGCCATCAAGCACCGGCTCGATCTCTTCGGCGTGCTCGTCCTCTCGTTCGCTGCGGGCAATTTCGGCGGCATCATCCGCGATCTTCTGCTTGGCGCCACGCCGCCACCGGCCATCGGTGACTGGCGCTATATCGGCGTCTCACTCGCCGCCGGTCTCGTCACGTTCTCGTGGTCGCCGCTGATCGATCGCCTTCGCAGCTCCGTCCTCGTGCTGGACGCCGCGGGGCTCGCGCTGTTCGCCGTGTCCGGCGCGTTGAAAGCATCCGCCGCGGGACTGAATCCCGCAGGTGTAATCCTCCTTGGGGTGCTGACCGGGGTCGGTGGAGGCATGCTGCGCGACGTGCTCGTGTCGGAAGTGCCTGCAGTCTTGCGCGGTGAGCTCTATGCCTCCGCCGCCCTCGCGGGGTCCGCCATCGTGGCTCTTGCCCAGCTCCTGGGGATTCGCGCGCCGATTGGCGCGGGCGCCGGAGCGCTGACCTGCTTCGTCCTGCGATATCTGGCCATCCGGCGCGGCTGGCGATTGCCTGTGGCGGAACCGCACCCGGGGCGCAGCGAGTAGCCGCGATGGCGTTGCCGCGGGGCTGTCGGTCCCGCTGCAGGGGCGCTATCTTCTCCCGCGAAGAAGGGGAGTAGCTCCGCAGGGGCCTCAGGTCCCGCGCCGCCGGATCGTCATGACTGCGAAGCGCGCAGGTTTGCGCCCGCACGGTCCGACAAGTCGCAGCCGTTACTGACTGGGCGAGACCTTCGTACGGACCGGGCACGGTGAGTGCCCGGGACGCGCGAGGGGACTCGCCCTTCGTGCGTTCAACCGCTCGCGGTATCGACTTGCGGAGGAACGGCACGTGGATCAACTCTGGCTCTGGATCGGCTTCAACGCGTTCGTCCTCGTGATGCTGGCGCTCGACCTCGGCGTCTTTCACCGCCAGGCACACGAAGTCTCGATGAAGGAGGCCGGCGCGTGGAGCGCCCTCTGGGTGTCACTCGCGCTGGTCTTCAATTTCGGGATCTACCACTTCATGGGCCCCCAGGCCGGGCTCGAGTTCCTGACCGGCTACCTGATCGAGAAGGCGCTGTCGGTCGATAATATCTTCGTCTTCGTCCTCATTTTCTCGTACTTCGACGTCCCGGCGCGGTATCAGCACCGGGTGCTCTTCTGGGGAATTCTCGGCGCGCTGCTGATGCGCGGCGCCATGATCGCGGCCGGCGCCGTGCTCATCTCGGAGTTCCACTGGATCATCTACGTCTTCGGCGCGTTTCTCGTCGTCACCGGAATCCGGATGGCGATGCAGACGGAACGCGCGATCGACGCGCAGAAGAATCCCGTGCTACGCCTCGTCCGCCGGTTCGTCCCGGTGAGCGAAGCGTACCATGGGCAGAAGTTCTGGGTGCGTGCGGAGGTGGCCGGGCGCCTGCGCCTCGTCGCCACGCCGCTGTTCGTGGTACTCGTGCTGGTCGAAACCACGGACCTGATCTTCGCGGTGGACTCGATCCCCGCGATCTTCGCCATCACGCAGGATCCCTTCATCGTCTACACGAGCAATGTGTTCGCCATACTTGGCCTCCGGGCGCTCTACTTCCTTCTCGCGGGCGTGATACACCGGTTCCACTACCTCAAGCTCGGGCTCTCGGTCGTCCTCGTCTTCGTCGGCACCAAGATGCTGCTGACCGACATCTACAAGGTCCCCGTCGGCCTGTCGCTCGGCATCATCGCGCTCGTGCTCGCCACGTCGATCGTCGCCAGCCTCTTGATGCCGAAGAGGGCACAGCCGTCAGAGTAAGGGCGCTCCACCAGCCGTGCCTCCGGTCGGTTTCGAGCGCCGGAGGCCGGCTTCGGTCATTATTCACACTGCCCTCATGGTTCAGCTCCTAAGTTGGGTGGGGTTCACCGATCACGCAGTCGTACACGTTCCAGGGGGAATCATGAAGGCTCTCAGCATCACCGGACTCCTGTTCGCAGGCGCCGCGTTTACTGCCCCGCTCGAGGGACAGCAGCATGCGGCGCCCGAGCGAGGCAACGCCGCCGGAGCCATGAAGCCGGCGATGACCGCCCATATGCAGGCGATGGACTCGCTCGGCGCACGCCTCGACTCGGCAGTCGCCCGGATGAACCGCGCGACCGGTGATGCGAGAACGCCGGCGATGCAGGACGTGCTCCGCGAGCTGGTCGCCGCGCACAAGGGGATGCATGCCCACATGCGCGAAATGGCGAGCCACCACCCGATGGCGGACAGCGCCGGCATGCGAGCTCCGATGCAGCACCAGCATCCGACGCCCGGTGCCGCCCGCCCCGATTCGGCCGGTCGACCGCGGCGATAGCCTGCCGGCATCGTCGGGCCAGGCGATGAATCGACGCCAGTTCGTGAAGGTCGGTGCAGCGGTCGGTAGCGCGTGGAGCCCGGCCTCCGCCGCGCTGCTGTCCGCCTGCGCGTCCCGCACGGCGGCACTGGCCGACGGTGCGGCCGCATCCTTCACGCCGTTGTATCGTCCGACGGTCCTCTCGCCGGCGGGGCTCACGCTCACGGCGCGCCGCGCCACTGCGGAAATTGCGCGCGGCGTATCGTCGTCGGTCTTCACGTGGGCGGACGGTCCGGTCGGCCCCACGATCGAGGCACGCACGGGACAGCGTGCCACGATCGAGATGCGCAACGAGCTCGACGAGCCGACCATCGCACACTGGCACGGGCTCCGGCCCCCGGAAGCATCGGACGGCCATCCCCGGCTCCAGGTCGGGCCGCACGGCCGGCATGCATACGATTTCGTGGTGCGGGAGCCGGCCGGCCTGTACTGGTACCACTCGCACGCGCACGCCCGCACCGCACCACAGGTCTACCTCGGCCTCGCCGGGCTCTTCATCGTGCGAGACGAGGCGGAGGAATCCCTCGGCCTGCCGTCGGGTCCGCGCGAGCTGGCGCTCGTGCTGCAGGACAAGCGGCAGGATCCGTCCGGCCAGCTGGCGTACGACCCCGTGGGTCACGAGCTGATGGAGGGGTTTCTTTCCGGCGGCGCCTTCGTGAACGGCGTCCGCTTTCCGCGGATCGAGGTCGAGGCGAGCCGGTACCGCCTGCGCGTGCTCGCCGCCGGCAACGCGCGGATCTTCCGGCTCGGGCTCTCGAACGGCACGCCACTCATGCTCATCGGAGGCGATGCCGGGCTGCTCGAAGCCCCGATCGAGCTGCCGTCGATCGACCTCGGAACCGGAGAGCGTGCCGATCTCCTCGTCGATTTTTCCGGCCTTCCGCGGGGCGCTACGGTACGGCTCAGGTCGCTCGGATTCGAGAGTCCGGCTCGGATGGGCATGGGGCGTGGCATGATGGGGGGGCGGATGATGATGGGCGGCGGCGCGCAGTCTGCTCAGGGCGCGGAGCTCGATCTCGCGGAGTTCGTGGTGACGCGGCCCGGTCGGTCATCCGGCCCGGTGCCGGCCCGCCTGCTCCAGCTCGATCGCATCCCCCGCACGAGCGCGGAGCGCGAACGCACCTTTCGCTTCGACAGCCGGATGATGATGCACACCATCAACGGCCGCGTTTTCGAGATGGAACGCGTGGATGAACGGGTGCGCTTCGGCGCAACCGAAATCTGGCGCTTCATCAACGATGGACCGTTTCCACACCCGGTGCACATGCATGCCGTGCACTTCCAGGTGCTGTCACGGAACGGCGGGAGAGCGCGCGTGTTTCCGTGGGAGCGGGGCTGGAAGGACACCGTGCTCGTCTTCCCCGGCGAAGCCGTGGAGGTCATCTCGCGCTTCGACAGTCATCGGGGGATGTTCCTGCTCCACTGTCACAATCTGGAGCACGAGGACATGGGAATGATGCTGAACTTTCTGATCGAGTGACGAAATGCCCGACGCATTCCCCGGTCCGATCGGACTCGATCTCGACTTCTCGGCCGCAGTCACGCGCGTGCGCGATGCGCTCCGGGCGGAGGGATTCGGAATCCTGACGGAGATCGACATGCAGGCGGCGTTCCACGAGAAGCTCGGGAAGCCCTTCCGTCCATACCTCATACTCGGTGCGTGCAACCCGCCGCTTGCCCACCGCGCGCTTTCGGCGGATCCTGGCGTCGGCCTCCTCCTGCCCTGCAATGTGATCGTCGAGGAGGAGGCCTCTGGCCGCGCCGTGGTCCGGCTGACGGACCCGCAACAGCTGCTGGCGGTGGGGAGCCTCCCTGTGCACCCGGCTGTCAGGGAAGTGTCGGACGACGCCAGCGCCCGGCTACGGTGCGTTGCGACCGCGTTGTCGGGCGACGCCGGCTAGCTCCCGGCGGGGTCCCCGACCGTGGGACCGGTCTCGACCGCTCGCGTCCGCACTCGCGCCCAGTCGAGGAAGCTCCCGTCGTACATCCTGGCATCGTAACCGAGATACCGCGCGACGAAGTAGGCGTAGCTCGCCTGCATTCCCGTGCGGCAGTACGCGACCACCGTGTCGCCGGGCGCCGCGCCGGCCGTCACGAACAGACGTCGCAGCGTGACGGTATCGAGGAGCATCGGGAGTGAATCGGACTGGAGCAGTCGCTTCCAGAAGAGATTCCGCGCCCCGGGAATGTGTCCCGGTCGCTCCACACCCTCGCCGGGTTTCTCGCCCGTGAATTCGTCCGGGGGCCGTGCGTCGATCAGCGCAATGCCCGCACTGTTCCGGTGGGACTCGACCCACTCGGCATCGACGATGTGAGCCGGGTCGGGGGATGATCGCTGCCCCGTGGCATCCCCGGACCATTCGCCCCCCACCCCTGAGTCCTCGTTCGACACGGCGTGTCCGGCCACGCGCCATGCCTGGAGGCCGCCATCGAGCAGGGCGGTGCTGCTCCCCTTCCCCATTGCTTCGAGGGTGACATACGCCCGCGCCGCCGCGAGGGGCTCTCCGTAGACCACAACGTTCGCGGGCCTCGTTGCGCCAGCGGAGGCGAGGACGGAATCGAGCTGCGCCCGCGGCGGGAACTCGTTCGGAATGCCGTCCCGCTCGACCACGATGTCCCCGAGCCGGAGGAAGCGTGCCCCGGGTATGTGCGCGGAATCGAACTCGCCCTGCGACCGCGCGACGTGCAGTACGATGATCGATTCCGGCGATCGCGCGAGACGCGCCGCGAGGGCGTCGGCGCCTATCAGCATCCGTTCGCGAACCGCAGGCGCCGGCAGCGCTCCGGATCCACCGTCGGGAGCCGCCCGGCAGCCGAGCATCGCCGTCGATATGACCAGCAGGGTGACGGTGCCGCGGCCGCGGCCGGACCATGATGCGATCATGTGGGTCTCCCGGTTGCGGAATCGAATGCCGGACGATCACCCCAGGCACGCTCGATGCACGCCGCTGTCGCCGGCACCGGTGCGATCCGGCTCAGCAGTTCGGCTGGGCGGCACGCCAGCACCTGCCACCCTTTCTCCTCCCCGAACAACGAGCGGACGTCCTCCTCGCTCATTGCGCGCGGCGCGTTCGGGATGTCGAACGTGACGGCGAATGCCAGCAGGTAGTATCGCCCGCCGGTGCGAAGCCGGCCAGCCAGCACGTCGACGGCGGCTTCCGCTTCGTCCCGATCGAACAGGTGCAGGAAACCCGAATCGATGATCGCGCCCACGGGGTCGTCGGCCGCCGCAGCGTGAAGGGCGTCTGCCACGCGGAAGTCGAGACGATCGCGCACGTCCGCCGGGAGGCTCGCTCGTCGCGTGCGCGCAACGTCGATTGCTCCGGGTGCGAAGTCGATGCCGATGACGTGATGCCCCGCCTTCGCGAGCGCAATCGCCTGGTCGCCCGGTCCGCAGCCGATGTCGAGAATCGGATCAGCGGGTGGAAATTGCGTGAGGAGCTCGGTCAGCGCCGGCTGAGGGGCACCGATGTCCCACGGAGCCGGCGATTCATACACAGAGTCGAAGAACGTCCTGGGGTCGGGGCCGAATCTGCGCATGGAGTGAGGGGAAAACTGTGCATCCCATGCGCCCCTGTGCGGGGCGCATGGGACGCGGTCATGCATCGTGAACGTCAGCGAAGCGAAATGCTCTCCGTCGACCGCAGCGTGAGCGCCGTGCCGGCGGGAAGCACCGCCTCTACGTCGCCCGAGCCCAGCGAAATCACCGTGCCTGCGGCGGCACCGATCGCGGCACCGACGACGATGCTCTTGAGATCCGCATCGCCGACGACGGCACCGAGCACGGCACCCGCCGCTGCGCCGATGCCGGCCTTCTGCAGCGTTTCATTCCGTGAATCGCCGCGCGTTTCGACGGCAGTCTGCACCACATCGGCATCGAACGCATAGTCGCGCCCGTTGATGCTGATGCGGTCGAAGTCGAGGCGGATGTACGCGTTGTCGCCGACTCGGTCGGAATTGTCCAGTGCGGTAACCGTGCCGTGCACCTTCGCACCGACCGGCACGACCGTCGAACCGTTCTGCGCGGTGATCGCCTCGGTGACGGTCGCAGTGAAGCGGTCGCCCGCCTTGTTGCGGTCGGTGCCGAGCGAGTCGTCGAGCCGTGCGTGCAGCGTGCTTCCCTCGGGCAGGGCCGCGGCCGTCGTGGGCGCCTCGGCGGCGGGCGCCGGCCCTTCATATCCCTCGACCGTGGCGCCTCTCGAGCAGGCAGCAGTCCCGAGTACGGCGAGGACCGCGATGGCGTGCATTCTCATGTCTCGTATGCCTCCAGATGCGGGTGCAACCATCCATCCTGGACCAGCAGTGCCAGTCAAGGTAGCCCGCAGCATCGGATTGCCCCGTGACCGGAGTCACGCGCCGCCGTGCCCGCGGCACCCGCGCGCGTTCAGCGTCGCAGCCAGGCGGGGCCCGTGTGTTCGGTGTTCCCCAGGATCCGGCGCGCGAGCAGCGTGCCGTCCGGGCGGACCGTGTAGAGGCCTGTGTCGCCCGGACCGCCGTACGTCTCATGGCTGCTGACGAAGGCGATCAGTCGCCCGTCCGGAGACCACGCGGGCTCCCACTGCGGGCCGGTCAGCGATATGCCGAGTGGACGTTCGTCTCTACCTGTCCCGTTGACCAGCCAGAGTTCGCCGAGTGACCCGACCCCGAGACCGGGGACGTGGCATCAGCGCAGCCGGCAAGGAGCGCCAGGATCACCACCGCAGCGTGCCGCGCCGTGGCAGCGGCACGGCGGGAAGGCAGCGACATTCTCGCCGAGATCACGCGGTCGATCGTGAACGCCCCGCCCCCCTCGATGGCGACGACGGCAGCGAGGGCGATCATGATGAGGTGGTATTCGAACCCCTCGCTTCCCGCGGGCATCGTCCCGAACCAGTTCATGAAGAAGCCGTTCGGAAGGTGCGTTGCCGTTGCGCCCAGCATGATGCCTGCAACGCCGAGCGCGGCCAGACGGCTCCCCACCCCGAGGAAGAGGGCGAGCGGCGCAACGAGCTCGATGACGATGGCGGACGCAGCGAGCAGGGCCGGAATGCCGAGGGTGTCGGTCATCCAGGCGAACGTCCCTCCGAAGCCGTATCCGCCGAACCATCCGAGGGCGTGCTGCGCCCCGTGCGGGAACATCACGCCGGCGATCGTGATGCGCGCCAGTGCCGGGCCCGAACCGGCGGCGCGCTGGGAGTGGGGCGACATCTGATTCCATCCTTTCAGCGAAGGGGACTCGATACAATCATCATGGCTACTGTTATCATGCTAACTATTGAATACGCACATCACGGTGATTCCGCGCGCCCGGCCATCGTTCGCGCGGCGCCGCGCTCGGCGTTCGCCGCCCGGATCTCATCGAGGAGCTCGATGAACTGCTCGAGCCGGCGCGGGGTAAGCGACGCCATCACCTCTTCGTCGGCCGTGTCGATGAGCGGATTCACTTCGTCCAGCAGCGTTCTCCCTTCCGCCGTCGCGCTGCAGATCACCTGGCGGCGATCGGGCTCACTGCGCTCGCGCTCGATGTAGCCGGCGGCCTCGAGCTTGTCGAGCAGCCGCGTGATCGTCGTGCCCTGATCCAGCATGCGCTCGCGGATGGCGAGCGTCGGAATGCCGGCGCTCCCTGCCCCCCGGATGATGCGCAGCGCGTTGTACTGCGCGAGGCTCAACCCGTACGCCTCGACGATCCGGGACATGATACGGTTGATGACCGAAGCGGTGCGCAACAGCGCCACCGTCGCCTCCTGGCCAGTCGACCGGAATGGCCGCATCTGTCGGATCTCCGCCTGCACGGAACTCGCACGCACCTTCTTCGGCATGGCCACTCTCCAAGGGTGCCCTCGTGTCGTCTGCCTTGGTGCCACAGCAACAGTTGCCATGATAAGCATATCGCCGATTCCGCGCAAGCCCCGGGTCCACACCCCTCCCTATGCCTGCGATGGATCCGAACCGAGGCGTCCGGTACGCACATCGAGCGCGGCCAGGAACACCCTCGCATAGACCGCCGCAGCCTCGTCCGCACGCCCCGCCACGACCCCCGGGAAGTCATCCCGCGCGAGCCCGTCGACCAAGAGCGCCGAAACCAGGAGGGAGATTGCCCCCGCATCGAGCGACGGATCCGCGGTCACCAGCGCCGCGCGGCGAAGCGCAGCCACATAGTCGCGCAGCTCGGCGGCGGCCTGATCGGCACCGGCCTCGGTCGGAATGTCCACCAGCGGGAGCTGTTCCTGGTCGCCG
This sequence comes from Gemmatimonadales bacterium, assembly GCA_036741715.1. Taxonomy (GTDB): domain Bacteria; phylum Gemmatimonadota; class Gemmatimonadetes; order Gemmatimonadales; family GWC2-71-9; genus CAMLLJ01. The sequence continues at coordinate 9,110 of DAINRR010000019.1, forward strand.
AGACAGCGGCGGAGGATGCCCTGCCGGCCTCGGAGCCGCTCGAGGTGGGCCTGCCCCCATTCCGTCAGCTCCGACTCGGGCTCGCTCGGCTCTGATGGCAGCGGGATGGGTTGCGGCGACGCACCATGAGTGCGCACGGCTTCGGCGAGCAGCCGCTCCTTGGTTCCGAAATGGCGGAAGAGGGTGATCTCGTTCAATCCCGCCTCTTCCGCGACGCGCCGAGTCGTCGTGCCGGCGAAACCCTGCTCGGCCAGGATACGCGCTGCGGCCGCAAGTAGCTTTTCGCGACTTCCTTCCGGATTCATGATTCCCCCTCGCCGCTCGGACGCGAGCCCGGAGCGCTCCGAACGTCGACCCGCATGGCGGCGAGTCGGTCGTACAGGCGGACCTCGCCGCGAACCGGCCACCAGTCGTAGAGGAACACCTCGAGCGGCCGCCACATCGCCACCCACCCGCCGATCAGGAGGCTCTCGTTCAGGATGCCTCCGAAATCCTGGAGCCGGCTCTCGATGATTCGGGCGAGGCCGATGCACGAGGCGAGCACCGTGAGTCCGATGAAGAGGCTGATGCGCCCGACATGGAAAAGCCGCCGCAGGCGGCGGCGGGATGATTCCGCCTCCGCGCCAAAGTACGCCTGCACGGCTTCGCGCAGGAGCGCTTCGTCGTCTCGCGCGGAGGGCCGGTCCACGTGGACGAGCAAGGCGAGCGGGAGATGCGAGGGCATCTCCCGACTCCACTCCACGATGAACGCTTCCGCCTTCGGGTCGAGGTCGCGCTCCCGGAATGGGGAAGGATCGATCGCATTGAAGAGCTGCCGCAGCTCACCGACATGAACCTCGATGACGGCAGCTCCCGGTGGAATCGGCGACGACGCGGCGCGCCCTAGCGCGGGGCGACCTTCCACAATTCGCCGTTGTCCTCGTCGGTCACGATGTAGAGCGCGCCATCCGGGCCCTGCCGCACGTCGCGTACCCGCTGTCCGCGATCGGCGAGCAGGTGCTCCTCGCCGGTGACGCGCTCACCGTCCAGCGTGAGCCGCACCAGCCGGGTCTCCTTCATGGCGCCGACGAAGAGGCTGCCGCGCCACGCTGGGAACGCGCTCCCCGAATAGAACTGCGCGCCGGACGGCGCGAGCACCGGATCCCAGTAATACACGGGCTGCTCATAGCCGTCGCGCGCGGTGACTGCGCCGGGGATCGGGCCGCCCGCATACTCGATACCGTAGGCGACGATGGGCCACCCGTAGTTCTTGCCCTTTTCGATCAGGTTGAGCTCATCGCCGCCCCGCGTGCCGTGCTCGATCACCCAGAGACGGCCCTGCTCATCGAACGCCGCCGCCTGCACGTTGCGATGGCCGAGCGTCCAGATCTCGGGGCGGGCGCCGGCCTGGCCGGCGAGCGGGTTGTCGGTCGGCACCGAACCATCCGGGTTGATGCGGACGATCTTCCCCATGTGGCTTCCCGGCTGCTGCGCCTGCGGCCGCATGGGCGTGTCGGATCGCTCACCAAGGGTGATGAACAGCTTGCCATCGGGACCGAAGGCGAGTCTCGAGCCGTAGTGCATCGTTCCGTCGTACGTCGGAAGCGCCCGGAAGATCACCTGCACGCTGCCCACCGAGCGACGGTCCGCCGCCAGCACTCCACGCGCCACAGCCGTCCCGTTTCCTCCTTCACGCGGCTCCGCATAACTCCAGTAGATGGTCCGGTCGCTCGCGAATGATGGGCTCAGGGCTACGTCGAGGAGTCCGCCCTGTCCCCTCGCATCGACCGCCGGGAGGCCAGTGATCGGCTCTCCGAGCTGACCCGACGCCGACACCAGACGGAGCCGACCCGGGCGCTCGGTCACGAGCAGGCTGCCGTCCGGCAGCGGCTCGACCGCCCACGGGTGCTCCAGCCCGCGCGCGAGTACGGTCACCTGATGATCGACGTTCGATTTCACGCCGCACGTCCGCGTCTGCCCCTCGAATGCGGGGCGCTGGCTCGGCGCGTTGGCCGGACGGGTTTCCAGCGGACGGCAGTCGCCTGCGCGCGCGGCGGTGTCGGATCGAGCCTGCGATTCGGGACCGGCTGCGGCCGGAGTGCGCTGCGATGAGCAGGCAGCCAGTGCGACGATCAGCACGGCACTGGCAGCCGCGACGCGTGTACCCATGAAAAGCCCCCGATCTGAATGGTGCTCCGCCGGACTCGTGCCCGGCCGAGATCCTGCATCGTCGCCTTCGCGAGTCCGCGCTGCCGTGACGCCCCTCACCCGCCCATGGAACGCTCGGCGAATCGGGCGAGCATCTGCGGCACATCGGCCGCCGCGTCGACGACGTCGACTCCCGGAAGCGCGAGCTCCCGCCCGGACGTCGCGACCCCGGCCCCGCCCACCCAGATCGCGACGCTCGACGGGAGTGCCTCGCGGACGTGGCGCAGCTCATCCACGAGGCGGCGCCGCTCGGCTCCTTGCGTGATGCTGAGCGCAACGAGCACCGCGTGAGCCGTGGTGGCGGCGTTCGCGATGTCCTCGGCGGGCAGATCGGCGCCGAGGTAGACCACGGTCCAGCCGCTCACGGCGGCGAGTGCCGCGATCGAGAGGGCGCCGTTCACGTGGCGTTCGCCCGCAGGGGTGGCGACGAGCAGGACGGGGCCGGACGGATCCGGCGTCGCGAGGCGGAGGGTGTCCGCCACGATGTCGTGAAAGATCGACGAGGCGAGATGCTCATGCGCCGTGGAAAGACGCCCGGCATGCCATTCCTCCCCGATCCGCCGCAGGGTCGGAACGGCCACGCCATTCAGGAACTGCGGAAGGCCGAGTCGTGCCGCTGCGCGGCGAAGCGTGGCATCGAGGCGCGGGCCGTCGAGATCGCCCGCGAGCACCACCAGCGCTTCGACGAGCGTGCGAAGCTCACGGCGTTCCTCGAGCGGACGATCGGCGGCTCGTGACGCCGCATCTTCCTCGACCATCCGGCCGAGCTCGGCGGACCCGAGCGCGGCGACCTGGCCGATACTGCGGCCGGCGGCGGTCGCGTCCCGAAGGAGCCGGAGGCGCGCGATATCCGCATCCGAATACACCCGCTGACCGCCTCCACCCCGCCCGGGGCTGACGACCCCATACCGCCGCTCCCACACCCGGAGGAGATCCGGGGTCAGGCCGGTACGCTGCGCCACGACACTGATGGGGTGGCGGGGGACTTCCGATGGATCAGCTGTCGATGTCATGCCACGAATCTCAGCATGTGTCCAACTTCTGTCAACCTCTTGCCTTGGTCACGGCCTTGACAAATGCCGGGTATGGCGCTTGATTACCTGAACACCGGCTGGACAGAGTTCACCCCTACGGAGGTTAGCTGCATGCGCGCTCTCGATACCACCGCCCTGGTCCTGCTCATCGTCGGCGGCCTCAACTGGGGCCTCGTCGGAGCTTTCCAGTTCGATCTCGTCGCAACGCTTTTCGGCGAGGGGTCGGCCTTGAGCCGCCTCGTCTACGTTCTCGTCGGCCTGTCGGCCCTGATCGTCGCGGCCCGCGCACGGAGCTTTCTCTCCTTCGCGCCCGACGCCCGGATCTGACGCACACCACCACACAGGAGCCATCATCATGCGGTCTCGCATTTCCAGTCTGGGCGGCCTCGCGCTCGCCGGCCTGCTCGCTTCCCCGCTCGCCGCGCAGACGGCCGGCGACATGCCCGCCTCGCGCGCCTTCGTCGAAGCCCGCGTCGGCGCCGCCGTGCCGACCTTCGATATCGCGGACGTCGCGGACATGGGTCTCGATCTCGGCGCCACGCTCGGATACCAGCTCGCACCGAGCTGGGTCGTCATGGGAGAATTCGATTACGGTATGCACAAGGACGAGCCCACGGGCGAGCTCGACATCAAGACGATGCACTTCATCGGCAAGGTCGGGTACTCGATCACGGGCCCGCGTGAGCGCGGCCTGGAGGCCTCGATCAACCTCGGCGCCGGCATCGTGCGCTTCGACGTCGAGGGTGCGGACGAGGTCTTCACGTACCCCGCGATCAATGCGGGCGCCAAGATCGCGTACAATGTGAACCGCTCGTTCGCGATCGTGCTCTCCCCGCAGGGCGACATCGCCTTCTCGGACGAGAACGAGGTGGGCACGAGCAATTCGTGGGTCTGGCCGGTCACGGCAGGAGTCCGGGTGAAGTTCTGACCTGTGCCCGGATGCGGGAAGCCGCAGGCCGCGGTGCGCGCAGTCCCCGCGCGTATCGCACCTGCGGCCTCCGCATGCCACCCTACCGCCCGCTCCCGCTATCTTCGATCGACCAACGACCCAGGCCGGCCGGAGCATGAGCGGACCCGTACCCGTTGCACCCACCACCATCGAGGAATCCCGCCGCCGCATCCGCGAGGCGCTGCTGGCCGCGCGCCGCGTCGCGGTCGGCACGCACGCGGGCGAAGAGGTGCGCGTCCGCATGATGCATCCGGGCGCGTGGCTCCCTGACGACGAGGCCGGGCGCCCGCTCGTCTACCTCGCCTCGATGAAGTCGGATCCGAAGATCCGCGAGGTCACGAGCCGGCCGGAGATCGCGCTGCTGCTCCATGAGTCGCCGGCCGGCGAGGAAAGCTCGAGCTGGGAGATGGAAATAACCGGTCGAGCCGAGGTGGTGCGCGACGGTGCGGAACGGGAGCGTGCCAAGCAGGCGACGATGCGGACGTCGTCGATCGTGCAGTACCTCGACTCGGTCGGCCAGACCGACCTGCTGGCCTTCATTCGCGTCACGCCGCGTTTCATGAAGCACCGGGTGTTCGGCGAGATCGTGGCGGGCCGCCCACCTTCGATCATCGAGTTCGCCGACGCCGCGGGTGACCGCACGCCTGATTCCACTCTGCTTCGCCGCCGGCTCGGGATTCTCAAGGAGACCGTCCGGTGGGCATCGCTCACGGCCAGCGGTGCGTCGGTCGCCGTGGGCGTCGCTGCCGCGTTCGCCGCGTCAGGGACGGTCGAGTGGGGGTGGGCCGTCCTGACGCTGATCGCCGCGGTCTCGCTCCAGGCGTGCACCAACATCAAGAACGATCTCGACGACCAGCTCACCGGGGCGGACGATCTCAACCGGACGCCGGTCCTCGGACTCACCGGCGGGTCGCGCGTCATGCAGCGCGGACTCGCCACGCGCGCCGAGCTTCTTGCGGCGACGCTCGCCTTCGGACTCCTGAGCGCGGGGATCGGGCTCTATTTCGCCGTCGCGGGACGGCCGGGCGTCATCGCGTTCGGGCTGGCGGGCCTGCTCGTGGGATGGATCTACACCGGCCCGCCGTTCCGCCTGGCCAACCGCGGCCTCGGCGAGCCGGCGGTGGCGCTCGCCTTCGGGCTGGGGATCGTGTGCGGCTCGGCCTACGTCCAGCTCGGCCATGTGCCGGCGCTCGCCATCGCAGCGTCGGCTCCGGTGTCGATCCTCGTGGCGCTGATCCTCTTCATCAACGGCTTCCAGGATGCGACGAGCGATGCGCAGGTGGCGAAGCGCACGGCCGTGGTCCGGCTCGGACTCGCGCGCGCGAGTCGGGTCTATCCGCTGATCGCACTCGCGGCGGCACTGGCACTCGCCGGGCTCGTCGTCGCGGGCCGCCTGCCCCCTGCCGCCTTCGCGGGTCTGGCCGGCTTTCCCCTGTTCGCCCAGGCTTCGCGCGTGGTTCGAGAGAACTTCGCGCGGCCGATGGAGCTGGTGCCCGCGAATGCGTATACCGTCGTCGGCCATCTCGCGAGCTGCCTCGCGCTGGCCTTCGGACTCGCCTGGGCGGGCTTCGGCAGACTGAATGCGACACTCGTGGCTGCCGGGCTCGTCGGCCTTGCCGTGCTCCTCTACTACAATCGATCCATCGGCCGCCTGTCGAAGGCCTTCTACGGCGTGCGGGACGCGGTCGCGAAGAGCTGACGCCGTCAGCCGATCGGCTTCAGGTTGGCGACGATGTGCGCGCGCTGCGGCTCGAGGAATGGCGGCAGGACGATCTTCTCGCCGAGCGTGGCCATGTCTTCGTCCACGCCGAAGCCGGGCCCATCCGTGGCGAGCTCGAAGAGAATCCCGTTCGGCTCTCTGAAATAGAGACTCCGGAACCAGAAGCGGTCGACCTTGCCGCTGTTGTGGATCCCGAGCGTGTTGAGCCGATCGGCCCATGCCTCATATTCGGCATCCGGGATCCGGAACGCGACGTGGTGCACGCCGCCCGCACCCTGCCGTGCCGGCGGGAGTGACGGCTCGACGGCAATGTGCAGCTCGGCACCCGGTCCTCCCGACCCCATCTCGTACACGTGGACCTCGACGGGGGCATCGGTGGGGAGCGCATAGGTGCGTGCCGGCCGCATGCCCACCGCGCGCAGCACGGCGTCCGTCGGCGCGAGCACGGGGACGCTGAGCTGAATCGGCCCGAGCCCGCGGATCTGATGGTCGGACGGCACCGGACTCCCCGCCCACGGGTGCGCAGGGTCCCCTCCCCCATCGTTCACCAGCGCCAGCCGCTGGCCTTCGCCGTCGTCGACTTCGAGCTCGATACGTCCATCACGCTCGTACGGGCCGCGGGTCGTCACTCCGGCTTCACGGAGCCATTCCTGCCACCAGCGGAGGCTCGCCTCGCTTCCGATCCGCAGACCGGTGCGAGTGATCGCGCGGGTCCCGCGTCGCTCCGCAGGCACCGGCCAGTCGAAGAAGGTGAGGTCGGTGCCCGGCGTGCCGACGGCATCGGCATAGAAGAGATGGTACGCGCTCACGTCGTCCTGATTCACGCTCCGCTTCACCAGGCGCATTCCCATCGTGCGGGTATAGAAGTGGTGATTCTCGCGGATCTGCGCCGAGATGGCGGTCAGGTGATGAATGCCGAGAAGCGTCATGAGGCCACCGGATCAAGAGGAGCGAGTGCCGCCTCGATCGCTGCACGACGCGGCTCCAGGAAAGGCGGAAGCGACAGCCGACCGGCGTCGACCGGCCCGTCGACCTCGAACCCCGGTCCGTCGCTCGCAAGCTCGAAGAGGGCACCATTCGGCTCACGGACGTAGATCGATGTGAAATAGTGACGATCCACGATGCCACTATGCCGATAACCGAGTGAATGGAGCCGTTCCGCCCAGGACGCCATGGACGTCCCTTGCGGCACGCGGAGCGCCACGTGATGGACGGCACCTGCGCCATATCGCGCGCGCGGCAGCTCGCTCCGGACGAGGACGTGGACCTCGGCATGCGCTCCGCCCTCGCCGATCCGATAGACGTGCCGTTCCGGCTCCTCCGGAATGGTCCGATCGAGCACCAGGCCCAGCCCCTTGGTGAGGAATTCCCCGGTGGGGCCGAGCACGGGCACGGTGAGCGTCACGTAGCCGAGCCCTCGAATCTGGTGGGCGGAGGGCACCGGGCTCTCAGCCCAGGGGAACGCGGGCCCCACGCCGTGGTCGTCCACGAGGGCGAGCCGGGTTCCCTGGTTGTCCTCGAAGCCGAGCTCGAGACGGCCATCGCGCGAGGTGATCCCGCCATGGGCGACGCCGAGTGCATCGAAGCGCCCGGCCCAGTAGTCGAAGGCCGCGGTGCCAGCCACACGGAACGTGGTGCGCGTGAAGCTGCTGTTCCCGCGCCGCTCGCGCGCGGCCAGCGGCAGGTCGAAGACCGTCATGTCCGATCCGGGACTGCCGACGCCATCCCCGAAGAAGAGATGGTACATGTCGGGTGAGTCCTGGTTCACCGTGGTGACCAGCGGACGCAGACCGAGGACGCCGACGTAGAACTCCCGTGATTCCCGGATCCGGGCGCTGAGGGCGCTCACATGGTGAACGCCCGCGAGCTCGAGTGCCGTCATTGTTCGCTCCTCCCTGATGCTGCCGCTCAGGCGCGCACCGCCTGCACGTCCAACGTAATCCGGATTTCATTCGCCACGAGGACGCCACCGGTCTCGAGCGCCTGGTTCCAGCCCAGCCCGAAATCCCTGCGGTCGATTTTCGTCTCGGCGCTGAAGGCGGCTTTCTGGTTCCCCCATGGATCGATCCCCCGGCCCGCGTCGGTCGCATCGAGGACGACCTCCCGCGACACGCCGTGCATCGTCAGGTCTCCGGTGATCCTGAACCGGCCGTCGCCCGCAGGGGCCACGGACCGACTCCGGAAGGTGATGAGGGGAAACGCTTCGACATCGAAGAAGTCGGCCGATCGGAGGTGCGCATCCCGCTGCTCCTGTCGCGTGTCGATGCTGGCGGCATCGATCTCGACCTCGACCGACGAGCCGGCAGGATCTGCCTCGTCGAGCACGATCCTCCCGCGCACGGACCCGAACCGGCCGCGCACGGTCGAGATCATGAGATGCTTGACGGCAAAGCCGACGTCGGTGTGTGCCGGGTCGATGTCCCAGCTCGAGCGGCCTGGGGCCGCCACTGTGCTCACTGTATCGAGTGCCGCGTTGGTCATGGTCTCATCCCCTTTAGGTAAATGTTGTACGCTATTCTTACTACTGAGATAAATCGACAAAGAAACGCCTTCAGGTCGCGGCCAGGGCCTCCCCCGCGGTCTCGACCTGCTGCCCTAGCGTGCGGAGCAGTTCAATGGCGGTGCGCTGCTGCTCCCGGGTCAGCCCGGCGAAGGCGCGCTCGAGCCAGGCGGCATGCTCGGGAAAGATCCGTGCGATCAGCGCCGAGCCGTCGGCCGTCAGCGAGGCATACCGGGCCCGCCGATCGGATCGGCACTCGAGCCGACGTACCAGGCCCTTCCGCTCCAGCCGGTCGACCAGATACGTGATCCCGCCGGTGGAGACGCGGATCTTCCGCTGCAGCTCGCCGAGGAGAAGATCTCCCTTGTGGTACAGGGCCTCGAGCACGGCGAATTCTCCCATGGTCAGTCCGTGCGACGCGGCGTGGGCGGCGGCATGCGACTCGACGGCTGCGTAGGCCTTGCTCAGGACGACCGTCAGCTTGAGGGCGAGGTCTTCGCGCGTGGTGCGTGCCATGTCCGCTCCTTTCTCTTAGCACTAAGATACTAAGCGCTGAATGAAGTGTCAAGCCCTCCGGACGCCTGCCCCATCCGTGATATGTTCGGCGATGCCTCCGCATACCGCCCTCATCGCGACCATCGCCGCAGGCCTCGGGCTCGCCTTCCTGTTCGGGATGCTCGCCCTGAGGCTCCGCCTTCCCCCCCTCGTCGGGTACCTCGTCGCGGGCATCGCGGTCGGCCCTCACAGTCCCGGATTCATCGCCGATCCGGAGCTCGCACGACAGCTGGCCGAGATCGGCGTCATCCTCCTGATGTTCGGCGTCGGCGTGCACTTCTCGCCGGGAGACCTGCTGGCCGTCCGCCGCATCGCGCTCCCGGGGGCGGCCGCGCAGATCACCGTCGCCACGATCCTCGGCGCGGCGATGGCGCGGCTGTGGGGCTGGTCGTGGGGCGAGGGGATCGTCTTCGGGCTCTGTCTCTCCGTGGCGAGCACCGTGGTGCTCCTCCGCGCCCTCGAGGATCGAGGCGTGCTGGATACCGTGGACGGACGGATCGCGGTCGGCTGGCTCGTGGTCGAGGACCTCTTCACGGTCCTGGTGCTCGTGCTGCTCCCTGCCCTCGCCGTGTCCCTCGGCGGTACCGCGCAGACCGGGCCGCTCGGCGCCGCCGGCGAAGGCATCGCGACCGCGATCGCGGTCACGCTCGCCAAGGTCGGAGCGTTCATGCTGCTGATGTTCGTGGTAGGGCGGCGCGCGGTGCCGTGGCTGCTCGAGCGCGTCGCGCGCACCGGCTCGCGCGAGCTGTTCACGCTCTCCGTCCTGGCAGTGGCGCTCGGGATCGCCATCGGCGCCTCGGTGCTCTTCGGCGTGTCGTTCGCCCTCGGGGCGTTCTTCGCCGGCATGGTCGTCAACGGCTCCGACCTGAGCCACGAAGCCGCTGCCGATGCGCTGCCGCTGCAGGATGCCTTCTCGGTGCTCTTCTTCGTCGCCGTCGGCATGCTGTTCGACCCGGCCATCCTGCTGCAGGAGCCCTTCGAGCTCGTGGCGCTGGTGCTCATCATCATGATCGGGAAGTCGCTCGCGGCCTTCGGCATCGTGCTCGCGTTCGGGCACCCGATCACCACCGCACTCACGATCTCCGCGAGCCTGGCCCAGATCGGCGAGTTCTCCTTCATCCTCGCCGCACTCGGCCTGTCGCTCGGGCTGCTCCCGCCGGAGGGCCAGAGCCTCATCGTCGCGGCTGCACTGCTCACGATCTCGCTCAATCCGCTGGCCTTTGCGGCCTCGGACCGGCTGGTGCGCTGGCTGCGGCATCGGCCGGAGCTGCTCGACCGGATCGAGCGGAAGGAAGCCGTCCCGGCGCCGTCGCCGACCCTCGACCATTCGCGCCTGCGGGACCACGCGATCATCGTCGGGTTCGGGCGGGTGGGAAGCAGCATCGGCGAGGTCCTGGCATCGCAGCAGGTGCCGTACGTCGTGATCGAGCAGGATCGCGAGGCCTTCGAGCGGATCCGCGATCGCGGCATCCCCGCGCTCTACGGCAACGCGAGCCGGCCGGGCGTGCTGAATGCCGCGCGGCCCGAAGACGCGCGCCTCATTCTCATCACGACACCCGACCCCTTCCAGGCGCGGGCGGTGCTCGAGATCGCCCGCAAGGCCAACCCCGGGATCCACACCGTGGTGCGCACCCACAGCGAAGAGGAGCGCGGATACCTCGAGCGGCAGAACGTCGGCCTCGCGGTCCTGGGCGAGCGCGAGCTGGCGCAGACGATGGCGCGCCAGGCGCTCCGTTACTGCGGCGCGCCTGATGACGTGATCGTGTAGCGTCGGGGATTACGGGACGTGAGCGCCCCTGGCTCGAGCAGGGGTGCCTGCGCGTTCAGTCCGCGCGCAGCGGGGCCCTGCGGAACGTGTACAGCAGCGCGCCGACCGCGAGCGCGATCGCGCCCGCGATGAGGTTCCAGCGCGTGGCGCTCGCCAGCAGGCCGAGCGAGAGCAGGAGCGCCGCGATGGGAATGAGAGGGCCCCCGGGCAGGACGACCGTCTTCTCCGTCCGGGGATACTTCTTCCGGAGGAACGGGACCGCCGCGGCCGTGCCGATGTACGTGGACATCCGCGCGATGACGGACAGCATCGCGAGCTGGACGAACGAACCTGAAAAGGCGAGGGCGCCGGCGATCACCGCCTGCGTCAGGATCGCGGCCGCAGGGGTGTGGTAGCGCGGATGCACCCGGGCCAGTACGTGCGGCCCGAACCCGTCGCGCGCGAGCGCAAACAGGTAGCGTGGACCGGCGAGCATCGTGCTGCCGATGTTCCCGCCGATCGAGATGGCCGCACCCGCGGTCATCATCAGCCCCGCCCCCGCGCCGAGCACGATGACGGCGGCGTCGGCGAGCGGCGCGCCTTCCGCCCGAGCGGCGAGGTCGGGGAGCGTTCCGAGCGCGACGACCTGCACCAGCGTATAGACGACGGTCACCACGAGCGCCATCGTCACGAGCGCAAACGGCACGTCCCGGCGAGGGTCGCGGTATTCGCCCGCGGCGGCGGCGGTGTTCTCGAATCCCGCGTAGGCGAAGAGGAGCAGGAGTGCCGCTTCGCCGAACTTCGCGGGATCGGGCGCAGGCACCGGGAAGACGCGCCCCCAGTCCACCGCGAAGATCCCGAAGACGACGAGGACGACGAGCGGCACGAGCTTGGCGATCGTGAAGCCCGCGGCCACCCGGGCCCCCTGCTTCACGCCGACGATGTTGATCCAGGTGAGCAGGGCGAGCGGGAGCGCCACCATCAGGACCCGCGTGAACCCCGATCCCGCGCCCGGCCAGATGAACGTCATCGCCTGCGCAAAGCCGTTCGAGAGCGACGCGACCGACGCCACGCGCGCGAGCCACGTCATCCATCCCACCTCGAAGCCCACGAACTGCCCGAACGCCTCCCGCGTGTAGACGTACCCGCTCCCCGGCTCCTCGAAGTGGCTGGCCGCTTCCGCGAAGCAGAGGACGAGCAGGAAGACGGCAGCGCCTGCGAGGAGCACCGCCCAGACACTCGCGGGCCCGAGGAGCGCGGCCGCCGCGGCGGGAAGCAGGTAGACGCCGCTGCCGATGACGTCGTTGATGGCGATGCCGACGAGCTCCCAGCGGGTCACGACCCGGCGAAGGGCACTCGAGGATGTGTCCGGAGCAGTCACGTCGGATGGGATCCGTATGGAAGCGTGGTCGGTGTGCAGCCAGGTCCTGCGGATTCTGCGCTGCCGGGGCGGGAAACGCCAGTGGCGGCGGGCCGGTCAGGCACTCCCGGCGAGGAGTTCGTACGACCGGATCCGGGCCGCCGAATCGTAGATATGCGCGGCAACCATCAGCTCGTCGGCGCCGGTAGCCGCGATGAAAGCGACGAGACCTGCACGGACTTCCTCCGGCGTCCCGACGAACGTGCAGGCGAGCATTTCGGCGAGCCCGTGCCGCTCGCCCGGCGTCAGCGTCGCTTCGAAGCCGGCGTCGGGCGGCTGCAGCCGGCCGGGGCGGCCGCGGCGCAGGGTGACGAACGCCTGCTGAAGAGAACTGAAAAGGAATCGGGCTTCCTGCGTCGTCTCTGCGGCGAAGACGTTGACACCGAGCATCACGTAGGGCTGCTCCAGCCGCACGGATGGCCGGAAACGCGTGCGGTAGATGTCGAGTGCCGCCTCGAGCGCCGCCGGAGCGAAGTGCGATGCGAAGGCGAACGGGAGTCCGAGAGCGGCGGCGAGCTGGGCGCCGAAAAGACTCGAGCCCAGAATCCAGACGGGGATGTCGATTCCTCCGCCGGGCACGGCCTGCACGGCCTGACCGGGCCCGGGCGAGTCGAAGAGCCCGAGGAGCTCGCGCACGTCCTGCGGAAAGCTCTCGGCCGCGCCGGGCCCCCGCCGGAGCGCGCGCGAGACGTGATGATCCGAGCCCGGTGCGCGCCCGAGCCCGAGATCGATCCGATCGGGATAGAGTGTCGCCAGCGTGCCGAACTGTTCCGCGATGACGAGCGGCGAGTGGTTCGGCAGCATGACGCCGCCGGCGCCGACGCGAATCGCCGAGGTGCGCCCCGCGACATGCCCGATGAGCACCGCCGTCGCTGCGCTCGCGATGCCGGGCATCCCGTGATGCTCTGCGAGCCAGAAGCGGCGGTACCCCAGACGCTCCGCGATTCTCGCGAGCTCGACCGTCTGCGCGAACGAACTCGCGGCATCGCCCCCTTCGACGATCGGCGCGAGGTCGAGCACCGAAAGCGGTATGCTCCAGCTGCCGGTGGGGCGGCTATCCGCGGCAGGCGACAGGCTTCGCATGCGCGAAGGCTATGTTTTCCAGTATCTCCGGTCAACGCCGGCGGCGTCCGCTGACGAGGAAACTACGCATGGCACACGAGAATCCGTCGATCGACGCGCTGCGGGAGCTGCTCTCGAGCGCGCGCACCATCGCGCTCGTCGGCGCATCGTCGAATCCCGAGCGCCCCGCCCATGGCGTCATGAGGTTCCTGCTGCGGCGGGGTTTTCACGTCGTTCCCGTCTCGCCCAACGAGTCGGAAGTCCACGGCCAGCGGTCGTACCCGTCTCTGCGGGACATCCCCGAGGCGGTGGATATCGTGGATGTCTTCCGTCGCGCCGAGGCCGCACCTGCCCTCGCCGACGACGCGGTGGCGATCGGTGCGAGGGCATTCTGGCTGCAGCTCGGCATCGTGAGCGACGAGGCGGCGCGCCGCGCTGCCGGGGGTGGCCTCGTCGTGGTGATGGACCGATGCATCGCGGAGACGGTGCGCGAGCTCGGGATCGAGAAGACGGCGGTGCCGTGAAGGCCGCGAAGCGTGGATCGGCGGGCAATCGGCGGGTCGCCGATCAGGCGGCGGGCAGCGCCTTCCCCTTCAGCAGGTCCGTGACCGTCGTATCGTCGAAGAACCGGCGCATCCGCTCGGAGGCCTCTTTCCACCGGAAGTGGGCCGCGCACGGGGTGAGGTCGCTGCAACGCTCGCGCCCGAGCACGCAGGCCCGGCCCTCGGCCGGGAGGAACGGCCGCACGATCTCGCCGAGCTTGAGCCGCTCCGGCGGCGATGCGAGCTGGAAGCCGCCCAGCTGCCCGCGCGTGGATCGCAGGACCCCCGCCCGCGCGAGCTGGTGCAGGGTCTTCGACAGGTAGTTCCGCGGAACCTGCAGCGCCGAGGCGATGTCGCTCACCGGGACCGGTGCGCCTCCGGGGGACTCCGCGATGAAGTAGACGGCGCGGAGTGCGTATTCGGCGGTCTGCGGCAGCGTCAGCATGGCCCGCTCCAGCGCATGAGGCGATTACCGCCGAATCGAGCAGGCATCGGCAGTCGGCGACGGGTCGGTGCCGCCAAGATCGGCCGTGATCGCTTCGACGGTGGTCCCCGCGGACGCGGCGGCTTCCGCCACGAGCAGCGATCCGCCACAGCAGGTGTCGATGCCCATGCGATTGAGAGTGGCGGCCGACTCGGGAACGATCCGGAGCAGGTCGTTGACCGTCCAGGAGGGGTCGATGAATGGCACGTAAGGCTCCGTGTTGAAGTCAGGCATGTCAGAAATCCCGCCGACCGAAGAGCGCGCGGGCCGCGCAGAGCGGCGCGACGAGCGCGAGGACGAGCGACGCAAGAATCGCTGCCGCACCACCGCCCGGGCCGAAGAGACGCTGCACCGACGCCCCCGTGGGCCCCAGCAGCACGTCGGCGCCGAGGACAGTGAGGAGGAGTGCCCGCACGCCGTCGATCGGATTGACCGCGAGCAGGCCCACCAGGAGCGGGCCAGGCTCGCCATTCCCGAGGAACTGCAGCACGGCGATCGCGGCGAAGTCGTAGAGCACGGCGAGGCAGAACCAGACGGCGAGCGCGATACCCACCGCCGCGGCGCGACGCCGCGCCACGACACCGATGAAAATGCCGAGGGCAAGCGCGGCAAGTCCCACGGCGATGCTCCCCGCGACGACGGCAGCGTAGCCGGCGATACCCGCGACTCCCGCGCCCACAGCGACGACCACACCGGCGAGTCCCAGTCCCGCGACTCCCACGATGCCGATGACCACCGCCAGCCCGAGTGCGCGGCCGAGGAACACCGTGCTCCGGGAGAGCGGCTGTGCGAGCAGCAGCTCCGTTCCTCCGTGCTCCGTCCCGAAGGCGCCGGCACCCGTCACGAGCCCGAGGAGCGGGAGGAGATAGAGCGAGAGCATGAGGAGCGACACGCCGGTGCGCGTGAACCCCTGCACGAGAAGCTGTCCCGAGGCACCGAGCCCGGCCAGGGCGATCGCGATGGCCAGCAATGCGAAGAGCCCGCCGAACACCTGCACCAGGCGGGCGGCGATTGCCGCGCGGATCTCCGCTTCCGCGATGAAGAGCAGCGTCTCAACCCTGGCGCGCATGCGGTGCACCCTTTCTCCGGAGCTCGTCCCAGCTCTCGACGATGATTCCTTCGCCACTCGGCGGCGGCGTCGCGTGCGCGGTCAGGTCGAAGCGCATCGGCGTGCGTTCCGCGCCTGCCGCATACTGCGCCTCGGAGGCCGGGCGCCACTCGCCGGCGTCGACGGTGTGCACGAACGGCGTCCCGGCCGCGCCGGGATTGGCTGCGATCCACGCGAGCAGGCACCCGACCTCCCCGAACGAGGAGGCGCGACCGTCGGCAGCGACGAACTGCGCCGCGAGTCGCTCCTCGTCGATGCGCATGCGGCACCAGGCGCATTCCTCCATGCCGATGGCGACCGGCTTCGGCCCGCCGCCGCGCGGCTCGCGCCCGCCACATGCGGTGAGCAGGAGGACGGCCCCCGTCGCCGCGAGCAGCTCCCGGCGGGACAGCCGACGCCTCATGCCGCGCTCCGCACCGGAACGACCCGAAGTCCCGACGTGAGCGCGCGGTAGACCGGCTCGATCCCCCGGCAGCCCGATTCCGCCTCGAGCTCGGGGAGCGATCCGATCGCGACGATCTTCCCCGCGAGGAAGACCGCGATCCGGTCCGCCAGCGCCGCGACTTCCCCGAGGTCGTGCGAGGAGAGGAGGATCGTGGTGCCGTCGCGACGGATGTCGGAAAGGATGTCGCGGACCATGAGCGCGCCGCTCGGGTCGAGCGCGGCGCTCGGTTCGTCGAGCACGAGTGCCGCCGGGTCACCGAGGAGCGCGAGGGCGAGCCCGAGCCGCTGACGCATCCCACCCGAGAAGCCGTCCACCTCGCGCCCGGCATCGGCCGCAAGCCCCACGCGCCCCAGAAGTCCCACCGGGCAGACGTTCTCGATCCTGCGGAGCTGCGCGAAGTACCGGACGACCTCGCGTGCGGTGACGCTCTCGGGAAACGTCAGGCGCTGCGGGAGATACCCGAGCCGCTTCCGCGCCGCGGAGCCATCGCCCGTCGCATCGAACCCGTTCACCGTGATTCCGCCCGACGTGGGCCGGACGAGCCCGACGAGCGCCTTGAGCGTGGTGGTCTTCCCCGACCCGTTCGGTCCGATCAGCGCGACCACCTCGCCGGGCGCGACATGGAGGTCGATGCCATCCACGGCACGCAGATCACCGAAGTCCTTCGTGAAGCCACGATAGCTGATCATGCCGAGTCTCCCGGGAGCCGACGGTTCCGCAGCATGCCGGCGCCGCCGGCATAGGTGACGAGCAGCAGCGCCAGCAGCCCGGCCTTCTGCGCGGCGTCTTCCTCGGTGGGGTCCGGCATCGGGCCGGCGGGATGCGCCGCGAGCGGGCGCCTGTCTTCGACCCGCGGCACCTCGAAGACCGGAAACGCCTCTTCGGCCCAGCCGAGAGCGCGTGCGGCCAGCGTCCCGCTGAAGAGCTCGAGCGCCGGTCGCTGCGAGGCGAGCGCGGTGAAGGTATCGCCGACGCGGTAGGGGCGGTCGCCGAGTCCGTCGCCGTCCAGATCGAAGACCGAAGCGTCGTCCCAGTAGTTGCCGCGGCGGCCATCGTCCCATTCGTTGGCGCCGGCGCCGAGCACCTTTCGCACGGCCACGCGATTGTCGACGATGACGTTCCCGCTGAAGCGGTTCGCTTCCGCGCTCGCCATGAGATCGATGCCGATGCCGTTGCCGCTGATGCTGTTGCCGCGGAACACGTTGCGCACCGCCCCATCGAGGAAGAGGCCGGTGAGGTTTCCCTCGATGCGGTTGCGCTCCGCGAGGACGTCCTCCGCCGTCTGCAGGAGAATGCCGTAGGCGCGATAGCCGACGTGCCGGCTGAAGCTGTTGTCGCGGAAGGCGATGCGCTTGCTGAACATGATCGCGGCGCCGGCCGCGTTCCTGGTGAACTCGTTGCGGTCGAACGCGTTGTCGTCGGAATACATGTAATGGAGGCCATAGCGCACCTCGGCGACGTCGTTCCCGACGACGGCGTTGCCGCTCGCGAACGAGAAGTAGATCCCGTCACGCGTGCCGCGGATCCGGTTGGATGCGATCCGGTTCCGGCTCGAGCTGAAGAGATGAATCCCGTTGCCCCGCACCGACTCGGCGAGATCCGCGGAACCGGTGATCGTGTTGCCCTCGATCGTGATGCCGTGAGACTCGAGGAGATAGATCCCGTGCAGCGGATCGGTGATGACATTGCGGCCGATGCGGCACCCGGTGCAGCGCTCCAGCTTGATGCCTGCCTCGTCGCGATCGAGCGAGCGTCCGCTCCCGCTGATCGCCAGGCCTTCGACGACCACCGAATCCGCGCGCACCGTGATGACCGTTCCGCGCCGCCCGCCATCGATGCGGGCACCCGGCTCACCGATGAGCGTGAGCGGGCGATCGACCACGAGCGGCCCCGCATGCACCCCGGGTCCGATCCGGATCGTGTCTCCCGCCGCCGATGATGCGACCGCCGCCTGCGGGGTGCGCAAGCCGGTGTCGACGCGGTGCACGCGAGGTCCCTGCGGCAGCGCCACCTGAACCGCGAGCAGCAGCAGCGGGAGCGCGCCCATCATCAGGCCGCCAACGCCAGCGCGGGGTGCGCGCGCACGGTTTCGGGCCGGTGCCACCCGGCCCAGAGCACGAGGGCCACCAGGACGCCCGCCACGAGCGGCAGGACGGTGCCCCACGAGAAATACGTGTAGCTCGCGAACTGCGCGATCTGGT
Organism: Gemmatimonadales bacterium; assembly: GCA_036741715.1. Taxonomy (GTDB): domain Bacteria; phylum Gemmatimonadota; class Gemmatimonadetes; order Gemmatimonadales; family GWC2-71-9; genus CAMLLJ01. The sequence continues at coordinate 27,064 of DAINRR010000019.1, forward strand.
TCAGCCCCATCATCGGTGGCGTGAACGGATCGATCGTGATCGGCGCCGTCGGATCGAGATCGTGCCCGAACTGGTAGAGCCGGCCGCGCATCGAGATGAAGCCGTAGGCAGCCACCGTCGTCATCGCGAGCAGCGGCAGCATCGGGGACCACCGGCGCTTCACGAGCGCGCTGCCCACGATGAGCGCGGCCACCGCACCGAACGCGATCGGCAGGAGCTTGAGCTCCACGAAGAAGTCGGCCGAGATCGGCGTCATCCCGATGTAGCGGTTGAGCGCATTGATCTCGTTGAGATCGCCGACGATGCGCCCCGGATAGACGACCATCCGGAGCCCTTCGGGGTACTGGGTGCTCACGAGCGTCATCCCCCAGAGCGGCAGCATGATCGCCGCGGCCATGAGGCCGGCCGCGACGAGCAGGATGAGGGTGCGCCAGCGCAGGATGAAAGTCTTCATTGCATGTCTCCGGATCGCACACGGACGGGCGCCGAGGCCCGCCCGTGCACGGGTGATCGCCTAGTGAGCCGCGCCGCCCGGCGCTGCGGCATGCCCCGCATGCGGGTCCGCCACCCTGGCCGCCGTGGTCGGCGGGCGCCGCTCGAACGACATCGGCCCGTCGTTCCCCTGATAGAGCGCCATCGTGCGGCCCCGCGGCACGACTTCGAGATAGCCCTGCATCTCCTGGTGGAGCGCCGAGCAGAAGTTGGTGCAGTAGTACGGGTACACGCCCGACTTGCGCGCGACGAACTTGAGCGTCTTCGTCTCGCCCGGGTCGATGACGATGTTCTTGTCGAACGAGACCAGGCCGAAGCCGTGGATCTCGTCGCGCTGCTGCTCGGCGTTCGTGACGTGGAGAATCACGGTGTCGCCTTCCATCACCTGGATGCGTCCGGGCTCGAAGTAGCTGCGGATCGCGTAGACGTTGCCCTCCACGGTGCGCCGCGCGGCGTTGCGCGTGACTTTCGCATCAGCCGGCTGCCAGATCGCGTTCGGGTTGTGGTTTTCCGCCTTCGGGTAGAACTCGATCGGCGAGAACACATCCCGATGGACCAGCTGGGCGAAGTGCGGCTCCGGCTCGGTATAGGATTCGTAGATCATCTTCATCTTCTCGCCGCTGGCGATGTCGATGAGCTGCGAGCTCTCGGGAATCGAGGGACCGACGTTCAGGTGGCGGCCCTTCGACATCTTGTTCATGGCGACGAGCCAGTCGCCCTTCGGGTGCCGGGTGTCGCCGTGCGCGGTCACGAGGTGCCCGACGTTGAACTGCACCGGGATCTTGTCCACCACGAGCGACTTGGGATCCACGCCTGCCGCGTACGGCGGCAGCTTCCACTTGGCGATGGCACTCTCGACGTAGAGCGAGGTGTAGGCGTAGCCCTTGCCGTCGAACTGCGTGTGGAGCGGGCCCAGGCCGACCGGCACCTCCATGATCATCGCCTCTTCATAGGTGATGACCGGAATCCCGTCCTCCTGCCCACTGAACGCCTTCCGCGCGATCGCGTCCTGGATCTTCGCGAAGGAGAAGACGGTGCTCGTCGGCTGCAGCTTGCCGGAGCAGATCACGTACTCGCCGCTCGGATCGATGTCGACGCCGTGCGGGCTCTTCCCGCAGGGAAGGAGGAACATCACGCCGGGCACCTTCGCCGGGTCGATCACGGGCACGCCCGAGATCTGCGTGGTGCTGCCCGCGCGCGCCGCGGCTTCCGCCGCGCGCCAGTTGACGACGGCCAGGTAATCGCGGTCCTTCTGCGAGGCATTCGTCTCGATCTTCCCGGTGGCGCGCTCGGAGTTGTAGGACGTCCAGAAGGCCCAATCCTCCGAGGGACCCTTCCCCGTCGCCCCGAGGTCCCAGTTGAACGGCGGCGTCATGATCTGCCAGCCGAGGGACATCGTGCCGGTGGCGCTGTCGATGCGGATGCCCGAGACGGCGCCCTTGAACTTCGTCGCGTAATCCTCGAGCGGCTCATACTGCGCCCCCATCGGCACCGAGAACCGGGTAGCCACGAGCGCGTACTCGCTGTTTTCCGTGACCATCGAGGAGCCGTGGTTCCCCATCGTGTTGGGGATCGGGCCGAAGATCTGCTTCGTCTTGAGGTCGCGAAGATCGATGCGGGCAATGCGGTTGTTGCCGTTGTCGTTCACGAAGAGCCAGCGACCGTCGTAGTCACCGGCGGTCTTGGAGAGCGCGGGGTGGTGGACATCGCCCCAGGTGAACTCGCCGAGCATGGCCTTCGACTCTTCATCGAAGCCGTAGCCGGTGCCCGGATAGGGCGCGAAGACGGGAATGGTGGCGATGTGGCGCATCGATGGCACGCCGGCGATGAAGACCTGTCCGGAGTGGCCGCCGGAATAGAAGAGGTAGTACTCGTCGAGGTCACCCGGCTTGACGTAGCTCGCGGCCGCGGCCGCCTGCACGTCGCCGGTTGCCATCGGGCGCTGACCCGGGGCTTCGGGGGTGACGCCGCCGCAGGCCGCGAGGCCGGCGAGCAGAAGGGTCGATGCGGACGCGAGACGCGACATGATCGGTGCTCCGGAGTGGGTGGAACGCGCGAAGGGGATCAATCCTCTACCTCCAGGTGCCCGACCATGCCGAGCAGCGCATGGGGATCGCACTGGAAGAAGTAGTGCCCTGGCTTCATGGTGACGGGGATGTCGAGCGTCTGGCCCGGGAGCTGGAGCATGTCCGACGCCGGCGGCAGGTCGGTCGCGCCCGGATTGCTGTCCGGGAGGAAGTGCAGGTTGTGCACGCCAGTCACGAGAACCAGCCGGAGGATGTCGCCCTGCTTGGCCTCGATCTCGGCCGGCTCGAACCGGTTCCCCTGCTCGTCGGTGATGAGCTTGACCTCGATCACGTCGCCGTCCGCGGCTGGCGCCGCCCCGCCGGCCGTCGGCTCTTCGGCCGGTGTGCCGTCGGCGGGGCGCTCGCCGCCACAGGCCAGGGTGAGGACAAGCAGAGTCGAGAGAGCGATACGCGTACGAGCCATCGGGAGGTCTCCTGCCGCAGGACGTGAGTGAAGCATGATTTAATCATCATCTAGGCATGATGTTAGCGGTCGTGGCGAGGGGGAAAACGGGCCCGGCTCCTCGCTGACGCCGCTTTGCAAGTGACGTCAAGCTAGGAGCCGGACTGTGAATCGAAGATGAAGATCGCTGGAAAGGCGCTTAACCCCGTCGGCGGCGGTTGACGAAGCTCAATCCGAATCCTCGACTTCCTGATCGAGAGAGAGGTTTGCCCCACCCGAAGCGGCATAGGCCGCTGCCGCACCGTGCTGGTAGACCAGCGCGCCGCCGGAGTGGCCGACTTTCCACCCGGCGCCGACCAGGGCGACCGCGCCGGCCAGGCCGGCGATGCGCGCGACACGGCCCATGCGGCCGGCCCTGAGCCCGGGAGCCGAAACGACCAGGACGCCGAACGCGAGCAGCAGGAACGCTTCGGCCGCTTCTTCGTGGGCGTGCATCGGCGCGTCCCCCACGATTTCCTCGACGCGTTCCTCCTGCTGCTCCCCGGTTTCAGTGGCGAGCCAGGAGCTGCCCACGAGAGCTGAGAGCACCGTCAGCGTAAGGCCCCACGCGATGACGGGGCGACCACCGCGCCGGATGGCGACGAGCGCGCCGATGGCAACGAGCGGGAGGATCAGCACCAGGGCGATCGGAAGGTGCACGACCGCCGGGTGCAGGGGATCGGGAATCAGGTTCGTGAACATGTGGATGGCTCCTTGCAGAGGGACTTGCCGGCTCCTCCGGCACTCCGTGACGAAGCTGGCGATCGCCCCGCAGTCGCACCATCCGGCGGACGACAGGGTTGCCGGGGACAATCGACGCTCCGACATTTGCCGGAGTGACCTTCCCTGCCGGTTCCTCCGATCCCGATGTGCCGCGGCCGCTCCGTGGCGTACTGATCGTCGTGCTCGGCCTCGTCGTCATCGGTGGGATCACCGATATCGTGCTCGACCGGCCCGAGTCCCTCCTCTCGGCGCACATCCTCGTGGAGCTGACGCTGGTCGCATTGAGCCTGGGCACGGCGATCGTGCTTTGGCGGGGTTGGCGGGAAGCCGGGCGAGAGCTCGGCGAGGCGAGGGCGGAGCTGAACGCGACCCGCCGGTCTCTGGGCGAGCGACAAGCGGAGCTGGATGCATGGAAGGAGCGTGCGGAAGCGGCGCTCGCGGGGCTCGGCGAGGCGATCGGCGCGCAGTTCGCGGCCTGGGCGCTGACACCGGCCGAAGCGGAGGTGGCGCTCGGACTATTGAAGGGGCTGGGGCACAAGCAGATCGCGGCCGAGAGCGGCCGGAGCGAGCGCACGGTCCGGCAGCATGCGGTCTCGATCTATCAGAAGGCACGCCTCGGCGGGCGGGCGGAGCTGGCCGCCTTCTTCCTGGGAGAGCTCCGGATTCCGGGTACCCAACCCCCACCCGACCCGGTATATTCCCGCCTCCCAAAGACGGGCCCGTAGCTCAGCTGGATAGAGCGCTTGCCTCCGGAGCAAGAGGTCGCGCGTTCGAATCGCGCCGGGCCCACTCAGTCGAAGTCTCTGCCTCGCCATCGGTTATCGGTGTGCGAGGCGATTCATTTTGGGGGAGCCTAGACTCGCGGGTGCCAAATCGGGTGACAAACCCCAGTCCGCGAAGACGCTCGCCGAGCCGTTCAACGTGTTGCTCAACGCGAAACTCGACATACTCCGACCGGTGCGGTGCCGAAGCCACATGACCGTATATCCGCCGCACGAGGTCCTCCGAGCTATGCCCCATCTCTCTTGAGACCTGATAGACGCTGATCGGCGCTCCGCCGGCAAGCGTGGCGAGTCGTGCAGCGCACCAGGTGTGGCGGAAGGTACGGCTGGTTAGCTCGCCTTTCAGCCAGCCTGCGCGAACCCCAACTCGATCAATCAGCTTTCGAATGTCTGTGAGCATCTGTTCCCTCCCGTCAAAGAATGCCGGAAAGAGAAGCCTTCCACCACGGTCGAGGCGTGGCCCGAAGAGATACGCCCGCAAGATCTCCTCAAGCTGTGGAACAAGAGGCACGACGCGCTTTGAGGTGCGAGTTTTCAACCGCCGCCAGACATTCGGCCGGACCGCGATGGTCTTTCGATCGAGACTCACGTCGTCGAGCTCGAGGCCGAGTGCCTCACGGAGCCGGAACCCGGCCAGCAGAAGGGTGGCGAGCAACGGATACCCAAGCCCGGCCCCGATCGCGTCGCCGGCGGCCGTCCGGACCGTAGGAAGCGTGCGAGCAGCCTCCAAAAAGAGCGCGGCATCGTGAACTTCGAGCCATGACGCATCGTGCTCAGGCCGCTGAGGCTTCTGAACCAGGGAAACTGGGTTGAAGCCAGGAGGAATCAGTTCCTCTTCCTGGGCGTAGCGAAAAACTGCAGACAGCGTAAACAGGTGCCGACGGACGGTCTCAGGGCCAAGCACCTTTCCGGTCTTCCCCTTCGTCGTAAGGAGTTCCGTCGACCAGCTTCGCACGTCGCTGACTCGAATCGACTCCAGCTCCCGATCGGACCCGAGGTAGGCGACGGCTCGCTCGAGAAAGCCTTGGCAGGCCGTGAGCCAAGCGTCGGTTACGGCGCCGGCGCGCTTCTTCGCCACGAGGTATCGCGCTGCGACCGCAGCGAGCGTAGCAACCTCAGCACGACCCGTAAGACCCCGCCGACGGCGCCCAGCCTCGAGCGCCGAGAGGCGCGCAACAACGAGCCTCGCCGCAACATCGGGATCCTCGGTGGCGAATCGTGCCCCCTCCGGGATCAATGGCTCACGTTTTCCGCCAACGTCGCCATAGTCCCGGAAATCCGCGTAGGCCCGTCGGCAGCCATTACGGTTTCGCCAATAGATCCGGCTCGCACGCTTCCTGGGAGTCATGGCCAGCTCCTGGAATGGAAGATCGCAATCGCATCTGACGCCACCCGACGCTTCGAACGCAGAATCGAAGAATAACGATTTGCAGTGACTAAGACGTTCGCCTAGCGGCCGATTCCGCGATGGCTTTATTGACCAAGCGACCAATCGTTGCCGCGCCGAAGGGCAGGCTATCGCCCTTTAGCCGAACTCGAATCTCTGGGCCCCCGGCCCGTGGCACGATCTCGAGCCGGTCGTGCAGATAAGCAACCATGCGCCCCCGAGTGGCATCATCGACTCCGCGCCCAATGAGGGCGGCATTCAGCAGTTCGGACGCTTCGCGCCGAATGGTACTCAGCGATTCCTCGCTCACCTCCAGAAACTGCTTCGCCGTCATCCAGTCCTCACTTTGTCGGTTGAGACTGACCGCCACGCGTTGAGGTGCGTGAGCTTCCCTCCAGTCAGCGACGGTGGCTTGCCGGTGCGTTGCGCGTCCTGATATGCGCGTATTGCTGCCGGTGGGATACGCCATTCCCTACCGCGGTGTCGGTAGGCTCCGATTAACTCGCCACGCTCACACATTGCCCGGATCGTCGAATCGTGACGGCCGAGAACGGCCCCCGCTGCCTTGCAGGTAAGGTCCTGCTCGAGCGCCGGTGGCGCGGCGCTTGGCTGGCCGCCCTCAAGGAGCTCGAGCAGCCAGCCACAAGGCACTGGTACGGTGCTGCCGTGCGGATAGGACTTCGCGAGAATCCGGAGTGCCGCGCGCTGCTCGGCGGTCATCTCGAACATATGGCGATTCGGGAGACCCGAGGCTTGAGGAGGCTCATTGGTTAGTCTCCGAGTACTCGGGTTCCCAAGCGTCCCCCCTCTCGGTTTCTCCCACACTCCCGGGTATGAGACCCCCGGAGTTGGTGGGAGTAGATCGATCTGCTCCCACGGGGGTCCAGTGGGAGTTGCTTGAGAGTGAGAGTTCTGTCCGCCCCTCGGAGCTGAGGGCATATCGACTCCGGCCGAGACAGCGCACTAGACCTTTCACCAACAACGATTTGCGATGACGATAAAAGGAGCTTGCTGGCTGCTCAGAAGCGGCGTGCCAGGCCGATACAGCGATTCCATCGGTGGTTGCGATCCTGTCCAGCGCCTCGAGCACCGCACGTTCCCTCGCCCCCACTCTCATCGACGGTTGAGAACTGCTAGCCGGAATCAGCACGACGCTCCGGAGGACGGGCTGCAGCCTGAAGGTGAGCGGCTCGATGGGTGCACCGTCCCGCATCTTGAGGCTCTTGATTGAGATCACATCATCTTCAGCATCAACGAACAGGACGACGTCCATAGCGCCGCGCAGTGCGCTACTGCCTCGCTCTCGTTTCCCATCCCACCCGCTGTGGTGAATCAGAACGACCGCGGCCCCTGTCTCCCGGCGGAGCAATGCCACAGAGCCGAGCATTGTCGACATATCCCGGACGCCGTTTTCTTCGGAACCTGCGGCACAGGCAGCGAGCGTATCAATGAAGATTACGACTGGATCCTCGGGTATAGCTTCGCGCAAAGCGGTGAGGAGTTGCGCCGTATCGGTCAGGTCGAGCAACTGCGGCGGCTCTAGGATGAAATGGAGGTCCCGCGGCGCATTCCTTCGACGATGATGCAGCCAGGCAGCGCTACGGTCGCGTCCGCCGGTTTGACCTTCAGCGAGGATGTACGCCACGGGCCCACCAGAAATCTTGAGGCCGTGCCAATCGGGTAGCCGGCTGGCGATCGAGAACGCCATATCTAGCGCCATCAGGGTCTTTCCCTTGCCCGACGGGCCGGCGAGGAGGATGTCGGATCCGCCTGGAACGATCCCCTGTATCACATACTCTCTATCCGGCCGCGCAAGGAGCTCCTGCACACCGACGACCCTGAATCGCGCTGACGGGGCCACCTGTATCTCTTCGATCAAATACGCCGGCCTTGCCATAGCTAGAACGGCCGCCGAATTGTGCGCGACCTTGGCCGGCGCAATGCGACGGCGTAGGCTGGCAATGCCGCGGAGCGCTCCCTCTCCCTGGGATCCTGCGTTTGTGCCTGTCGCATCCAAGGACTCGAGAGCCGGGCGCGCTCTATACGAATTGCTGGGTCCGCTTTCCGCTCGCGCGCCTCGAGCTCCGGCCAACTCTGGCCGAAAATGAGGCAAAGTTCCGCACGCTTGTGATAATCCGCCGCCCGGATCGAACTGTTCGGCAGATCCTCATCGGCCTCCCGACGGGCCGCGGCTTCCCAGCAGGCCGCTGACCACAGCCAGTCTCGTCCCGAAGGCGCGCGACGCCATGCCTCGATGGTCCCAAGCGCACGTAGCTCCGCCCGAGATCTCTTGCCGCATCGTGTATACCTCTGCAAATTCATCATTGACTCCGCCCAGGGGTCAATTCGGCGCCGTGTCAGCCTGCCAGCTGGCCGGCGCTTCTTTTTATTGCGGCGCTGCGTTGCTTTCGCCGATTTTGTGGCCAACCTGCCCCAAAGTCGCCTGCCCGATAAATCGGTGAACCGAGTCCTTCGTAATGCGCCAGTGGCCGGAGATGTCTCTGAAAAGGCCCAGCTCGCCTGCCAGACCTAGTCTCAAGGTCTGCTGGTACGTTCGCCCGATCATGACCGCGGACATTGAAACGCTGAACGAAGCGGGCTCTCCCACTACAACCTCCTTTCGCCTCCTGAACGCAAAACGGCCCCAGCGGGGTGACTTTCCCCACAAGGGCCGTGCGATGGTTGGGTGTCGACGATCTGTCGACGACGATCGGCGCTGTTACGCGCCTGGTTGGAATTTACAGAAGACCCGAGAAAATATCCAGAGTGCGTCCGGACGGACGATTCCCGGACGGTGTATTCGGTGCATTCCTTCGTCGGCTGCGAAGCTGACATTCGGCGCCCTCCTGGTCGTGACTAGATGCAAATGATCTCTCCCATGGTGAACTTTTCACATTCGTTTTTCAATCCCGAACAATCGTTCGGAATTTCTGAATACCGAACGATCGTTCGGTATTCTGACCTTAGCATTTCTTAGCATTCGGGCCAGATTCCTACGCCCACTTCACCCAATCAAATCCTATCAATTTATCGCAGGGCGCTTTCCGCTCCGGCAGGCGGAGGCTTAGCCTAACCGTACTCATCACATTAAGTTACGTCTGAGTCGGCCGCCGTTGAGGGCCAATGCCCCCCCGCAGGGCCACCGGCCCTATGATGTCCGATCAGTCTGGACCCTGCTGCGCGCTACGCGCGCGCGCGGCTGCCCATTTGCGGCCTCAAGGTTCCGGTTCCTAGACGGTGTCCTAAGGTCACGCCACCTTAACAAATCCTAACAATGCGGATGGCGGTCCTTAGCTCACTGCTCGAAGCTTTCGCATTCGAAGGATTCAGGTGAACAAATCATGATCCTGACACCGCAGGAGATTACGGCGCTTGCGGGAGGCACCTTTGAGCTTCACTGCCTCGAAATCACCTTAAGTCCGCAGGGATTGGTTAACCCCCGAGTCTTTCGGGGTCCGGGCTCGATCTATCAGGCGAACGACCAGTTGCGCTTCCGTATATACGCCAAAGGCACGCACCTGAGAGACTCGTGGCTCGGCCGGTCACTGTCCTCGCAAAGCAACAAGCTGGAGCCGGAGGATTTCTATCGGCTCTCGACCATCGACTACCAAGGCCGACCATGGGAGGCTGAGGGAATCGTCCTCCTCGATATCGGGTGGAGCGGCCCGGGCGGCGGTAGCCTCATTGAGGAGAAAATCGACGAACTGATTTGCATTCGGCCGCCATTCCGCCCCCGGGCCAGCGCATCCTTTCGTGCCATCACCTTCGATCAGATCAAGCTGCCGGCAAGCGCAAGAACGATTCGCACGGTTGAACGAAACGACCGACAGGAGCTGAAATCGTATCATCATGATACTCTGGCATTTTCATCTTGCGGCGTTGAGTTAGAGGTCTATCCTGATGAATCCTGGACCGTTATCACCGGGCGGAGGTCCAACGGCGAGCTGGAGTCACACTTTTCGGAGCGGGTCCGCGAAGCCCTGCGATTCGCAAGTGCTCAGCTCATCGACTGGCACGTGCTGATGGAGTACAACCCGACGGAGGATCGGGCGACAATTCGAGGGCCGCGATCCCGGGGTCCCAATCCGCGGATTGAGCCGCCCGTGCGCCGCAACACCGAGAGAGCTGAGGAGTCGGTGATTCAGCTGATCGATGCATACCTCTCCCATGTGGTTCAGATCCCGGGCGAGGATTACCACCCAATCTCAGCCGAATGGGGTGAAGTCCTGCGCTCGAGCACCGGAACGCTTGAGACGCAAGCGACGATCTGCTGCCCTATCGTAGAGAGCCTATGCCGCTGTCTCCCTGCCGATCGTCGGCCCGACGGCTCGGACACCGAGGCACGGGAGCAAGGGACCGACTGGGCAGAAAAGGTCTTCACGTTTCTCTCCACCTCTGGAGCGCCTGAACGTCTCGTCGACCGCGTGGCAGGCCTATTTGCCGATATGCGACGGCCTGACGCAGATATGAGGACGATCCTCGAGCGATTAGCCGCGAGCGGGGCGATCGATCCTCGGGCTCTTCGCGTCTGGCGAAAGGTGCGGCCGGCGTCGGCGCACGGGCAGCGGAAAGGATTGGGTGTACCAGCAACGCTTGCACAACGATGTGACTGCGTGAGTGCGCTGCTCTACCAGCTTGTATTTCACGCGATTGGCTATCGAGGCAAGTATGCCGACCCAGCGACGCGAACGTGGCGGGACTATCCACTGCCGGCTGCTAATGAATCGGAGAAACCGTAGATGTGGAGGAAGCGAGCGAAAGGGACGGTATTCAGGAGACCGTCGGCTCCACCATCGGATACCGACGTCGATATCGGCCAAATGTTGGAACGCGAGATCGCTCTCCTGTTCAAGGGACCTGGGACAAAGGGGAATCGGATCTCCGGCCTCGCGAGCAGTCAAGGGTGCTGCAGCTTCGGATACGTGCTTGACTAGATGGAACAGCGTAAGGAAACGCCCGTCGGCGGGCGACTCTGTTACCGCCGGCGAGCATTTCCGGAGAATGCGAACAACTCTTCGTCGCGCTTACCATGCAACCGGCAGATTTAACCCGCCCGCGCCATCTTCCGGCAGCTCTCCGCGCACATCCTGCACATCTCGGCGCACCCCCGCATCATCTCGTCATCGGCCATGCGCTCGCAGGATTCCGCACATCGCATGCAGACTTCGGCACAGACCGCGCAGGTCTGACCATGCAGATCGGAGCCACGCAGCATGAAATCGGCGCTTGTTGCGCAGATCTGGGCGCAATCCTGTAGCAGCCGAATGTGATCGGGGGCCGAGTGTTTGCCCCCCTTCGAGAGACAATGGGTAATGGTTTCGATGCAGATGGCATGACACTGAGTACAGTTGTCGATGCACTGATCCATGTCAGTGGACTGCCGGGTGGTTGTCGTAGTCATCGGTAACTCTCCTTTAGAGGGGTTCCTCAACGCATAGAGGGCTCAACACAGGCTCCCACACGGTAGATAGGCCCTCACGCGGCCGGCATCTCGCCGAACCGCGGGTGACAGCTATCGTACCATTCGCAGAGCCATGAAAGCATCAGGCGTATGTCGCGTGTCTGGGCCTCCACGATCTGGGAGGCAAGCGCAGCAAGCTCAGGATGGACCGCCTGATCGACGACAGGCAGGGAGCGCTGGACGATCTGGTGGTGGTGCCGGCTGAATATCTCCATGAACTCGATTTCGAACTCGGCTCCCTCCAGTGCGGCCATCATTTCCATCATCTGCTCGTCTCCCGGCGTCACATGCGGCTCGTAGGTGATCCCATACCAGGTCTCGAGCCAGCCCTGAAGCATCGCCATCTCTCGGCTCTGCGCTTCGGCGTTGCGCTGGCACAGCTCGCGCAGCTCTTCGTGGATCGCCTTCTCGACGCACATCTGCGCCATCATGACCCCCATTGCGTGGTGGTCGATGGTGAACTCCATGTAATTGATTTCGAGCCCTGCCTTCGGCTGGTTGAGGCCCGCCGGGGCCGCAAGTGCCCCGCGCTGCGCCCCCAAAGGCTCCCGCGAGGGACCGAGAAGCCCATCGCTCGCGCACGCTCCGATTCCTGTTGCGATCGCCCCGACCACGAGAAAACGCAGCACCTGCAATTGTTTCATCGGATTTCCTCCCTGCAAATTCGACAGAATTCGGCATTTCAGACAGCACCGTTCGCGAGAATCGCGGTTAGCCCCGTGGGCGGGATGTGAGCCAATGCACACTTCAACGGATCTTAAGATTGAGGACTCAGGGATCAGGTGCGGACGTGAGCATGCTCACACCGAGCGCGCGGCAGCGACACCATCTTGATTGCGCGCCCACAGCCGGCCAGCAACCGCAGCCGCTCATACCCGAGGTCTTTCATGGCATACCCCTACTCGCGAATTGCTCTTATCGCTCCGCTGATATTGGCGGTGGGCGCCTGTGAAGCCCGATCCGACGCCGAGGGGGCCGCGGTGGATTCCGCGGATACCCTGGCAGCCGAATCGGAATTCCGGCAGGCCGCCGCCGCAGATTCAGCATTTCTGGTGCGGATGACCGACCACCACCAGGGCCTGATTGTGATGGCGACCGAGGCTGAGGAAAAGGCGACTGGCGAGGCTCGCCGGGACGCCGCTCGCCTCGCCGAGCAGCAGCAGAAGGAACAGCAGGAGATGCTGGGACACCTGACCGGCACTTTCGGAGCGAGCCATACCCCCGAGGCGATGCCGTCAAACAGGGTCATGGCAGATTCGCTCCGAAGGCTGAGCGGAGCGCAGTACGACCAGGGCTTCTATCACAACGTTGTGCTTCATCACCAGGAGGGCATTCGGATGATCGACTCGGCGCACGCTCGGCTGAGCGATGCAAAAGTGCGTGGGATGGCCGACTCGATGAAGGCACAGCAGGAGCGGGAAATCAGCGAATTCGAATCCAAGATGGGTACTCACGCGGATCACTAGTAACCGTGAGACGGCCGGAGGGCGAAATGGGCGAGACCCCCTGAGAGTCTCGCCCATGGCCTCAGCGACTTGAGGGGCTGCTTACAGCTTAGCCCGCCGGAGCAGCTGAGCATTGATCGCCACGATCACCGTGCTCAGGGACATGAGCACTGCGCCGATTGCCGGTGACAGCACGATTCCCCGGCTGGCAAGCACGCCAGCCGCAAGCGGGATCGCGACCACGTTGTAGCCTGCAGCCCACCAGAGGTTCTGAACCATCTTACGGTAACTGGCTCGTGAAAGCGCGATGATACGAGGCACGTCACGCGGGTCACTCCGGACGAGGACGACGTCGCCCGCTTCAACTGCGACATCCGTTCCCGCCCCGATGGCGATGCCGACATCGGCGGTCACGAGTGCTGGCGCGTCGTTGACGCCATCCCCCACCATGGCGACGCGTTTTCCCTGCCGCTGAAGCTCCTCGATACGAGCCGCCTTGTCGCCCGGTAATACCTGAGCGAGTACGGTATCGATGCCCAGTTCGCGGGCCACGGCGTCGGCAACGGCCTGTGCATCGCCGGTCATCATCACGACTTCGATTCCCAGTGCGTGCAACCTGGCCACCGCTTCCCGGGACTCAGGCCGCACTGCATCGGCCACTGCAAATGCGCCCAGGATCCGGGTGCCCTCGAGCGTGTAGATGACGCCCTGGCCCTTTCCTGCCGCTTTCCGCGCGAACGCCTCAACATCGGCGGATGGAAGAGCGCCCTGCCGGGCCAGAAGGTTCGGGCCGCCCGAGGTGATCGTCCGGCCGTCCACGATCCCCTCGACCCCAAGTCCAGGAATGGCGGAAAAACCCGACACGCGAGGAAGCTGAAGTCCCCGCTCGCGGGCACTGGCCACTATGGCATGCGCCACCGGGTGCTCCGCGTCCTGCTCGATGGATGCGGCGAGGCGAAGCACGTCGTCATCGCGGGCCCCGTCCGCGCTCCGCATGGCCACGACGCGGTGCGCGCCAAGGGTCAACGTTCCGGTCTTGTCGAAAACAACCGCATCCAGCAGCCGCGCCTCTTCGAGACCCCTGCGGTCCCGCACAAGCAACCCGCTCCGTGCGCCGAGTGTCGTGGAAATGGCGATGACGAGCGGGACCGCCAGCCCGAGTGCATGCGGGCACGCTATGACCAAGACCGTCACGGTTCGCTCGATCGCATACGCCGTCTCGGCGCCCACAGCGAGCCAAACCACCAGCGTGAGCCCGCCGGCCCCCAGGGCGACATACGTCAGCAGCCGGGCCGCCCTGTCTGCGAGCGCCTGGGCGCGCGAGCGCGATGTCTGCGCCTGCTCGACAAGCCGCATGATACCGGCGAGCATCGTCCGCTCTCCCGTGCCCACAACACGAACTCGGAGCGACCCGCCACCATTCACCGTGCCTGCGATGACCGTATCCCCGACGGCCTTGTCGACCAGCCGACTCTCCCCAGTGAGCATCGATTCATTCAGGCTGCTCTTGCCATCGATGACTGTCCCGTCTGCCGGGACGTTTGCCCCGGGTCGCACGAGCAGGATATCGCCCTCCGCCACACTCGTGAGCGGGACCTCCTCAGTCCGCTCCGAGCCCGCCTGCTGCGTCACGCGAACTGCAGTGTTCGGGAGCAGCTTGGCCAGCTCCTTCAGCGCCCCCTGCGCCTGGCTGATCGAGCGCATCTCGATCCAGTGTCCCAGCAGCATGATGGTGACGAGCGTCGCAAGCTCTTCCCAGAGCGGCATGCCCGGCGCGCCGAGGGTCACTGCTGCGCTCCATACGAACGCGACGCTGATCGCGAGTGCGATCAGCGTCATCATCCCGGGCAGGCGCGCCCGCAGCTCGCGCATGGCGCCTTGCACGAACGGGGCGCCGCCGTACAGGTAGACAAACAGTCCGAAAACGGGCGGAATCCACGCAGAACCAGGGAAGCTGGGGGGCGAATAGTCGAAGATCCTGGGGAGCATATGGCCCCAGATCAAGGTCGGCACCGTCGCAGCGAGGGAGAGCCAGAATCGATCGCGAAACATAGAGATCGAGTGCCCGGCGTGCTTGTCGTGGGTGTCGTGCGCTCCGCGGGCATCGTGACCCGCGTGCTCGCTCGCCTGGCGGTGCTCCGCCGGTGGCGCTACGACTTCCGGTTGTTCCGGATAACCGGGTTCCATGGGTACGGATGCACTCGGTGCGTGCGGCGCGGCGCGGTGCTGGTGATGACCGTCGGGATGATGACTATGGTCCGGCATGTTGCGCTCCCGGAGGAATGCCTCGACTCGGGTTCGGTGCCATTTGGCGGAGGATAGACGGCAGCGCCGCGGCGAGCCATCCCTGCCGGGTGATCGTGCGCGCCCTGCGTCCGGTCACGACTCCCGCAGGGTCACGATGTCGCGCACCGCTTCCGCTATTGCCTCCGTGAGGTCAATGGCGTTCGAGGCATGCGGGATCGTGTTACTCGTTGCGACGAGGGCGGCTCCCGCGGCCAGGAGATCCTGATATGCGGAACCCGCAAGGATTGCGTGTACGCCGACGCACACGGGCGGTCGAAGTCCTGCGCGGCGGAGATGCCCGACCGTCTCGATCATCGTTCGGGCCGTCGACACGATATCGTCCACCAGCACCGGAGTGTGATCGGACCAGCGGCCGACCTCTGGGACGGATACTTCCACGTCACGATCGCCGCGCCGCACCTTCGTGAGGACGATGTACGGACTGGAACCTGCCGCGACCGCGCGCACCCACTGAACGCTCTCGGCGTCCGGCCCGACGAGTAACGGCCGTTCTACGTTCGCCGCAATCCACTCGGCGACCCGCGATGCAGCGCGCACTACGCGGACTTCGATGGGGTAAACATCGCCGAGCGAGCTGATGCGATGCAGATGCGGGTCCACGGTGACCAGCCAGTCCACGCCATTCGAAATGAGCGATGCGAAATGGCGAGACGTCACAGCCTCGCCCTCCTCGAACCGGCGATCCTGTCGCATGTAGGCGAGGTAGGGCGCGACCAGCCCGATTCGCGCGGCACCGAGCTCGCGAGCGGCGGCGGCGGCGAAGAGAAGCGGCAGCAGTTTCTGATCCGGGCGGTCCAGCGTACAGACCAGCACGATCGAACGGCCGTCGACCGCGGCGTCCAACCGCACGTAACTCTCGCCATCAGGGAACCGCCGGACGGTCAGGCGTCCGCACTCGCCGTCGACTCGGGCAGCAATGCCTTCAGCCGCCCCCTCATTTCCGGGGAGCGGAAGGAGCAGCGGCCTCACCCGCCCTCCGCAACGGAAACGATCGCTCCCGGGTCGGGTGCATAGGTCCGCGCGTATTCCAGCTCCCCCGGAGCCTCGGCGTGAAGCGTGTAGAGCGGCTGCCCGGCCTCGACGCGCGCGCCGACCCGCACGTGTAACTCGAGTCCGGCCGCCGCGGCCTTCGGAGCCCCGGTGAGTTTCGCGACCCGTGCGAGTTGGCGGTTATCGATCGCGGTGACTTTGCCGGCTCTGGAAGCCGTGATCACGCTCGTATACCGGGCCGTCGGAGGCACCCGCATCCCGCCCTGTGCGTCACAGATCGCCTGGAAACTCGACCATGCTCGGCCATTGTCGAGCGCCGCACGTGCAATGCCGTAGCTCTCGGTGGCCGGACGGCCGGAGGCGAGGTGCACCACCGCTCCGGCGAGCGAAAGCGCCCGGTCACGAAGATCAGCCGGGGCGCGAGGATCGCGCTGAAGTACCGCGAGCACATCACGCGCTTCGAGCGCCGGTCCCACTCCGCGGCCAATCGGCTGGCTCCCATCGCCGCGTTCAACCACGAGCCGAAGGCCCAGCACCCGGCTGACCGCCAGCAGCCGTGCCTCCAGCGCGGTTGCGGCGCTTACGCTCCGAACCTTGGCCGTTGGGCCCACAGGCATGTCGATAACGACATCCGTCGAGCCGGCCGCGATCTTCTTGGAGAGGACCGAGGCGACGAGCTGACCTTCGCTGTCGAGATCGAGCGGGCGCTCGACACGGATGATCACGTCGTCCGCAGGACTCAGGCGTACCGCCCCGCCCCACACGATGCAGGCGCCTTCGCGGTCGACCACTCGCCGGATGGCCGGAAGGTCGAGCGCGACGGGTGCCACCGTTTCCATCGCATCGGCCGTGCCGGATGGGGACGTGATGGCGCGTGACGACGTCTTCGGCATCGTGAACCCCAGCGCCGCAAGCACCGGGACGACGATCATCGTCGTGCGGTTCCCCGGCAAGCCGCCGACGGAATGCTTGTCCACGATCGGCGAAAGCGGCCACGTGAGCCGGGCCCCCACATCGACCATCGCGCGCGTGAGGCTCACGGTCTCCTCAAGATCCAGTCGCCCACCCGCGCATGCAGTGACAAACGCCGCGAGGTGCACGGGCGAGTAGCGGCCTGCTGCGACGTCACGGATGATGCCGCGCATGGCAGGCTCCTCGAGCCGGTCACCGTACACTTTCGCGCGCACACTGCTGAGCGAATACAGCGGCGACGAAGGTGCAATCCTGACGGTGCCGCCCTCCACGGCATCGAGCATTGTCCAGGCCGCATTCGACAGGCTGGCTTCCTCGGCCGCAAGCAGTCCATCCGTCACGACGTGAATGGTTGCGACGATCACTCGATCGCCATGCCTTACCTCCACGCGCGCGAGCGCCTGCCATCCTTCAGCGCGGCAGACGGGACAGTCCTGCGCCATGTAGATGACCGGCTCATCGTATGTGTCGATCCCCAGTCGCCTGAGCCGCAGCACGTGGCCGTGCCCTGCATGAACCTCTGTACTCATTCCGCCCCGAGCGCCTTCTCGAGCGTGACCAGGAACCCGAAGGCAGGGTCCTTGTGATCGGAGTGGCGCAGCACCGACCAGTGCTTCCGCAGGTAACTCTGCAGTGAGCGGACCACGTGACCCAGCTCCACGCTGAGGTAGCGGCCCGTGGCGGCCTGATCGACCAAGCTGCCGAATGCGACCAGCCGTGCCTGATGGCCGACCGGAAGTTGCACACTGCCGTCGCGCAGCAGGGCGGTGACGAGAGCGTCCGCCCCCGCGGGGGGGCAACAGCCGAAACGCACGAGAACCGCCCGCAGGACCGCCGGGTCCGTAGCCGCCGCGTTCAGCACGGCGCGGCGTTCCTTGACCTCCCCGATGATCATGTCGCCCCCGTGCCCGGTCGCGCCGAGCACGGGGTCGGGATCATAGTGATCCTCATCCCGACCCCCGGCCGATGACACCAGCTGACCTGCGTGGGGGAACCGGACGCCGAGAATGTCGATGTCGGTCAGCGTCCGGTACCCAGTGCGCATCGCCTCCAGTATCGGGTATTCGGCCACGGTGAAATAGCCGTTGACGCGGAGATAGGCCTGCACCAGCGCGACCGCATTATCCACGAGCGCCGCCAAACCGGTTGTACAGGCTTGCAACGAGCGAGAAGACAACTGCCGCGAATGCTCCCCAGCCGATCAGTCCGCCCACGAAGCTGGTCCAGGTGAGCGTCCGGACGAAGCCCTCCAGGTCCGCGTGAAGGAGAAATCCACCAACCGCGGCGGTCGACTCAGGAGCAAGCGCGACAGCGAGCGCGCAGACCAGGAAGAGCGCCATCGCCGCAGTCCCCGCCGCCCAGCCCAGTGCCTTTGGATCGAGTCTCACGGAACCTCCGATGAGGTGAGGGGTGCTACCGAGTCTAGGCGGGCAGAGGTGAAACGGGATTGAGGGGCTGATTAAGAACCATTGAGCTTTGGTTGGCTCACGATGCGTTGCGAGCCCCTTCCTCGGAATTGTATCGCAACCACCATTCGGCCTCGCTTCTCGCTGTCGCAGTCACCGCGCCAGATAGCCACCATCGACCGGATAGTAGGCACCAGTCACGAAGCTCGACCGGTCGCTACTGAGCCACACCACCAGCTCCGCCACCTCCTCCGCCCGGCCAAGCCGGCCGATGGGGTGCAGCGCCACCAGCGCGTCTCGTGCCGCATTGGGTAGGCTGGAGAGGAGCGGCGTGTCGATATAGCCCGGCCCAACGGCGTTCACGCGCACGCCCCGCGCGGCGTACTCCAGCGCCGCCGTCTGCGTGAGTCCGAGAACGCCGTGCTTGGCGGCGACGTAGCCTGCCGAGCGCTCAGTCCCTACCTGGCCGAGGATCGAAGCCATGTTGACGATCGCGCCGCCGCCAGCCTCGAGCAGCCGCGGAATCTGCGCCCGCAGGGCATAGAACACGCCGGACAGGTTCACCTCCACCACTTTCCGCCACCCTTCGACGCTCATGTCGGCCACGAGGTTCAACTCGCCGCCGATGCCCGCGTTGTTGCAGGCAACGTGCAAGGACCCGAAGCGCTCGAGCGCCGCGCGCACCAGTGCCTCGTGGTCGTCAGGCTTCGAGGCATCGGCACGGACGAACACACTCTCGCCGCCGGGCGTGGCATTCTCGATCATCCGCACGGTCTCTCCCCCACCCTCTTCCGAGAGGTCCGAGACGATGACGCGTGCGCCCTCCCTCGCATAGGCGAGGGCGACGGCGCGGCCAATGCCCGAAGCGGCGCCGGTGACGAGTGCAGTGCGATTGCGTAGCAGCATGGCAGAATCTCCTGTGCAACTGGTCGACGAGAGCGGTCGCCGGCGCTGCGAGTTCCGGATACTCCGGATATCCGGGTTTCGCGGGCGCTGACACGGGCGGTGTGTGCGGAAGGCCACCGTGGTGGTGATGACCGTCGGAGTCGAGGCTGTGGTCAGGCATGCTGAACCCCCCGGAGGACGCTGCGACACGGTTGCGTTGCCAGAGTCGGGAGGATGGTCGACCCTTGGAATCCTCGTGGCGGAGCACGTCTCAGTGCTCTCGGTGGTAGGCCCCAGCTATGGCACGCGGGGCCGAACGCCGTCTAAAGCCCGCCTGAGTAAGCCGCGCGCGCTTCTCAAGGCCGCGGCAGAGCCGGTCGCCTCAGAGAGCCTTCATGCTCCCCGCGCCCCGCACGTGGGTCCCCAGTGTGCTTCGGTCCCCGAGACGTCAGAGCCAGCCCCCGGCGAACCCCGCCCGCCGCAAGCCACTGGCGACGTATGGGCAGTGTCGGGTCAATTGCCATAACAAACCCGTGCGATGATTCTCGATCATCAGAACAATCGGGCCCTCGTTGAGCCCGAAATGCCACGGCGACACCCAGGCGTGGGGATTACCCGATTTCTCCGGGAAGGTTGGATTGAAGGATGCCTTGAACCCGTATGGATTCGACTCTGTGAGTCTGGCCTCGTGGATACAATAGCCGAGCGCCGGCAACACGATCTCGGGCGCGAACGGCAACGACGCCGCCACGGCCCACGGCGCAACGGTGCCATCGTCCGGCCCGTAGGGTACGCCTCGCGCCACGTAATCGAAGAACTGCCGCTCGATGCCTTTGACCCTCATGGTCTTTGGACCCGGACCTTCGCTGGCGGTGATTCCCCAGCAATCGGCGCCATAGGCCTCGAACTTCAGCGGGTTGTCGATCGCGTACTCTCGCTGCACATACGTCGCGCGACGGCTGTTCTCGAAGTAGTCGATGCCCTTCTCACGCATGACGGCGTCCTGAATGCCGCGAAAGTCGATCCAGACATGCGAGAGCTGGTGGGTGAACAACGGCCCGGCGTAGAGATACTCCTCTCCGTAAACGCGCTCCCACTTGTACGTAGAACACCACGCGGGATAGCTGCTTTCCGGCAGTGGATGAGTGGGTGAGCCGAGCCCCAGGACATACAGCAGCAACGCCTCATCGTAGCCTTCCCACCGGTACTTGAGAAAACCGCTTTCGGGCGTCCAACCGTGCGTGACGGTCAAGCCTCCGTCTTGCGCCCACTGCCAGTCGGCCCGGCGGTACAGCGCGTCGGCCAGGGAACGGATCTCCCGCTCGTCGGACGTATCTGCGCCAAAATAGAGTCGTGCCGTCAACGCGCCGGCCAGCAGAAACGTGCTGTCCACGGTTGACAGCTCGCATTGCCGGGCGCGCCGGCCGGTCCGCAGGTCGAGAAAATGATAGTAGAAGCCCCGGAACCCAGTGGCGTCGGGCTCCGGGCCTTGCGGGCTGTTCCAGAAGAACCGCAGTGTCTGGAGCGTTCGTTCCACCGCGGCGGCACGCGCCATGTAACCGCGCTCGACGCCTACCGGATATGCCGCGAGCGCGAGGCCGGTGGCGGCAATGCTGGCGGGCCAGCCCGGCGCTGTCTTGTCGATCACCAGCCCGTTGATGGCATTTGCCTCATACAGGAAGTAGTTGAACGATTCGTGCTGGAGCTTTTCCAGGTCGGCATCCGTGGTCGGCTCCCTGTGGCTCATCCCGCGTTCTCGGTGGTCGGCGCTCAATTTTTCTCCATGCCTCCCAGGCCGTCGGGCCGGAAAACGAACTCGATCGGGACACTCGCCAGACGCTCCAGGACGGCATGATCCAGGTGGCTCTCCCAGTGCTCGAACAACAGGATTTCGACCGGACGCCACATCACCACCCAACCGAGAATCAGTAGACCCTCGCCAAGCCCTTGAACGACTGTCGACGCCTCGACGGCGCTCAACAGACTGCGCAGCCAGAAGCTGCCGGCGAGTACGCCCAGGGCGAGCGCGAGTGTGAAGCCTCCAATTCGCAGGCGGCGGCGAAAGTTCCGCTCGCCCTGCGCGTGCGCCCGTCGAAAGTGTTCGTGAACGGCATCGGCCGCCGCGGCCGCGAGCGCGCGCAGCGACTCGGGCAGGTGAACGAGCAGGCGCAGGGGCTCGGTCGGCCGATGCTTGCCGGCGCAGGCGAGGATGTAGCTCTCGGCGTTGCGATCCAGCGCGCGCTCCTGCAATGGCGCGGGATCCAGCGACTCGAACAGTTGCGCCAGACTGCGGATGCGTATCGCGATCGTGGCCATGGTGTCGCGCTCATGGATGCGAAGAGCCATGCTTCCCCTGATCCCTGGCACCCCACTGCCAATCCCGGATCTCCGGCATGTCCTCGCCGTATTCACGGATGTAGCGGTCGTGCTCGATGAGCTTGTCTCGGATGATTCGGGTGAGGTCGGCGGCACGAGGCGCCAGACGTGGGACCCGAACCACGGCATCGTTCACCAGATGGAAGCGATCGAGGTCGTTCCGCACCGCCATGTCGAACGGGGTCGTGGTGGTCCCTTCCTCCTTGTAGCCGCGGACGTGGAGATTCGGGTGGTTGGTCCGGCGGTAGGTCAGCCGGTGAATGAGCCACGGGTAGCCGTGAAACGCGAAGATGATGGGCCTGTCGGTCGTGAAGAGGGTGTCGAAGTCGCGGTTGGAGAGGCCGTGGGGATGCTCCTCGGCCGGCTGGAGCCGCATGAGATCGACCACGTTGATCACCCGCACCTTGAGCTCGGGGGCATGCTGGCGCAGCAGGCTGACGGCCGCCAGCGTCTCCAGGGTCGGCACGTCGCCGGCGCAGGCCATGACGAGATC
>DAINRR010000020.1:0-48939 GCA_036741715.1 Gemmatimonadales bacterium
CATGACGAACCCGATACCCTCAACCCGGAACAATGTGTCCGGTAATGACAGCTAGCGCGCGCTCACGACATCCGGGGGCGCGTGCCCGGCAAAGAAGGCGCGGAGGTTGTCGAGGGCACGTCGCCCCATTCCGACACGGGCAGCCTCGGTGGCACTGCCCAGATGGGGAAGAAGCACGACGTTGTCCACGCGGAGCAGCCGGGGGTGCACCGCGGGTTCATGCTCGTAGACGTCGAGCCCGGCACCGTGCAGCAGTCCTTCGATGAGCGCGTCGGCCAGCGCTTCCTCATCGACCAGATCGCCACGCGCCGTGTTGATGAGCACGGCATCCCGGCGCATCTGCCGGAACTGGTCGCCCCCGATCATCCGGCGCGTCTCGCGGGTCGCGGGCGCATGGAGGCTCACGACGTCGGACGTGGCGAGGAGCTCGGCGAGTGTTTCGCATCGCTGACCCAGCATGTCGTCTTCGGGCCGCGGTGTCCGGGTGAAATACCGCACCTCCATGCCGAGGCCTGCTGCCGCGCGCCGCGCCACCGAGCGGCCGATCCGCCCCATGCCCACGATTCCGAGGGTGCGCCCGGTGAGACCGCGCCCGATCAGGTGCGTGGGCCGCCAGCCCGTCCACTTCCCCGCACGCAGCTCGCGCTCGCCTTCGGTGACGCGACGCGCCACCATGAGCATCAGCGTGATGGTCAGCTCCGCCGTCGCCTCGGTGAGCACGCCGGGCGTGTTCGTGACCACGAGATCGAGATCGCGGGCGGCCGCAAGGTCGATATGATTGAATCCCACGCCGAAATTGGCGAGGATGCCGGCGCGCACGGGCGCCGAACCCAGCGCCGTGCGATCGAGCCGGTCGGTCACCGTGCACAGCAGGCCATCCGATGATTCGAGTGCACGCCGGATGTCCGTCGCGCCCATCGGGAGATCGCTTTCGTTGAGCCGCACGTCGAAGGATTCGCGCAGCTCCGCCTCGACGGCGGCAGGCAGCCGCCGGGTCACCGTCACGATCGGTCGTGTCATGCCGAAGAATCCGCGCCGCCGGCGCCGAGGGCAACCCTGACGGAGTCGCGCAGGCAACTGCGACGCACGCTCGAGCAGCTCTATGCCGCCGCGGTTCGAGGCGCCGAGCCGAGGAGTGCGGTGTCACGCGCGCTCGCCGATGGGCCGCTCGGACACCGGGTCTGGGTGGTGGCCATCGGGAAGGCCGCGGTCGGCATGGCGCAGGGGGCGCTCGACGCGCTCGCCCGTGGGGCGCGTTCGGCCGCTGGTGGCATCGTGATCGGACCGCGCGACGCCGAGCCCCGATCGCTTCCGATCCCGTGGTTCCCCGGGGATCACCCGCTGCCCGACGGCGACTCGTGCCGCGCGGCGGATGCCCTGGGCGAGACGATCGCCCGTGTCGCAGCGGGCGACGAAGTCTGGATCCTCCTCTCCGGCGGAACGACGAGCCTCGTCGGGGCGCCTGTCGCCGGGATCCCGCTTGCTGCACTACGTGAGGTCTTTCGTGCTATCTCACGAGCCGGGTTGAACATAGAGGACGCAAACGTCCTGCGCCGTCGCTTCCTCCGGTGGGGCGGCGGACGCCTCGGCGCCGCGCTCTCCCACTCGCGGGTCCAGGTGCTCGCCATCTCGGATGTCCCCGGAGACGATCCCGCCACGATCGGCTCGGGACCCTGCATGCCCGATCCGCTCACCGATCGCGACATCGCCTCCCGCTTCGAGCGTCACGGCCTTCTCGATCGACTTCCGGCCGAGGTCGTGGAATGGCTCGATCGTCCGGGGGGAAACGACGCTCCTGCGCCGCCCGGGATTGAGGCGCCTCCCCACCGCATCATCCTGCGCAACGCCGACGCCTTGCAGGCGGCCGCCCACGAGGCCCGCCGCCGCAACTATTTCGCGGACGTGCTGGGAAGCATCGGCGGTGAAGCCAGCGAGGCGGGCGCGCGGATCGGAGCGCGCCTCCGATCGGCTTCGCCCGGGAGCTGCCTGCTCTGGGGAGGCGAATCGACGGTGACGCTGGGCGGGACCCCGGGCCGGGGAGGGCGCAGCCAGGAACTCGCGCTGGCGGCCGCAATGGAGATCGCGGGAACCACGGCGACCCTGCTCGCCGCCGGGACGGACGGGCGCGACGGGCCGACCGATGCTGCCGGCGCGATCGTCGACGGGGATACGATGGAGCGATTGCGGGCCGCCTCGACGGACGTCGCGGCGGCACTCGCGCGGCACGATGTCTATCCCGTGCTGAATCGCATCGGCGCGCTCTTCAGGCCGGGCCCCACCGGAACGAACGTGATGGACGTGGTGATCGGGCTGGTCCCGCGCTGACTAGGGATGCAGTGGAGTGACCGGCTGGAAATCGGTGCCGAGTACGACGGTGACATCGAGGCGGAGGAGCGGGTCGGGAACCGAATCCACGGTGCCGATCCCCAGCATTCGCTGCACCGTTTCCGCCGAAGCGCGGCTTCCACGCCTCGCGATGATCCGGGTCGTCGCGTGGGAATCCGCGTTGCCGGTCGCGATGACGTCGATCCCCTTCTCCCTGAGTATGCGGGCGCCGAGCCGGGCGAGGCGCGCGCGCCCGGTGCCGTTCAGGACTTCGGCGGTGATCGGGGTCTCGCTCCCGGGAATGGGCCAGGCGTCGCCGGTGCGAGCGGCCTCGGCGCGGCGCGCGGGTGTCTCGCGCGATCGCGTGACGATGAGGGTCGCGCCGATGGCGACGACTACCGCTGCGAAGGCGACGAGGGCGCGGCGACGAGACTGTTCCAGAACCGGACCGTAGGGTCGAGGAGAGGCCAGCCGGACTCGATGAGATGCAAGACGCGGCGGCGCGCCACTTCACGGAGTACGCCGCGCGGGTCGCGCGGAAATCGAGTGGCGAGCTCGGCGCGCGCCTCGGCATCGAAGGTGCGTCCCGGCTCGAGGTAGTCCGCGCAGTAGAGTGCCCGCCCCACCATGTCCCACTCCGCGAGCCCGAGCGAGTGATAGCGCACCGCATCGAGCACGCCGCGGTCGGTTTCCCCCTCGGCCTTGGCGCGCGCAGCGCTCGCCGGCCCGTGGCGCAGCTCGATCGGACCAGGCGCGCTGGCGGCCCATTCCTGCAGGTCCGACTCGGGCGCATCCCTCAGAGCGTCATGCAGCCATACGGCGCGCAGCCAGCGGTGGCGCTCCGAATCCGGGATGCCCATGGTCTCGGCCCACTCCGCCGCGAGCGCCGCGACGCGGATGATGTGCTCCAGACGCTCGGGCGTGACCGCGGCCCACGCGGGGAGCGTGGGCCGCAGGCCGGGAGGCGTCGATGAAGACGATGTCACTGTCGGAGATCAGCCCTCGGCGCGAAGCTGCGGGCGGACGATACGGTTCGCCTCGTCGACGAACACCACGCGCGGCAGATGCCGCGCCGCTTCCTGTTCGTCGAACACGCCATAGGAAATCACGATCGCCAGGTCGCCCGGCATGCCCAGGCGCGCCGCAGCGCCGTTGAGCTGCAGCACCCCCGAGCCGCGCGGCCCCGGGATCACGTACGTCGAGAACCGCGCACCGTTGTTCACGTTCACGACCTGCACTTCCTCGTACGCCACCAGGTCGGCGGCGTCGAGCAGGTCCTGGTCCACCGTCAGCGAGCCCTCGTAGTGGAGATCGGCCGACGTGATCGTCGCACGGTGGATCTTCGACTTCATCAGGTGACGCTTCATCCGCTCAGGCCTCGGCGAGAATGACGTTGTCGATGAGCCGGGTGCTCCCGACCCGCGCGGCAATCGCAACGATCGTGCCGGGAGCCACTTCAGGCACGGGCATCAGGCGATCCGGCTCGACCACCGCAATATAGTCCACGACGATACCGCCTCCCGCTTGGAGCTCGCGTCGCACCGCCCCTTCGAGCCGCTCCGCGCGCCGCTCGCCTTCGCGGAAGGCGGCGGCAGCAGCAGCGAGCGACCGGGCCAGCGCCAGGGCCGCCGCGCGCTGCTCGGGCGAGAGGTAGACATTCCTGCTGCTCAGCGCGAGACCATCGGGATCGCGGGCGATCGGTACGGCGACGATGCGAAGCGGCCAGTTGAGGTCCTCGACCATCCGTCGCACCAGCGCCAGCTGCTGGATGTCCTTCTGGCCGAAGACCGCGATGTCCGGCTCGACGAGGTGGAACAGCTTCGCCACGACGGTCAAAACGCCGTCGAAGTGTCCGGGGCGGACGGCCCCCTCCCATCGCGCCGCCATCTCCCCGGCGGCGACGCGCACCTCGGCGCCCCCGGGGTACATCGCCTCCACCTCGGGAACGAAAAGAAGATCGACGCCGCGCTCCTTCGCGAGCGCCCGGTCGCGGGCGAGGTTCCGGGGATAGCGCGCCAGGTCCTCCGTGGGGCCGAACTGCAGCGGATTGACGAAGATGCTCATTGCGACCGCGTCGGCCTCCGCGCGCGCCGCATCGACGAGCGTGAGGTGCCCCTCGTGGAGGTATCCCATCGTGGGAACGAGCGCGACGCGGCGACCCTGCTCCCGCTGAGCGCGCCGCCACGCGCGGAGCTCGCCAAGGACACCGGTCTCCAGCACGCTACTCGAAGCTGTGGGCGCTGTCGGGATACCGGCCTTCGCGCACGTCCGCCGCGAAATCGCGCGCCGCCCCGCGCACGAGCGCGCCGAGCTCCGCGTAGCGCTTGAGGAACTTCGGCGAGAACGCTTCGTTGAGGCCCAGCATGTCGTGCAGGACGAGCACCTGTCCATCGCACCCCGGCCCTGCGCCGATGCCGATCGTCGGGACGCGGAGCGCGGCACTCACCCGCTGCGCCAGCGGCGCCGGAACCAGCTCCAGCACGATGGCGCACGCACCGGCGGCTTCTAGGAGCTTCGCATCCTCCTCCAGGCGCGCCGCGCCCGACACGTCGCGCCCCTGGACGCGGTAGCCGCCGAGCGTGTTGACCGACTGCGGCGTGAGGCCGAGATGTCCGATGACAGGGATGCCCCGCTCGACTAGCGCAGAGACGGTCGGGGCCATCGCGGCGCCGCCCTCGAGCTTCACGCCGTGCGCTCCGGTCTCCTGCATCACCCGCCCCGCATTTCTGATGGCCTCCTCGATCGAGACCTGATAGGTGAGGAAGGGCAGGTCGACGAACACGAGCGCCGAGGTCCCCCGGCGCACGGCTGCCGCGTGATAGATCATCTGATCGAGCGTGGCATTCAGCGTGGACGGGTGCCCGGCCAGCACCTGGTTGACGGAATCCCCAACGAGGAGAACGTCGACGTCGGGTCCGTCGAGGAGGCGCGCAAAGAGCGCGTCGTAGCAGGTGAGCATGACGATGCGACGGCCCTCGGCCTTCATGCCGGTGAGCTCGAGCACGGACCGCGGCCGCCGATCAGTTCCGCTCGTCATGGGCGTCGATCTCCGCGATTTCACGCTGCCAGAAGTCGCGCTCGGGCAGCGCAGGATGAGGTATCGTGAGGCCCGGCTCGCGCACCTGCCGGGTGCCGAAGCGGACGATGTCCAGGTCGAGCGTCCGTGAGGCCCACCGATCAGCCGCGGCACGGACGCGGCCGGCGCTCCGCTCGATCGTCTGGCAGGCCGCCAGCAGCTCCCGCGGCGAGAGCGCCGTGTCGATGAGGACCATCTGGTTCAGGTACGCCGGCTGGTCCCGCCCGCCGAGGGGGGCGGTCTCCTCGATCGAACTCACCCCCAGAACCTTCGTCTCCGGCAGCTGCGCCAGGCCCAGCCGCGCGCGGGCGAGATTGCCTTCGCGGTCGCCGAGGTTGCTGCCGAGCGCAATGTAAGCGCGCGCCACCTGACCTACCGATCGGCCGCGAAGTGCCGCGCGAGCGTCTGCAGCTCCGCGGCGACGTCGCCGAGCTCGCGGATCGCGCGCTCGAGCTCGGCCTGGCTGCGCGCCGCCTGGTCGGCCTGCGTCTCGAGCATCCGCGTGTCGTCGCCCATCTTCCGGGAGACGCCGGCGACGCGGTGGATCCGCTCGGAGAGTTTTTCGAACGCCAGCTCCTGCGTGGCCGCCATCTCGGCGACGCGGCGCGCATGCGTCCCGGCCTCGTCCGTCGCCCCGACGATGGCCTCGAACGCCGCGGCCGCGGCCCCGCTCACTTCCTCCACGTCGGCCACCACCGTCTCGCCGACGCGCATCTGGCTCGCCATGGCTGTCACCTGTCCCGAGACCGCCGCGAGGAGGCTCCCGGCCTCGCGCGCCGCATGGAGCGACTGCGCCGCGAGGTCCCGGATCTCGTCGGCGACGACCGCGAACCCCTTCCCTTCCTTGCCGGCCCGCGCCGCCTCGATGGCGGCGTTCAGCGCAATCAGGTTCGTCAGATCGGCGATCTCCCGGATCGACCCGATGAACCCCGTGATCCGGTTGCTCACCTCGCCGAGCTCCTGTACCTGGCGCGAGCTGTCGGCGACGAACTCCTTCAGCTGTACGAGGCGCCGGATCGCTTCGGTGACCACGACGCGGTTGTGCGATGCCGTTTCCGCCGCGCGTCCGCTCGCGCCTGCCGCCTTCGAACCCTCGGCGGCCATGTCCACCGAGACGCCCGCCAGTGCGGAGGTCGTCTCCAGCCCGTCGCGCACGAACGCGTCCTGTTCGGCGACGCTGGTCCCGACCGCCCGCGACACCGATGTCAGTGCCTCGGCCGACGCGCGCAGCGACTCGGTCGCGCGCGCGAGCCCCTGCACCTGCACGCCGATCAGGTCCACGGTACTCATGAGCGGCCGCCGCAGCTCGGCGATGTGGATCGCCGTCGCGATCTGCGCCGCCACGGTGCCGAGCGCGGCAAGATCCTTCGAGTGGTATGCGTTGCGCTTGAAGTGGTCGATCTCGACGGTGCCGAGCACGTCATCCCCCAGGCGGAGGGGGTGCATCACGAGGCACTGCACGTCGGGATCGAACGCCGTGATGCGCGGGTCCCGCCGCATGGATGGAATCGCGAGCACCTCCCCGCGCGCGAGCACGCCGCTGCGCAGCGGCCCCAGTTCCGTCGAGGGAATCGATCGCCGGGGCCGGCCGGCGACCCCGCGATAGATCAGCGACGCCGTCTCCCCGTCGCGGCGGTAGATGCGAAAATCACCCCAGTCGAGGAGCCGGTAGGCGAGCCGCTCGATCTGTTCCAGCGACGTCTGCAACGTGGCATTGCTGGTGACCGCCGTCTCCATCAAGTGGACCTTGTTCAGGTCCTCGGCCGCGATCGCCTCCTCCAGGATGCGCTTCGTGAGGAGGCCGAGCACGCCCATTAGCAGGAGCACGGCGAGCCACCCGACCGGCTCCAGCGCCTTCACCGCAGCCACGATCACCGAGACGCCGATGATCGTGACCAGGTAGGACACGATCTCCCAGCGGAGGATCAGCAGCTGCTCGGCCGACTCGAGGCGCCCGCGCAGCATGAGCGTGAAGTAGAAGAGCGCGCGCGCGATCAGGAAGTACGAGGCGACGAGGGCGAACACGGCGGGCAGGAAGTCGATGCTCAGGCCGGGATCACCGCTCCGGTCGAGCACCAGCGCGTAGATGCCGAACGCCGCGGCAAAACCCAGCACTTCGCGGCCCGCATTGACCGTGGCCGACCGCAGTTCCTTCCGCAGCACTACGGCGTCGCTGATCAGGACCCCGATGACGAGCGCGAGGATCACGGAGGACGGCCCGACGAGGACCGCACCGGCCAGGGCGGCCAGGCCGGTCTGCGTCAGGTAGGAATACTTGCTGAGCCGGATGGGCGTGACGCGCAGGACGACGACCCCGAAAATGAGGAACGCCGTCGCCGCCGGGGTTTCGAGCCAGCGCCGATCGAGTGCCAGGGCGAGCGCGGCGAACCCGAGCCCGCCGATGCGGAGCGCCTGCGCGTATCCCTGGAGAATGCGCGAAACGGGAATGGTCACGTCAGACGAAGTAATCGCCGACCACGAGGCCGTAGCGCGATGGGTTGGTCACCTTGACGATGGAGCGCCGGTATCCCCCGGCCGGGTCCTGCTCGGCCAGGTCGACCTGCTGACCCGGCGGGGACGCGACGGCCCCGTCCGGATCGATCGCGATCCGGACCAACGGGCGGTTCAGCTGCGTCGGATCGGGATTGGATGCGGCCACGATCCCCACCTCGAGCGAATCGAGAATCACGCACGTGCCGATCGGATAGATGCCGATGAGGTTGATGAGCGCCTTGACGAGGACCGGATCATAACCCCGGCGGGGATTCTCCCACATCTCCCGCAGCACCTCGTCCGGCTCGATCGGGATCGTCTGGTAACTGCGCCGGGTCGTAGCCGCGTCGAACCCGTCCGCGACGGCGACGATCCGCGAGAAGATGCCGAGCTCGCGCGGGCGCACCGTCTTCGGATACCCGGTGAGGTCGGTCTTCATGTGGTGCTCGTGGGCAACGAGGATCGCACGGTACGGGATTTCGTCGTAACCCCGCAGGCTGAAGAGCGTGAGCGCCCCGAACCAGGGATGGGCCTGCATGACGCGCCACTCCCGGTCATCGAGCCCGCTCGTCTTGTTCAGGATCTCCACCGGGATCCGCGCCTTCCCGATATCGTGCATCAGCGCGGCCATGCCGAGGTCGTACAGCTGCAGCTTCGACAGGCCCAGCTTCTTCCCGAGGGCCACGGCGAAGATGCACACGTTGACCGAATGCTGGAACGTGTACTCGTCGTAGTCGCGGATCGTCGTGAGCCCCATCAGCGACGTTTCGTTGTTGAGCACCTGGTCCACGATCATCTGCACCGCGCGCTTGACCTTCTTGACGCTGGTGGCGCGGCCCATCCGCACGCTCGTCACCACCTCGCGCGCGACCGCGACGCCGTGCGAGTAGGTGCGCTTGGCGAGCTCGCGCGCGCGCTGCAGCTCGTCGAGCGATTCCGCGGAGTCCTGGGCCACTTCGATGTCGAGTCCATGCACCCCCGCCCGCGCCAGGCGCTCGACGAGCTCGTCGAACGGGTCGGGCGGCAGCTTGTCGGCCACGGCGATGAGCGCCGAGAGGAATGCCTGCCAGTCGCGGCGCGAGACCTCGCGGCGGACGCGGAGCACGCCGATGTCCACGGCCCGGAGCGTCGCGAGAATGCTGCTGAACGACGCGTAGTTGTCGAGCTCGAGGCGCAGCCGCGTCGAATTCACGAAGATGAAATCGCCGGACAGGCGGACTTCGATCTCCGATTCCGCTTCGAGGAGCGATTCCGCGGAATGCACGAGGTCGTCGAGTGCCCGCTGGACCGTGGCGTTCTCCACCGGATAGAGCTTGAGGCTCCGCATCGCGGTATAGAGCGTCAGGAGAAGTCCGCGGCCGCCGGCCCGGAGAAGGCCTTCCTGCGGAGCCCCGTCGACCGGATGGGTCATCCCTGCCCGCCCCTGAGTGCGCGGTTCACCGCGTTGCGGACGATCGGCTCCTTGTCCGCCGCCGCCCGCTCGAGCAGCTGGCGTGCCTCCGGCGTGCCGACCCGCCCGAGCCCGAGTGCCGCGCACGCGCGTGTCTCCGGAGGCTCCTTCATCCGGAGCATGCCCCGCCCTTCGAGCATCGCGCCGAGCGTCTTCACGGCGGCCGGACCGGCAATCGCGCCGTAGGCCTCGAAGAACGCCATCTTCTCACTCAGGTCCATGTCCTTGACGCCCTTCCCCTGCACCACCGACTCGACCCGCCGCAGCGCGTTCTTGTAGCCCCGGAGGCCGGCCGCCTTCACGGCGGCGAGCCGGACGGCGCGATCGCTGTCCTCGATCGCCCGGTCGATGTGCGCCAGCGCGCCGGCCGAGCCGATGGCCGCGAGCGCGTTGACGGCGCTCAGGCGGACCTCCGCGCTGCCGCTCGACAGCGCATCGCCGAGCCCGGGAACGGCGCCCTGCAGTCGCAGCCGCCCGCACATCTCGACCAGGCCCTGGAGCGCCTCCGATCCGGGAGTCCGGAGCAGGCGCAGGACCTCCGCGGTGTGCGCGCTCGCGAGCCGGTCTGCGGTGGCCTCGAGCAGCGTGCGTACGTTGTCCGACGTGAGTCGCGGGAGCATGGCGAGGATCGTCTCGAGCGCGCCGGGCTGCAGCTCGCGCAGCACCTCGCTCACGTCCTCGTCGCCGGGCCGGGTGCTCGCTTCATCGAGCGACTGGACGAGCTGCGCCACGATGTTCGGCTCGCTCAGGCGCTCCTCGAAGGCGCGGAGCCGCGCCTGCTGGTCCGCCGTGAGGTCACGCGCGCCCGATGCGACCGCGCGCAGCTCGCGCAGCACGGCGGCGACGACACGGAATTCCCCCTGGTTGAGCAGGTTCGGGAAGAAGGTCTCGACGATGGCGATGATCTCGTCGCGCACCGTGGGCGCCTGCTCGAGCTCGAAGATGTCGAAGAGCAGGGCGATCGCCCCGCTGCGCACGTCGCGGGCGTATTCGTGCTTGACCGCGTCGATGACGTAGCTGATCTCCGACTCGTCGAGGAAGTAGAGGGTGCCGTCGAAATCCTCGAGATCGACGATCCCTTTCGGCTTCGGCGGCGCCTCCTCCTCGACCTGCGCCCGGCGTGCCTCCGCGGTACTCTCCTGGATCTCACCCTGCCGCTCGATCGGCTCCGCGTCGGTGAACGGCTCGGCGAAGATGTACGAGACCCACTGGAACTCCTCCTCCCAGAGCAGCGTGAGCAGGTCGTCCGGGGCGTCCGTGGCGAGGAAGCGCGCGCGGTTGACGATGGCCAGGAAGCGCGCGATCTCCTCGTGCTCCACGCCCTTCCGCAGGGTGAGCACGCGGAGGCCGTCCTTATAGAGGGTCCACGCCAGGCTTTCCGACTTGCTGAGCTGGTGGTAGACGGTCTGGTCTTCCCAGACGAAATCGGTCTCGGCCACGCGCAACACCAGCTCGTCACCCGCCGCCCACACGGGGATGAACGCCGCTCTGACCTGGTCGACCGCCCGGTGGTAGATCGGATTGTTGGGGAGGTACATCTGGAAGGCACGGAGCGCCTTCACGAGGCTCTGGATGAGCTCCGCGACCTGCGACGCAGGAAGTACGGTTCCGGCACCCGCCGTTTCCGGCAGGGTCACGCCGGACCTGCCTGGGTCATGCGTCCGGGCGCGCAGCGGAAGGGGACTCTGGGCATGGCCGTCGTGGACCTCCAGCTCCGGAAAGCTCGGTCGGCGGGGACGAACGCGCGGGACCGAAGGTAACGAGTCGCGGACCGCCCCGGGGACCTTGCCCTTCGGGGGGTTTTCGGGTACAATGATTCGGGCTCTCTTCGGCTACCTACCTACAGGATGTCTCAGATGCCGCTCACCAAACGCCAGAGCGAAATCCTCGCCTACCTCCAGCAGCACATCAACGACGAGGGGTACGCACCCAGCTTCGAGGAAATCGCGCGACGCTTCGGCTTCCAGTCGCTCGCCACGGTGCACGAGCACCTGACGAATCTCGAGCGCAAGGGCTACATCCAGCGGTCCTATAACGAGAGCCGGTCGATCGAGGTGCTGCCGCCGCGCGGTACGGCCGCCGCCACCGAGATCCCGTTGCTCGGCCGGGTCGCCGCCGGGCTTCCGATCGAATCGCTGATGCATGAGGAAACGCTCGCGGTGCCGGAATCGATGCTGCCGCGACGGGGACCGAACTTCGCCCTGCGCGTCCAGGGATCCTCGATGGTCGACGAGCACATCCTCGACGGCGATTTCGTGGTCGTGCACGGCAAGGACTCGGCGGAGAACGGCGAGATGGTCATCGCCCTCGTCAACGGGTCCGAGGCTACCGTCAAGAAGTTCTATCGCGAGTCGGGCGGGTGGATCCGCCTGCAGCCGGCCAACGCCACGATGCAGCCGATGCGCTTCCAGGAGCGGGACGTGCTGATTCAGGGCGTCGTCGTCGGCATCATCCGGAAGTACTGACCGGGCCGGTTTCCTCATCGTCGTTCCCGGCTGCAATCCGCGCGCCGCCCATTCGGGCGGCGCGCTGCACATCATGGGCCGGGGATTTCCGTTATCGGCGTGGAATGCGACGGAACGCTACATGCCGGTGCGCGCTTTTGTCAATCGCCACAAGGCTTTGCGCGGCTTGAAAGGAGGTATCGGGACGGCTAGATTTCGGCGTGATGACCCGGACCTTTCTGGCGCTGCTTCACTTCGACGGCCGCGGCTTCATCGGCTGGCAGCGACAGGCGGCGGGACGGTCCGTTCAAGGGGAGGTCGAGCAGGCCCTGAGCCGGCTGGCCGCGGCGCCCGTTGCGGCGGTGGCCGCGGGACGGACGGACGCAGGAGTTCATGCGGAAGGCCTCGGCGTGAGCTTCGAGATGCCGGTCCGATGGGATGGACCGGCGCTTCGGCGAGGGCTCAATGCCCTCCTGCCCGCGGATTGCTGGGCTGCGGAGCTGCACGAGATGGTGCCCGGCTTCCACGCGCGGAAGTCCGCGCTGACGCGAAGCTACCGGTATGTCGTCGGCACCGA
Source organism: Gemmatimonadales bacterium (assembly GCA_036741715.1). Taxonomy (GTDB): domain Bacteria; phylum Gemmatimonadota; class Gemmatimonadetes; order Gemmatimonadales; family GWC2-71-9; genus CAMLLJ01. Next base: position 12,366 of record DAINRR010000020.1, read on the forward strand.
CGATGCGTCCGCCTCGCCGTTCCGGCGGCCATTCGAATGGTCGCTGCAGCGCCCGCTCGACGCCGCGCGGCTCGACGCTGCCGCAGCGGTGATACGCGGCGAGCACCAGTTCGAGGCGTTCTCGATCCGCGGCCAGGAAAAGCCGCATCATCGCTGCAGGCTGGATCGCGCGGAGTGGCGGCAGCGAAACGGGCACGGGGCGGTCTTCCACGTCGAAGCCGATCGCTTCCTGCATCACATGGTGCGGATGCTCGTCGGAACGATGGTGGAGATCGCATTGCATCGCCGGCCGCTCGACGACATGCGCCGGCTGCTCGCGAGCCGGGACAATCAATCCACGAGTGCACCGGCACCGCCTGAGGGACTGTACTTCGTACGCGCCACCTATCCCGCGTCGCTCTACCGAACGCCCGCCGAGGAGCTGCATGAGACGCTGCGAGAGGAGTGAGGTGAGCGCCGCGGCATGCGCTGCGATGCTCGCGCTCCTCCTCGCGGGCGCGGGTTGTCGTCCCGGACCCGACGGGACGGCCGAAGGCGCGATGCTCACGAGCCGCGCCGGCGCCGCGCAGACCGACACCACGCCGCGCGCCAACGTCGAGGCCTCGCGCCGCACGGCGATCGTCACCGCCGTCGAGGCGGTCTCCCCCGCCGTCGTCTCCATCAATGCCACGAGCCGCCAGCGGATCACGCCGCGTACTCCCTGGGACGCCTTCTTCGTCCCGCAGGGTGCGGAACGCGTCGTTCAGGGGTATGGCACGGGGATCATCGCGCGGCCCGATGGCGTGATCATCACCAATCAGCATGTCGTCGGCGGCGCCGAACAGCTCGTGGTCACGCTCGCCGATGGCCGGGATTTTCCGGGGACCGTGCTCGGCGAGGACCCGGTCACGGACATCGCCGTGGTCAAGATCGACGCGACCGACCTTCCCGTCGCCCGCGTCGGCCGGAGCACCGACCTGATGACCGGGGAGTGGGTCGTCGCCCTCGGCAATCCGTTCGCCTACATGCTGGGCAACCCGGAGCCGACCGTCACCGCCGGCGTCGTGAGCGCCACCGGCCGGAACATCCTCCCGAGCGGCGACCAGGCAGGGCTCTATCTCGACATGATCCAGACCGATGCCGCGATCAATCCCGGAAATTCGGGCGGGCCGCTCGTCAACGCGCCCGGCGAAGTGGTCGGCATCAATTCCTCGATCTTCTCGAGCAGCGGCGGGTCGATCGGTCTCGGCTTCGCCATTCCGATCGAGCGGGCCGTGCGGGTGGCCGACGAAATCGTGCGCAACGGGACCGTGCGCCGCGCCTGGACCGGCCTCGAAGTCGCCGGGGCGCGCAGCATGGCGGACTGGAAGCGCGCCGGGGGCGTGACCGTCACGAGCGTCGCTCCGGGGGGACCGGCGGCGCGCGCCGCGATCCGCGCCGGCGACGTGCTCACCGAGGCCAACGGCAGGCCGCTGCGCAACTACCTCGACTGGGAAGCCGTCAAGCTCGACCTGCACGTCGGCGACGCCGTGACGGTCGGCGTGCGCGGCGAGGCCGGCATCGCCCGGCGCCGGATCGTCACCGGCGACCTCCCGACGGTCACGGCCGAGAAGGTGACGATCCTCCGCGACCTCGAGCTCGTCAGCGTCACGCCGGCGATCCAGGCGGAGCGCGAGCTCCGGACGACGGACGGTGCGCTCATCTACCGGGTGAGCGCCGAAGTGTCGCGCGCCACCGGCCTCCAGGCCGGCGACGTGATCATCGGCGTCAATCGCACCCGCGTGCGCGAGGCGGCGCACCTCGCCGCACTGCTGCGGTCGATGCAGCCCCGGCAGCCGTTCCGGATCACCTTCGAGCGTGACGGCGTCTACAACTTCGTGGACCTCACCTTCTGATGACGGACGACCGCTACCGCTCGCCGCTCGGCAGCCGCTATGCCTCGCCTGCCATGCAGACGCTCTTCGGCGAGCCGCACCGCATCGCACTGTGGCGGCGGCTCTGGCTCGCCCTGGCCGAGGCCGAGCGCGAGCTCGGTGTACCGATTCCCGAAGCGGCGCTCGAGGAAATGCGCGCGCACCTCGACGATGCGGACCTGGCCGCCGCCGCCGCGTACGAGCGGCGATTCCGCCACGACGTCATGGCGCACATCCACGCGTTCGGCGAGCAGGCCCCGGCCGCGCGTCCCTACCTGCATCTCGGCGCCACGAGCTGCTTCGTCACCGACAACTCGGACCTGATCATCCAGCGGGACGGGCTGCGGCTCATCCTCGGCCGGCTCGTGGCGGTCCTGGACGCGCTGCGCGGGTTCGCGGAGCGCCATGCCGCCACGCCCTGCCTTGCCTATACGCACTTCCAGCCGGCACAGCTGACCACCGTCGGCAAGCGCGCGACGCTCTGGATGCAGGACTTCGCGCTCGACGTCGAGGAGATCGCCCACCGGCTCGAGACGTTGCGGTTCCGGGGCTGCAAGGGAACGACGGGCACCCAGGCGAGCTTCCTCGAGCTGCTGCACGGCGATCACGACGCCGTCCGCGAGCTGGACCGCCGCGTCACCACGCGGATGGGGTTTGCCCGCCCCTTCCCCGTCACGGGCCAGACCTATCCGCGCAAGGCGGACAGCGCCGTGCTCGACGCGCTGAGCGGCGTGGCGCAATCTGCCGCGAAGATGGCGAACGACATCCGCCTCCTGCAGCACGAGGGCGAGCTGCTCGAGCCGTTCGAGAGCGAGCAGATCGGCTCGAGCGCCATGGCCTACAAGCGGAACCCGATGCGGTCCGAGCGCATCAACGCGCTCGCGCGCTTCGTGATTTCGCTGCAGCCGAACGGTGCCAACACGGCGTCCGCGCAGTGGCTCGAGCGCACGCTCGACGACAGCGCGAACCGCCGCCTCGCGATTCCCGAGGCGTTCCTCGCGACCGACGCGATCCTCATCCTCGCCACCAACATCGCCGCGGGGATCGAGGTGCGCGACAGCGTGATCCGGCGGAACGTGAACGTCCAGATGCCCTTCATGGCCACCGAGCGGTGGCTCATGCTCGGCGTCCGGGCCGGGGGCGATCGCCAGGCCCTGCACGAGGTGGTGCGGCGGCACAGCCTCGCCGTCGCGGAGTCGGTCAGCAACGGCGGCGCCAACGACCTCATGGAGCGGCTCGGCGCCGACCCCGCCTTCGCGGCGGTCCCGGCCTCCGCCTTTGCCGCGGAGCTCGACCCCGTGCACTACACCGGGCGTTCGGAGTCGCAGGTCGCGGAGTTCATCCACGAATTCCTCGCGCCCCTGCTCGAGCGCGTCCGTCCGCTCGCCACTGCCGCCGAAGGCGCGGAGCTCCGCGTATGAGCACGGTCGTCGCGAGCCGGCTGCCCCTGCCGCTCGTCCGGCGCGGCAAGGTCCGGGAAGTCTACGAGGCGGGGCCCTCCGAGCTGCTGCTGGTCGCGAGCGACCGGGTGAGCGCGTTCGACGTGGTCATGCACGAGCCGATCCCGCGCAAGGGCGCGGTCCTGACCCAGCTGAGCGCGTGGTGGTTCGCGCGGCTGCAGGAGGTGACGGCCTCGCATTTCCTCACCGCGCGCACCGACGAGATCGTCGCGCGGGTGCCGGCGCTCGCGGGGCTCGAGCGGGAGATCGCGGGACGGGCCATGCTCGTCCGGCGCACGGAGCCGGTGGCGTTCGAGTGCGTGATCCGCGGGTACCTCGCCGGGTCCGCCTGGGCCGAGTACCGCGAACGCGGTACGCTGGCCGGCGAGCCGATGCCGCCGGGCCTCGTCGAAAGCGCGCGCCTCGATCCCCCGCTCTTTTCGCCGGCGACCAAGGCTGCGTCGGGCCACGATCTCAACGTTCCGTTCGCCTCGGTGAGCGCCGCGCTCGGCGCCGCGCTGGCAGGACGGCTCCGGGATGCCAGCTTCGCCGTCTACGCCGCGGGGCGCGATCTTGCAGCGTCGCGGGGGATCATCATCGCCGATACGAAGTTCGAATTCGGGCTCACCGCGGACGGGACCCTGCTGCTGATCGACGAGGTGCTGACGCCCGACTCGTCGCGTTTCTGGCCGGCCGACCGGTACGCGCCCGGCCGCGCGCAGCCGAGCTTCGACAAGCAGCCCCTCCGGGATTACCTCGCGGCGGAGCGCACGGCGGGACGCTGGAACGGCGAGGCGCCGCCCCCGCCGCTTCCCGCGGAGGTCGTCGCGGCCACGAGCGCCAGGTACCTCGATGCGTACCGTCGCCTTACCGGAACCGAGCTGGAGGAATGCTGATGCGCATCGCGCCCGAGGGGCGGCCGTTCATTCTCGGTGCCGCCGTCATCGGCGTCATCTTCGTGCTGCTCGGCTGGTCGGCCACGGCCCTGCTCTGGGCCGTCGTCGCGGTCTGGGTCGTCGCCTTCTTCCGCGATCCCGAGCCGCGCGGTGCTCGGGATGCACGGACCCTGCTGGCCCCGGCGGACGGCAAGGTCGTGAGCGTCATCGAAACCGATGAGCCGGCGTTCTTCCAGGATCGGGCGGTGCGGATCTCGATCTTCATGAACGTGTTCGATTGCCACGTGAACCGGTATCCGTGCGATGGCACCATCGCGTACCGGCACTACAACGCGGGCGCGTTCGGGCATGCCGGCACCGAGAAGGCGAGTCTCTCCAACGAACAGTCGTCGGTCGGGCTCGAGACGCCGCGCGGCCGGGTGCTCGTGCGGCAGATCGCCGGCCTCATCGCGCGGCGCATCGTCACGGACCACGCCGTGGGCACCGACGTGAAGCAGGCACAGCGCCTCGGCATGATCCGCTTCGGATCGCGCGTCGACCTCTTCGTCCCGCTGGGCACGGAGATCCGGGTCAAGGTCGGGGACCGGACGAAAGTCGCCGAGACCGTGGTGGCCGCATGGCAATGACGCCTCCCTCCGCGATGCGCGACAACCGCGGCATGCGCCGCGTCGTCATCGTCATGCCGAGCGCGTTCACCCTCGGCAACCTCTTCTTCGGCTTCTGGTCGATGGTGTATGCCTTCCAGGGGCGGTATGCGTGGGCCGGCTGGTTCATCGTCTTCGCGGGCATCCTCGACCTGCTCGACGGGCGTGTGGCCCGGATGTCGAATACGGGGTCGCGGTTCGGCGCCGAGCTCGACTCGCTGGTGGACGTGATCTCGTTCGGCGTGGCGCCGGCGCTGCTCATGTACTTCCTCGAGTTCCAGAACGCGGGGCGCTTCGCCTGGATCCTCTGCTACATCTACGTCGTCGCCGTCGCGCTGCGGCTCGCGCGGTACAACGTGACCGCGGGCACGAAGGCGCCGTCGAGCTGGTTCACGGGGATGCCGTCGCCGTCGGCGGGGATGACGCTCGCGGTGTACTACCCGTTTTCGCAGACGGAATGGTACCAGCGGTCGCTGGCCTACGTCGATTTCGGGCAGCAGGGGCTGGCCGTCCTCATGCTGCTGCTCGCGGTGCTCATGGTGAGCAACGTGAAGTATCCGCGCTTCCCGCCGATCGGCCTGCGCAGTGCACGCGGGATCTTCGGGCTCCTGGTCCACCTGCTGATCCTGGTCGGGGGGCTGCTCGCGCCCGACGCGTTCCTCTTTCCGCTGGGCATCACCTACCTGGCCTACGGGCTCGTGCGCGCCACGATCCTCGGGCTGATGCAGCCCACCAACGGCGAGCCCGGTGACGACGCCGTTCCACACCGCCGACTGCGCGGGCCCGCCTGGGCCCGTCGCCGAGGGGAGATCGATCGATGACGTATCGTGTTCATGTCCGGGTCATGCCGCGCGCCGGACTCCTCGATCCGCAGGGTCAGGCGGTCGAGCACGCGCTCGGATCGCTCGGCTTCGAGGGCACGCAGCAGGTGCGGGTCGGACGCGCCATCGAGCTCGAGCTCGAAGCCGCGAACCCGGACGACGCGGCCGGCCGCGCCCGCGAGATGTGCGACCGCCTCCTGGCCAATCCGGTCACCGAGGACTACGAGCTCGAGGTGGAGGCGCACTGATGCAGCGGGTGGCGATCATCCGGTTCCCGGGCAGCAACTGCGACGAGGACACCCTCCGCGCCGCCGCGCGCGCCGGCACCGATGCCTTCTATGTCTGGCACCGCGACACCGACCTCAAGGGGGCCGACGTCGTCGTCATTCCCGGTGGCTTCAGCTACGGGGACTACCTCCGTGCCGGGGCCATCGCGCGATTCAGCCCGGCCCTGTCCGCGGTGCAGCGCCATGCGGCGGAAGGCGGCTCGGTGCTCGGGATCTGCAATGGCTTCCAGATCCTCTGCGAGGCGCACCTCCTGCCGGGCGCCCTCATGCGGAACGCGCGCCTGTCGTTCATCTCGAAACCGGTGGACGTCACCGTCGAGAACACGCGCACCGACTTCACGGCCGGGTACGAGTCCGGCGCGCGGCTCCGCCTCCCGGTGGCACACGGCGACGGCCGCTACGTGGCCGACACCGAGACGCTCGCCCGCCTCGAGGGGGAGGGCCTCGTCGTCCTCCGCTATGCCCGCGTCGAGGACGCGAACCCGAACGGCTCGATGAACGACATCGCCGGGATCGCGAACGCGGAGGGCAACGTCGTCGGCATCATGCCGCATCCCGAGCGCGCAGCCGACCCGGCGCTCGGGAGCGACGACGGCGCGCCGTTCTTCACCGCGATGGCCGACCCGAAGGGGACCGGTGCGGCCTCCACTTCTTCCGCGGGGACGTCATGACCGAAAAGCCGAGCCAGAACGAGGATGAATACTTCGCGCGCGAGAACGCCGAGCTCCTGCGCCGCCAGCGCGAGCGGATGGAGGCCTCGCGCGCCGAGGAAGAACGGAAATCCCACTACATGAAGTGCCCGAAGGACGGGCACGATCTCTTCACGACCGTGTACCAGACCGTGAGCATCGATCGCTGCGAGCATTGCGGGGGCGTGTGGCTCGACCCGGGCGAGCTCGATGCCCTCGCGCGCAACCCGGACCAGCCGAACCTCCTCGGACGGGTCGTGAGCGACGTCATGTCCACCCTGCGCCGCAACCGGAGCGAGCCTGGTGCCTGAGACCGCAGAGGCGGCGACGGCCGCGCATCCGTTCGCGAACGAGCGGCCCGTCACGCCCGAGGTGGTGCGCGAGCACAACCTGAATGCCCTGGAGTACGAGCGGATCGTCGCGATGCTCGGGCGCACGCCGACGCTCACGGAGCTCGGCGTGTTCTCCGCGCTCTGGTCGGAGCATTGCTCGTACAAGCATTCGAAGCCGATCCTGAAGCAGTTCCCGACCGAGGGACCGAACGTGGTGCAGGGTCCGGGAGAGAATGCCGGCGTGCTGCGCCTTCCCGACGGGTGGGCCGTTGCCTTCAAGGTCGAGTCGCACAATCACCCCTCCGCCGTCGAGCCCTACCAGGGCGCTGCGACCGGCGTCGGCGGCATTCTCCGTGACGTCTTCACGATGGGCGCCCGGCCGGTTGCGCTGCTCAACAGCCTGCGCTTCGGGCCGCTCGACGTGCCGCGCAACCGCTACCTCTTCGCAGGCGTGGTGCGCGGCGTCGGCGACTACGGCAACTGCGTCGGTGTCCCGACGCTGGGGGGCGAGGTCGGGTTCGCGCCGGGGTACACCGGCAACCCGCTCGTCAACGCGATGTGCGTCGGGCTCCTGCGCGAGGACGGCCTCATCCGCGCCCGCGCCGAAGGGGTGAGCAACGTGCTGCTCGTGGTCGGCGCGCGGACCGGGCGCGACGGGATTCATGGGGCGAGCTTCGCGTCGGAAGAGCTCTCCGAGAAGAGCGAGGCCCGTCGGCCGCAGGTGCAGGTCGGAGACCCGTTCACCGAGAAGCTGCTGCTGGAAGCGAGCCTCGAGCTCATCACGTCGGGGATGATCGTCGGGATCCAGGACATGGGCGCGGCAGGGCTCACGAGCTCGTCCGCGGAGATGGCCGCACGCGGGGGCGTGGGCGTCGAGATCGACACGAGCCTCGTGCCGACCCGCGAGCCCGGGATGACGCCGTACGAGATCCTCCTGTCGGAGTCGCAGGAGCGGATGCTGGTCGTGGCCGAGCCGGCGCGGGTCGGCGCCATCAAGGCGATCTGCGAGAAATGGGAGCTCACGGCCACTCCGATCGGCCACGTGACGGACGACGGGCTCTTCCGCGTGAAGCACGACGGGCTCGTCGTCGCGGCGATTCCCGGGCAGCGCCTGGTCGAGGACTGCCCGATCTACGAGCCCGATGCGCGCGAGAGCGACGAGGTGCGCCGGATGCGGGAGGCAGCGCCGCCCGCGAGCCCCATCGAGCCGCGCGACGCGCTCGAGCGCCTCCTCGATACACCCAACATCGCCAGCAAGCGCTGGGTCTACGAACAGTACGACTCCACCGTGCAGGCCGCGACGCTGCTCGGTCCGGGCGGTGATGCCGGCGTGATCATGGTGCCGGGGACCGAGTTCGGTCTTGCCGTGACGCTCGACTGCAATGCGCGGCTGCTCGCGCTCGATCCGTTCGAGGGCGGCAAGGCCGCCGTCGCGGAAGCCGCGCGGAACATCGCCTGCACCGGCGCGCGCCCGCTCGGGATCACGGACTGCCTCAACTTCGGCAATCCGGAGAAGCCCGAGGTGTTCTACCAGTTCCGCGAGGCATGTCGCGGCATCTCGGAGGCATGCGTCGCCTTCGAGACGCCGGTGACGGGCGGCAACGTGTCGTTCTACAACGAAAGCCCGACCGGTGCGGTCTACCCGACGCCGACGATCGGCATGGTCGGCCTCATCGAGCACGCGGACCGCCGCGTGCCGAGCCATTTTGCCGCGCCCGGCGATACGATCGTCATCCTCGGTGCCACGCGCGGCGCCCTGGGCGGATCGGCATACTGGGCCGAGCTGCTCGACTTCGTGGGCGGCGCCCCCGCGTCGGTCGACCTCGCGGCGGAGCGCGCGCTGCAGGATCTCCTCGTGGCCGCGGCACGCGATCGCTTCCTCCGTTCGGCCCACGACTGCTCCGAAGGCGGGCTCGCCGTGGCAATCGCCGAAGCCGCGATCGGTGGCCCGTATGCGGAGCACCCCCTCGGTGCGGAGCTCGATCTCGGCGCGTATGCCGCCGGGGTCGGGCTCGAGGGCACGCTCTTCGGGGAGGACGGGGCACGTGTCGTCGCCACGTCCCGCCCGGAGTCTCTCGAGCGGCTGGTTGCGCTCGCCGGGCGCTTCGGTGTCCCCTGCTTCATCGCCGGTGAAGTCGGGCAGGCGAACGCCCCGCTCACCATCCACGCCCCGGGCGCCGAGCTCGAGTGGGACACGGTGGCGCTGCGCCGGATCTACTACGATGCGATCCCCCGCCGCATGCGGGACGATGCGGACCGGACCTGAGGAGTCGGACCATGTGCGGTATCTTCGGCGTTGCGAACGTTCCCGATGCGGCCCGGCTGGCGTATCTCGGTCTCTACGCCCTCCAGCATCGCGGGCAGGAGAGCGCCGGGATCGTCGCCATCGACCGCGATGGGACGACGCGCTCACACCGCGGCATGGGGCTCGTCTCGGAAAACTTCAATGATCACGAGCTGAGCCGGCTACCCGGCGACATGGCCGTGGGCCATACGCGGTATTCGACGAGCGGCAGCACCGTCCTCGCCAATGCCCAGCCGTGCTTCGCGAACACGCGCTGCGGCGCCCTCGCGCTGGCGCACAACGGGAATCTCGTCAACGCCCACATCCTCAAGGCCGATCTCGTCCGCCAGGGCGCCATCTTCTCGTCGTCGAGCGACTCCGAAGTCATCGTGCATCTCATCGCGCGGTCGGATGCCGCCACGCCGGACGAGCAGATCCGCGACGCGCTGGAACAGATCGACGGGGCGTACAGCCTGGTCATCACGCTCGGCCGGACGCTCTACGCGGCCGTGGACAGCCGGGGCTTCCGTCCCCTCGCCCTGGGCCGTCTCGGCGACGGCTTCGTCGTGGCGTCGGAAACCTGCGCGCTCGATCTCGTGGGCGCCTCGGTCGTCTGCGAGCTGGCGCCGGGCGATTTCATCAAGATCGAGGACGGCCAGGTGACGCACCTGCCGCGGCTCTCTCCCCGGCCGGTCTCGCGCTGCGTGTTCGAGCTCGTCTACTTCGCGCGTCCGGACAGCATGGTGTTCAACGAGTCGGTCGACCGTGTGCGTCGCGACCTCGGGCGCGCGCTCGCCCGCGAGCATCCCGCGCCCGGCGCCGAGGTCGTGTTCAGCGTGCCGGACAGCTCGAACGCGATGGCCCTCGGCTTTGCCGCCGAGTCGGGCGTGGCGCTGGAGCACGGGCTGATCCGGAATCACTATGTGGGCCGCACCTTCATCAACCCGTCACAGGCCATCCGCATCGCGAAGGTGCGCATCAAGTTCAATCCCGTGCGCGAAGTGATCGAGGGAAAGTCCGTCGTCGTGGTGGACGACAGCCTGGTGCGCGGCAATACGAGCAAGGGGCTCGTCGCGATGATCCGCGCCGCCGGGGCGCGCGAGGTGCACCTGCGGCTGGGATCCCCGCCGATCACCGGTCCCTGCCACTACGGGATCGACACGCCGACGCGCGAGGAGCTGATCGGCGCCACGCATTCGGTCGAGGAGATCCGCGAGTACCTCGGCGTGGACACCCTGGGCTACCTCTCGCTCGAGGGCATGCTCGCCGCCGCCGGCCAGGGCCCGGGGCAGGCCGACCGGTTCTGTCATGCCTGCTTCTCGGGCGCCTACCCGACTCCCATTCCGGAGGATCTCGTGCAGCTTCGCCACGCGTCCCCCCTCGCCGGCGCTCACGCATGAGCGGCTCGTACGCCCAGCCGCTCGTCTACTTCTTCGGCCAGGGTCGCGCGGACGGAACCGCGGCGATGAAGGAAGTGCTCGGCGGCAAGGGCGCCGGGCTCGCGGAGATGACCACGATCGGCATCCCGGTTCCCCCGGGGTTCACGATCGCGAGCTCGCTCTGCCTGACCTATCTCGAGAGCCGGCAGTTTCCCCCGCGGCTCCGCGCCGAGGTCGAGAACAGCCTGCATCGGCTCGAGGCCACGACGGGGAAGCAGTTCGGTGGGGCCGACCATCCGCTGCTCGTGTCGGTGCGCTCCGGGGCTGCCGTCTCGATGCCGGGCATGATGGAAACGATCCTCAATCTCGGGCTCAACGACACGACGGTCGAAGGGCTCACGCGGCAGAGCGGGAATCCGCAGTTCGCCTGGGACTCGTACCGCCGGTTCGTGCAGATGTATGCGAGCGTCGTCTACGACCTGCCCAAGCGCCCCTTCGACGACCTCCTCGAGGCGCGCAAGCACAGGAGCGGGGTCGAGCGGGACATCGACCTGCCGGTCGAGGAGCTGAAGGCCATCGTCCAGGAATTCAAGACGCTGGTGCGCGTCGAGCGCGGGCGCCCCTTTCCCGAGCTGCCGCTCGACCAGCTCTGGGGCGCCATCGCCGCGGTGTTCGAAAGCTGGAACACGCGCCGCGCCATCGACTACCGCCGCCTGCACGACATCCCGGACACGATGGGCACGGCGGTGAACGTCGTGGCGATGGTGTTCGGAAACATCGGTGAGGATTCGGGCACCGGCGTCGCCTTCAGCCGGGATCCGTCCACCGGTGAGCGCCGGATCTACGGCGAGTATCTGATCAATGCGCAGGGCGAGGACGTCGTCGCGGGCACCAGGACCCCGGTGGAGATCGCGCAGCTGAAGGACGCCATGCCCGAGGCCTACAACGAGCTCGAGCGTACCGCCCGCCTCCTGGAGCGGCATTTCCGCGACGTGCAGGACATGGAGTTCACGATCGAGCGCGGCCGGCTCTACATGCTGCAGACGCGCCGGGGCCAGCGCTCCGGGCACGCCGCGGTGCGCGTCGCGTGCGAGATGGTGGACGAGGGGCTCATCACCGAAGAAGAGGCCGTCGCGCGCGTCCCGCCCGACGACCTGAACCAGCTCCTCCACCCGACCATCGACCCGGACAGCAAGCTCGACCTGCTGACCACCGGCCTCCCTGCCTCGCCGGGCGCCGCCAGCGGGATCGTGGTGTTCGATGCCGACCTTGCCGAGGCCCAGGCCAAGGCGGGCGAAGCGGTCATCCTCGTCCGGCGCGAAACCTCGCCCGAGGACTTCCACGGGATGGTCGCGGCGCGAGCGGTGCTGACGGCCCGCGGCGGGATGACGTCGCACGCGGCGGTCGTCGCGCGCGGCATGGGAAAGCCCTGTGTCGCGGGGGCGCAGGAGCTGCACGTGGACGAGCAGCTCGGCCACGTCAGCGTGAACGGCAGGCGCGTGTCGGCCGGCGAGTGGATCACCGTCGACGGCGCCACCGGGCGCGTCTACGCCGGCCGCGCCGCGCTCAAGACGCCGGAGCTGAGCGGGAACTTCACCAGGCTGCTCGGCTGGGCCGACCGGCTTCGCCACCTGCGCGTGCGCTGCAATGCGGACACGCCGGCGGACGCACACCGCGGTCGCGATTTCGGCGCGGAAGGGATCGGGCTGTGCCGCACCGAGCACATGTTCTTCGAGGGCGGTCGCCTGGAGGCGATGCGCGAGATGATCGTCGCGCGAGATACCGAAGGGCGTAAGCGGGCGCTGGCCAAGCTGCTTCCCATGCAGCGCGCGGATTTCGAAGCGATCTTCCGCGCGATGGACGGACATCCGGTCTGCATCCGGCTCCTCGACCCGCCGCTCCACGAGTTCCTCCCGAAGGAGCCGGCGGAGATCGAGGCGCTCGCCGTGCAGATGAAGCTCCCGCCCGAGGATCTGCGCCGACTCGTCGACGGCCTCACCGAGGTCAACCCGATGCTGGGCCTTCGGGGCTGCCGGCTCGGGATCCTCTATCCCGAGATCACGGCCATGCAGGCGCGCGCCATCTTCGAAGCGGCCTGCACCGTGGCGGCCCGGCAGGGACGGGTCATGCCGGAGGTGATGATCCCGCTCACGAGCAACGTGATCGAGTTCCGGAAGCAGGCGCTCATCGTGCGCCAGGTCTCGAGCGAGGTGTTCGGGGAGCGGCAGATCACCGTGCCGTTCACGCTCGGCACCATGATCGAGCTTCCGCGCGCGGCGCTCACGGCCGACGAGATCGCGCGGGAGGCGCAGTTCTTCTCGTTCGGGACGAACGACCTCACGCAGACCACCTGGGGCCTCTCGCGCGATGACGCCGGGCGGTTCCTCCCGCTCTACCTCGAGCAGAACATCATCGACGACGATCCGTTCCAGGTGCTCGACCGTGCCGGCGTCGGCAAGCTGATGACGATCGCCTGCGAGCTCGGGCGTGGGACGCGGCCGGACCTCAAGATCGGCATCTGCGGCGAGCATGGTGGCGAACCGGCCTCGGTCGCGTTCTGCGATCAACTCGGCATGAATTACGTTTCCTGCTCGCCGTTCCGGGTGCCCATCGCCCGCCTCGCGGCGGCGCAGTCGGCGCTCGCGGAGCGCGGCACGATGAACCGCACGCGCGCCACAGTGTAGATGACAGCCTCGGGCTCGCTGCGGCGGACGAACGAGCTGGCCGGGTGTCCCCCGGCCTTTCTGCATCCCCTTTCCAACGAGTGAGATCATGCGACCCTGGAGAATGCTCGGCACCACGCTCGCAACGACGGCCGCCCTCTCGCTGGCCGCGTGCGGCAACGGGAACGAGCCGGGTGGCGACCTGACGGAGGATGAAGTGGCGGCGCTGGTGGAGGCGCTGACGACGGCGGGGGTCCCGCTGGGGGCTGACCAGTTCCTGCTGGGGCCCGTGCTCTCCGGCGCCGAGCTCGGAACGATCGGTGAGTACGACGCCGTCGGCGCCCAGGTCGACTACACCGTGGTCAACGGGACGCAGGAAGGCTCGTTTCGCTGGATCGGAGTCACCGGATGGTCCGGCTTCGACGCGGGTGCGGGGACCGTCGCGACTGCGTTCGGTGCGATGTACTCGTTTCCCACCGACGGATTCCCGGCGTCGGTCAGCGAAACGATCGAGAACGGCGACGTGATCGTCTGGTCGCACCAGGCCTCGCCCAGGACGAACTACTATCCCGGGGAGACCGGGACGTTCGTCATGACCTCCGCCTCGTTCGGGGCTCCGGAGGACTGCCCTGAGGTGCCGGAGCTCGGGAACGACATCGAAGTGACCGAATGCCTCGTTGCCTACGGCACCATGACCGGCAGCCTCGGCTTCACCGCGAATCGCGTGTCGGGCACCGGGGCCGAGACCTTCGTCTTCCCCGGCACGAGCTACGACGTCCCGGCGACGCGCGTCGAGATCACGATCGACTTCAGCGGTGCAGCCGCGCGTCGCGGCACCCGATGACGACCCTGGGCGCCCCGCTCGTCGGCATCGTGATGGGGAGCGACTCCGACTGGGAAGTCATGGAGCAGGCGGCCCGCCGGCTCGCCGCCTTCGGTGTGCCGCACGAGCGGCGCGTCGTCTCGGCGCATCGAACCCCCGACCTGCTGTTCAGCTATGCGGAGGCGGCCGCAGGTCGCGGCCTCCGCTGTATCATCGCGGGAGCGGGTGGCGCGGCACACCTCCCCGGCATGCTCGCCGCGAAGACCACGGTTCCGGTCCTCGGCGTCCCGATACCCACGCGGCACCTGCAGGGGCTCGATTCCCTCCTTTCCATCGTCCAGATGCCTTCGGGCGTTCCCGTCGCGACGTTCGCCATCGGCCAGGCCGGCGCGGCCAACGCGGCCCTCTTTGCGATAGCGATGATTGCGGCAGGCGACGCGGCGCTCACTGCCCGCCTCGCCGAGTTCCGGCGTGACCAGGAGGCGCGTGTCCTCGGCCTTTCCCTCCCGGAAGCCGAGTGATTCTGCCGGGCAGCGCGATCGGCGTGCTGGGTGGAGGGCAGCTCGGGCGGATGTTCGCGTTGCGGGCACGCGCCATGGGGTTCCGGGTCGTCGTCCTCGAGCCCGATCCGCGCAGCCCTGCCGGTGCGGTCGCCGACCGCCAGATCGAAGCCGCCTACGACGATCCTGCAGCACTCACGGAACTCGCCGAGTCGTGCCAGGCCGTCACCACGGAGTTCGAGAACGTACCCGCCGGCGTTCTCGCCTTCCTGGGCGAGCGGGTGGTGACGCGCCCGGGCGCCGACGCGGTGGCGATCGCGCAGAACCGGATCGCGGAAAAGGAGCAAGTCCGCCGGGCCGGACTCGCGACGGCCGAGTTCCGCCCGGTGCGCAGCCGCGCGGCGGCGCGGAGCGCCTTCGCCGAGCTCGGCCAGCAGCCAAGCATCCTCAAGACGAGCCGCCTGGGCTACGACGGGAAGGGCCAGGCCCTGGTCACGACCGCCGATGAATGTGCCGCCGCCTTCGAATCCCTCGGCGGTGTCGAATGCATCCTCGAGGAGCGGCTGCGGCTCGAGACCGAGGTGTCGGTGGTCCTTGCCCGGGGTGCGGACGGCGCGCTGGCTGCCTTCCCGCCCGGCGAGAACCATCACCGCTTCGGGATTCTCGAGACGACGGTCGTTCCGGCCCGGATCACCAGCGAGCTCGCGGCGGAATGTTGCCGGGTGGCCGAACGGGTTGCGGGTGCGCTGAACTACGTGGGGGTCCTGGGCGTGGAGCTGTTCATCGCCGCGGGTGGCAAGGTCTTCGTCAACGAGATTGCCCCACGGCCGCACAACAGCGGGCACTACACCCTCGACGCGTGCGCCACCGACCAGTTCGAGCAGCAGGTCCGGACGCTGTGCGGGCTTCCGCTCGGCGACCCGAGGCTCCTCTCCCCGGTGGCCATGGTCAACCTCCTGGGCGATCTCTGGGAGCGTGGGGAGCCGCGCTGGGATCGGGCCCTCGCTGTGCCCGGCATACGCCTGCACCTGTATGGAAAGGCGGAAGCCCGACCGGGGCGGAAGATGGGGCACCTGACCTGCACCGCCGCTGGCGCCGACGAGGCGCTCCGGCTGGCACTCGCCGCGCGCCAGGCCGTCATTCCAACCTGACAAGTCACTCGAGGTTCGAGCCAGCCCCGCTTCGGCGGGGCTTTTTCTTGGCCTGAGCAGTGAGCGCACAGTGTGTCGAGTCGAAGAATCCTGACCGTGCATACTGCATAGCGCATCTTAAGTGGTTTGTCACTAGCGATCATTCTGAGAAACATCAATTTACGCGAAACATTGGACATAGGTAGTAACCCACTTTTCCACGCGCCGATGTGGTCAACTCGGCTTGTTCAAGGTTGTTCAGGGTTGGGAAAGTTCGGGCTAAACGGGGGTCCGGGGCAGAAAAAAAGCCGCCGCGCAATTGCGCGGCGGCGGGATGGAGGCGCAGGGAATCGAACCCTGGTCCGAATCAGCTTCCGAAATGGCGTCTACGTGCGTAGGCCGGAATTTCCGCCGTCACCGCGGGCCGGTAACCGACCGACCTTCCCGCAGCCTATCTCCTGACATCTCGTCCCGAACGCAGGAGCATCGCTCGGAACCAGCCCGGATTTTCGATTCGCCGCCGGCGCCCCGGACGGGCTCCAGACGACGAAGGTGCGAGAAGCGAGCTTAGCTCAGCTTACGCAGCCAGTGCCAGATCAGTATTGGCAGGTAAATCGTTCCAAGTGGTTTATCCAGGGACCTGGACCTGGGCACGCTGCAATTCCCTCTACCGACCCGTCGAAGCCAGTCGCCCCCTCGGGGTGTATGGAATATAGTCAGGCCGGCCGCCCGACGGTATGGGCGCCCGGACCCCCGACTCTCGCGCTCAGTTGGACGCTGGAGGCCGTGAACTCGACCGTCCGCTACGCCGCCCCGCTTCCCGCCACTTCGACCCGATTCCGCCCCGCCTCCTTCGCCACGTACAGCGCCCGGTCCGCGTGTGTGAGGAGGTTCTGGATGCTCGGGGAGCTCTCGGGGAACGCCGCGACCCCGAACGAGGCACTGAGCGGCCAGGGGCGGCCCTGCCACTCCCACGCCGTCGTCCCGAGCTTCGTCCGGATCCGGTCCGCCGTGCGCCGTCCGATTTCCAGATCGGCGCCCGGAAGCCAGAGCGCAAACTCTTCGCCCCCGATACGCGCTGCCGTGTCCGAGGTGCGGACCTGTTCGCGAATGAGCTGCCCGACGTGCATGAGCGCGGCATCTCCCGCAGGATGCCCGAGCGAGTCGTTGAGGCGCTTGAAGTGATCGAGGTCGAGCACGACCAGCACGCCCCGTACGAGCCCCTGGCGGTTCATCGCGGCTTCGAGTGCGCGCCGGTTCGCGAGTCCGGTCAACCGATCGGTGGCCGCCTCCTTCGACTTGTTCGCGTGCTGCTGCGCATTGAAGAGCCGGGGCCCGGCCTCCCGCACGCTCTCGACGATCTCGCCGAGCGCGGGCCCGCGGGGCTCGCCACCGCCCGGAAGCCAGACGGCGACGGCTCCGACCACATCGAGTCCGCTCCTGATCCGCATGACGTAGGCGGGGCCACTGCCCTGACGACGGTCGCCCGTATCGCCGGTGGGATCGACGTGCACACCATCCTCGGCGAGCAGCCCGCTTCCCGCCCGCGCGAGCGGCGAGCCGACCGGGAGGAGCCGGTCCAGGAGCCGCCGGTCGGCGTGGCTCGAGGTGCCCGTGACCCGCACGCCGTCGAGGTCCTTCGATGCAACGACCACTGCCGCATTCGTGGCGCGCTCGAGCTGGTAGGCAAGTCGGAGCGACACGCTCCCCACCGACTCGATCGCGAGCACATCCGAGCGCGCCTGGGCCATCGACACGACCGGTCGCCGCCGCACGCCCGCCAGGAGCCGGTCGAGATCGGTTTCGGCCGCGGCGAGGCCGCTCGTCTCCGCCTCCGGAAGGAGGATCCCCACGGCGCATCCTCCCGCCGCACGCATGACGAAGAGACCCGCATCGAGCCGCTCCGCCCCGCCCTGCTCCTGTTCTCGAGCCCGCTCGAGCCGCCGGTCGATCGCCGCGACCTGCGCGGGCGGCAAGCCGTCGGCATCGAGTACCCGCTCGAGTGTCGGCGCCTGCTCCTCCGCATCGTACTCGGCGATCCAGACCCCCAGGCCGCGATGCGCCCGCAGCAGCCACTGCAACGCAGGATCGGGAAGGAGATGCGCACCGACGGCGGCGTTCAAGCGGTGCGCGGCTGCCGATCGCCTGGCGAACAGCCAGCCGAGGCCTGCTCCGATCGCGAGCCCGACGAGGAGTCCGGTCATTCGCGGAGCCAGCCGCGCCGGCGGAACCAGGTATGGATCCCGAGCGTCACGATGAGCATGATGCCCCACACACCCGGATAGCCCCATCGGGAGTGGAGCTCCGGCATCCATGCGAAGTTCATCCCGTAGATGCCGACGATGAAGGTGAGCGGGAGGAAGAAGGCGGAGAAGAGCGTCAGGACCCTCACGATCCCGTTCGTACGCTGGGTCGAGAGACCGAGCTGTATGTGCAGCAGGTTGTTGGCATCCTCGAGCAGCTCGTCGGCATACGCGTACATGCTCTCGGCCCCTTCCCGGGCATCCTGAAAGAGCGGCGAGGTGAGGGACGCCACGGGCGTGAGCTTGACGGTCACGTTCAAGGTATGCCAGAGCATGCGCTTGATCAGCGTAGCCTGGCGCTTGAGCGTGTAGATCTCGCGAAGCACCGGCGGCGCGACGCCCTCCGCGAAGAGCTCGTCCTCGATCACATCCAGGCGTCGCTCCGCTGCGTCCAGCGGCGGCTCGTACGTGTCGATGGCGCCGTTGATCAGGTCGACCAGCAGCCGGGCGGAGAGTGTGCGGCGGCGCTCGGCGAGTCGCGTGGCAGCGGCGCGCGCGGCGTGCTCCTGGTAGCGTGCCCGCAGCCTGGCGAGGAACGGCTGGTCCACGCGGTGCACCGTGATCACGAACTCCTGGCCGACGAAGATCGCGGTCTTTCGCGTGAACGCCTGCACGGTGGTCGCGGACGGGTCGCTGGCCTCGTCGTACGCACGGACGATGACGAACGTCGTCTCACCGATGCGCTCGTATTTCGGCAGGTGCTCCGGCTCGAGACTATCGGCCACGAGGGTCGGAAAGAGCTTGTACTCGGCGGCGATGGTGTCCAGCTCGCCAGCGTCGGGGCAGGTGATGTCGATCCAGGTGAATCGAGGCTCGTCGATGTCGACGACGACTTCGCGGCTCATCGGCGGAGGATCCGGCTCGCTGCCGCGGCCGCGCCGAAGCCGTTGTCGATGTTGACGACCGTGACCCCGGATGCGCACGAATTCAGCATGCCAAGGAGCGCGGCGACGCCGCCGAACGAGGCCCCATAGCCGACGCTCGTCGGCACGGCGATCACCGGCTGACCCACGAGCCCGCCGACCACGCTCGGGAGTGCCCCATCCATTCCCGCCACGACGATGACCACGTCCGCCTCGTCGAGCCGTTCGCGCGCCGCCAGGATGCGATGCAGCCCGGCGACGCCGACATCGTAGAGTCGCGCGACCTCGTGCCCGAAGGCGTCCGCGACGACGGCCGCCTCCTCGGCGACGGGAAGGTCGCTCGTGCCCGCGGAAATCACGAGCAGGCGGCCGACTTTCGCCGGCTCCTCCTCCGGGGCCAGATGTACCACGCGCGCGAGCTGATGCCAGCGCAGCGCCGGGTGCTCGGCGCGGAGTGCCTCGGCCTGCGCTTCGCTCGCGCGGGTACCGAGGAACGCCCCGTTCGCATCGGCGAGACGGCGGCAGATACCGGTGACCTGGTCGACGGTCTTTCCCTCGCAGAAGACGACCTCGGGCTGCCCCTGCCGAAGAGCCCGGTGATGGTCGATCGTCGCGTAGGAGAGGGATTCGGAAGGGAAATGCCGGAGCCGGGCGATCGCATCCGTCGCCGAGAGGCGTCCGGCTGCGACCTGGGCGAGCAGCGCCTCGAGCTCCCCGGCGTTCACGCCACCCGGGCGAGCGGCGTCAGGTACTCGGTGAAGATGGCCTCGGCCTCGGTCATCGACTCCACCTGGAAAAGCCGCTGCCGCAGGTCGCTCGCGCCGTGCAGGCCGCGCGTGTACCAACCGAGGTGCTTGCGGAACTCGATGACGGTCTTCCGCGAATCCCCCTGGAGCCGGATGGCGAGGCGCGCATGCTCGAGCGCGACGCGGAATCGCTCCGCCGCATCGGGCGCTGCGGGCCGAGGCAACCCCGCGAGCAGTGCCTGCGCATCGCGGAAGATCCACGGGTTCCCGAAGGCCCCCCGGCCGATCATCACGCCTGCGCAGCCCGTGTGTTCCCGCATGCGGACGACGTCTTCTCCCTGCTCCACGTCCCCGTTGCCGATCACCGGGATGTCGAGCGCCTCGACGACTCGCGCGATCTCGTCCCAGCTGGCCTTCCCCGAGAACATCTGGGTGCGCGTGCGCGCGTGGAGCGTGAAGGCGCGCGCGCCGGCATCCTGCATGCGAAGCGCGATCGAGACCGGATCCCGCGTCTCGTCGTTCCAGCCGCTTCTCGTCTTGACGGTGACGGGCAAGTGCGTCGCGGAGACGACCGCGCGGATGATGCGTGTGACGAGCTCCATGTCGCGCAGGCAGCCGGAGCCGCCATTGCGCTGCACCACCTTCTTGACCGGGCACCCGAAGTTGATGTCGATGAACTCGGGGGAGTAGTGCTCGGTAATGAGTGCCGATGCCTCGGCCATGGCGGAGGGGTCCGCCCCGTAGATCTGGATCCCGATCGGACGCTCGACCGCCTCGAACTCGGCACCCTCGAGCGTGGTCCGGATCCGCCGCCGGATGGCTTCGGAGGAGAGGAACTCGGACAGCACTACATCCGCCCCCATTCCGCGGCAGAGCTGGCGGAAGGGTGCCTCGGACACCCCGGCCATCGGGGCGAGGAGCAGCGCGAACCGGTGCGCGGACGGATAGGGCAACTGCATGGAAACAAAATACTTGGCGGTCGCACCTGCGGCAATGGATCGCTTTGACACGCGCGCCGGAAGGGGTGTAGCTTGGCGCATGCTTCGTGAACTCTTCACGCCGGAATCGGTCTCGCTCGCGCTCGCGGGCACCTCGAAGGATGATGTCCTCCTCGAGCTCGTCGCGCTGCTCGGCCTCGATGAGAGGGCGTCCGCCTCGCTGCACCGCATGCTCCGCCGGCGCGAATCGCATGGCTCGACGGGCGTCGGCCGCGGTGTCGCGATTCCGCATGCGCGTTCGCTCGCAGTCGAGCGTGTGCGACTGGCCTACGGCCGGCATGCTCAGGGCATCGGCTACGACTCGATCGACGCCAGACCGGTCCGGCACCTCTTCCTGATCGTCGCTCCGCCGGTCGAGCTGTCGAGCCAGTACCTGCCGGTCCTCGGTCGCGTCGCGCAGTTCGTGAAGGAGCCCGATGTGCTGGACCGCCTGGACAGGATCGGCACGCCTGGCGAGTTCTTCGAGCTGCTGCGGGAAAAGGCTCCCTGACGCGCGATTCCGGGTAGAGAAAAGGGCATTTCCTTCCTACTGTTCCCGAAGCCGTTCCGCACGCTCTTCCCTCCATACCGGAGTCGCTCGATGCTCCCCCGCTTCCCGCGGCAGCTTGCCCCGCTTGCGCTGGTCGCAGCCGCCTGCGCCACCGACCAGACAAACATCACCGGCCCCGGCCTTGCCTTATCCGCAGCGGATGTCCCGGCACTGAATGCCTACCTCGTGGCGGTCAACCACGCCCTCGATGCGAATGGTGCGAACTATCGCGTGGCGCGCGCGGAATATCTGGTCGCCCGCGAACCGGGTGACCCAGCGGGTCAGACCGTCTTTGCCATCGAGCGCGAAATGCGACTCGACTCGCGATGGGTCCCGGGCGACCCACGGCGCGCCACCAGCGGCAACGTCATTCGCTACGCGCACTTTGCACCGCTCATGTGGGCCAATGCGGGGACTGGCACGGCTCGCGTCAACGCCACGCCGGCCGTCGAAGCGTCGTTTCGCACTTGGGATTCCCGGACCTGCACGACGCTCGACCTCCAGCGCGTGACGCTGCCCGGAACCGTGCTGCCCAGCAGCATGCTCGCCGTCGCCGGATTCACGAACAATCCACTGCTGGCCGACATCAATACACTCGGCTTCCTTCCAGGGTCGATCTTCGACGCGGTCCTCGGTCCCGGCGCGTCGACCAACGTGCTCGGCGCAACGTTCACGTTCGTCTGGGGCACGAACACCGCGGCCGGCTTCGAACCGTCGGACATCGATGAGGATGGACGGGACGATACGGCCTTCAAGGAAGTCTGGTACAACGACACCTTCGCGTGGGCGCTCGCCGGCGGCGGGATCGACCCGGTGGACATCGAGACCGTCGCGCTCCACGAGAACGGCCACGCGCTCGAGCTCGGCCACTTCGGCGCCCTCTTTCGCACGGACGCCAACGGCAAGGTCCACAGCTCCCCGCGTGCGGTCATGAATGCCGCGGTCCTGGGCCGGCTCCGCGCGCCGCTCGGCACGGACGTCGCCGCCTATTGCGGAACATTTGCAAGCTGGCCGGGCTGAGCCCGACACTCATTCCCACTCGATCGTCGCCGGCGGCTTGGAGCTGATGTCGTAAACCACCCGGTTGACGCCATCGACCTCGTTCGCGATCCGGTTCGAGATGTGCGCCAGGACATCCGGCGGAAACGGATACCAGTCCGCCGTCATGCCGTCCCGGCTCGTCACCGCGCGGAGGGCGATCACCTGGTCGTAGCTCCGCTCGTCCCCCTGCACGCCGACCGACCGGATGGGAAGCAGCACGGCGAACGCCTGCCAGATGTCGTCGTAAAGGTTCGCTGCGCGAATCTCCTCGATGTAGATGTTGTCCGCCTTGCGGAGTACTTCCAGTGCCGGCCGCGTCACCTCGCCCAGGATCCTGATCGCGAGCCCGGGACCCGGAAACGGGTGGCGACCGACCATTTCCTCCGGGAGTCCGAGCTCGCGGCCCACCTGGCGCACCTCGTCCTTGAACAGCTCGCGCAGCGGCTCGATGAGCGCGAACGGAAGCCGCTCGGGGAGGCCGCCGACGTTGTGATGCGACTTGATCGTCACGGATGGCCCGCCCATCGGTGAGACGGACTCGATGACGTCGGGATAAAGCGTGCCCTGCACCAGGAACCCGATGTCGCCGCCCACGCGCCTCGCCTCGGCCTCGAACACGTCGATGAACGTATGGCCGATGCGGCGCCGCTTGAGCTCCGGATCCGCCACACCGTCCAGCTGGCCGAGGAACTGGTCACTCGCATCCACCACCCTGAGGTCGATGCCCAGGTGCCGGCGGAAGGTCTGCTCCACCTGCTCGCGCTCGTGCAGGCGGAGAAGGCCGTGGTCCACGAAGATGCAGGTGAGGCGGTCGCCCACCGCGCGGTGAACGAGGGCTGCGGCCACCGAGGAATCCACGCCGCCCGAGAGCCCGCAGATGACGCGCCGTGTCTCGCCGACCTGCTCGCGGATGCGCCCGATTTCCCGCTCGATGAAATGGCCCGGCGTCCAGTCGGGCGTGCACCCGCAGACGGCGAAGAGGAAATTGCTGAGGATCTCGCCACCGCGCGGCGTGTGCGCGACTTCCGGATGGAACTGCACCCCGAAGAGCGGCTTCTCACGATGCTGGAAGGCTGCGACCGGCGTATTGAGGCTGCGTGCGACGACGTCGTATCCCGCAGGAGGGGAGTCGACATGGTCTCCGTGGCTCATCCACACCGGAGTTTCCTCGCCCGCACCGAACCCCTCGAAGAGGGTGCCGCCCAGCACCGTGAGCGCCGCTCTCCCATACTCCCGGCGCGCCGCGCGCTGCACCTTGCCACCACTCAGGTGCGCCAGCAGCTGCATGCCGTAGCACACGCCGAGGACTGGCGTTCCCAGCTCCAGCAGCTCCGGGTCGGCGGTCGGCACGCTCTCGCCGTAGACGGAATTGGGACCGCCCGAGAGGATGATGCCCTTCGGCCCCCACTCGCGGATCCACTCGACGGTGCGGGACGGTGGGTGGATCTCGCAGTAGACGTGGGCCTCGCGCACGCGCCGCGCGATGAGCTGCGTGTACTGCGAGCCGAAATCGACGATCAGGATCCGCTGTTCGCTCACCGTGTTTCCCCCGGTACCGTGCTCACTGACGCCCCGTGATTCCGCGAAGCATGCTCTGGATACGCCCGAAGGCCAGCTCACGCGCGCCGCGCGGATAATGCCTGATCAGGTCGGCGAAGCCGTCGCGCACCTGATGCCAGCGTCCGGCACGGTAGTGCCCCCGCAACTCCTCGACGAGCCGGTCGCCATAGAACTCCGGATAGCGCCGCCATCCCTCGCGGAAGGCTTCCCGGTACTCCGGATGCCGGCGGATGTACGGTTTCTGGAGGCGCAGGATGTCCATCATCCCGGCGAGCATCGCGCCACGATTCTGGGAGCGGCCAGCCTCCTGGATGCGATACTCGGCCACTTCCCCGGGATGACAGTAGATCGGATAGGTTCTGGCCAGTCTCAGGTAGAGCTCGAGGTCCTGAGCGTGCCGCTTCCAGACCCAGCCGCCGATCGCTTCGAGGCATTCGCGCCGGTACATCCCGACCGCCGGTGGCCAGATATGGTTGTATCGGAGCAGCGCATCGTAGTGGTCGCCGCCGGGGCAGGCGAACGGCACCTTGCCGTCCCGCGGTGCGCCGCGCCCGTCGATCCGCCGGCAGAGGCCAGCGATCAGCGCCGCGTCCGCATGTTCCGCGAACCCCGCCAGTCCTGCGGCCACGGCGTTCGGAAGCAGCCGGTCGTCGGCATCGAGGAAAATGAGGTAGCGCGCGCGCGATTCACGCAGGCCGGTGTTCCGCGCCTCGGCGATCCCCGCGTTCGCCTGGCGCACGACGCGCACCCCCTCGAATCGCCGCACGGCCGCAGCGGTATCTCCCGGGGAACCGTCGTCCACGACGAGGATCTCGTCGGGGCGGTGCGTCTGGGAGAGCGCACTTTCGATGGCTTCGCCGAGGTAATGCTCCTGCGCGTAGCACGGAATGACGATACCGACGCCGCCTTCGAGCCCGCGGCCCGTCAGTCGATCCACGCGGGGTCCGCAGTTTCGGACTCGTGCAGGGCAGTCACGTTCTCGCGTGGGCGCACGACGGCCCACCGCCCTCCGTCGACGAGCACCTCGGCGGCGCGGGGACGCGAGTTGTAGTTCGAGCTCATCACGAACCCGTAGGCACCGGCACCCAGGACCGCGAGGCGCTCGCCGGCAACGACGCCGGGCAGCGGGCGATCGAGCGCCAGGAAGTCGCCGGTCTCGCAGACGGGGCCGACGACATCCATCCGTCCGCCCGCCCGGTCCCGGGCCTCGACTTCGACGATATCGTGGTAGGCCATGTAATGGCTCGGTCGCACGAGGTCGTTCATGCCCGCGTCGACCAGGACGAGCTCCTTCCCGCCCGAGTGCTTCCGTGAGAGCACGGAGGTCAGGAGCACGCCTGCGCTGCCGACGAGAAAGCGGCCGGGCTCCAGCACCACGGTGAGTCCCGTCTCGCGGGCAAGCGGTTCGATCGCATCGGCGAGGCGCTCCGGCGCGAGTGGCGTCTCGTCGCGATACCGGATCCCGAGCCCGCCGCCGATATCGAGGTTCCGCAGCGTGGTGATCCCCGCCTGACGCAGCTCCGCCACGAGCCCCGCGAGCCGGCCCAGGCCCTCGCGGTACGGGTTCGGGTCGAGGATCTGGCTGCCGATGTGCATGGCGATACTGTCGAGCCGGAGCCGGCCCTGGCGCTGGACGGCGAGCGCGAGGTCGAGCACCTGGTCGAAGGGTACGCCGAACTTGATGCCGCCCTGCCCTGTGGAGATGAAGGGGTGGGTGTCGGCGGAGACGTCGGGATTGACACGAATGCCGACCGCGATCGACTTCTGATGCCGATCGACCACCGCCCCGAGCTCGCTCAGCTCGTCGGCCGACTCGAGATGGATGTGTCCGACACCGGCCCGCACCGCGTCGTCGAGCTCCGCTCGGGATTTTCCGACACCACTGAAGACGATCCGCTCCGCCGCGAACCCTGCCGCGAGGGCCCGTTGCAGCTCGCCACCCGAGACGATGTCCGCTCCGGCGCCCAGGTCACGCAGCACGCGGAGGACGGCGAGGTTGCTGTTGGCCTTGACGGCGAAGCAGATCCGGTGCGGCAGCGCTGCGAACGCGGCGTCGAGTCTGGCATACTGCCGCCGAATCGCTTCGGCATTGTAGACGTACGCGGGGGTGCCCGCTCGGACGGCGATCTCCCCCAGCGCGACGCCGCCGAAATACAGCGACGCGCCGCGCCGCTCGAGGCCGGCATCCGCGAAGAGCGCCTGACGCGCCTCCGGTGAAATCCGGCTGGGTGGGCTCAGTACGCCTTGGCCCATACCGCCTCCGCCATGCTCGCCCGTCCACACCACATGCAGGTGGCGGGTGCCTTCGGCGACTGGAACTCCTCGTCGGGCAGGACGCGGATCGTCGCCTTCGTCTGCTCCTTGATGTCCGCTTCGCACTCCGCCGAGCCGCAGAACCCGCCGTAGACGAAACCGCCCTCTCCCGCCATCCGCGCGATGAACTCCTCCCTGGTGGCGCCACGGAGGCTCGCGGCCTCACGCCGCTCCTTCGCCGCCTCGAGCAGGCGGATCTGCATCGTATCCATCTCGGCGCGCAGCCGCTCCACGAGACCGCTCATCGGAACGGGCTCCTTCTTCGCACCCACGCGCCGCGCGAGCATGACCGTCTCGGCGGCCACGTCCCGCGGGCCGATCTCGAGCCGGAGCGGGACACCGCGGGCCTCCCATTCGTAGTATTTCGCACCGGGCTTCATTCCCTCGCGCGCATCGAGGTGCGCGCGCACGCCTCCGTCGCGAAGCTCGCGCAGGATCCGGTCGGCCGCCGCCTGCACCGCACCCCGCTCGTCGTCGCTCCGGAAGATCGGCACGATGACGACCTGCCACTGCGCGAGTCGCGGCGGGCAGACGAGCCCGACGTCGTCGCTGTGCGTCATGATCAGCCCGCCGATCAGGCGCGTCGACACGCCCCACGACGTGTTCCAGACGTGGTCGATCGTCCCTTCGGCGGTCTGGTACGTCACCTCGAACGCGCGGGCGAAATTCTGGCCGAGGTTGTGGCTCGTCCCGGCCTGCAGCGCCTTGTTGTCCTGCATGAGCGCCTCGATTGCGTAGGTGCGGAGCGCACCGGCGAATCGCTCGCTCTCCGTCTTGCGGCCGGTGAGGACCGGCATCGCCATCCATTCCTCCGCGAACCGCCGGTAGACCCCGAGCATCTGGCGCGTTTCCGCTTCGGCTTCCGCCTCGGTGGCGTGAGCGGTGTGCCCCTCTTGCCACAGGAACTCCGTGGTGCGGAGGAAGAGGCGCGTGCGCATCTCCCAGCGCACGACGTTGGCCCACTGGTTGATCAGGAGCGGAAGATCGCGGTAGCTCTGGATCCACTTCGCATACATCGAATAGATGATCGTCTCCGACGTGGGCCGGACCACGAGCGGCTCCTCGAGCACCTTGCCGCCGCCGATGGTGACGACTGCCGTCTCCGGCGCGAAGCCCTCGACGTGCTCGGCTTCCCGCGAGAGAAAGCTCTGCGGGATGAACAGCGGAAAGTACGCGTTCTGATGACCGGTATCCTTGAACATCCGGTCCAGCGCCTGCTGCATCTGCTCCCAGATCGCATATCCGTTGGGCCGGATGACCATGCACCCGCGCACCGGACTGTAGTCCGCGAGCTCCGCCCGCGCGATGACCTCGTTGTACCAGGCGCTGAAGTCCGCCGCGCGCGTGGTGAGGGCCTTCGATTCCGCCATTACCGCTCCTGTCCTTCGGGTGCCGCCGCGGCCGCCAGCATGCGGACCACTTCGCGCCGCGCCACGGCCTGCTGTGACTTCCTGTTCAGGTCCCTGACCATCACTTCACCCTTTTTCCGCTCGTCCGGCCCGAGGACGACCGCGAACCGCGCGCCTCGCGCGCCGGCCAGCTTGAGCTGCTTCCCGACGCCCTGTCCGCCGAAAGCGAACTCGCATCGAAGGCCCGCATCGCGCAGCTCGTGCACGAGCGCAAGCACGTGCGGCTGGTCCTCCGGCGTGACGCCGGCGACGAACACCTCGATCGATCCGCTCGGGGAAGGCACCAGACCCCGATCGCGAAGGAGCTCCGCGAGGACGACGTCGCCCATGCCGAAACCGAGGGCGGGAAGGTCCACGCCTCCGAGACCGGCAAGGAGGGTGTCGTAGCGTCCGCCGCCGCAGATGGCCCGTAGTGAACCGCCGGCGTCGAAGAGCTCGAACACGGTGCCGGTGTAGTAGGCGAGGCCGCGAACGATGGTGAAATCGACGTCGATGAACTCGCCGAGACCCATGGTGCCGAGCGCATCGATGGTTGCTCCGAGCGGCGACGCCGCCTCCTGCACACCGGCCGCCGCGACGGCTTCCTGCACCGCATCCCACCCGCGCAGTGAGCCGATCCGGAACACCTCGTCGATCGCCGCCGGCGGGAGCCCCGCATCCGCGAGCAGCGCCGCCAGGTCGTTGCGCGCCATGCGCTCCGACTTGTCGATCGCCTGATAGGCCGCTCCGAGCCGGTCGGCGGCGACCCCGCCGGCGACGAGCAGCGCACTCAGCACCCGCCGGTCGGAGAGGCGTACCCGGACATCCTGGGCGGTGAGCCCGAAGGCACGAACTACGTCCACCGCGAGCGCGATGATCTCGGCATCGGCGAGCGGCCCCGGCTCGCCGATCAGGTCGCAGTTGAGCTGGAAGTGCTCGCGGAGGCGGCCGCGCTGCTGCCGCTCGTAGCGGAAGAGTTGCGGCACCGAAAACCAGCGGATCGGCTTCGGGAGGCCGTTGGCGCGCGCGGACGCCATGCGCGCCAGCGTGGGAGTCATCTCGGGCCGGAGCGCCACCTCGCGGCCACCCTTGTCCGTGAAGGCGTACAATTGCCCGACGATCTCGTCGCCGCTCTTCGCCGTGTAGAGCTCGAGCGGTTCGAGGGGCGGGCCATCGTATTCCTCGAAGCCGTACCGGGCGGCCACGGCGCGCCAGGTCCGGAAGATGTGCGAGCGGAGAGCCAGATCGTCGGGGTAGAAATCGCGGAAGCCCGGCAGGGCCCTGGTTTGCATGGCGGGAAGTTAATTGGCCCCGGGACGGGGGTAAACGGCGGGTGATCGCGCCTAGGTATCCACTACGTCGGCGAGGCCGAGTGCGGCCATCACGTCGCCGACCGTGTGAAAGGATCCGGTCACCAGCACCGTTCCGGCGCCCTCCTGGACGGCTCCGAGCGCCTCCCTGAAGTCCGGGATGAGAGTCCATCCCGCGCGGGCCGGCGGCCGGTCCGGACGCTCCAGCCAGCGGCGGAGCCATTCGAGGTCCCAGCGGCGTCCCGAGGCACTCGGCGCGATCGTGAGCACGCCGCGGTCGACGGCCTGATCGAGCCGCACCAGCATCTCCGCCCATTCCTTGTCGCCCAGGATGGAGACCAGGGCGTGGATCGGCCCCGGCGGGTCGAGCATTCCGAGCGCGCGGACGAGCGCGTCCATCCCGTCGGGATTGTGGGCCACGTCGAAGAGCCACTTGCCGCGCCGATCGAGCCGCCCCGGAATCCGTGCGCGCGCGAAGCCCTGCTCGACCGCGGGAATGCCGGGTCGCCAGCGATCGGGAAGCGCCGCGAGAACCGCGGCGGCCACCGCCGCATTCCGACGCTGATGCGGACCGGCCAGCCCGAGGGGACCCGGCCACCGGGCGTCGGGCGCCACGACCCGCACGTCGGCGCGGGACCCCGGCTCGAGGCGGTCGACCGCGTCGTGCGCCTCTCGCACCAGCGTCGCGACGAGACCCGGATCGGACTCGCCCACGATGAGCGGTACACCGGGCTTGGCAATGCCGGCCTTCTCGCGCGCGATCGCCTCGAGGGTGTCGCCAAGGTACTTCATGTGATCCCGCGCGATCTTCGTGACGCACGCGGCGAGCGGGCGGACGACGTTCGTGCTGTCGAGCCGCCCGCCGAGGCCGACTTCGGCCACCACCAGCTCGGCGCCGCGAGCCGCGCAGTCCGCGAACGCCATCGCCGTCGTCGCCTCGAAGAACGTCGCATCACGCTCGAGCATGAGCGGCCGCAGGCGCTCGGTCCACATCGCGATCGCGGACTCGGATGCCGGGACACCGTTCACCGTCATCCGTTCCCGGAACGAAACGAGATGCGGCGAGGTGTAGAGCCCGACCCGCCACCCCGCCGCTTCGAGCGCCCGCGCGATGAGGGTCGCGACGCTCCCCTTCCCGTTCGTTCCTCCGACATGGATCGTCGGATAGACGGTGTGCGGATTGCCCAGCTCCGCGAGCAGGGCCTGGGTGGTCTCGAGGCCGAACTTGATGGTCGTGGTGCGGGGATAGAGAAACTCGAGGGCGTCGGCGTAGGAGAGGGGCAAGATGAGCCGGGCGCGATGGCGGTGGGCGGAGGGGTCGTGGTGAGGATGATCGAAGGGGATGAGCGGAGTGGCATCCTCGGGATCACCTCCCCGTCTCGCTCCCCCCCACGCCGCGCCAGAAGGTGATCTCCGGCGGTCCCGCGATGAACTCACGCGCACGCGCCATGAACGCCTGGATGTGCGGAGTCTGCATGTGCGGCCCGGTATACGCGGCCTCATCCGTCCAGTGCTCGACGAGCAGCAGCTGCTCCGGAGCGGAGGTGTTCTCGTGGATCCAGATCCCCCTGCAAGCCGGCTCCTCGGCGAGCACCACCTTGACGAGTGCGCCGAGCTCACGCTTCGCCACCTCCGTCTTGCCGGCCTGGGCGATGTAGCGAATCAGCACGGTCACGTCGGCTCCTGCCATCACCCCCCCACTGCGTCGAGGTGCTCGGTATACGGCCGCTGGCGCTGCATGTGCCGCAGCAGCCGCGCCGTCGTTTCCCGCAGCGAGCCGCGCGGTACGACATCATCCACCTGACCGTGCTCGAGCAGGAACTCCGCGGTCTGGAATCCTTCCGGCAGGTCCTGTCCGATCGTCTGCTTGATGACGCGCTGCCCCGCGAACCCGATCAGCGCCCCCGGCTCCGCGAGGATGACGTCGCCCTGCATCGCGAACGAGGCGGACACGCCGCCCGTCGTCGGATCGGTGAGGATGGTGATGAACGGCACCGCTTCGCGATACATGCCGGCGATCGCAGCGGAGGTCTTGGCCATCTGCATCAGCGAGAGCACGCCCTCCTGCATGCGCGCCCCACCCGAGGCGCAGACGAGCACGAATGGCAGCCGCTTCTCCGTCGATCGGCGGGCGAGCCGGGCTACTTTCTCGCCGACGACCGATCCCATCGAGCCGCCCATGAACGCGAAGTTCATGACGCCGAGATGAAAGGGGAGGCCGTCCAGCCGCGCGTGGCCGGCGTAGAGCGCGTCCGCATCGCCCGCTTTCTGCCGCGCCTTTTCCAGCCGGTCGGGGTAGTGCTCGAACGTGAGAGGATCGACCGAGCGGAGGTCGCCCCAGAGCTCGCGCCAGGTGCCCGCATCGGTGAGGAGCTCGATGTACTCCTCCGCCGAGAACCGGCGGTGCTTGCCGCATTCCGGGCAGACGTTGAGCGCCTTCTCGAACTTCTCGCGGATATCGACATGCCCGCAGCGGTCGCACTTCTCCCATGCGTCGGGCGGGATCTCGAGCCGCTCACGCTGCGAAGGCCGCGGCTTTCTTTCCTTCTTGAACCAGGCCATCACGACCAGAGGCATAGGTGGATACCAGCCGGGGGGTCCGGACGGTCCGGCGGGGGACGGCGAAATGTCATGGGTGTCGGGGACGCGCGCTAGGCCCCGGCCGGCAACCCGTTGTCAGATATCGGCGTAGCCCGCGATCCTCGAGTCCCACGCGACCCGGAGGGCGAGGCCGAGGCAGATGCAGCAGATCAGGAAGAAGGATCCGCCGTAGGAGAAGAAGGGGAGCGGAATCCCCGTGATCGGCATGATGTTGATCGTCATGCCAACGTTCTCGAAGATGTGCGAGAACCAGAGGCCGACGATCCCGAAGACCACGAGGCTGCTGAACGGATCCGTCGCCCGGCGCGCGATCCGGATCATGATGAAGAGCAGTGTCATGAACAGCCCGAGGGCAACCAGCACGCCGATGAACCCGAGCTCTTCGCCGACGACGGAAAAGACGAAGTCGGTGTGCTGCTCCGGGAGGAATGCCAGGCGTTTCTGGGGGCCTTCCGTCAGGCCGGAGCCGAACCACCCGCCCGATCCGATGGCCGTCTTCGATTGCAGCGCCTGGTACCCTGCCCCGCGCGGATCCGCCTCGGGGTTCAGGAACGAGACGATCCGGTTCTTCTGGTAGTCGGCCAGCTTGTTCCAGAGCACCAGCGCGGCTACGCCGGTCACGATGTTCATCCCCACCACGGCCACCGACTCCCAGACATACGGCCGCCAGATCACCATCAGTGTCACCACGAGCACGATCCAGATGCCCCACGACCAGTTGCTGAAGGCCATGAGCAGGCTGATCCCGGGTGACGCGATCATGAACAGCATGCGCGGTCGCACGCCTGCCCAGAAGAGCATCGCGAAGAAGATGCCGATGAACACGATGGCGCTGCCGAGGTCGGGCTGGCGCATGACGAGGAGGAACGGAAGCCCGATGATGGCGCACGGCGCCCAGAGGTCGCGCAGCGAGCGTGGCGGCTCCTTCAGCGACGACAGGTAGCGCGCCAGCATCAGCACGGTCGCGAGCTTCGCGAACTCGGCGGGCTGACCGATCCGGTGTCCGCCGATGGCGAGCCAGCTCTTGGTGCCCGCGGCCGTGCCGGCACCGGTGCCGATGATCAGGACCGCGATCAGCAGCAGGATCCCCATCGCGTAAATGGCCGGGGCGACCCACTCGAGCAGCCGGAACGAGGTCTTGAACGCCACGAACCCGACGACGAGCCCGACACCGAACCAGACGAACTGCCGATGCCAGATGCCGGCCGCACTCGTGGCCACGTCGGTCTGTCCTGCCGAATACATCACGACGAGGCCGTAGAGCATCAGCGCGAAGGCGACCGACGCGAGTGGCCGGTCGAACCCGGCGAGCCTCACTGCTGTGTCTCGGGCGGCAAGGCAGGCGGGAGCACAGGCGCGGAATCCGGAATCGTCACGGGACGCGGCGCGCTGTCCCGTACGAGCGCCGCGGCCACGGCCTCGCGCCGCACCGGCGCGGGCCGTGTCGAATCCGGCCCGAGGATATAACGGGCCAGCGCGTCGGCCACGTACGGCCCGACATCGGAACCGTGTTCCGCTTCCTCCATGATCGCCCCGACGACGAGCACGGGCTCCTCTGCCGGCGCGAACCCCAGGAACCACCCGTGGTCCTTTCCTGCCGACTGCTGTGCCGTTCCGGTCTTGCCCGCGATGGTGAGGCCGGCGCGGCGCGAGCGCGCCGCCGTGCCGCGCTCGAGGACGGCGATCAGCGCACGCCGGAGGACCTTGAGCTGCTCTTCGCTCAGGCCGAGGCTGTGCGACTCCCGGCCCGTCGGCTGCACGATGTACGGCTGCACCTCGGTCCCGTCGCCGGCCAGCGCCTGATAGAACTGGACCATGTTGATCAGCGTCTGGGTGTTCTCGCCCTGGCCGATCGAGAAGTTCAGGATCGTGGCCGGCGCGCTCCAGTTCCGCGGGCCGTAGAGGCTGTCGAAATACGCCAGCGTCGCCGGATAGATGGAGGCCTGCTCGCTCGGCAGGTCGATGCCGCTCCGCCCGGCAAAGCCCATCTCGACTCCGTCCTTCAGGATGTTCTCGAGGCCGAGCCGCTGGCCCAGCTGGTAGAAGTACACGTCGCAGCTCTGCGCGACGGCGCCCACCAGGTCGAGCGAGCCGTGCCCCTCCTTCTTCCAGCAGCGGAAGACGCGGTTGCCGAGCCGGTACCCCCCGGTACACGGCACCGGCATCCGCGTGCGCAGGTCGATCGCATTGCGCTTGAGGCCCATCGCGGCGGTCGCGAGCTTGAACGGCGAGGCCGGCGGGTAGCGGCCGTAGATGGCACGATTGAGGAGGGGAATCGCGGGGTCGTCGTTGAGGCGGCGCCAGTCGGCCGTGGAGATGCCGCCGACGAAGAGGTTGGGGTCGTAGCTCGGCGCCGAGTAGAGTGCGCGGATCTCGCCCTTCGGCGTGATGGCGATCATCGCACCGCGCACGCCGGCTGGCCAGATGCTGTCGATGTAACGCTGGAGATCGAGGTCGAGCGTCGTCTGCAGCGGATTGCCGGTCGTCGGCGGGAGCGATGCGGTCCCGACGTCTTCGCGCACCAGCCGGCCGCGCGCGTTGACTTCGGCATACCGGACCCCCGCCCGGCCGCGGAGTACGCTGTCGTACTGCCGCTCGAGGCCCGCCTTGCCGACGATCGATCCGAGCGCGGCACCGGGGAACCGGTTGCGCTCGAGGTCCGTCTCCGTCACTTCCGACACATAGCCGACGAGGTGCGCCACCGCCCGCCCCTGCGGATACATGCGCTTCGGCTCCGACTGGATGATGAGCCCGGGGAGATATGGCCGGTGCTCCTCGAGCCGGGAGACCGTCGCGAACTCGGCGTCCCCGAAGACGGCCACCGGCTGGTACGGCGCCGCACGCCAGCGCCGCACCACGGCCTCGACGTCGCTGCTGTCGAACGGCACCACGCCGCCGAGGCGGCCGAGGACGGCCCGCAGCGAATCGGCCGACGTCGCCAGGAGCTTGACCGAGAAACCCGGCAGGTTCTCGGCGATGACGTGGCCGTTCCGGTCGAGGATCGGGCCGCGCGGCGGTTCGAGCGGAATCGCGCGCAGCCGGTTCGTCTCGGCTCGCAGCTGGTACTTGTCGTGCTGCAGGATCTGCGTGCGGAAGAAGGCGCCGATCAGGATCGCGAACACGAGCGAGAGCACCCAGCGGGCCATCGTGGCCCGCTCGCGCACCTGGTAGGAATCGAAGCCGTTCATGTCAGACGTCCAGGCGAATGGCGAACCACTCCCGCACGACGTAAAGCACCAGCATCCCCGCCACGGCGGTCGTGAGCCCCTGCAGCGGCGCGGTGATCAGCACTTCCTGCACGATCGCACCCCCTGACGACCCGCTCGCGACGATCACGATCAGGTTCCTGATCCAGACGCCGGCGAAGAACATTCCGGCGTGCACCAGGATGTTCTCGGCGAAGAAGACGGCGCGTCCCCACGAGGCGAGGTACCCGACCACCGTGTGCGCGAGCATGCCCGCTCCGACCCGCGCCGGCGTGAGCGCATCGGCCACGAGTCCGAGGATCAGGCCCGCAATGGCGCCGACGCCGGGCCGGCTGCCCATCGCGATGATCAGGAGCGCGATGACGAGGAAATCGGGCGCCACCCGCCCGTCCCAGAGGCGCGGCCGTACGTAGAACTGCAGGACGAGCAGGATCAGCAGCACGAGGGCGAATCCCGCCCGGTTCCCGCGTCCGAAGCTCATGGCGTGGCCGGCGCGGCCGTGTCGCGCGCGGCCGGCGGGCGTGGCGATGGGGCCGCCGGCCGCGGCGGGGCTGTCTGCGGCGCTGGGGCGAGCCTCGCGAGCGAGTCGCGAATGACCGCGCGAACGGAGTCGGCGACCCGCACCACGCGCGCCGAGTCGGCCGCCGCCAGGCGCGCGAGCGAATCGGCGCGCAGCGCCTCGAGAATCGAGTCGGACGGAAATGCGTCGGCGAGCGTCTCGACTCGCTCGAGCACCACCATCACGTGCGCCACCGCACTCGGGTTCGCGGACGGCCGCAGCGTGTAGACGCGCTCCCAGCCTTCCTGTTCACGCGCCACGCCGACCACGGTACCCACCGGGATTCCCTTCGGATAGACGCCGCCCAGCCCCGACGAAAGCACCAGCGTTCCCGGCGCCAGCGTGTCCCGGTAGCTCGCCGCGCGAAACTCGAGGGCGGCTTCGCTCGCGGCGCTGCCGGAGGATGGCGCCACGAGCCCGAAGACGCGGCCGTCGGCCGTATAGGCGCTCACCCGGAACTCCGGATGGGCCCACGTCATCACCGTGGCGGTCCGGTCGGTCCGGTTGGCGATGACCCCGATCAGGCCCTCCGGTGCCACCACGGGCTCGAACCCGCGCACGCCATGCGCTGCCCCGACCCCGAGCAGCAACATGCGGTCGTCCGTCGCCGCCGGCTGGTGCAGGACTTCGGCGGCGAGATAGCGAAGACGCATGCGCGCGCTCAGCGAGACGAGCTCGCGCAGCCGGATGTTCTCCGCCGTGAGGACCGGAAGGAACTGCGCCGCCACGGCGGCCGAATCGCGCTGGGCCACGACCGCCGCGAAGCGCGCGCGGCTCGTGCGCCCTTCCTGTGCGCGGCCCTGGAGCCAGATGGCGGGGGCGAGCACGGTTTCCCGGAGCGACGACGCGAGCGACTGACCGAGCGCCGGCGGCATCAGGAGGACGACGAGGGAGAGGGCGACGCAGACGAGGAGCGTCGCGGTGTCGCGCCGGGAATACGTCCGATCCGACGCGCTCAGCATGGTCAGATGGAGAGGACGCTCTTGTACTTCTCGTAATCGTCGAGGATACGGCCGGTGCCACGCACCACGCAGGTGAGCGGATCCTCATCCACGTGGATCGGGAGGCCGGTCTCCTGCGCGAGGAGGATGTCGAGCCCGCGAATCAGCGCGCCGCCGCCGGTCATCACGATGCCGCGATCGACGATGTCGCTCGCGAGCTCGGGCGGCGTGATCTCGAGCGCGCGGCGCACGGCGTCCACGATCTGCTGGATCGGCTCCTGCACCGCCTCGCGGATCTCCGATGAGTGCACGCGCACCGTCTTCGGGATGCCGGACACGAGGTCACGGCCTTTCACTTCCATTTCGCGCTCGTCGCCCGTGGGCGCAGCCGATCCGATCTTGATCTTGATCTGTTCGGCGGTGGGCTCGCCGACGAG
>DAINRR010000021.1:0-31594 GCA_036741715.1 Gemmatimonadales bacterium
AAGAGCACGATGACGCCGCCGAGCATCGAGACCATCGGCAGGAGCAGCACGGCGCGGTCGATGCCGAACCGGTCGGAGAGCGCGCCGATGAGCGGCAGGGCGACGGCATCGCCCACGAGATGGATGAAGAGGTAGTAGGTGCCCGCCACCGTTGCACCGATGCGCGCCGGGACGACGTCGAAGATCGACGCGACGATCGGCCCGTTGTACCAGGTGAGGAAGAAGACCGCTGCGGCGAAGAGCGGGGCGAAGAGCG
The DNA here is from genome assembly GCA_036741715.1 of Gemmatimonadales bacterium. Classification (GTDB taxonomy): domain Bacteria; phylum Gemmatimonadota; class Gemmatimonadetes; order Gemmatimonadales; family GWC2-71-9; genus CAMLLJ01. The sequence continues at coordinate 257 of DAINRR010000021.1, forward strand.
CCACGTCCCGGCTCAGCAGGAGCCAGATCGACAGCCCGCCGCCGATCAGCATCCCCGCGGAGATGGTGATCACGCGCGCCGCCTCCGTGCGCGTCCGCAGCCAGTCCGCGAGCCCGCCGCCCACGAGCGTCCCGAGCGCGCCGAAGAGGAGCAGGCGCCATCCGAGCAGGTCCGACACGGCGGCGGTGGACATGCCGAGCGTGCGCGAGACGAACGTCGGCGCCCACCCCACCAGCCCGTTCATCCCGAACGAGATGAGCGCGCCACCGACGAAGATGTAGACGAGCGTCGGCGTGCGCAGCACCGCGCGGGCGGAGCCGAGCATGCCGTCGATCGCGCCCGTCATCTGGCCGCCGAACGGGGTCTCGTCGATCCGGTTCGCGCGGATCTGCCGGACCCACAGCGCGATGTTGAGCGCAAAGCCGATCCCCGCGACGATCGAGAATGCTGCGGCGTCGATCCGGCTCGTCGCGCCGTAGCGGCGATCGAGCACCACCGCCGCCGCGCCGCCCAGGATGGCGCCGACGATCGTCGGAAAGAACTGGCGGAAGAGCGAAAGTCCCTGCTCCTTCATTTCGCGGAGATACGGCCTCAGCGCGATCGGCGCGTGATGCCGCGTCGGGTCCCTGAGGCGGGCAGCCAGCACCGCGCACACGAACCCCGGCGCGCCGACGATCATGAATGCCACGCGCCAGCCGTACGCTTCGCCGAGCTGCCCGCCGAGCCAGATTCCGAGCCCGCCACCAAGCACGAGGCCCGCGGCCAGGATGCCCATCGCCATCGACCGGCCGCGCTTCGAGTAGTAGTCGGCCACGAGCGATGCCGCGGCGGCGCCGAACGCCGCTTCGCCGATGCCGACCGCCGCCCGGCAGATGAAGAGCTGCGTATAGCTCTCCACCATGCCGCTCAGCACCGTGAAGAGGCTCCAGCAGGCCACGCCGAACGCGATCACGGCCCGGCGCGACCGGAGGTCGCTCATCACGCCGAACGGGAGCGCCGCGAGCGAGAAGACGAGCACGTACGCCGAGCCGAGCCAGCCGAGCTGCGCGTCCGTCAGCGCCAGCTCGGCCTTGATCGGCTCGAAGAGCGCGAAGATGACGTTGCGATCGAGGTAGTTGAGGAGATTGATGAACGTGAGGAGGCCCAGCGCATACCAGGCGTATGCGCGGGTCGGGGGAACCGCGATCTCTGCTGTCGAAGGGCCGGTCACCGCCGTGCGATCGTCTCCGCGCCCCCCGCCCCCGGGTGCATGTGCGAGAGCGACTCCTCGGCGCGCTCGTCACGGAACGCGAGTGACGCGCGGTACTCGTCCACCAGTCGCTGCATCATCGCCTCGCGCTTCCGGTAGAGGCGGCGCGGCTCGCGCGGCTCGTGGCGGGCCCGCGCGTACGCGGTGAGGAGCGGCAGCGCGACCGAATTGTCCATGTAGCAGACCACGGTGCCGGGCAGCTGGTCGGGATCGATCTTCCCCCAGCTCACGGCTTCCGCGGGCGTCGCGCCCGAAAGCCCGCCGGTGTCGGGGCGCGCGTCGGTCATCTGCAGGAAGTAGTCGTGGCCCCGCTCGTCGATGCCGAGCACTTCCTGGATCTGCGGCTCGGTCTGGAGCATGAAGTTCTTGGGGCTTCCACCCCCGACGATGAGCACGGCGCTCTTGCCGCCGCTCCGCTTCGCCTCGAGCACGATGGACGCGGTCTCGTTCACGTCCGCGCTCACGTCGAAGCGGAGCCTGCTGCCCGCGAGCGCCTGCTCCGCGACGTTCATCCCGATCGAGCTGTCCCCCGGGGAGCTGGTGTAGATCGGCACGTCGAGCGCGTGCGCGGCGGCGAGGACGGACCGGCGCGAGAGCCCGAGCGACTTCTCGCGCTCGAGCATGTAGCCACCCAGCAGCCAGTGATACTCCGCGCTGCTCATCGAACGCTGGAACTCCTCGCGCGCCGACACTTCGCGCACGAATGCGTCCGTCGACAGCAGCACGCTGTAGTCGAAGAAGATGTCGTAGATCCGCACCACGCCCTTGTCGCGGAGCTCCACGTCGTCCGCCGTCGGCGTGCCGCGGTGCATCGCGAGCCCGAGCGCGAAGTGCGCATCGTGGTAGAGGTTGGCACCGGTGGAGATGATCCAGTCCACGAAGCCCGCCTCCATGAGCGGAATCAGGCAGCTCATGCCGAGCCCCGCCGGCGTCATCGCGCCCGTGAGCGTCATCCCCACCGTGACGTCGGGCTCCAGCATTCGCTGGGTGAAGAGCATGCACCCTTCACGCAGCCGGCCCGCATTGTAGGCGAGAAAGGCGTTGTCGATGAGCTCTGCGGCGGTCTCCTGCCCCGTGATCGCATCCGGATTGATCCGCTGGCCGCGGAGGTACTGCGCCGATGGTCGCGTCATCGCCCTGTGCTCTCCCCTTCCCGTTGCGATTGCCCGATCCCGTTCCCTGGTCCCCGTTCCCGCTGCCCCCTACTCGGGCCGCTTCGCCGGCGCCGGCCGCGCATCCGGCACCGTCGGCTGCTCGCCGATCACGGCCGGGTCCTTCCCCTTCGCCTCCCGCTTCCGGAGCTCCGGCTTCGTCTCGCGCGTGCTCTTCACGATCTCGAGCACTTCCTTCGGATCGTCGGTCACGTGGAAGAGGTTGAGGTCGTTCTCGTTGATCTTGTGCTCCGCGGCGACCGTGCGGGTCAGCCATTCCACCATCCCGCTCCAGTACCCGCTCCCGAAGAGGATGACCGGGAAGTGCTTGATCTTCCCCGTCTGGATCAGCGTGAGCGCTTCGAACAGCTCGTCGAACGTTCCGAAGCCGCCCGGGAAGACGACGAACGCCGTCGCGTACTTGATGAACATCGTCTTGCGGACGAAGAAGAACTTGAAGTTGAGGCTCCGGTCCAGGTATGGATTGGAGCCCTGCTCGAACGGCAGCTCGATGTTGCAGCCGATCGAAAGCCCTCCCCCTTCCTCGGCGCCGCGGTTGGCGGCCTCCATGATTCCCGGGCCGCCGCCGGTGATGACCGGAATGCCGGCCTCGGCGAGGAGCCGGGCCGTTTCGACGGCGTGCAGGTAATGGGGATCGTGCGGCGGGGTCCGCGCCGAGCCGAAGATCGAGACGCCGTCGCGCACGTCCGCGAGATTGTCGAAGCCCCACACGAACTCGCCCATGATCCGGAGCACGAGCCAGGGGTCCGAATGGAAGATCGGGTCGGCCTCTTCGCGCTGCGGACCTTCGAGGAGCTGCTCGTCCTGGGTCGGCCGGCGCTGATCCGACGGGCGCTTCTTATCGTCCACGCGTCAGGTGCTCGATGAGGGCCCGGTGATCGTCGGGCACGTTGTAGAAGTAGGGAGAGACCCGCACGTGCCCGGGGCGCGCATCCGTCACGAATCCGGCGGCGGCGAGACTCTCCACGTCCCGCCGCGGATCGTCACTCGGGAGCATCACGATCCCCGACCGCTCCTCGGGCGCCGGTGCCACGCGGGGCCTGAGCCCCCGCGCTTCGGCCACCTCGATGAGGTCCTCCGTCAGTGCGGCCGTCCGGCTCCGGATCGCCTCGGAGCCGAGCTCCTCGATGATCTCGAGCCCGCCGCGCTGGGCGTAGACCGGCATCATCGGAGGCGTCCCGAGCTCCAGCCGGCGCGCGTCCTCGTGCAGCTCGAGGCTCCGCGTGTCGAAGCGGAACTGCTCGCGGTGTGCGAACCACCCGGTCACGCGTGGATGGAGCTTCGCCGTCACCCCGGGCGAGGCATAGAGGAAAGCCACCCCACTCCCCCCGAGCAGCCACTTGAGTCCCCCGGCGCAGTAGAAGTCTGCGCCGAGAGCCTTCACGTCCACCGGAAGCTGGCCGGCCGCCTGGTAGCCGTCCACCAGGCACAGCGCCCCCTTGCGGTGCGCAATCTGCGCGATCGCGCGCACATCCTGAATGGCGCCGCTCGTGAAGAAGACATGGCTCGTGGCCACGAGCGCCGTGCGATCGTCGATGGCGCGCTCGAACAGCTCGAGCGGCACTCGAATCCCGTCCGGGCTCTCGATCACGACGACCTCGACACCGGACGCCCGCTTGGCCATCCACTGATAGCCGATCGTCGGGAAGTCGAGGCTGGTCACGACGACCTTGCGCCGGGTGCCGTAATCGAGCGACTCGCCGACCACGGACAGCGCCGCCGAGATGTGCGGGTGGAGCGCGATCTCTCCGGTCCCGGCGCCGATCAGGCGTCCGTACCGCGTTCGAAGATCTGCCAGGGCGTTCCACCAGATCTCGTACCACGCCGGCGCGCCGCGGTTCTCCCACAGGTCCAGATACGCGTTCACCTGCGCCCGCGCGCGCACGCTCAGCGCGCCGAGGGAGCAGCTGTTGAGGTACGTCGAGTGCCGGAAGATCGGAAACTCGTCCCGATAGGTCTTCACCGCGCCGGGTGAGGCGAGTGTCATGGTGGTGAATATATCCCGGGTTCGGGGAGGTTAGAATTCGGAATGGCCGCACCGCTCGACCCCCGATACGCCGGCTCGTGGAGCGCGCTCTCCGGAAAGCTCGCGCTGCGGGCACTCGTCGATCCCCGGCTCGCCCTCGACCTGCTGCGCACGGGGTGGGCGTTCCGCCGGCGGGACTGGTGGCGCCAGCCACCCTTTCTCCCCGTCCCTGATCGGACCTACCTTCGCTGGCGCATGTACACCGCCTATGCCAGTGAGGATGCCGTGCCGCCTGTGGAAGACGTGGTCCGGTTCGCGCGCTGGCGCCGGGAGACGATGCGCCTGTGAAGCGGGTCGTGATCCTCGGCGGCGGGTTTGCCGGGCTCAACGCGGCGAAGGACCTCCGCAGGGCCCGCGTGGCGGTGACGCTCGTGGATCGCCACAACCATCATCTCTTCCAGCCGATGCTCTACCAGGTGGCCACGGCGGCCCTGAGCCCGGGCGATATCGCCTCGCCGATCCGCTCGGTCCTCCGCGAGAACCGGAACACCGAGGTGCTCCTGGACGAAGCCGACTCGGTGGATCTCGAGCACCGGTCGGTCCACCTGGCTTCCGGCCGGATCCTGGCCTACGACTATCTCCTCATCGCGACCGGCGCCCGGCATTCCTACTTCGGACGCGATGACTGGGAGCGGCTCGCGCCGGGATTGAAGGAACTCGAGGATGCCTTTGCCGTCCGGCGCCGGATCCTGCTCGCCTTCGAGCAGGCCGAACAGGAGACGGATCCGGCGGTCCGCGAAGCGCTGCTCACCTTCGTAATCGTCGGCGCCGGACCGACCGGCGTCGAGGTTGCCGGGGCGCTGGCGGAGATCAAGTCGTACACCCTCGAGCGGGATTTCCGGAACATCAATCCGCGCGAGGCAAAGGTGATCGTCATGGAGGGAGGAGCCCGTGTCCTGCCATCCTATCCTGCCGAATTGAGCGACAAGGCGCGGAAGACACTCGAACGGCTTGGGGTAGACGTTCGGACTGACACTATGGTGACGGATATCCGTCCTGACGGTGTCACGACAAATACAGGGGATACGCCCGCACGGACAGTCATCTGGGCCGCAGGCAACGTCGCCAGCCCGCTGCTACGGACGCTGGGCATCCCCCTGGACCGCCAGGGGCGCGCACCCGTCGAACCCGACTGCTCCCTTGCCGGACATCCGGAGGTGTTCGTGCTGGGAGATGCCGCCGCATTTTCCGAAGAGGGACGTCTGCTCCCGGGCGTCTGTCCGGTCGCAATCCAGATGGGGAAGTACGCCGCATCCGTGATCCGGCAGGAAGCCTCGAGCACCCGGCCGGGGCCGCGCAGGCCTTTCCATTATTTCGACAAGGGCCAGCTCGCCGTGATCGGACGAGGCCGAGCGGTGGCCGATATCGGCAGGGCGCACTTCTCGGGCTTCATCGCGTGGCTGCTCTGGATCTTCGTGCACATCTTCTTCCTCATCGGATTCCGTAACCGGGTCATCGTCCTGCTCGAATGGGGCATCTCCTACTTCACCTACTCGCGCGGAGCACGTCTCATCACCTACGACCGTCCGGGGCACGTGCCCGCAGGCGCCCGGCCGGTCGGCTCCGAGCCGCCCACGGCACCGGCGGTGCGGTGACCGGCGCAGCCGAGGTCAAGGGCTGGGCGCAGGAGCTCGGCTTCCTGGCGTGCGGGATCACGACGCCCGCGCCCTCCGAGCGCGCCGCGTTCTTCGACGAATGGCTCGCCCGGGGCTACGGGGGGACCATGCGGTACCTCCACCGTCAGGCCAGACGCCGGAAGGATCCCCGGCTGATCGACCCCGAGGCCAGATCGGTAGTTGTTGTTCTGGATAACTACTACCATGGCGGCGGAGCCGGGATCGACTCGGATTCGACACCAGTGCCCGACATCCGGATCGCGAAGTACGCCTGGGGCGCAGATTATCACGATGTGATCGGCGGGCGTCTTCGGGAACTCGCGGATCGGCTCGTTGCCCGGGGCGCCCGGCACGCGCGAGTCTACGCAGATGCCGGCCCGGTCCCGGAACGCGAGCTCGCCGCCCGCGCCGGGCTCGGCTGGATCGGCAAGAACACTATGCTCGTCCGGCCGGGCGCCGGGTCCTTCTTCTTCATCGGATCGATCTTCACCGATCTCGAGCTGCACCCTGACGCCCCGTTCGAAGGGGATCGCTGCGGCAGCTGTACCCGCTGCCTCGATGCCTGTCCGACGGCCGCGTTCGTTGCACCACGCGTCCTGGATGCCACGCGCTGCATATCGTATCTCACCATCGAGCAGAAGGGCCCGATTCCGGAAGCGCTCGAACCCCGGCTCGACGGGTGGGCCTTCGGCTGCGACACCTGCAACGACGTGTGCCCCTGGAACGTGAAATTCGCCGAGGAGACGTCGATCGCCGAGTATCTCCCGGCGTCCATGCCACCCGTGGCCGCCGACACATTCGAGGCGCTCGATGAGGCGGAATTCGACGAGCGGTACCGCGGAACGCCCTTTGCCCGTCCGGGCCTCGCCGGAATGCGGCGCAACGTGCGCGCGGCTGCTGCGAGCCGGCGAATGCCGAGCGTCTGAGCATGGACGGACCGGTCGTGATCGTCGGGGGCGGCGTCGTCGGGGCGAGCGCGGCCTGGCACCTCGCCGCGCAGGGATGGCGTGACGTCGTCATCGTGGATCGTGCCGCGGGCCCCGGCGAGGGAAGCACCGGCCGCGCCACCGGCGGCTATCGCGCGCAGTATGGCACCGACATCAACGTTCGCCTCTCGCTCCTCACGCGGGAAAAGCTGCGCCGGTTTCCCGAGGAAGTCGGCGCGGATCCCGGCTACGCCCCGGTGGGCTACCTCTGGATCGCGTCGACCGAATGGGAGCTCACCGAGCTCCGGCGCGGACTCCCGGTGCAGCATGCGGCCGGCCTCACCGAGTCGCGCGAGGTCGACGCCGCGGAGATCCTCCATCTCAATCCCGCGCTCGCACCCGACGGCATCGTCGGGGGCACCTGGTGCCCGACGGACGGCTATATCCGTCCGCTCTCCATTCTGGCGGGCTACCTCGCCGATGCGCGCCGCCGGGGGGTGCGCACGCTCTGGAACACCGAAGTCATCGGCTTCGAGCGCGTCGGCGCGGATGGATCGGGCCGCATCACCGGCGTGCGCACGAACCGCGGACGCATCGATGCCGACGTCGTCGTCAATGCCGCGGGTGCCTGGGCGGCGTCGATCGCAGCACTTGCCGGCGTACGGCTGCAGGTCGAGCCCCTTCGCCGCTGCATCGTGCCGACCGGGCCGTGCGATCTCCTCCCGGCGAGCATGCCGATGACGATCTTCGCCGGGGATGGATTCCACTTCCGCGTCCGCGACGGGCGCGTCCTGCTTGCCTTCCCGACCCCCGGATCCGCTTCCGACGCGTACGACTGCCGCGTGGAGAGCGGATGGATCGATGAAGTGGCCGGGAAGGCGGCGGCGCGAGTCCCCGCGCTCGCCGAGGTCCCGCTCGACCGGCAGGGCGCATGGGGCGGCCTCTACGAAGTATCACCGGACAAGCATGCGATCCTCGGACCGGCGCCGGAGTGCGGCAACTTCTATCTCGCCAACGGCTCCTCCGGCCACGGCGTGATGCACGCACCCGCGCTGGGACACCTCCTCGCGGAAATGATCACCGACGGGCGGGCCATCACGATCGACACCACCCCGCTCCGGCCCACCCGCTTCGCCGAAGGCGAACCGAACCCGGTGTCGGGGCTCCTCTGATGAAGGTCGCAGTCGTGGGCGGCGGGCCGGCGGGGCTGTATTTCGCCCTCCTCATGAAGAAGGCGGACCCGGGCCACCAGGTCGTGGTGCTCGAGCGCAATGCGCCGGAAGACACGTTCGGCTGGGGCGTCGTCTTCTCCGATCAGACGCTCGGCAATTTCGCCGCCGCCGACGAGCCGTCGTTCCGCGCCATCACCGAGCACTTCGCCCGCTGGGACGACATCGACGTCCACGTGCGCGGCACGACGATCACGTCGGGCGGGCACGGCTTTGCCGGCATCGAGCGGAAGATGCTGCTTTCCATCCTGCAGCGCCGGGCTCGGGCGCTCGGGGTGGAGCTGCGCTTCCGCACCGAGGTCCGCGACGGCGACCTCGCCCCCCATGGGCTCGCCGATGCCGACCTGATCGTGGCGGCGGATGGGGTGAACAGCACCTTCCGCCGGCTTCGCGCCGACCGCTTCCAGCCGACGCTCGATCTCCGCACCGCCCGCTACGTCTGGCTCGGCACCACGCGCCTCTTCGATGCCTTCACCTTCGCGTTCGTCGAGAATGCGCACGGCGTGTTCCAGGCGCACGCCTATCGCTTCGACGAGCGCCACTCGGCCTTCATCGTCGAGTGCGACGAGCGCTCCTGGCGCGCGGCCGGCTTCGACCGCCTCGACATCGAGGCAACGGTGGCCGCCGCGGAGGCCATGTTCGCGCCCTGGCTCGACGCGCATCCCCTCATCGCCAGTGTGCCGCCGCACCAGCGCGCCGAGCCCTGGCTCCGGTTCACGATCGTGCGCAACGCGCGGTGGCACGACGGCAATGTCGTGCTCATCGGCGATGCCGCCCATACCGCGCATTTCTCCATCGGCTCCGGCACCAAGCTCGCGATGGAGGACGCCATCTCGCTCGCGCGCCGGCTCAACGAGGGGCCGCTCGCCACCGCGCTGCCGACGTACCAGGACGAGCGCGTGATGGAGGCGCTCCGCCTCCAGAATGCGGCACGCAACTCGATGACCTGGTTCGAGAATGTCCGTCGCTACATTCATCTCGAGCCCGAGCAGTTCGCGTACAGCCTCCTGACGCGGAGCCAGCGGGTCTCGCACGAGAATCTCCGGCTTCGCGACCGAGCCTATCTCGAGGGTGTCGAGCGCTGGTTCGCCTCGACGGCCGAGGGCGGTGCCGGCGTGCCCCGCGCGGTCGAGGGTGCCGACCGGGCGCCGCCCCCGATGTTCGCGCCGTTCCAGCTGCGCGGTCTCTCCCTGCCCAATCGCATCGTCGTGTCGCCGATGGACATGTACTGTGCCGAAGACGGAGCGCCGAACGATTTCCATCTCGTCCACCTCGGTGCGCGTGCCCTGGGTGGCGCCGGGCTCGTGATCACGGAGATGACCTGCGTCTCCCCCGAAGGCCGCATCACGCCGGGCTGCACCGGCATGTATGCCCCGGGACATGCCGAGGCGTGGCTCCGCATCACGCGCATGATTCATCAGTGGACGCCCGCGCGGATCTGCCTGCAGCTCGGCCACTCGGGGCGGAAGGGCTCCACCAAGCTGATGTGGATCGGCATGGACGAGCCGCTCGACGACGGCAACTGGCCCGTCATCGGGCCGTCACCGCTTCCCTACAAGCCCGGGATGCAGGTGCCTCGCGAGATGACGCGCACCGACATGCGCCAGGTCTGCGACGAGTTCGTCGCCGCGACGCGCATGGCCGTCGCCGCCGGGTTCGACATGCTCGAGCTGCACTGCGCGCACGGCTATCTTCTGTCGAGCTTCATCACCCCGCTCAGCAACCGGCGCACCGACGCCTACGGCGGATCGCTCGAGAACCGACTGCGCTTCCCGCTCGAGGTCTTCGACTCGATGCGCCGGGAGTGGCCGGCGGACCGCCCGATGTCGGTCCGCATCTCGGCGCACGACTGGGTGGACGGCGGGATCACCGACGCGGAGGCGGTCGTGGTGGCACGGGCCTTCAAGGCGGCGGGGGCCGACATCATTCACGTTTCCGCCGGGCAGACGAGCGACGAGGCGGAGCCCGTGTACGGCCGCATGTTCCAGACGCCGTTCAGCGACCGGGTCCGGAACGAGGCGCTGGTCCCGACCATCGCGGTCGGGAACATCACGGAGAGCGACCAGGTCAACGCCATCGTCGCCGCGGGCCGCGCCGATCTCTGCGCACTCGCGCGACCTCACCTGAGCGATCCGCAGTGGACGCTCCGTGCCGCTGCCGAGCAGGGCTACACCGGACAGCCGTGGCCTCCGCAATATCTCACGGGACGCGACCAGCTGCTCCGCACTCTGGCCAGGACTCGAGCCCAATGACCCTGTCGCTTCCCCTCACGGGCCGGCATGCGATCGTGACCGGTGGCTCGCGCGGGATCGGTGCCGCGGTCGCGGCCGAGCTCGCGGCGCAGGGCGCCACGCTGACGCTCATGGGGCGGGATGCGTCGGCGCTCGGTGCCCAGGCGGTGACGCTGCGGAAGAAGACGTCGGAAGTCCTCGCCATCCGCTGCGACGTGGCCGATCCGGCGAGCGTCACCAGCGCCTTTGCCGAGTCGAGGGACCGTTTTCCGCGCCCCTGGCTGCTGGTGAACAATGCCGGCCATGCCGCGTCGCTTGCATTCCTGGAGACCACCGCCCGGGACTGGGCCGAATCGCTCGGCGTGAACCTGCTCGGCGCGGTCGCCTGCATCCGTGAAGTGCTTCCCGCCATGCTCGAGGCGAAGGCCGGGCGCATCGTGAACGTCGCATCGATGGCGGGGATCAAGGGCTACGGCCGGATCGCGGCCTACAGCGCGTCGAAGCACGCGCTCGTAGGCCTCACCCGCTCGCTCGCGGCCGAGGTCCGGAAGTCCGGGGTCACCATCAACGCCGTCTGCCCCGGCTACACCGAGTCCGGCATGTCGGTGCAGGCGGAGAAGAACATCATGTCGGCGCTCGGGAAGAGTGCGGAGGAGGCGCGGGCCATGGTCATCCGCCACAATCCGCGCGGCACGATCATCCGTCCCGAGGAGGTCGCGCACGTCGTCGCATGGCTCGCAGCCCCCTCGGCCGACGCCATCAATGGCCGGGTGATCCCCGTCTCCGGAGGAGAGGTCTGATGCCGGTGTGCCAGGCATGAACCCGAAGCATTTTCTCTGGTCCCTCGAGCAGCGCGTCGCGACCATCACGCTCAACCGGCCGGAGCGGAAGAACCCGCTCACGTTCGAGTCGTATCGCGAGCTCGCGAACACCTTCTGGGACCTGCGCGACAACGCCGATGTGCGCGCCGTGGTCCTGACCGGCGCGGGCGGCAACTTCTCGAGCGGCGGTGACGTGCACGAGATCATCGGGCCTCTCGTGCAGCTCAAGGAGGACGGGTGCGACGAGGAGCTGATCGCCTTCACCCGCCTCACCGGTGAGCTGGTGCGCGCGATGCGCGCCTGCCCCCAGCCCATCGTCGCCGCGGTGGACGGAGTGTGCGCCGGTGCCGGCGCGATCCTCGCGATGGCCTCGGACCTCCGGATCGGCACCCCATCGAGTCGCGTGGCCTTTCTCTTCGTGCGCGTGGGACTTTCCGGCGCGGACATGGGCGCGTGCGCCATGCTGCCGAGGATCGTCGGGCAGGGACGGGCTGCGGAGCTGCTCTATACCGGACGCTTCATGGACGGGGCAGAGGCGGAGCGGTGGGGTTTCTACAATCGCATCGTCGATCCGGCCGATCTCCTCCGCACGGCGCAGGAGCTCGCGCGGACCCTGGCCTCGGGACCCACGCTCGCGCACGCCGCCACCAAGCGGGCGCTGCACGAGGAATGGGACATGGGCATCGACGAGGCCATCGACTACGAAGCGGAGGTGCAGGCGGAGCTGATGGAGTCGGAAGACTTCTCGCGGGCGTACCGGGCGTTCGTCGCGAAAGAGACGCCGAAGTTCGAGGGCGATTAGTGCAGCCGCACGAGCACCTCGCCTGGCCCTTCTTCGACGATGCGCATCGCGAGCTCGCGAGGTCGGTCGAGGCGTGGGCCGCGCAGGAGCTCGCGCCCGGAGACGATCCGGGTGATCTCGATGGGCGCTGCCGCCGTCATGTCCGCGCGCTCGGAGACGCGGGGTGGCTGCGCCATGTCGTGCCCGCGGCGTACGGCGGCGCGCGCGAGCGCGTGGATGTCCGTTCGCTCTGCGTGATTCGCGAGACGCTCGCCCGCCACGACCCCCTCGCCGAGTTCTGCTTCGCGCTGCAGGGACTGGGCACGGGGCCCGTCTCGCTCTACGGGACCGAGGCGCTCCGCGCCCGTTACCTCCCCGACGTGGCCGCGGGACGGCGCATCGCCGCCTTCGCGCTGTCCGAGCAGAATGCCGGGAGCGACGTGTCGGCGATGAGCACCACCGCACGGCGCGACGGCAGCGGGTATGTGATCGACGGCGAGAAGACGTGGATCTCGAATGCCGGCATCGCCGATCACTACGTCGTGTTCTGCCGCATGCCCGACGAGGGAGAACGCGGGTTCGGCGCCTTCATGGTGGATGCGGACAATCCGGGCCTCCGCGTCACCGGACGGATCGACGTCATCGCGCCGCACCCGCTCGGGACGCTCGGTTTCACGAGCTGCCGCGTGCCTGCGGATGCCCTCGTCGGCCAGCCCGGCAAAGGGCTTCGCGTGGCGCTCGGCACCCTCGACGTCTTTCGCGCCACGGTCGGTGCCGCCGCGACCGGCATGGCGCGCCGGGCGCTTGCCGAGGCCCTCGCTCACTGCCGCGAACGCCGGGTCTCGGGCCGGGCGCTCGCCGAGTTCCAGCTCACGCAGGCCCGGCTCGCGGAGATGGCGACGGCGATCGATGCGAGCGCCCTGCTCGTCTACCGCGCGGCGTGGGCCAAGGATGCGGGCGCCGAGCGGGTGACGCGCGAGGCCGCGATGGCCAAGCTGCACGCGACGGAATCCGCGCAGCGTGTCATCGACGACGCCGTCCAGCTCCTCGGGGGGCTCGGCGTGGTGGCCGGCTCGCCGGTCGAACGGCTCTACCGCGAGATTCGCGCGCTCCGCATCTACGAAGGCACCAGCGAGATCCAGCGCCTCGTCATCGCCGGCCAGCTCCTGGAGAACCCATGACCGCGCGCGTTCCCTCGGGCCACGTCGACACCTTCTGCCGCGACCGCCTTCCGCCCCGGGCCCTCTGGCCGGAGATGCGGTACGACCGCTCCCTCGGCCTTGCGTATCCGCTGCGCCTCAACTGCGCAACGGAGCTGCTCGACAGGATGGTCGCGAAGGGGCACGGCGACGACCCGGTCTTCCTCTTCCCGGGAGGGCAGTGGACGTACGCCGAGCTCCTCGAGCGCGCCAACCGCATCGCCAATGTCCTCGTCACGGACCTGGGCGTGATCCCCGGCAGCCGGGTGCTCCTGCGCGGGCCGAACAATCCGATGATGGTGGCGTGCTGGTTCGCCGTGCTGAAGGCCGGCGGCGTGGTCGTGTGCACGATGCCGCTCCTGAGGCCGCGGGAGATCTCCTACACGGCGGACCGTGCGGCGATCACCATCGCGCTCACCGATGCGCGGCTCGAAGGGGATTGCCGTGCCGGGATGGAGCGCACGGGCACGGGCGCCGCCCGCGATGGGGTCCGCATCGTGTGCTTCAACAGCGAAGCGCCGGATTCGCTCGAGGCACTGATGCGCAACCGGCCGGCGACCTTCCGGAACGTGGACACGGCGGCGGACGATGTCGCGCTCATCGCCTTCACCTCGGGCACCACGGGGAAGGGCAAGGGGACGATGCACTTCCACCGCGACGTCCTCGCGATCTGCGACTGTTTCCCCCCGCACGTCCTGCAGCCGGATCCCGACGACATCTTCTGCGGATCGCCGCCGTTCGCGTTCACCTTCGGGCTCGGCGGGCTCGTGCTCTTTCCGATGCGGATCGGCGCCAGCGCGCTGCTGCTCGAGCAGGCCGCGCCGCCCCACCTGCTGCAGGGAATCCGTGCGTTCGGCGCCACGATCAGCTTCACCGCGCCGACGGCGTACCGCGCGATGCTGCCGCTCCTCGGGGCCGAAGGCGCGCCCACGCTCCGGAAATGCGTCTCCGCCGGCGAGACGCTCCCGGCGTCCACCTTCGAGGCCTGGGAGCGCGCGACGGGCATCCGCATCATCGACGGCATCGGCTCCACCGAGATGCTCCACATCTTCATCAGCGCGCCGCCCGAGGCGATGCGCGCCGGCGCCACCGGGAAGCCCGTGCCCGGCTACGCTGCGAGGGTCGTGGACGACGACGGTCACGACGTCCCGCAGGGATCGCTCGGCCGCCTCGCCGTGCGCGGGCCGACCGGGTGCCGGTATCTCGACGACCTCGAGCGCCAGCGGGCCTACGTGCAGAACGGCTGGAACATCACCGGAGATTCCTACATCATCGACGCGGACGGCTACTTCGTCTATCAGGCACGCACCGACGACATGATCATCTCGTCGGGTCACAACATCGCCGGCCCGGAGGTCGAGAGCGTGATCCTCGAGCACCCGGCCGTCGCCGAGTGCGGAGTGGTGGGCGTGCCGGACGAGGAGCGGGGCCAGATCGTGAAGGCCTTCGTCGTCCTGCGCGAAGGGCATGAGGCAGGACCCGCGATGGCGAAGGAGCTGCAGGACCACGTGAAGCGCGAGATCGCCCCGCACAAGTATCCGCGCCAGGTCGAGTTCGTGTCGAAGCTCCCCCGCACCGCCACGGGGAAACTGCAGCGATTCGTGCTGCGCGAGGAGGGCGCGTGAGCGCGGATCATCGGATCGTGCAGCCGGCGGGGTGGCTCGGGCCGTCCGGCTACGCGAACGCCGTCAGCGCACGCGGCCGCATCGTGAGCGTGGCCGGGCAGACGGGCTGGAACCCGCGCACGCAGGAATTCGAGGCGCACGACATGGTGGGACAGGTGCGCCAGGCGCTCGAGAACGTGGTCGCCGTGCTCGCCGCGGCCGGGGCGGAGCCGAGCCATCTCGTCCGGCTCACCTGGTACGTCGTCGAGCGCAAGGAGTACGTCGGCCGGCGGCGCGAAATCGGCGAGGCATACCGCGCCGTGATCGGCCGGCACTTCCCGGCCATGTCGCTCGTGATCGTCGCCGGCCTGCTCGACCCCCTCGCCCTGGTCGAGATCGAAGCCACCGCCGTGGTGCCGGATGCGTGAGGCCGTCATCGTCGATGCGGTCCGCTCGCCGGTCGGACGCCATGGCGGCGCCCTCGCGCGGGTGCGGCCCGACGATCTCGCGGCGCAGGTGATCCGCGCGCTCGTGGCGCGAAGCGGCGTCGAACCGCACGCCATCGAGGATGTGCTTCTCGGCTGTACCAACCAGGCGGGGGAGGATTCCCGGAACGTGGCGCGCATGGCACTGCTGCTTGCCGGACTGCCCGTCGAGGTCGCCGGCCAGACCGTGAACCGCCTCTGCGGCTCCGGACTCCAGGCGGTCGCGAGCGCCGCACAGGCGATCCGTGCGGGCGAGGGCGACTGCTTCATCGCCGGCGGCGTCGAGAGCATGTCTCGTGCTCCCTGGGTCATGCTGAAGCCCGACGCTCCCTTTCCGCGCTCCGCCCCCGCAATGGCCGATTCCACCATCGGCTGGCGCTTCACCAACCCCGCCCTCCCGGCGGAGTGGACCGTTTCCATGGGCGAGACTGCGGAGACCGTCGCGGAGCGCTTCGGGATCACCCGCGTCGAGCAGGATCGATTCGCCTTCGAGAGCCAGCAGCGCGCGATGCGGGCCTCGGCAGAGGATCGATTCGCTGGCGAGATCGTTCCGGTCACCGTGCGTGAGCGTGGGCGCGACGCCCTGGTGACCACCGACGAGCACCCCCGGCCCGGAACGACGATCGAGGCCCTCGAGAAACTGCGGCCCGCCTTCCGTGAGGGCGGCACCGTCACCGCGGGATCCTCGAGCGGCATCAACGACGGCGCGAGTGCCCTGCTCATGATGAGCCGCGAAGCCGCGCAGGCCGGCGGCCACCGCCCGATGGTGCGCGTCGTCGGGACGGCAGTCGCCGGCGTGTCACCCGAGATCATGGGCATCGGGCCGGTGCCCGCGACACGGAAAGTGCTCGCTCGCGCGGGCCTCTCGGTGGAAGACCTCGATCTCGTCGAGCTGAACGAGGCGTTTGCGGCCCAGGCACTCGCGTGCATTCGCGAGCTCGGTCTCGATCCCGCGCGCGTGAACGTCAACGGCGGCGCCATCGCGTCGGGCCACCCGCTTGGCTCGAGCGGATCACGGATCCTCACCACGCTCGTGCACGAGCTCTGCCGCCGCCGCGGGCGGTACGGGCTGGCCACGATGTGCATCGGCGTCGGCCAGGGGATCTCCGTGCTCGTGGAGCGGTGCGAGTGACGCCGCCGATCCGCCGTGTGGCCGTCATCGGTGCCGGCACGATGGGACATGGGATTGCCTACGTTGCGCTCGCCGCAGGCTATGAGGTGGCACTCGCGGATTCCGATCGCGATGCGCTGCTCGCGGCGCATGACCGGATCGCCGAGTCGTTCGCCGGGGCGATCGCGCGCCAGAAGCGCTCCGCCGCCGACCGCGACGCGGCACTCGCGCGCCTCGCCACCTTTCCCGCACTCGAGCCGGCGGCCGCGGGTGCCGACCTCGTCATCGAGGCGGTGCCGGAACGGATCGAGCTGAAGCGATCGCTCTTTTCGGCGGCCTCTGCGGCGGCTCCCGCGCATGCCGTGCTCGCGAGCAACACGTCGTCGCTCCCGATCGCCGCCATCGCGGCGGCGGTGCCCCGGCCCGAGCGGGTCATCGGGATGCACTTCTTCAATCCCGTCGCGGCGATGCGCCTCGTCGAGATCGTGCGAGGTCCGCAGACGTCGGACGCGACCGTCGCCGCCGCGCGCGCCTTTGCGGAATCCCTCGGCAAGACGCCGATCGTGGTGCAGGACTCCCCCGGCTTCGCGACGAGCCGGCTTGGCGTGGCGCTCGGCCTCGAAGCGGTCCGCATGCTCGAGGCCGGGGTCGCGTCCGCCGCGGACATCGATCGCGCCATGGAGCTCGGCTACAATCACCCCGTCGGGCCGCTCCGGCTCGGCGACATCGTGGGCCTCGATGTGCGGCTCGCCATCGCCGATCACCTTCACGCGGCACTCGGCAGCGAGGTCTTCCGCGCTCCCGACCTCCTCCGGCGCATGGTGGCGGAAGGCAAGCTCGGCCGGAAGAGCGGCGAAGGTTTCTACCGCTGGGATGCGGCGTCATGAGCGCCGGCGCATGAGTCACGTCGCCTGCATGCGCGGAGCCGCGCTGCACTATGTGCAGCACGGATCCGGCGAGCCGGTGCTGCTGGTGCACGGCGGCGGAACCGACCTCACCTACTGGACCCCGCACGTTCCGGCGTTCGCCGAGCGGTATCGTGTCATCGCCTACAGCCGGCGGTATGCGGAGCCGAATCGCAACGCGCCGATCGCGACGGACTATTCGGCACGCACGGACGCGGCCGATCTGGCGGAGCTGATCGCAGCGCTCGAGATCGGCCCGGTGCACGTCGTGACGCATTCGATCGGCGGTGTCGCGGCGCTCTTCTGCGCGGTCGCGCATCCCGGGCTCTTCCGCACGCTCACGCTGGCGGAGCCGCCGCTTCTTCCCTGGGCGCGCGAGCACCCGCAGGGGAAGGCCGGCTGGGACCGCTTCCTCGCCGGAATGTGGCGGCCGGCCGGGGACGCCTTCCGGCGCGGCGCACCGGAGGAGGCGATGCGCTTCGTCACCGACTACTTCGCGGGCGACGGCACCTTCGGCCGCCTGCCGGCGCGCGTGCGCGAGCGGCTCATGCGGAACGCGCGGGACTGGGAGGCATTCACGATCTCGGACGAACCGTGGCCCTGGCTCTCCGCCGAGGACGTCGCGGCGCTGCGGATGCCCTGCCTCATGCTGAGCGCCGATCGCACGGTCCCCCTGCACCGGTTCGTGGACGACCTGCTGGCCCGGACCCTCCGGCACGTCGAGCGCGTCCGCATCCCGGATGCGACCCACGACATGTGGGCCGACCAGCCCGGGCGCTGCCGGGACGCCACGCTCGATTTCCTCTCGCGTCACGCGGCATGACGGCATCGCCCGCGCGCGCGTCCACCGGGCTCCGGTACCTCGCCCTGGGCGATAGCTACACGATCGGCGAGGGCGTCGCGGCCGAGGAGCGGTGGCCGCACCATCTCGTCCACCTCCTCGCCATGCGCGGCATCCGGGTCGCCCCGCCCGAGATCGTCGCAAGGACCGGGTGGACCACGGACGAGCTCCAGGCCGGGATCGACGCAGCCACCCTGTCCCCGCCGTACGATCTGGTGTCGCTCATGATCGGCGTGAACAACCAGTATCGCGGGCGCGCTCTCGCCGAATATCGCGGGCAGTTCCGCGCGCTCCTCGCCCGGGCCGTGAGCTTCGCCGGCAGCGCGGCGTCGCGGGTGCTCGTGCTCTCGATTCCCGACTGGGGCGTCACACCCTTTGCGGAAGGACGGGATCGCGCACGCATCGGCGCCGAGATCGAGCACTTCAATGCCGTCAACCGCGACGAAGCCGGGCGGTCCGGCGCCCGCTATGTGGACGTGCTCCCGACCTCGCGTCTCGCTGCGGGCGCCCCGCACCTGAGCGCCGCCGACGGGCTCCATCCCGCGGGAGCGATGTACGCACTCTGGGCGGAGCTGGCATTGCCGCACGCTCTGGCGGCGCTGGGGCCACGCGCCATCTTTACCACCACCTGATCCCGGATCTCCTCGATGCCTTTCGGCCGGCCCGACAGCGAACAGAAGCTCAGCTACGGCGGCTATCTTCGGGTAGACGACCTCATCGCGCTGCAGCAGCTCCGCTCCGACCCCGCGCAGCATGATGAAACGCTGTTCATCATCATTCACCAGACCTACGAGCTGTGGTTCAAGCAGCTGCTCCATGAGCTGGATGCGATCGTCGCGCACCTCGACCGGGGCGACCTGCTGACCGGGCTCCGTTTTCTCCGCCGGGTGCACGAGATCCAGCGCGTGCTGGTGGCCCAGGTGTCGGTGCTCGAGACGATGACGCCGGTCGACTTCCTCGCCTTTCGCGACCACCTCATGCCTGCGAGCGGATTCCAGTCGTCGCAGTTCCGCGAGATCGAGTTCCTCGCCGGGCTGCCCGAGCCCCGCTACCTCGAGTCGTACGAGCCGGGCTCGGCGGCGCGCCAGCGTCTCGAGGGTCGCCTCGCGGGACGCACCGTCCGCGCCGCCTTTCACGAAGTCCTCCGCCGTCGCGGGTTCTCGGCCGACGCCGAGGGCGTCGCGTCCCTCTATCGCGGCGCCGCCGCACAGATGGACCTCTTCCTGCTGGCGGAGGCACTTCTCGATTTCGACGAGATGCTGACGCTCTGGCGCATGCGCCACGTGCAGATGGTGGAGCGGATCATCGGGGGCCGACCGGGCACGGGGGGGAGCGACGGCGCCACCTATCTGCGCGGCACCGTGGCCCGCAGGGTCTTTCCCGAGCTCTGGGAAGCTCGCAACCTGATTCAGGGAGCCGAACGCGGCTGAAAGGAAGCGCTGTGGGGGATCAGCTCGCCGACCTGGTCGGAGGCAACGATGAAGTGCTCGCCCGGCTCGCGGCCGCGATGCTCGCGGGATTCGTCCTCGGCATCAACCGCGAGCTGCGCGGCAAGCCTGCCGGTGTCCGCACGCATGGGCTCGTCGCCATCGGCGCGTGCCTCGTCACGCTCGTCACGATGGAAATCGCGTCCATCCCGGGCACGTTCAATCCCGATTCCGTCAGTCGCGTGATTCAGGGTGTCATCACCGGCATCGGATTCATCGGCGGCGGCGTGATTCTCAAGCTTCCCGATGCCCGCGCCGTCCAGGGGCTCACCACGGCGGCATCGGTGTGGGTCACCGCGTGCATTGCCGTGGCCTTCGGCGCCGGGATGTGGCGCTCGGCGCTCATCGGCCTCCTGCTCACGATGACCGCCCTCCTCCTCGGCGGACCGATCGAGAACCTCGCCACCCGGATGCTCAAGGGACGTCAGCGGCCGACGGGGTGGGAGAGCGACTGAGCGCGGCTCCGGCCAGCGCCCGATGAGCCTCACGCTCACCTGCCGCTGCGGCCGAAAGCTCAGGATCGACGAATCGGCCGTCGGCCATTCGATCCGCTGTCGCTGCGGCCGTGTACTTCGCATCCGGGGCGCGCGCCCGGCCGGCGCGCGACACCGCCTGCGCCATGACCTGCGCCGCCTCCGCGCCTGGGCACGCCAGCCGGTCCGCGAGGGAGCGCGCCGCGCCCTCTGGCGGGCGGCACTCACCTGGTGCGGCGCTGCGATCCTCGCCTGGCCATTCCTGTACGGGCTCGGAGACCGGTGGTGGCCGGCCACCGTGCTCCTCTTCGGACCGCGCTGGACGCTCCTCCTTCCACTCGTCCTGCTCGTCCCCGTCGCCCTCGTGATCCTCCCCCGCGCCCTCCTTCCTCTGGCAGGCGGAGCGCTCGTCATCGCCGGCCCCGTGATGGGCTTTGCCGCCGGGGCCCTGACCGCCCCCCGGCAGGAGCGCGACCTCCGGGTCGTCTCGTTCAACGTCCAGGGGGGCAGCGCACTCGGCTTCGCGGGGACCCTGGAAAGCGCGCTCGATGCATGGGATGCGGACATCGTCGCGCTGCAGGAATGCTCGAGCGCGGTGGAGGAAGAGCTCCGCGCGCTCTCGGCGCACTCCGTCCACGTGCTCGGTGGGCTCTGCTTCGTTTCCCGCTTCCCGATCGTTCAGGTGGACTCGCTGCCTCCGTGGCGCATCGGTGACGTCGGATGGGCCGGGTCGATCGTCCGGTACACGCTCGACGCGGGCGGGCGCACGTTGCACGTGACGAACCTCCATCTCGACACGCCCGGCCGGGGCCTCGAGATGCTTCGCGAGCGGCGGGACTCGCGCCTCCTCGCTGCGAACCTCGAGATGCGCGAGGTGGCTTCACGACGGGCGGCCAACTGGGTGACGCAGGGGGGCGCGCCCGCGATCGTTGCCGGCGACTTCAACACCCCGGGCGAAAGCGCCATCTTCCGGAAGTACTGGTCGCACCTCGACGATGCCTTCGCGCGGGCCGGCCTGGGCTATGGCGGCACCCGGGTGCTCCGGTGGTTCCGCGTCCGGATCGACCACGTGCTCAGCACCGGTGAGCTCCGTGCGGTGCGCGCCGAGGTCGGCACGGATCTCGGCTCGGACCACCTCCCGCTGATTGCCGACTTCATCTGGACCGACGATGACTGACACCACCCCGCGCACTGCGCTGCTGCATCTCGTGATCGGCGTGCTCGTGATCGATCTCCTCGCGATCGGCGCCTACGTCTTCGGGGGCGTCGGCGCTGCCTCCGCACGGACCCGGATCGTATTCGCGGCGATCTGGACGCTCGCGACCCTCGTCGTCGTGCTCAGCGGGCTCCGCCGGCTGCGCGAAGCCCGGGTGGCTTCGCTGCGCCGGCCGGGTATGCGCTGAGCCTGGCCGCCCCCGGACTTCCGGGTCGACCGCCTCCCACCTATCGTCGAGCATGCTGCCGACGCTTCGGACCGAGCGACTGGTCCTGCGCCCGTTCACGTCCGCGGATGCCGGGGCGGTCACCGCGCTCGTGAGCCCGCGTGAGATCGCCGTCAGCACGATCTCGATTCCGCACCCGTACGACCTTTCGATGGCCGAGGCGTGGCTGGCGACGCTCGAGGGCGGGTTCGAGCGTGGGGAATCGCTCACGCTCGCCGTCACCCTTCGAGACGGCGGGTCGCTCGTCGGCTGCGTCGGGCTGTCCATCGACGGCCGGAACCGTCGCGGCGAAATCGGATACTGGACCGGCCTCGAGTACTGGGGCCGGGGCTATTGCACGGAGGCCGCCGCAGCGGTCGTCCGGCACGGATTCGAGGTGCTCGGGCTGCACCGCATCGTCGCACATCACATGACCCGCAACCCCGCCTCGGGGCGCGTGATGCAGAAGCTGGGAATGCGCCACGAAGGAACCCTGCGCGGGCACGTGCTCAAGTGGGGAGTGCATGAGGATCTCGAGGTGTATGGACTGATGCGCGACGAATTCGAGCGCGAGTCCCCGCGAATCGCCGGCTGAGGAGCTCACATGGCCAGACCAGGAAAGCCCGTTCCGGTAGCCCCGGAGGCAGTCGTCGGCGACGCCCGGCTCGCTCGCATGCGCGCCGCCGCCCGCCTCCTCGACAGCCAGTTCCGCATTCCCGGCACCAACATCCGCTTCGGGCTCGACGCGATCGCGGGGCTCGTTCCCGGCGTCGGCGATTTCGCGGGCGCCGTCGCCTCCGCGTACTTCGTCTACGAGGCCGCACGCCTCGGCGCCCCGGGCACCGTGCTCGCGCGCATGGTCACGAACGTCGGCATCGAGGCGCTCGTCGGCGCCGTGCCGATCCTGGGGGACCTCTTCGATGTCGCCTTCAAGGCGAACAACCGGAACATGCGGCTCCTCGAGCAGCACACCGTCGCACCCGACCTCGTGCGCCGGTCGAGCCGCAAGACGCTCGTGTGGCTCGCCGCCGGGCTGGTGCTGCTGGTCGTGGTGGCCGGGGCCATCGCGGTGATGATCGGTCTCAAGGTCTTCGAGCTCCTGTCGAGCGGCAGAGGCCCGCTCTGAGGTGCCGGGCGCGGTGTGGACGATCGGTCATTCGACGCGCGAGCTCCAGGAGTTCCTCGCCATCCTGCGCGCGCACGACATCGCCGCACTCGCCGATGTGCGCCGGTTTCCGGGCTCGAAGCGCCATCCCCACTTCGGATCGGACGCGCTTGCCGGGCGCCTCCCTGCCGAGGGGGTCCGCTACCTTCGAATCCCGGCGCTCGGCGGCCGCCGGACGCCGCGGCGCGATTCGCGGAATACGGGCTGGAAGAATGCTGCATTCCGCGCGTACGCCGATTACATCGGCACGGAGGAGTTCGCGGACGGCCTGCGCACGCTCACGGAGGCCGCCGGGGACGCCCGGCTTGCATTCATGTGCGCCGAAGCCGTCTGGTGGCGGTGCCACCGGCGCATCATCGCCGATGTGCTCACGGCACGCGGGTGGGAAGTGCGGCACATTCTCGACGAAAGACCCGCGGCGCTGCACCTGCTCGAGCCGCCGGGCCACCTCGTGGACGGTGAACTGAGCTATGAGCCGATCGGCTCGCTTGGAATCTGAAAGGGTCGTCATGCAGAAGGGTCTGCTGCTGCTGGGTGTGCTGGCATTCGCCACCGCATGCGGGACTGCACCGCGGCGCGCACGCGGCCCCGTCATGCCACCGAGGCCGGGCTCGATGGCGCTGATCGAAGGTGGCGCTTTCGAGATGGGAACCGACTCGTCCGAGCTGCCTGCACTGGCAGCGCGGTACGGTGTCTCCCGGCCCGGGATCTTCGCTGCCGAAGTGCCGAAGCGGCGAGTGCGCGTCGCCTCCTTCGCCATGGATCGGTTCGAAGTCACCAACGCCGAATTCGCGTCGTTCCTCGAGGGGCGCCCCGAGTGGCGGCCCGATCGCATTCCCGACCGGTATCACAACGGGCAGTACCTGCAGCATTGGACCGCGGGACTGTATCCGTCCGGCCAGTCCGATCATCCGGTCACCTACGTCCCGTGGTATGCCGCACGCGCCTACTGCCAGGCGGCAGGCAAGCGACTCCCCACCGAAGCCGAATGGGAATATGCGGCGCGTGGCGGCGAGCGCGGCGAGGTCTTTCCGTGGGGAGAAGCGTTCCCGGATTCGACGCATGCGAACTGGAGCGGTACGGGGCGCGGCGGCACCACGCCGGTCGGCCGGTATCCGGCGAACGGCAACGGGCTCCACGACATGGCGGGGAATGTCTGGGAATACACGGCGGACGAATGGCCCGGGACCGGCGAAGGGCTTCGCTACGCGATACGTGGCGGGAGCTGGCAGGGTGCCGCGGTGAACCTTCGCGTGCGCTACCGCGACAGTCATCCCGCCAACGGCGCGGGCCCGCACGTCGGATTCCGTTGCGCGCGAGATTCCTGAAGCTCGCGATTCGCGTCGTGTGGCCGCATGGACGTCGCATCCCCTGAGCCGGGGCCCATGCAGATCTTCGGACAGCACGACGAGAAGACGATCCTGCAGCTGCGGGACGTGGCGAGCCGGGCCGAGCGCGTCGCGCTCATGGCCGACGGGCACGTGGGCTACGTCATGCCGATCGGTGGCGTGGCGGCCTACCGGGACCAGGTGTCCGTGGTCGGCGTCGGCTTCGACATCGCCTGCGGCAACGCCGCGATCCGCACCGACCTCAGCATCGACGAGGAGACGGGGATCGCCGCGCGGCTCGATGAGCTCGCCGACGAGATCCAGGAGACGATCTCCTTCGGCATCGGCCGCAGGAACCGGGCGGACGACGCGCCCGTGGACGATCCGCTCTTCGAGGATCCCGCCTGGGAGGCGCTCGAGCCGTCGGTGCGCGGGAGCCTCCGCGAGAAGGCGCGCGCACAGCTCGGGACCGTGGGCAGCGGCAACCACTACGTCGACGTCTTCGCGGACGAGAGTGGTGCCATCTGGGTCGGCGTCCATTTCGGAAGCCGTGGCCTCGGCCATACGGTGGCCTCGGGCTTCCTCGCACTCGCGCAGGGTGCTCCCTGGGGCTCTCGCGTCCCCGAGCGCGAAACGCTGCTGCGCGTCGCGGACCCGCTCGGTCACGACTACTGGTCCCTCATGAACCTGGCCGGGCGCTACGCCTACGCCGGACGCGAGTGGGTGGCACGCAAGGTGGTATCGCTCCTCGGCGGGCGCGAGATGGATCTGATCCACAACCACCACAACTTCGCCTGGGTCGAGGAGCACGGCGGCGAGAAGTACGTCGTGGTGCGGAAGGGCGCGACGCCGGCGTTTCCGGGGCAGAAAGGTTTCGTCGGCGGCTCGATGGGAGACGACGCCGTGATCGTGCAAGGGGCGATCGCATCGGACGACGAGACGCGCACGCTGCAGGAAGCCGCGCTCTACTCCACCGTGCACGGCGCCGGCCGCGTCATGTCGCGCACCGAGGCGGCCGGCAGGCGTCACCGGAGGAGCGGGCGTCAGCTCTCGCGCGGCAAGGTCTCGCCGCGGATGATGGAAGACTGGATCCATTCGAAGGGCGTGGTGCTTCGCGGCGGCGGACTCGACGAGAGCCCGCACGTCTACCGCCGGCTGCCGGACGTCCTCGCTGCGCAGGGCGGCACGGTGGAGGTGCTGCACGTGCTCCGACCGCTGATCGTGGTCATGGCCGGCGCGGACCTCTTCGATCCATACAGGGACTGAGCGGGAATCGAGCCGTGGCGCGTCGTGTATCTTTGCACGATGCGCCTGCTGCTCCTCAGCAATTCCACCAATCCCGGCGAGCCGTACCTTGCCTGGCCGCTGCCGCACCTGCGCGACTTTCTCGGCAGCGGGACTCGGCTCTTCTTCGTGCCCTGGGCGGGCGTCCGCATGTCACCGGGCACATACGCGAACGCCGTCCGTGAGGCGCTCGCGCCGCTCGGTGTGACGCTGGTCGGCGCGCACGAGACGCGAGACCCGGCCGCCGAGCTCGCGCGCGCCGACGCAATCGCGATCGGCGGCGGCAATACCTTTCAGCTCCTGGCGCAGCTGTACGCGAACGACCTTCTCGACCCTGTCCGCGAGCGCGTGCGCGCCGGCCTTCCGTACGTCGGCTGGAGTGCCGGCACCAACGTGGCCTGCCCGACGATCATGACGACGAACGACATGCCGATCGTCGAGCCGCGGTCGTTCGCGGCGCTCGGGCTCGTGCCTTTCCAGGTCAATCCCCACTACACCGAGGCCCGCCTCCCGAACCACGGCGGCGAGACGCGGCCGGAGCGGATCGCCGAGTATCTCGAGCTCCAGCGCGACGCGTGCGTCGTCGGGCTTCGGGAGGGCAGCGGTCTCCGGCTCGAAGGAGAGCGCCTCTCGCTCGTCGGCCGCTCGCCCGCGATCGTGTTCCGCCATGGGGCCGCGCCCCGGGAAGCCGGACCGGACGGCGACCTCGCCACGATTATCTTAGGCGCATGATCCGCTCCCTCTACAGCATCGCCGTCTTCGTCACCGACATCGAGCGCGCCGTGACGTTCTACCGCGACACGCTCGGCCTGCCGATGACGAAGCGCGGCTCGTTCGGCGCCGAGTTCCTCGAGCAGGAGCCGCACCTCGGCGTGCATCCGGCCATGCATCCCAAAGCGCGGGCGCTCGTCGGCCGGGAAACGGGCCTCACGTTTCACGTGCCCGACCTGCTGCACTTCTGCGGCATCCTGCACGACCGGGGCGTGCGCTTCGTCGCCGAGCCGACGAAGCAGTCCTTCGGCGTGATGGCCATGATCGCCGACCCGGACGGCAACATCTTCGCGCTCTGGGACGACAAGGCGCCGGACCCCGAATGAGGCGCAGCTTCGCGAGCGACAACAATGCGGGCGCGCACCCCGAGGTGCTCGCCGCGCTCGCGCGCGTCAACGACGGCCATGTGCGCGCCTACGGCGATGACCCGTTCACCGCGGCTGCCGTCGAGAGGCTCCGCGAGCACGTCGGCGAGCAGGCGGAGATCTTCTTCGTCTTCGGCGGGACCGGGGCGAACGTGCTGGGCCTGCAGGCACTGATGCGGCCGCACGAGGCCGTCATCTGCTCGGAGTACGCGCACATTCAGGTCGACGAGTGCGGCGCGCCGGAGCGCTTCATCGGCTGCAAGCTGCTCGGGGCTCCCGCGCCGGCGGGCAAGCTCACCCCGGATGCGATCCTGTCCCGGCTCGTCGGCATCGGGAACGAGCACCATGCGCAGCCACGG
This sequence comes from Gemmatimonadales bacterium, assembly GCA_036741715.1. Classification (GTDB taxonomy): domain Bacteria; phylum Gemmatimonadota; class Gemmatimonadetes; order Gemmatimonadales; family GWC2-71-9; genus CAMLLJ01. The sequence goes on from DAINRR010000021.1 coordinate 27,106, forward strand.
GTCGTCTCCATCTCGCAGGCCACCGAGTACGGAACGGTCTACACCCCGGACGAGATCCGCGCCCTCGCCGGCACGGCGCACGCGCACGGGCTCTACCTTCACGTCGACGGCGCCCGCCTGGCCAACGCCGCGGCATCGCTCGGCGTTCCCATTCGCGCGCTGACGGCGGACGCCGGTGTCGATGTGATGTCGCTGGGCGGAACGAAGAACGGCCTGATCGGCGGTGAGGCGGTGATCTTCTTCGATGCGCGCCAGGCCGGGACCTTCCGGTTCACGCGCAAGCAGGGGATGCAGCTCCCGTCGAAGATGCGCTTCATCGCGGCGCAGTTCGACGCGCTCTTCACCGACGATCTCTGGCTCCGCAGTGCGCGGCATGCGAACGCCATGGCGCACCGGCTGGCGCAACAGGTCCGTGATCTTCCGGGCGTGACGATCACGCAGCCCGTCGAGGCGAATGCGGTCTTCGCGATCCTGCCCCGCGAGAGCATTCCAGCCCTTCAGGCGGAATTCTTCTTCTATATGTGGGACGAGCGGCGATCCGAGGTGCGGTGGATGGCGTCGTGGGACACGACCGAGGAAGACGTGGATGCATTCGCGAGGACGATCTCCCGCGCGATCGGATCACCCCGGCACGCGTCCTCCACCAGCTGACCCTGCTGCTCCATTCCATACTCGGCGAACGTTCGGCGGGGCACCCCCCGCCAGTCGTACGGGTTCCGCGTGATCCCGACCCGGCTCAGCAGATGCTTCGTCTGCTCCACGAGTCCGCGCGCATAGTACCGGACCGGCCCCCACTCCTCGTACTGCCGGCAATGCATCAGCTCGTGCGCGAGGACCGCGACGTCCTCGTCCTGTCCGTCCGGCACGAACACGTTCCGCCCGAGCGCGATGGCGCGACCCCGTGAGAGCATGAGCACGAAGGACCGCATCGCATCCCCTCCTTCCCGCCGCACGCGGACACGAAGGGCCTCGATGTCGCCGTGAAGCTCGCGCAGCACTTCGCGCTCCCGCTCGGTCAGCAGCGAAGGCCGCACTATCTGCCGAGAAACTCGCCGACCGGCTTGAGCGGCTCGAAGTGATCGCAGAAGATCTTGATCGTCGCCATCATCGGCACGGCCATCAGCGCCCCGGGGATGCCCCAGACGAACCACCAGAACGTCATGCCGACGAAGAGTGCCACCGTGTTGAGGCTGAGCCGGTTGCCGACGATCATCGGGGTGAGGAGGTTTCCCTCCACCAGGTTCAGCCCGAAGAAGACGAGCGGGGGTACCATGGCCTGGCCCAGCGTGTCGAACGAGACGACCGACGCCAGTGCGATGATGCCGACCGTGGCGACGGCGCCCACGTAGGGCATGAAGTTCAGGAGCCCGGCGGCGACGCCCCAGAGGACCGGGTTCGGAAGTCCGCACAGCTTCATCGCCACGCCCGTCGCGATGCCGACGGTCACGTTGATCGCCGTCACGGTGAGCATGTACCGGGAGATGTGGCTCTCGATCTCGCGCGCAATCGAAACGGCGCGTTTCTTGTCGCGGAATTGCGGCAGCACGCGAATGAGCTTCTGGAGAAAGAGGTCGCCGGCGGCGAGCAGGAAGAAGGTCGTGAAGATGACGAACGTGAAGAAGGTGAACATCGAGAGCGTGCCGCCGAAGAGCCGGCCGGCCAGCGTCGGGCCCTTGATCTCTACCTGCGGCGGGCTGTCCGGACTGACGTCCGCAGCATCCTCCATCTCCTGCGCCGCGCGGGTGACCTGTTCCACGGGCCGCCGGATGGCATCGAACTTCGCGCGCGCCTGGTCGAGGCTTTGCGGCGCGCGCTGCACCCAGGCGGCAGCGGCCGGCGCCACGCTGTAGGTCACGGCGGCCACCGTTCCGAGCAGCCCGATGATGATGAGGCCGGCCGTCAGCGGCTCGGGGATGTTCACCTTCTTCGCGGCGCGGACGATCGGGCTCAGGAGGAAGTCGAGGAAGATCGCCACCGCGACGGGCAGGAGAAACGAGCGCGCGAAGTACAGGGTATACGCGACCGCGAGCACGAAGAGGCCCACGATCGCGATGGTCCGCGGATCGGGGCGCTCGAGCAGGTCGGTCGCCGCTGCTTCGCCTGGCGATTCGAACGCCGAGGGCGGGACATCCGGCGTGATCGACCGCTCGTCGTCCGGCTCGGTGGACTGGTCCCGCTGCGGCATGCATGCTCCGGGGTCACGAGCCGGGACTTGTTCCCGGCGCCACGTGAATTAACGTTTCCCGCCTCACGTTGACCAGTGGAGAGACATGCGGCGCCTCTGGATGGCCATTGCCTCGATCTGGACCTGGCTGGTGCTCGCGCTGGCGGCGATCATAGGGCTTCCCATCATGGCGCTGCTCCGGGTCGTCACGGCCCCGTTCGACCCCGGGCGGTATGCCGTCGGGCGCACCTTCCGCTGGATGGTCGGGATCCTTCCCCCTCGCCTCAATCCGCTCTGGCGCTTTCGCTGGTCCGGCACGCCGCCCGCCGATCCACGGCGCCCCTACGTGGTCGTGTCCAACCACGAATCGTTCGCCGACATCCTCCTCATCAGCCACCTCCCCTGGGAGATGAAGTGGCTCTCCAAGGCGGAGCTCTTCCGCGTGCCCGTCATCGGGTGGATGATGCAGCTGGCGGGGGACGTGCCGGTCAGGCGCGGGTTCGGGCCGAGCGCCATCGAGGCGATGCGGATCTGCCGGGAACGCCTCGCGCAGAAGGTCTCGGTGATGATCTTTCCCGAGGGAACGCGCTCGCCGCGCGGGGAACTTCTCCCCTTCAAGGACGGCGCCTTCCGCCTCGCGGTCGAGGCCGGCGTGCCGATCCTTCCGCTCGCCGTCGCCGGCACGCGCACCGCGCTGCCGAAGACGGGCTTCATCATGCGCCCCGCTCGCGCCGAAGTGCGGATCCTTCCACCGGTCGAGACCGACGGCCTGACCGTGGATGATGTGCCCGCGCTGCGCGACCGCGTGCGCGCAATGATCGACGTGGCGCGGCGCGAGCTCAGCGGCCGGCCGTCAGATCCCCGGATCGCGCCCCTTTCCTGAGGCGGTATCCCTCCGAGAGGGTGAGCATCCATCCCTCTCCACGCACCACCCCCTGCTCCGGCTCCGCACCCTTCGGCAGCGCCACCGCCGCATACGAGAAGTCGGGAGCGATCAGCACGGCTCCGTCCTTCGCGTCGAGCACGCCCCACTTGTCGGCGATCCGGATCGTACGATAGACCGTGCCTGCCGTGCCGAGCGGCTCGACGTGCTGCGGATCGATCTGCATCTGCATCTGCTCGAAGGGCAGCCGCAGCACCGGACCATCCACCAGCCGGGCAGTGAGCTCCGCTCGGCGCGCCATCCGTTCACGCTCGCGCGCTGCTTCCTCCTGCACGATCGCATCGTACCCGTATCGTGAGGCCCCGACCACGTCGCGCGGGGCGGGACGCATGCCCAGCGCATCAGCCAGGAGGGCCGCCGGCGCCGCACCTTCCAGGATGCGTTCCCGCCACCCTGTCACGGCGTCATCCAGAAGCAGGCCGTAGGCGGGGCCGGTTCCGTAGGCGAACGAGCGTGCGAGATGCGGGGAGGAGTCGAGGACCGCGAGCAGGTCCCGTGCACGGTGAGTCATGGAAGTGCTGTCCCGCCCGGAAAGCCGGAGTCCCGTATAGCTCGCCATGCCCTCGTGGCGCTCGAGCTTTCCTTCCGCGATGGACGAGCCCTCGAACCGCGCATGGCGGGCGCCCCGGAAGCGCAGCGCGTCGCGCAGCGCCCGGGTGCGCTCATCGCCCTGCCGGGCCAGCGCATGTCGAAGGGCGCGAGCTTCGAGCCGGAGCCAGAGCCGGGCCTCGCGCTCGTCCAGATGCGCGTTCGGCGGATCATCCGCGGAAACGCCGAGCCGCCCCTGAATGCCGTGCCACATCTCGTGCGCGAAGAGCTCGGCGCGGCGCGCTCGCGCTTCGGCATCCTCACCCTGCGGAGGCGGCCATCGGATGGTGATCCATCGGACGCCGCCCCATTCCTGTGCCGTGTTCGCGACGTTTCGATCCGCCGGTATCGTCCCGACCCAGACGGACCCGGCCTCGTGGAGAATTCCGGCCGTGTCCCCTCGCTCTGCGACGACACTCCGGGTGGCCTGGTCGCCGAAGATCAGCGGGCCCTCGAGCGGTACGCCCCAGAGCGCGCCGGCATCGCGCTGCGCCACCGCAGCCGCCTCCTGGAAATAGCCGCGCGCGAGCGCGGTATCGATCGGGTGCGCATCCACCACCTGTGCGCGGGCACTTCCCGCGAGTGCGCAGCCGAGCGTGGCTCCGGCCGCCGTGCATCGTGCGACTGCATTCATATGAAGGCTCCCCTGAAATCCATGCCGCCCTGCGGCGGCCCAGCCGCCCGCAGCGGCTAAGCGCCTTCGCGGCGCCCGAGATCGCGCGGGGGTCGAACCCGACCCACTGCTCCCGCAAGTCCGAGCAGTGCGAGGAGGTAGGGCAGCGTCAGGAACAGCT
>DAINRR010000021.1:31694-43486 GCA_036741715.1 Gemmatimonadales bacterium
ACTGCTCCCGCAAGTCCGAGCAGTGCGAGGAGGTAGGGCAGCGTCAGGAACAGCTGGTACGGAACGCCCACGCCCGACGCCTGAAATACGAACTGCAGCGCCGTCGCCGCGCCGAACAGGAGTGCTGCGGCGAGCACGCCGGCCGGATGCCACCGCCCGAGAACGACGATGGCGATGGCGATGAATCCCCGCCCCGCGGTCATGCGCTCGGAAAACGTGCCGACCTGTGCGAGCACGAGCGTCGCGCCCGCGAGTCCGGCGAGCGCTCCACCGGCTGCGATCGCACCGGTCCTGAGGGCGCGGACCCGAACGCCCGCCGCCCTCGCACCCTCGGCGCTTTCGCCCGCGGCGCGAAGCGCGAGTCCGGGACGCGTGCGGAACAGGAACCACCAGGCGAGCGGCACCAGGCTCGCTGCGACGTAGGTGGTCACCGGCTGCGCGAACAGGGCCCTGCCGATCAGCGGAATCGCTCCGAGCAGCGGAATCTCGACGGGCGCGAGCGTCGGAATGGAAAGCCCTGCGCCCCCGGTGCCGTAATACGATCTGTACGCTGCACCCGTGAGGCCCACAGCGCCGAGCGTGATCGCGGTTCCGGCAATGATCTGATCGGCACCCGCGTGCACCGTGACGGCCGCGAACAGAAGGGCGAGCAGCGTACCGGCACCGATCGCAGCAAGAAGCCCCGATGCGGGTCCACCCGCCGACGACCCGATCGCCGCCGCCAGCGCGCCCGCGAGCATCGAGCCTTCGATGCCCAGGTTGATCACTCCGCTCCGCTCGGCGAGCGTCTCGCCGAGCGCCGCGAGGAGCAGGGGCGTGGCGATGCGCACGGCGGCGGCCAGGAAGCCGGCGACCAGCTCGATTCCGTCGGTCACGCCATCGCTCCCCCGAATGCACGCACCTTGCGTGCGCGGGCATCGGCCAGGAGGAGCGCGAGGATCACCACGGCCTCCACTACATACACGATGACTGCGGGGATCCCCGCGTCGCGCTGCATCGCGCCCGCCCCGGTCTCGAGCGCGCCGAAGAGAATGCCCGTGACCACGATTGCCGGCGGGTGCAGCCGGGCGAGAAGAGCCACGGCGATGGCAGTGAACCCGTAGCCCGGAGAGAGATTCGGGTAGAGCGCAAAGGACACCCCACCCACCTCCATGGCCCCGGCCAGCCCCGCAAGCCCGCCGGAGACGAAGAGCGCGACTGCCGCCATCCTGGTCACGTCGATCCGGCCGACGAGCACCGCTGCCCGCGGGCCGCTTCCCGCCGCGAGCAGCCGGAAGCCGGCGAGCGTCCGCGCGAAGAAGTACCAGAGTCCGGCAGCAACGACCAGGGCGACCACGATGCCGAGATGGAGACGGGTCCCCGGAAAGAGCGGCAGCCGGGCGGCGTCGGCTATCGGATCACTCTGCGGGTAGATGCCGGTGCGCTCCTGCAGCGGTCCCTGCACCATGAAGCTGACCAGCGCCTCGGCCACGAAGTTGAGGAGCAGGGTACTGATCACCTCGAGCACCCCGTATTTCACGCGCAGCATCACCGGGATCAGCATCCAGAGCATGCCCGCCGCGACCGCCATGAGCCACGTTGCCGGGATCGCCGCGACAGCCGGCCAGGCCGTCAGATGAACCCCGATCCATGCCGCTACCGTCGCCCCGGCGAGGAACTGTCCCTCGGCTCCGATGTTGAGCATCCCTCCACGAAGCGCGAAGGCAAAGCCCAGGGCGATCAGGATGAGCGGGACCGAGCGCACCAGCGTACCGGAGGCGAAGGCGTCGACCGACCCGAAGGCTCCCCGCCACATTGCCTCGAGCGCCGGCCCGGCGTCGTATCCCGCAGCGGCAAGGACCCCGGCCAGTCCGATGACCGAGCCTCCGACGATCAGAAGCGGGACCGCGAACTCCCGGACGAGGCCGCCTCGTGCGGTCACGCCGCGCCGACCATCATCCGTCCGACGAGTTCGCGGTCCGGAACCGGCGGCTCGCACAGGCGACCGCCGCTCACCACGACCACCCGATCGGCGAGCAGCAGGACTTCGTCGAGGTCGCTCGAATGGAAGAGGATGGCCACGCCATCATTCGCCGCCGACCGCAGACGCGCATGAATGTCGGCGGTTGAGGCCACATCGAGACCGCGCGTCGGGTTCTCCGCGACGATGACCCTCGGATTCAGCTCGAGTGCTCGCGCGAGCATGAGCTTCTGCTGATTGCCGCCGCTCAGGCTAGCCGCGCTCGCCTGGGGCCCCGATGCGATGATGCCGAAACGGTCGATCAGTTCGGCCGTTGCGGCAGACGCGCGGCTCCAGGATACGAGCCGGCCAGCCACTCCCGGCCCCGCTGAGCCGAGCCCGAGGACGAGATTCTCGGCGAGGGAGAGCGCCGGGATCAGGCCCTCCGTCGTTCGGTCCTCGGGAACGAACGCGACCGGTGGCTCGACATGGAGCGCGCCCCGGAGCGGCTCCAGCAGCCCGGCAATGGAGCGCATGAGCTCCCGCTGCCCGGCCCCTTCCACCGCCGCGATCCCGACGATCTCTCCTGGCAGCGCGGTGAGCGATGCGCCGCGGAGAGCGAGCCCGTACCCGCGCTCGCGTGCAACATCCAGCGCCTGCGCCCGGATTGCCGGCACCGCGCCGGATCGATCTGCCCGCCGGGAAAGTCGCGGTGGGCCCACTGGAGCGCCGGCCCCGAGCATCGCAAGCGAGAGCGAATCTGTGGTCGTACTGTCGCTTTTTCCGTTGAAGGTGACTGCACCATGTCGCAACACTGTCACTCCATGACTCGCAACCAAGGCTTCCTTGAGCTTGTGCGTGACGAGCACGACCGCGTTTCCGGCCCTGGCGAACTCGGTCAACATCCGCAGCAGCTCTTCCGACTCGACTGGCGCGAGCACCGCGGTCGGTTCGTCGAGCAGGAGAATTCGCGAGTTCGCGGCCAGCGCCTTCAGGATCTCCAGCCGTTGCTTGAGAGCAATCGGAAGCCGCCCCGCATATGCATCGGGATCGATCGGAAGTCGATTCTCTTCGCTCAGCCGCACGGCCTGTCCGCGAAGTGCCGCAGGGTGCACCTTCCAGCCTGCCGCCAGTGCGATGTTCTCCGCGACCGTGAGCGACGGGATCGAGGTCGGATGCTGGTGGACCATGCCGATGCCGAGGCGGCGGGCGTCACGCGGTGACCGGATGGCTGCCGGTGTTCCGGCGACGGCGATCGATCCCTCGTCCGCCCTCTCGAGCCCCGCGGCGATCCTGAGCAGCGTCGACTTGCCGGCGCCGTTCTCTCCGAGGAGAGCGTGGACCTCGCCCCACCGCACGGTGAGGCCGGCACCCGAGAGTGCCAGCGTCCTGCCGTATCGCTTGCGGATGTTCCGGAGTTGAAGGGCCGGCGGGATCACAGGCCGGTGGGATGGTCGTGGAATTCCCAGGGAAGGTCGAATCGGTCGGCAAGGTTCGAGGCCAGGGCCTGCACCCCGAGCGTCTCGGTTGCATAGTGCCCGGCGTATATCACGTTGAGGCCCCACTCCATGGCATCGAAGTAGGTATGGTGCGGGCCTTCGCCGGTGATGAGCGTGTCGAGTCCGGCATCGCGCGCAGCGGCGATCATGCTCCCCCCGGCACCGGTCACTATGCCAATTCGTCGCGGATGATCCGGTCCACCTGGCACGAGATGCGTGGCCTCAGCGTCCACGCCGAGCGCGCGCTCGATTTCCCTCAGCAGGAGCGAGCGCTGGGCGAGCGCCGGGGGCGCGTGCCCGCGAACGCCGAGCGCGACGCCGCGGTAGTCACCGAACCACCCGTCCACGACGATCCCGAGCCGCTCCGCGAGCACCACGTTGTTTCCGACCTCTGGATGCACGTCGAGCGGGACGTGCGCCGAGTAGAGCGCACTGTCTCCGTCGAACAATGCGCGCAGGCGCCGATAGCGCCGCCCGGTCACGGGAATGTTCCCGTCCCAGAAGAGGCCATGATGGACGAGAAGGAGCGGGCTTCCTCCCCCCGAGGTGGCCGCTTCGATCGTGACGAGCGAGGCATCCACTGCAGCCACGATTCGCGTGAGCGTGCCACCATTCTCGGCCTGAAGTCCATTGACGGCGTTGGATGCGTCGGGGATCTCCCCGATTCTGAGGTACGCGTCGAGGTATCCGACGACGTCGCGAAGCGGTACGCCGCTCATGACCCGGCTTTCGTGTCCAGGGGATTCAGCGTGCCGGCCACGATCGAGTCGGCAGCGGCCGCGATTCGCGCCTGCAGCTCTGCGGAGACCAGCGAGCTCAGGCGCGGATTCGGTACATAGCGAAGCACGTCGCCGGCGAGGCCGAAGGACATCGGCTCGGACCGGAGGGTGCCGCTTCGGACCTCCCCTGCTACGAGAAGGAAAGCGTGGGCCAGGTCGATGACCGCCGAGCCGACCACGCGCTCGGGGGCCAGCGACGCCTGATCCGCATTCGCGCCGAAGATATACGCGGCCGGCGCCTCCTTGACTGCCTGAAAGGCGCCCAAGGCTGCCGCATCGGCATTGTGATGAAGCATGTCAACGCCGAGCCGGAGAAGCGCCAGGGCAGCTTCCCTTCCCGAGGCAACATCCTCCCAGTTGTTCAGGTAGGTCACGCGCGAAACGATGGCGGGATTGATGGCGCGGGCCCCGTTGGTCCAGCCCTCCTGACCCCGCCGGACCGGCGGCAGCTCGACCCCACCGATGAAGCCGATCATGCCCGACTTCGACAGGCCGCCCGCCACCATCCCGGCCAGGTAGGTGGCCTCCTCGATCCGGAAGACGAGTGGGATCACCCGCTCGACCGCGCGCGCTCCTGAGTTCACGACGAATACGGGTCCCGGATACGCCCGCGCCACCCGCTCGGCAGGCTCCTGGAATTCGAATCCGTTGGCGAGAATGACGTCGTATCCCTGCGAGGCGTACGAGCGAAGCGCTTCTTCCTGAGCGGCGGGCGTCAGCGCCTCGACGTGACTGATCGAGGCGCCCAGTGAATCCCTGATCCGAAGAAGTCCGGCGTAGGCGCCCGAATTCCACGCGGCGTCGGCAATGGAACCAGGCGTTATGAGGGCGACGCGAAATCCGGAGTCGGAACCCTGCTTCTCCGCGCAGAAAGTCAATGACAGCGCCGCGACACCGACACAACATAAGCGCAGCACTATGCGGAGCATTCAGTCATCCGCGCCTCACTGTCACAAATCTGGTAGTGGAAAGAAATAACACAACGCCATCATTTCCACAGACTTACGCACTTATCAACTTTTCTCGACGACGCGCAGCTCTCTCGGCTTTGCAGCCCCGCCTTCAGCCGACATGTCGACCTCGCCGCTCACCCGCCCGCCCTCGATGACCGAAATTCTCGGCGTATGAATATCCCCGCGGACGACGCCGGACGCCTGCAGCTCCACCCGTTCGGACGCCCGAATCGTGCCCTGAATCTCGCCCGCGATGACGGCTTCCTTGGTGTGCACATCGCCTTCGATCACGGCGCCTGGCGAGACGATGATCTGGGCCGTCGCCCTGATCGTGCCCTTCACGCGCCCCTCGACCTTCACCACACCCTCGGTCACCATGTCCCCGGTGATCGTCATGTCGCGCGCGACGATCGAGAGCGGTACGCCGTCACCCTTGCGCCGGTTGAACGGCGGCTTGGCGGCTTCGGCGTCCGTGGCGGCGGGGGCGGCGTTCGAGAAGATGGCCATCAGCGTCCCTCCTTGACGAGCGTGAGCGGGTCGAGCGAGCGCCCTTCCCGCCGGATCTCGAAATGAAGATGCGGCGCGGTGGACCGGCCGCTGTTGCCGGATAGGCCCAGCACTTCGCCAGAATTGAGGCGATCTCCGCGGTCGACCACGACCCGCGAAAGGTGCCCGTACATCGTCTGGTACCCCGAAGGGTGGCTGAGCAGGACGAATTTCCCGTAGTCCGCGTCCTCGCCGGTGCCGGCAACGGTGCCGCCGCCGGAGGCGCGCACGGGGGTGGCCATCGCCACTGCGATATCCACGCCGGGATGCGGCTCGTCCCGCCCCCCGTTGTCCACGAGCCCCCGGGTAATGAAGCCGGCGTCGACGATGGGCCAGTGGGCCGGCACCGACGGACCGGCACGATAGTCTCGCGCGGCCCCAGCCCGCGCGCTGATGGGTGGCGCGACCGGGAGGTCGCCCCCCGCCGCCTGAACCAGGTCGGGCACCACGTCGCCGCCGATCATCCCGCGCACTCGCTCGTAGCCGATCTGGACGCTGTCCAGCGCGGCGGCGAGCTCGCCGATCTTCGCATTCTCCGCCTCGAGATTGCGCACGCGCCGCTCCAGGCCGGGCACCCGCCCCGCAGCACGCATGATCGGACCGAGCAGGAGCAGCGCCGCGATGATCGCGAGCACCGACCCGATGGCGAGGCCCACCAGCATCCGGTATACGCCGAGCCGGATGCGCCAGTTCCGGGACGCGGAGGTCCCGTCGTGGTGCACCATGATGTGGACGTACCGTTCGCGCGGCGGCGTGCTCATCCGTCGAACGGCTGGCCCAGGATGAGTTCGAGCAGCCGCGCGAGATCGTCGTTCGAGTAGTAGCTCACGGCGACGATGCCGCGCCCCTTTCGTTTCTGCGTCACCCGCACGTCCGTGCCGAGCCGCTTGCGCAGCGCGTCCTCCACCCGGCGCACGTCGGCCGACACCTGCAGCGTGCGCGGCTTCGCCTTCGCCTGCCTGGACACCGCGCCGGGGACGATGGCGGCCGGCGCATCTTCGCCCCGCACGCGCGCCTCGACTTCGCGCACGCTCATCGCATCGCGTACCGCCTCGTCGGCGAGCGCGATGACGTCCCGCTCGGACTCGAGCGCCAGGAGCGCGCGCGCATGGCCTTCGCTCAGCCGCCCCTCATGCACCATGGCGCGCACGGGTGCCGGCAGCTTGAGGAGGCGCAGCAGGTTCGCGACCGTCGAACGATTGCGACCGACCATGCGAGCGACGTCCGCCTGCGGCAGCCTGAACTGCTCGATGAGGCGCTGGTAGCCCTGCGCTTCGTCGATCGGCGAAAGATCGTTGCGCTGCAGGTTCTCGATGAGCGCCAGCGTGAGCAGTGTCTGGTCGTCGGCGTCCTTGACCACCGCCGGCACCGTGGGCCAGCCGAGCCGCTGCACGGCGCGCCACCGCCGCTCACCCGCGATCAGCTCGTACGCGCCGTTACGCGCGCGCACCACCACCGGCTGCAGCAGCCCGGATGCTTCGATGGACGCGGCCAGTTCGGCGAGCGCCGGCTCGTCGAAGTGCGTGCGAGGCTGAAACGGGTTGGGCCGCACCTGCGCCACCGGCAGGTCGCGCAGCGCCCCTTCCGCTGCTGCCTGCTCGCGATTGACGGGACCGAGCAGCGATTCGAGTCCGCGTCCGAGACGCCGTCCTCCCGTCATGGTCTGGCCTCTGCAGATTCAGTGTGGTCCTCCACGCCGTCATCGACGCGCTCCACTTCCCGCGGGGATGCATCGCGGTTCTCGTCATCGGACTGCACCTGACCGGTGAGCTCGTCCGCCGGTACCTCGCTCAGCATGGCATCCGCGGGAACCGGATCACGCTCGGACTCGAACGCGTCATCGAGCACTCCATGCTGCTCCCGCGCTTCGTCGATGATCGCAGCGCCATCCTCGCTGCTGACCTCGATGACGCTCGCCGCGCTGTCGCTGTTCGCCTCGGCCATGAGGTCGTCGAGCGGCGCATCGTCAGGCGGAAAGTCGTCGACTTCACTCGATGCAGCCGGCTCACTGACTCCTTCAGCGTGTGCCTCGACGACGCTGGCGCGCGCGTCGGCCGCAGCTGCAGGAAGCTCCTGCGTCACCGCCTCGGCGATCGACAGTGTGTCGGGCTGCTCGATGCGTCGAATCAGCTCCTGCCCGACTGCGAGGTAACTGCGCGCACCGACCGACTGCACATCGTACAGGAGGATGGGCTGCCCGAAGCTCGGTGCTTCCGCGAGTCGCACGTTACGCGGGATCGGCGTGCGAAACACCTGCGCACCGAAATATTCCTTCGCGTCCTCGGCCACCTGACGGCAGAGATTGAGGCGCGAGTCGTACATCGTTAGCAGCACGCCGTCGATCGCGAGCGATGTGTTGAAGTTCTGCTGCACCAGCCGCACGGTATTGAGCAGCTGCGAAATGCCTTCGAGCGCATAGTACTCGCACTGAATCGGGATGATCACGCCATGCGCTGCCGTGAGCACATTCAGCGTGAGCAGGCCGAGCGATGGTGGGCAGTCGATGAGGATGTAGTCGTACTCGTCTTCCGCTCCCTGCAGCGCATCCCGAAGTGCCGACTCGCGCCCGGGCCTGCCGACCAGCTCCAGCTCGGCGCCGACGAGATCCTGGGTGGCGGGCAGGATGTCGAGATGCGGGAGCAACTGCTGGCGCACCACGGCCTGGTCGAGCGGCACCTTGTCGATGACGACATCGTACAGCGACAGCTCGACCGTCTGCTTGATGAGGCCGACGCCACTCGTGGCATTGCCCTGCGGATCCGCATCGATCAGCAACGTGCGCCGCTCGGCGATGGCGAGCGAGGCGGCAAGGTTCACGGCGGTCGTGGTCTTACCCACTCCGCCCTTCTGATTCGCGATGGCTACAATGCGGGCCATATATTGCTAACTCTTTACGAGATAACAGGATGCAAGTAGATCAAGCACTTGCAGAGTGGACCTCGAGGAGCAGAACTCAGAATATATCAATTCCTCTCAGGAAAATGAACAAGGTGCCCGCGGGCGAGTTTCACGTGAAACATGGATGAGTTAGGGCCGCTTGCGCCTCATGCCACTGGATGTTGGTGCCGGGTGGACGGGGCGGAAAATGGGAGCTGATTCGATCTTGCGAGCGGTGTCGTTTACCGTCCCGCAAGAACCTGCTCGGAATGGGAGGGAGCGTCGCGGTGAGAGCGTGACCTTCAAGATCGGCTGCTTGCGGTGCCGGCTCCTTTGGGGCCGGGCGGGGGAGCTAACGACGTCGTTGCTTCATGGACTCGAAAACCAGGCTCTGGATGTCGCTTGGGGAGACCCCCGAGATACGGCTCGCCTGGCCGAGCGTCGCCGGTCGAGCAATGGCGAGCTTCTCGCGCGCCTCGAATGAGAGGCTGTTCAATGCCGGATACTCGAGCTCGGGCAGGATGAAATCCTCCATACTCCGGATGCGGTTTGCGGCCGCGCGTTCGCGACGCATGTATCCCTCGTACTTCAGCTCAATGTCCGCCCAGGCGGCATCGTCAGCGTCGACTTCGACGCCGGCGACGCCGAGGAGATCCACCAGCACCATTCCGGGCCTCCGCGCAAGGTCGGCGACTCGCGTCCGCTCGGCGATGGCGCTGGATCCTGAAGCCTCGAGAGCGGGCCGTGCATCGATCGGATCGAGCCATGTTTCACGTGAAACACCAAGTACGGCCTCCTCGCGAGCCAACTGTGCGTGTGCCGTTCGAAGCTCCTCCTGGACGAGCAGTCCCCGGGATTCGGCGATCGAAATGATGCGACGAAGTGCATTATCCTGCCGGAGCAGAAGCCGATATTCCGAACGGGAGGTGAAAAGTCGATAGGGCTCGTCCACGCCGCGCGAGACAAGGTCATCGACCAGCACGCCGAGAAACGCCTCATCGCGCCCAAAGAAGACGGGCTCACGATCCAGTACCTTTGCTGCAGCATTCAAGCCCGCAACGACGCCCTGCCCCGCCGCCTCCTCATACCCTGTGGTTCCATTCACCTGACCGGCGAGAAAGAACCCGTCGATCTCCCGGTACTCGAGCGTCGGCCCCAGTTGCGTCGGCGGGTAGTAGTCGTACTCGATCGCGTAGCCGGGCCGGGTCATCTTCACTGACTCGAGGCCCGGAACAGTTCGGAGAAATGCGAGTTGGACCTCCGGCGGCAACGACGTGGACAGTCCGTTCACGTACATCTCGGCCGTATCGAGTCCTTCGGGTTCGAGAAAGACCTGGTGTCGCTCCGCGTCCGGAAACTTCACGATCTTGTCCTCGATGGATGGGCAGTAGCGCGGCCCACGACCACTGATCTCCCCGCCGTACAAGGCAGAATCCTGAAGGTGTCGACGAATCACGTCCTTGAGTTCCGATCCAGCCCAGGTGAGCCAGCAGGGCATCTGCTCAGGATGACTGGTGCGCGCGAAGTGGGAAAACCAGAAGGCTGTAGAATCACCATCCTGTCGCTGTAGCGACGCTGTATTGACAGTACGTCCATCGACACGTGGCGGAGTGCCTGTCTTGAAGCGCGCGACCTCGAGTCCGAGCTCTTGGAGATCCTGGGCGAACTCGACCGAAGGGGCGTCTCCTGCCCGCCCTGCAGGAATTTGCGTGGCCTTCCCCACATGGATCCGACCACGCAGGAACGTCCCAGCGGTGAGTACAATGGCGCCAGCTTCAAATCGGCGTCCGTCCACCGTCGTGACACCGGCGGCGCGGCCCCGACTGAGCACCAGACTCGCGACCGTGCCCTGAACCATGTCGAGGAGTAGCTGACGCTCGAGGATGGTCCGCACGGCCCTTCTATAGAGTCCGCGGTCGCATTGCGCGCGCGGAGACCACACGGCGGGTCCCTTGGAACGGTTCAGCATCCTGAACTGAATCCGGGCCATGTCGGTCGCCCGACCCATGACCCCGCCGAGGGCGTCGACCTCTCGGACGACCGTTCCCTTTGCAATCCCACCGATCGCAGGGTTGCACGACATCTGCCCGATCGTCTCGAGGTTCTGCGTGATCAGCAGCGTACGCGCACCCGAACGCGCCGATGCGGTCGCCGCCTCCGCGCCCGCATGCCCTCCTCCGATCACGATCACGTCATGACGGTCCATGGCCGAAATCTACGCATCCATGACAGAGGGCGAGAGCCCGACATTGCGCCGCCCGGCGTCGCGGTGTAACTCAGAGCCGCCCATCCACCCCCGCAGGAGCAGCCCCATGCCGATCCGACTCGGAGACGAAGCGCCGGACTTCACCGCGGACACGACGCACGGACCCATCGCCTTCCATGCCTGGAAGGGAAAATCGTGGGCAGTGCTCTTCTCGCATCCGAAGGATTTCACGCCGGTCTGTACCACCGAGCTGGGGGCGGTGGCTGCCCTCAAGCCCGAGTTCGACCGCCGCAACACGAAGGTCATCGGCCTGAGCGTCGATCCGGTCGACTCACACCGGAAATGGGAGGGGGACATCCGCGATGTCACGGGCCACGCCGTGAACTTCCCGATGATCGGCGATCCCGACCGCGTCGTCTCGACGCTCTACGACATGGTGCATCCGCAGGCGAGCGACACGATGACCGTGCGTTCGGTCTTCGTCATCGGGCCCGACAACAAGGTCAAGCTCTCCCTCACCTACCCCGCGAGCACGGGCCGCAACTTCCAGGAGCTCCTCCGTGTCATCGATTCGCTCCAGCTGACGGCGAAGCACGCCGTCGCCACCCCCGCCGACTGGAAGCCGGGCGAGGATGTGATCATCGTGACCTCGGTGAGCGACGAAGATGCGGCGCAGCGGTTTCCGGAAGGGTTCACGGCCAAGAAGCCGTACCTGCGGGTGACGCGGCAGCCCTCGTAGCCGGCTAGCCCTCGCGTACCCACCGCATCACGTCGCGGACGCTCGCCTTCTTTCCGTAGCTCAGGATCCCCACGCGGTAGATCCGCGCTGCGATCCAGACGACGCCGAGGATGCCGAGCACCATCGCCACCGTCGAGGCGAGGAGCTCGGTCCACGGCAGCGGTGCGAACGAGTAGCGCACCGGCGTCACGAACGGCGCGACGAACGGGACGAGGCTGAGCGTGCGCGCGAGCGCGCCCGCCGGCTCGCTCAGC
>DAINRR010000022.1:0-42871 GCA_036741715.1 Gemmatimonadales bacterium
GCTACATCACCGACCGGTTCCTGCCGGACAAGGCGATCGACGTGATCGACGAGGCCGGCGCCCGCGCCCGCCTCGCCTCGCAGGTCCCGCCCGCCGAAGTCTCCGAGCTCAAGGCGGAGCTGGAGCAGGTCAACCTGCAGAAGGAGGACGCGGTCCGCGACCAGAACTTCGAGCGCGCCGCCGCCCTGCGTGACCAGGAGCGCGAGCTGCAGGGGAAGATCCGCCAGAAGAACGAAGAGTGGGAAAAGGAGCGCCAGACGCGTCGCCCGGTCATCGACGAGGAAGCGATCGCCTTCATCGTCTCGCGCTGGACCGGCATTCCGGTCACCCGGCTGCAGGAAGCGGAAACCGCCCGGCTGCTTCGCATGGAGGATGAGCTGCACACCTCGGTGGTCGGCCAGGACGAAGCGATCCACGCCGTGTCCCGCGCCATCCGCCGCTCCCGCGCCGGCCTCAAGGACCCGAACCGGCCGATCGGCTCGTTCATCTTCAGCGGCCCCACCGGGGTCGGGAAGACCGAGCTCGCGCGCGCGCTCGCCAAGTTCCTCTTCGCCGATGCGTCGGCGCTCGTGCGGGTGGACATGTCGGAGTACATGGAGAAGTTCTCGGTGAGCCGCCTGATCGGCGCGCCTCCGGGCTACGTCGGCTACGAGGATTCCGGGACGCTCACCAAGGCGATTCGCCGGAAGCCGTACTCGGTGGTGCTCCTCGACGAGATCGAGAAGGCGCACCCGGACGTGTTCAACATCCTCCTCCAGGTGCTCGACGAGGGCCACCTGACGGACAACTACGGCCGGGTCATCGACTTCAAGAACACCGTGGTCATCATGACCTCGAACGTCGGCGCCCGCGACATCATGTCGGGCAAGTCGCTCGGGTTCCACGGCGGTGACGTGAGCCAGGACTTCGACCGGATGCAGGGGCGGGTCAAGGACGAGATGAACAAGGTGTTCAATCCCGAGTTCCTCAACCGGCTGGACGACGTCATCGTATTCCATCCGCTCTCGAAGGAGCACATCTCGCAGATCGTCACGATCCTGCTCAAGGAGGTCCAGCGGCGGCTCGGCGACGAGGTGCGGCTCACCCCGGCGGCGCTCGACTTCCTGGTGGAGAAGGGATACGACCAGAGCTACGGGGCCCGGCCGCTCAAGCGGTCGATCCAGCGCTACATCGAGGACCCGCTGAGCGAGAAGATCCTGCTCGGCGAGTTCGGCCGCGGAGACGAGATCGAGGTCGACGTGGCCGAAGACAAGGAGCGCCTCGCGTTTCGGGCGCTCACCCGCCAGCAGGCCTGACGCCAAGGCGGCACCGGCCCAGCCGGTGCCGCATCCTCCCGCCCCACTCCATGCGCATGCGCGTCGCGGTTCCGATCGTCCTCGCCTTCGTCGTCACGCTGGCGCCCGCCCTGCGTGCCCAGGACCCGGCGGCCCCGCGCGTCGACAGCGTCGCCGTGGAGGGCAATGCCCGTGTCACGGCGCAGCAGATCATCACGACCGTGGCGATCACACCGGGCTCCACCGTCAACTACCGGGACATCCAGCGCGCCGTGTCCGCGCTCTATCGCACGGGGCAGTTCGACGATGTCACGGTCGGACAGCGCATCGAGGGCGGGCGCAGCACGCTCACGTTCATCGTCAGGGAGCGGCCGCTGCTGGCGGGGTGGTCGATCCGCGGCGTCGAGGAGCTCTCCACGGCCGACGTGCGTGACCGGGTCAAGCTGCTCGAGGGGCGGCCACTCGACCGGGCGGCCCTCGCGCGCTCGAAAGCGTCCATCGATTCGCTCTATCGTGACCGGGGGTATTACACCGCCGAAGTCACCGCGGTCGAGCTGCCGGCCGACAGCGCGGGCGGCGTCCGCGTCTTCTTCGACGTGCGCGAGGGCAGTCGCGTGGCGCTGAGCCGGGTCATCATCGAGGGCAACGAGCGTTTCAGCGACGCGCAGGTCGTCGGACAGATGGGAAGCAAGCCGGAGTCGTTCTGGTGGTTCCGCAGCGGCGAGTACGACGAGCGGCAGGTCGAGGACGATATCCGGGATCGGCTCCCGCGCTGGTACGCGAGCCGCGGCCATGTCGACTTTCAGGTAACCGGCGATACCCTCATCGCCGACAGCGCTGCCGGGAAGGCGACGCTGCAGCTGACCGTCGACGAAGGCCCGGCCTATCAGGTCGGCACGTTCGAGATCCGGGGCAACCGGCGCTACTCGACCGACGAGCTGATGGTCTTCTATCCCTTCGCCGGATCCGCGGGTGGACCGTTCAACCGCACCGCGTGGGAGTCGGCGACGGGGCGCCTCGGGGACCTCTACGCCAACAGCGGATACATCTACGCCCAGGTGGTTCCGCAGGAGACGCGGCGCACGCTGCCCGACGGCTCCCAGGCCGTCGATCTCGCCTGGAACATTCAGGAGGGCCGCGTCGCGACGATCAACAAGATCATGATCGTCGGGAACGACGTGACGCACGAGCGCGTGATCCGCGAGGCCATCGTCCTCTTCCCGGGCCAGGTGTTCAACCGGGACGCACTCATCCGATCGTACCAGAACATCAGCAACATCGGCTTCTTCCAGCAGCCGCTCGCCCCGCCCAACGTCGAAACGGCCTCCAACGGCGTCGACGTCGACATCACCTTCCGGGTCGAGGAGCGCCGCACCGGCAACATCAATTTCGGCGCGTCGCTCGGTCAGGGCACCGGCGTCGGCGGGTTCCTCGGGCTCGAGGAGCCGAACCTCTTCGGGCGCGGGAAGCGCGGCCGGCTGCAGTGGCAGTTCGGCACCAACATCAACGACTTCACGCTCTCGTACACCGATCCCGCGATCCGCGAAAGCCGGATCTCGGGCACCATCTCGATCTACGACTCGCGCCAGCGCTTCACGGTGCGCGATCTCGGCCGGAGGCGCCAGACGGGTGGCAGCGTCCAGCTCGGATTCCCGTTCTTCGGGTCCCGCTACACGCGGCTCTTCGGGTCCTACGGACTGCAGCGCATCCGGTACTCCGAGGGCTCGACGGACATCCAGGAGCGCTTCATCTGCAACAACTGCGTCCGCTCGACGCTGGGCGCCACGCTCCTCAGGGACACCCGCGTCGGCCTTCCGTTCGCCACCGGCGGCGCCCAGACGAGCATCGCCGGAGAGCTGAACGGCGGCTTTCTTGGCGGCACCGGTGATTACCGGAAAGTGGACGTCGAGGGCCGCTGGTATGCTCCGCTGGGGACACTTGGCGGCGGGGACCAGTTCGGGGGCGGCGTCCAGTTCGTCCTCGGATTCACGGCCAAGTCGGGGTTCATTTTCGGGAACGCCAGCAACTTCTTCACCGAGCTGTATTCCCTTGGCGGCGTTCAGTTTGGCGTGCCGCTCCGGGGGTACGACGAGTTCGCGATCACGCCCAACGGATACGACCCGCAGGCCGGGGGCACGAACGCCAATCCCGAGGCCTTCGGCAAGTCTTTTGCTACGTTCACCGTGGAGGCCGGCGCGCGAATCAGCCAGTCGCTTTACGCCAACCTCTTCCTGGATGCCGGCAACGTGTACCGGACGGCCCGGCAGTGGGACCCGACGCGGCTCTATCGGGGCGCCGGCGTGGGCGTGGCACTCGTGTCGCCGCTCGGGCCGATCGGCCTCGATTTCGCGTACGGCTTCGACCGGATCGACGCCGCCGGCGAACCGGATCCCGGGTGGCAGCTCCACTTCAAGGTGGGGAATTTCTTCTGATCGTGAGTACGTACCTTCTTCGGGAGTGCAGAATGAGGTTAGTCGCTGTTGGACGTGTGGCCGCCCTGCTCGTGGCGCTGACCGCCGGCGCCGTTCCGCTCATGGCGCAGCAGGCACCCGCCGGGGCCGGTGCGGGCCGGGTCGCCTTCGTGAACATGCGGCGGGTCCTCGCGGAAACGCCGGGATACGCGCAGGCCGAATCGACGTTCGTCCGCGAGATGACGGGCTACCGGACGGAGTTCCAGCGGCTGCAGACCGCGCTGGATTCCTCGGCGCAGGCCTTCGAGCAGCAGGCGACGTTGCTGAGCCAGACCGCGCGCACGACGCGCCGGCGCGAGCTCGAGTCGCAGCAGCAGCAGCTCGAGCAGCGGGGGCAGGAGCTCCAGCAGCGCGCGACCACGCGCGAGCGCGAACTGCTCGATCCGATCCAGACCCGCGTGGTCGCTGTCATCGAGCGGCTGCGGGCCTCCGCGGGGTACTCGATGGTGTTCGACGTGAGCGCCCAGACGAACACGATCGTCACGGCGGATCCGGCGCTCGACCTGAGCGACCGCGTCATCGCCGAGCTGAAGGCCAGCCGACCGTAGGGTGATCGCGCAGCACGGGTCCTTGCAGGCGGCCGCCGAGTCTCTCGGCGGCCGCCTGTGCGTGCGGGTACGTTCTCTTCTCCCCCTCGCCGGAGCGGTCCCATGATGGACATCGCGCGGATCATCCAGTGCCTCCCGCACCGGTATCCCTTTCTGCTCGTCGATCGCATCGTCGAGACGGAGGGGGACACCCGCGTCGTCGGCATCAAGAACGTGTCGATCAACGAGCCGTTCTTCCAGGGCCACTTCCCGGGCCACCCGATCATGCCCGGCGTGCTGATCGTCGAGGCGATGGCGCAGACCGGCGGCGTGCTGCTGCTGAGCCGGCTGGAGCGGCCCGAGGAGAAGGTCGTCTACTTCATGTCGCTCGACGGCGTGAAGTTCCGCCGGCCGGTCGTGCCGGGTGATCAGCTCCGGATGGAGGTGCGCGTGGTGCAGAATCGCGGCCGCACGGTGAGCCTGCGCGGCGAGGCGTTCGTGGATGGGGCCCTCGTGACCGAGGCGGACATGATGGCGCGCATAGTGGATCGCTGACCCGGGGCTGTTACATTTCGGCCCCCCGATCCAAGGATCGCCGGATGGCGCGGAGAGGTGGCACGCACCGCCTGTTACGCTGGCTCTGGACCAGCCGGCGGATCGACGCACGGATCGCGAGGCTGGCGCTGCTGCCGGCGTCCGCCATGTGGCGCACCGCGACCATCGCGCGCGACACGGCGTACGGCCGCGGGTGGGTCGCCAGCGGCGAGTCGACGCTGCCCACGGTGGCCGTCGGCAACCTGACGGCGGGAGATTCAGGCAAGACGCCCGTGCTGCTCTGGATCGCGCGCCACCTGGCCGCGCAGGGCGTCCGGCCCGCCGTGCTGCTGCGGAAGCCCTCGGAGTACCGGCGCCGCGAGATCGGCCACACGGTGCCGGACGCTTCGATCGAGGACGCGTCCGACGGCCTGCGCGCCGTCGAGCGGGCGGCACTGTCGGGCGCACAGGCGATCGTGCTCGAAGGCGGCCTGCCGCCCGGCGCGATTCGCGCCGGGCTCACGGTGGCCGTGATCGGCGCGGAAACATCGCGCGCAGTACGCTGGCCGCTGCCGGCCGGGCCCTGGCGCGAGGGGTGGCAGTCGCTCATGCATGCCGACATCGTCGTGGTCACGCGCAAGCGGGCCAGCACCGAGGCGGCGCAGGCGCTCGCGGCGGAGCTCGGCAGCCGGACGCCCGGCGTGGTCGCCATCGCCCATCTCGGCATGCGGCACCTCGAGGGCCTCGTTTCCGGGGCCGAGCACGCGGCGTCGACCCTCGCCGGAAAGCGCGTCGTCGCCGCCTCCGGCAGCGCGGACCCCGACGCCTTCGTCTCGCAGGTCAAGGCCGCGGGCGCAGCGGTGCAGGTGCACACCTGGAGTGCGGACGGCGAGCTGCGCGACGAGGACGTCGCCTGGCTCGCGCACGCGACCCGGCGTGCCGACTACGTGGTGGTCAGCGAGCAGGACGCGGTCAAGCTTCGCGATCGCTGGCCGGCCCGCGTGGCGGAGCCGCTCGTCGCCATTCTGGACCTGACGTGGGAAACCAGCGGCGACGCCGTCGCCACCGGGCTCGATGCGCTCGTCGCGCCCGTCAACCGCAGCTGACACTTCATCGCCGTTGCACGGAACCAGCCACCCATGACCACCCCGAGTACGCAGCCCGCGAGGATCATCCGCCCCGAGAAGGACACCTTCCTCTCCGAGGAGAATCCGTTCGAGGCGATGATGTCGCGTTTCGACTTCGCGGCCGAGAAGCTGAGCCTCGATGCCGGCCTCTACAAGATCCTCCGTCACCCGGAGAAGCAGATCATCGTCTCCGTGCCCGTGCTCCGCGACAGCGGGGAGGTGGACGTCTATACGGGTTACCGCGTGCTGTACAACACGTCGCGCGGCCCCGCCAAGGGTGGCATCCGGTTCGACATGAACGTGTCGCTGGACGAGGTCACGGCGCTCGCCGCGTGGATGACGTGGAAGTGCGCGGTCGTCAACATCCCGTTCGGCGGCGCGAAGGGCGGCGTCATCTGCGACCCGTTCACGATGTCCGCGGCCGAGCTCGAGCGGATGACCCGGCGCTACACGTCCGCGATCATCGAGACGCTCGGCCCCGACTCCGACGTGCCAGCGCCCGACGTCAACACGAACGAGCGCGTCATGGCTTGGATCATGGACACCTATTCCATGCACAAGCGCCACACGGTCACGGCGGTGGTCACCGGGAAGCCGGTCTCGATGGGCGGATCGCTCGGGCGGCGCGAGGCCACGGGGCGGGGCTGCATGTTCTCAACGCGGGAGGCGCTCAAGCGGCTCGGCATGCCGATGCGGGGCGCGAAGATCGCGGTCCAGGGCTTCGGCAACGTCGGCTCGGTCGCGGCACAGCTGTTGACGGAGCAGGGCGCGCGTGTCGTCGCCGTCAGCGACAAGTCCGGCGGCATCCACAACGACAAGGGGCTCGACCTGGCCGACGTGATGCGGTGGGTCAAGGAGAAGCGGCTTCTTGGCGGCTATCCGAATGCCGAGGCGGTGACGAACGCCCAGCTCCTCACGCTGCCGTGCGACGTGCTGCTCCCGGCCGCGCTGGAGAACGTGATCACCAGCAAGAATGCGAAGGACATCCAGGCGCGGGTCGTCGTCGAAGGCGCCAACGGGCCGACCACCGCCAACGCCGACCGGATCCTCGAAGAGAAGGGCGTCTTCGTGGTGCCGGACATCCTCGCCAACGCGGGCGGTGTCACGGTGAGCTACTTCGAGTGGGTCCAGGACCGCGGCGGATACTTCTGGGACGAGGAAACCGTCAATCAGCGGCTCGAACGCATCATGTGCCAGTCGTTCGACGAGGTGGTCGGGATGGCGGAGCGCCACGGCGTCAGCAACCGGATCGGGGCCTACATGCTGGCGATCGAGCGGGTCGCCGAAGTGCACCGCCTCCGCGGCCTCTATGCCTGATGGAGATCACGCTCCTCGCGGTCGGGCGGCTGCGGCCGCACTTCCGCGCGGCGTGTGACGATTACATCCGGCGGATCGGTCGGCATGTGCGGTTCGCCGAGATCGAAGTGCGCGAGGCCTCGCGCGCTCCGACCGTCACCGCGCAGCGCGACGAGGAAGCGGAGCGGCTCCGGACGCGGCTTCCTGCGGGCGCGACGCTCGTCTGTCTCGCGCGAGACGGCAGCGGATGGTCGAGCGAGGAGCTGGCACGCCGGCTCGGGGTTTGGCGCGAAGCCGCCCGGCCCCTCGCCTTCGCCATCGGCGGATCTAGCGGACTCGCCGATGGGTTCCTCCGCTCTGCGGCCGAGCGCTGGAGTCTCGGTCCGGCCACGCTGCCCCACGAGCTGGCCCGCGTGGTCGTGGTGGAGCAGCTCTACCGTGGTTTCACGATCCTCAGGGGAGAGCCGTACCACAAGGGCAGGTGAGCGTCGCATCGGCGCGTTCCGCCGGCAGGGGGGCTCCTCGCGCCCCATACCTCTTTCCAGCCGCACCCTGGGTCCGATGGCCGAATGGTTCGAGGAGTGGTTCCACGACGAGTACCTCGCGCTCTATCCGCACCGGGACGAAGCGGATGCGGCGCAGCTCGTCGCGCTCCTCAGGAGAGAGGTCGGCTGGACGCCTGGATGGCGAGTGCTCGACGTCGCGTGCGGGCCCGGCCGTCACGCGCGTGCGATCGAGGCGGCCGGTGCACGATGTATCGGTCTCGACCTGTCGATGACGCTGCTCCGGCGAGCGCGCACGCTCACCGACGCACCGCTCATCCGCGCCGACATGCGGCGCATCCCCGTCCGTGCCCGCTCGATGGACCTCACGCTCAATCTCTTCACCAGCTTCGGCTACTTCGAGGATGACGCGCAGCATCGCGCTGCGCTCGCCGAGATGGCCGGGACCGTGCGTCCTCGGGGCTGGTTCGCGATGGACTTCCTCAATGCCACCCGCGTGCGCGCCACGCTCGTGCCGGCCGAAGTCGCTACGCTCGGCGGAACGAACGTCCGCATCACCCGCGACCTGATCGGTGGCGACCGTTTCGTGCGGAAGCGCATGGAGACGGAGGACGGACGGACGTGGGTCGAGCGGGTACGGCTCTTCCATGCGGACGAGCTGGAGGCCATGCTCGTCGCCACCGGGATCGCGGTCGTCGCGCGCTTCGGCGACTACGCGGGTGCGCCGATCTCGGCGGACGGGCCGCGCGCGATCCTGATCGGCCGCGCCTCATGAGCTTCCGGATCGAGACCACACCGCTCACGGCGAGGGTGGCCGAGCCGGCGCAACGCGAAGGCGGCGTCGATCCGGGCGCGCATGCCGCGTTCGTGCCTGCCGCCGGGAGCGAGGCACAACTCGAGCGCCTGCGCGACCCGCGCGTGCTCGTGGTGACGACCGGGCAGCAGCCTGCGCTTTTCACCGGCCCCGTCTACACCATGTACAAGGCGCTTTCGGCCGCGGTGCTCGCCCGCCACCTCGAGGCCCGCTGGGATCGTCCCGTGGTCCCGGTGTTCTGGGTCGCAGGAGACGATCACGACTGGACGGAAGCGCGCAGCGCGAGCTGGCTCGACGCGGATGACCGGCTCGTCACGGCCGCGCTGCGCGAACGCGCGGCCTCCGAGCCGATGCGTCCGCTCTGGCAGGAGCGACTGGGAGCCGAGGTCGATGTCGCGCTCGAGCGGGCGCGCGCGACGCTGCCGCGATCACCGCATCGCGATGCGGCGTTGGAGTGGCTCGCGCGCCATTTCCGGCCCGAGGCGACCCTGGCCGCGGCGTCCGCCGCTGCCGTCGCGCAGCTGCTCGCACCCTTCGGCATCGTCTGCTTCGATCCGACGCATCTCGCCGCCAAGCGCGCCGCTGCCCGGCACATCGTCAAAGCGCTGGGGCTCGCGGCCGACCTCGATCGCGACCTCGGCCGTCGCGCCACCGAGCTGGTGGCCGACGGACGTGATCCCGGCATCCTCGTGGGAGACGGCGCGACGCTGGTCATGGTGGACGGCGCACAGGGCCGGGACCGGCTGGTGCTCGATGCCGGGGCGTACGTGTCACGCCGGAGCGGTGAGCGATATGCGCTGGGCGACCTTCAGCGCCTCGCGGCGAACGCTCCCGAGCGCCTCTCGGCCAA
The DNA here is from genome assembly GCA_036741715.1 of Gemmatimonadales bacterium. Taxonomy (GTDB): domain Bacteria; phylum Gemmatimonadota; class Gemmatimonadetes; order Gemmatimonadales; family GWC2-71-9; genus CAMLLJ01. Next base: position 9,397 of record DAINRR010000022.1, read on the forward strand.
CGTCCTTCTGCGCCCCGCCATCGAGAGCGCGCTGCTCCCCACCGTGGCCTACTGCGCGGGCCCGGGCGAGCTGCGCTATCTCCCCCTCGCCGAACCGGTCTTCCAGCGCATGCGTATCCACCGTCCCGAGCCGGTCCCGCGGTGGTCGGGGCGAGTCGTGGCGGCGCATGTCGACCGGGCCTCACGCAAGTTCGGCCTCTCGATCGGCGAGATCGCCGATCCCGCCGTGCCCGTGATGGCTCGCGCCGCGCAGGGGCTCGTTCCCGCCTCGGCGCGCCGGGTCACGGAACGGCTGCGGCAGTCGCTCGAAGCGGAGTACGCCGCGCTCGAGCGGGAGGCGGTCGCGATCGACCCGACACTCCAGCGGCCGGCGACCGGCGCGCTGACCCGCTCCCTGCATGCGCTCGCGCGGATCGAGCAGCAGCTCGCGCGCGGGGCACGTCGCCGTCACGAGATCGAGCTCCGCCAGCTCGAGCGCGCACGGGCCTCGCTCCTCCCTGGCGGGTCGGCGCAGGAGCGTGTGCTCACGGCGGCCTCGTTTCTTGCGCGTCACGGCCACGGATTCTTCGATGAGTGTGCACAGGCCGCCGACAGCTGGTACCAGCGCGCCCTTGAAGCGCGCCCGGTTCCGGCGTAGGCTTTCACCATGTGGATCATCGGACTCGTTCTCCTGCTGGCGCTGCTCATCCCGGTGCTGGGGATCGTCATCGATTCGCCGATCGGGCGGGCGCTCGCGCGGCGCCTCGAAGGCCCCGAGCCCGTGACACCGGCCCTCGCCGAGCTGGCCAAGAAGGTTGAGCTGCTCGAGTCGGAGGTCGATGACCTGACCCGCAACGTCGACTCGCTCCGGGAAGACAACGCCTTTCTGACCCGCCTCATCGAAGACTCCCCGGGGCGACGTCCGCTGCCTCCCGCCTCGGGCACCTGACGCGCCAGGCGCGGGGCCGGCTGCCGGCGGTGATGGTAGCGGCGGGGATCCTCACGAGTCGCCTCGCCGGTCTCGTCCGCAGCTCGGTCGTGGCGCACTATCTCGGCAATGGTGCAGTCGCGAGCGCCTGGACTGCGGCCTTCCGGATTCCCAATCTCCTCCAGAATCTCTTCGGCGAAGGGGCGCTTTCCGCCTCGTTCATTCCGGTCTACGCGCGCCTCGAGGCGGAGGGCGCGCGGGAGGAGGCACGCCGGCTCGCCGGCTCGGTCGCGGCCCTGCTCGGCCTCGTGGTGGCCGGATTCGTCGCGCTCGGCGTCGCACTCACGCCATTTCTCATCGACATCATTGCGCCGGGGTTCGATGGCGAAATGCGCGAGCTCACCATCCGGCTGGTGCGCATCGCATTCCCGGGCACCGGCATCCTCGTGCTGTCCGCGTGGTGCCTCGGCGTCCTGAACAGCCACCGCCGCTTCTTCCTCCCCTATGCGGCGCCGGTGGCGTGGAACGTCGCGATCATCGCGGCCTTCCTGTTCTTTCGCGACGAGGGCGAGCTTCCTCGCCTCGCCGAGATGGCGATGTGGGGGGCGGTGGCCGGAAGCGTGCTCCAGCTCTTCGTCCAGCTCCCCGCGGTGCTTCGCCTCCTCGGCGGACTGCGCGTGTCGCTCGCGGGCAAGACGCCCTCCCTCGCCACCGTGCTCCGCAATTTCGTCCCGGTTTCGCTTGCTCGCGGCGTGACGCAGGTCAGCGCCTATGTGGATACGCTGCTCGCCAGCCTCATTTCCGCTACTGCCGTGGCAAGCCTCGGATACGCGCAGCTCCTCGCGACGCTCCCGGTGAGCCTCTTCGGCATGGCCGTCTCGGCAGCCGAGCTGCCGGCCATGTCCTCCGCGCGCGGGAGCGATGCGGAGATCGCCGGCGAGCTGCGGCGGCGGCTCGACGCGGGGCTCCGGCGCATTGCGTTCTTCGTCGTGCCGTCGGCGGTGGCGTTCGCCTCGATAGGGCACCTCCTCGCCGCGGTGATCTTCCAGTCGGGGCGCTTCACCCCGGCGGACAGCGTCACCGTCTGGAGCATTCTCGCGGCCTCTGCCGTCGGCCTCCTCGCCGCGACGCTCGGGCGGCTCTACTCGTCTTCGTATTACGCGCTGCGCGATACGCGGACGCCCGTCCGGTTCGCGATGGCACGGGTGGCAACCGGCATTGTGCTCGGATGGCTCTTCGGGCTCGTCATCCCGAGGGCGCTCGGGATCGATCCACGCTGGGCGACCGCGGGTCTCGCGCTCGGCGCGAGCCTCGCCACCTGGGTAGAATTCGTGCTGCTCCGTCGAGGCATGAATCGACGGGTGGGAACGACCGGTGTGGATGGCGGGCTCCTCCTTCGCCTCCTGGCTGCCGCGCTGACCGGCGCGGCGGGGGCCTGGGCGGTCCATCTCGCGCTGCGGGGCATCGGCCGGCTCGAGGGGCTGGCCGCCGCGGCCGCGTTCGGGATCCTCTACCTGCTGACGACATACGCGCTCGGAGTGCCCGAAGCCCGGGGGCTCGCGCGACGATCGATACGATGACTGCAACGCCGTCCGACCTGCTGCAACGAAAGCTCGATACGCTTCCCGATGGCCCCGGCGTCTATCTCTGGAAGGATGCCGCGGGGAACGTGCTCTACGTCGGCAAGGCGCGCCGACTCTCCAGCCGCGTCCGCAGTTACTTCAGCAACGATTTCGCCGACAGCGCGAAGAACCGGCTCCTCATGCGGCTCGTCGCGGATGTCGAGACGATCATCGTCGCCAGCGACAGCCAGGCGCTGGTCCTCGAGAACAACCTCATCAAGGAGTTCCGCCCGCGGTTCAACGTGCGCCTGCGCGACGACAAGAGCTATCCGTCGATCGCAGTCACCGTCGGCGAGCCGTTTCCGCGAGTGCTCGTCACCCGCAAGCGCGACATTCCGGGCGCCCGGTACTTCGGCCCGTACACCGATGTCGGCCAGCTGCGCCGGACACTCGCCATCATCCGCCGCCTGTATACGGTGCGGAGCTGCCACGATGACCTCCCGAACGAGCGCCGGGACCGGCCATGCCTCGACCACCACCTCGGCCGCTGCAGGGCCCCGTGCGTCGGGTGGCAGTCCGAGGCGGAGTACCGGGCGATGGTCACGGATGTCCTCGATTTCCTCGAGGGGCGGACGAACGACGTGCGCGACCGCGTTCGGCAGGCGATGTTCGTCGCGGCGGAGCGGGAGGATTTCGAGCGCGCGCGGGAGCTGCGCGATGCGCTCAAGTGGCTCGAGAAGCTGGAGGAGCCGTCCTCGGTCGAGGTCATCGGCACCGGGCACGCCGACGTCGTCGGCTACGCCCGCGACGGAGACGACGCGGTAGCCGTCCTCGTCCGGGTGCGGGACGGCAGGGTCGTGGGCCGCGAGCACCGTTTCTTCGAGGGCGTCGAGGAGGAGCCGGACGAAGCGATCCTGTCGGCGTACCTCGTGCAGTTCTACGCGTCCAGCGCCGAGGGTCGCGTCCGGCGCCTGATGCTGCCGTTTCCCCCGGCCGATCTCGACGCGCTGCGTGAAGTGCTCCCGGAGACCGAGTGGCTGCTCCCCCAGCGCGGCACCGGCGGCCGCTGGATCGAGCTCGCGGACGTGAACGCCCGGCACCTTCTCGAAAGCCTGCGGCTCGAATCGTTCGAGACCGAAGAGCGCTCGGAGGATCCGGTGTATGCCCTCGGGCGCGATCTCGGGCTCAGCGTCGTGCCCCGCAGCTTCGTCTGCATCGACATCTCGCACAATCAGGGCCGGGACATGGTGGGCTCGCTCGTCTGGTTCGAAGCGGGCCGCCCGAAGAAGAGCGAGTACCGGAAGTACCGAATCAAGGGTCTCGCCGAGCAGGACGACTACGCGGCCATTCAGGAGGTGGTCACGCGCTTCATCACGCGGCGCCGCGACGAGGCGCTGCGCATGCCGGACCTCGTGGTCATCGACGGCGGGAAGGGACAGCTCAACGCGGCGGTCGAGGCGGCCAGGGTGCTCGACGTGACCGATCTCCCGATCGTGAGCCTCGCGAAGCGGGACGAGGAAGTCTTCATCCCGGGCCGTCCCGAGCCGCTCCGCCTTTCCCGGCGCAGCCCGTCGCTGCGCCTGCTCCAGCGGGCGCGCGACGAGGCGCACCGATTCGGGCTCGCGTACAGCCGGAATCGCCGCACCCGCCGGACGATCACCTCCGAACTGCTGAACATTCCGGGCGTCGGACCCTCGCGCCGGCGCGCACTGCTCGAGCGCTTCGGAAGCCTTGCCGGTGTGCGAACGGCGACACCGGCAGAGCTTGCGCAGGTGCCGGGGTTCTCGCGGACCCTTGCCGACCGCGTCCTCGAACATCTTCGCGAGTACCCGACATGAGCCACGACCGATGACGAGCAGCATCGCGCTGGACCTCGACTGGACGCTCGAGTGCACGGCCTGCGGGGCCACCCGAAGCCCCGAGGGCCTGCCGGGGGTCTGCGCGTGCGGCGAGCCCTGGCTCGTCCGCTACCCGTCGCGTGCGCAGACGATCGTGGATCGCACCGAGCTTCGGCGGCGCCAGAGCATGTGGCGCTTTCGCTCGTGGCTTCCGATCATGCCCGGCGAGGAGCCCGTTTCGCTCGGCGAAGGCGACACACCGCTCGTCCATGCGGAGCGAGCCGGCGCCGCGCTCGGGCTCACCGATCTCTGGATCAAGGACGAATCGGCGAACCCCACCGGGTCGTTCAAGGCGCGAGGTCTCTCCGCGGCGGTGACCCGGGCAGCCGCTGCTGGCGCCGAAGGCTTCGTGCTCCCGACGGCCGGCAATGCAGGGGTCGCTGCAGCGGCGTATGCCGCGCGCGCGGGCCTTCCGGTGCGCGTCTATGCCCCGCGCTCGACGCCGGCCACCATCGTCGCGCAGATGCGCATCTTCGGCGCCGATCTGGAGCTCGTCGACGGGCACATCGGCGACTGCGGCAGGGCATCGCGTGCCTGGGCGGCGGAGACCGGTTTCGTCGACCTGTCCACCCTGCGCGAGCCGTACCGTATCGAAGGGAAGAAGACGCTCGGGCTCGAAGTCGCACTCGCATTCAACTGGAAGCTTCCGGATGCTCTCGTCTATCCGACGGGCGGCGGCACCGGGCTGATCGCCATGTGGAAGGCCTTCGGCGAGCTCCTGGCGGCGGGGTGGGTCAGCGACTCGCTGCCTCGCATGTATTCCGTCCAGGCATCCGGATGTGCTCCCGTCGTGCGGGCCGTCGAGGCCGGTGCGGCGCGATGCGAAGCGTGGGATTCGCCGTGGACGGTCGCCAGCGGGCTCCGCGTTCCGGCACCGCTCGGCGGACGCCTCATGCTCGAGGCAATCGCCGAGAGCGGCGGCGGCGCCGTGGCCGTCCCGGATGACCTCCTCGTCGAGACCGCCGCCAGTGTGTCGCGAACGGAGGGGATCGACATCTCCCCTGAGGGCGGGGCGGCACTGGCGGGCGCCGGCCTGCTTCGGGAGGCGGGCGCGCTGCATCCCGACGAGCGGGTCGTGGTGTTCAATACCGGTGCGGGATGGCTCTATCGGCCAGCCGCCGAGTTGCCGGGCGGCTGAGTCCGGCGATATTTGGCCCCGAGCGCGGTGCACTCGGGCACCGCACCCTTCAGTCGGGGCCCAGATGACGGACCGGTTCGCGATCATCGATCCAGCCGCGGGCATCAGCGGCGACATGCTGCTCGGAGCGCTCGTCGCCGCTGGTGCGCCCCGCGCCTGGCTGGAAGGTCTCCCGGCGCGGCTCGGATGCCCTGAAGTCACGGTCGAGCTCTCCGAGACCGATCGCTGCGGCATCAGGGCGCAGCGGGTCGTCATCCGCCTTCCCGGGGGCCGCACCGAAGGGCCTGGCGAGGCGCATGCGCCCGCGAACCGCCACGGTCACCCGGACGAGCCACCGCACCACCACCCCCATGAGCACGTTGATCACGCCGGTGCGCAGCCGGGCGGGCAGCATTCCCACGAGCACGGCGATCCTCATGCCCACCGGCATATCGGCGACCTGATCGAACTGATCGAGAGGGCGCCGCTGTCGGACTGGGTCCGGACGCGCGCGGTCCGCGCGTTCGAGCTGCTCGGCGACGCGGAGGGGAAGGTCCACGGAATGCCGGCGCGCGAGGTGGCGCTCCACGAGGTGGGGGCACTCGATGCGCTCGTGGATATCGTCGGCGGGATCGAAGGGTTCGAGCAGCTCGGCATCCGCCGCATCTATACGAGGCCTGTTCCTCTCGGGAACGGTTGGGTGCGTGCGGCCCACGGCGTGATCGCCGTCCCGGCCCCGGCAACGGCGATCCTCGCGGAAGGACTCGAGATCGCACCGGATGGCCCGGTCGCTGGAGAAGCCACGACGCCGACCGGTGCCGTGCTCCTCCGCGTCCTGAGCGAGGGCGCGCCGCCCGAAGGGTGGCGGCTGGCGCAGGGGAGCGCCTGGGGCGCCGGCGGTCGGAATCCGGAGGAGTATCCCAATGCGCTCCGGCTGCTGGTCGCCGAGGACGCACCGGAGGCCGGGGAGGTTGTGGTGCTCACCACAGACGTGGACGACCTGAGCCCGGAATATGTGGATCCGCTCCGGGAGGCACTCCTGGGGGCCGGAGCGCTGGACGTGCAGAGCTGGGCGACGCACGGCAAGAAAGGGCGGGTGGGATTCCGGATCGAGGTACTCGCGGCGCCTTCCCGCGCGTCGGCAGTGGAGGATGCGCTGCTCCGCCACTCCACGAGCGCGGGACTGCGCCGGGTCCGGATGGAGCGCCGCACCCTCCCGCGCCGGACCATCGAGGTGCTGGCGGAGGACGGATCGAGCGTCCGGGTCAAGCTTCTGGAGACGGGAAACGGGATTAGCGCAAAGCCCGAATACGATGATATTATTGCACTTGCGGCACGCACGGGGCGGCCCGCCCATGTGCTGGCAAGGGAGTTGCAAGAGCGGGCCATGCGTTCGGCAGCCGGGGAGGCTCGAACGCCGAGTGATAATCCCAACAGGGGGTCGTGAAGTGATGAAGCAGACTTTCATGGCGGTGCTGCTGCTGGGCGCGGGTGCCGGGAGTGCCATGGCCCAGCAGTCCGGCGTCGTGGCCCAGGCGGGTGGAGTGAACGAGCGCGTCGTGACTGCCATGAAGGCGGCGGTGCCGACGTACGAGCCGGCGAAGTGCAAGGCACTCGACGAGGACCTTCACTTCAAGGTCAGTTCCGGCAAGGTGTACCTGAAGACATCCATCGAGACGAGCGTCGACGCCAACAAGGGGCGCGCGCTGGACAATGGCGAGCGGGTCATCCGTGAGGCCATCACGCAGAACGGTCAGGACAAGAGCGCCGGGGCGTGGTATTACCTCGGACGCATCTACCTGCACAAGGGCGATATCGCGGGCGCCGACAGCGCCTTCGCGCGGGCGCTGACGCTCGCGCCTGCGCCCGAATGCGCGGCGGACGTCGCGGCCTACCGGCGCGCGGCGTGGGTCGCGCTGGTCAACCCCGGTGTGGATTACATGAAAGCGGAGAAGCGGGATTCGGCCATGGCGCTGTTCTCGCTCGCAACGCGTGTCTACCGGGATGAGCCGCACCCGTACTTCTACATGGCGTCGCTCGCCTACGAGGCGGACTCCATGGAGCGGGCACTCGCCTACTTCGATTCCGCGCTCGCTACGCCGAAGAACGAGAAGACGGCGGACATTCACTCGCAGGCGCAGTTCAACAAGGCGCTCGTGCTGCTGAACCTGAATCGTGGGCAGGAGGCCATCGCGCCGCTGCAGAGCTTCGTCGCGGCGAACCCCGACGACGTGAACGCGAAGAAGGCCCTGCTCAACGCCTACCAGGCGGCGGGGATGAGCGACAGTGTCGCCGCGATCGCCAGGCAGCTCGAGGCCACGGGCGAGGTCATGCCGGCGCAGGTCGTCGTCGATTCCGCGTCGCCGTTCAACCAGGCGGTGTCGCTCTTCAACGATTCGAAGTTCGCCGAAGCGGCGGCGCAGGCGGAAAAGGTCGTCGCGGCGGAGCCCCACAACCGCGATGCCTACTACCTGCTGACGCAGTCGTACTACCAGACCAAGAACGGGCCGGCGCTCGTCAAGGCCGGCGAGCGGCTCATCGCCCTCGACCCGATGAACGAGCTGGCGCTCCAGATGCTCGGCTTCGGGTACAACCTGACCAGGGCGAGCCAGAAGGCAGTGGACACGCGGCTTCGCCTCAACGCGCTGCCGGCGGCGATCTCGAAGGTCGCGCTCACGCCATCGCCCACCGGGGCCACGCTCACCGCCACGGCCACGGGCCGCAAGGCGATGAACGCGAGCGGCGCGCCGATTCCGGCCAAGCCGCTGTCGATCACCGTCGAGTTCCTGAACGCCGACGGGGCCGTCGTCACGAGCCAGGCAGTCGAGATCCCGGCACTCACGGATGGTGCGTCGCATCCGATCTCGATCGCGGCGCAGGGAACGGGAATCGTCGCCTGGCGCTACAAGGCGTCCTGATGTGATTCGGAAACACGACGCGCCTCCGCAAGGGGGCGCGTTCTGCTTTCGGGTCGCCCCGACCCGCGCGGAGGGGTAGATTTCGGCAGTGACGCATCGAACCAGGGAGCGCCGAATGACGAGCGTAGAGAGCGGGGTGCCGGGCCTCACCACGACGAAGGCGCCGTTCATCGAGCAGGCACAGGCGAGCGGCCAGCTCTACATCCATCAGCCCTATGAGCTCTACTCCGAGGCCAACCACGAAGCGTGGCGGCGGCTGTACGCGCGCATGGAGGAGCGGTGGCGGCGGTATGCGAACCCGCGCTTCCTGCAGGGCATCGACAACCTGTGCCTCGATCCCGCGGCGGTCCCGCGGCTCGACGATGTCAACCGGTTCCTGAGTCCGCTCACCGGCTTCAAGGCGAAAGCCGTCAGCGGCTACATCCCCTCGTTCCTCTTTTTCGACTGCCTGCGGAACCGCGAGTTCCCGACGACGATCACCATCAGGGACATCGCGACACTCGATTACCTTCCCGAGCCCGACATCTTCCACGACATCGCCGGACATGTGCCGATGCACACGGACCGGGCCTTCGCGGACACGCTCGTGCGCTTCGGGGAGTGCGCGCACACGGCGGTGGAGATCGCCGGGAGCATCCGGGACGAGAAGGAACGGATCCGGCGCGTCACCAGCATCATGAAGGCGCTGGCGCGGTTCTTCTGGTTCACCATCGAGTTCGGCCTCATGCGGGACGGCAAGGGGCTCAAGGTGTACGGCAGCGGACTCCTGAGCTCGTACGGCGAGATCGCACACGCGATCGATTCGCCCGAGGTGCAGCGCTACCCAGTCCAGCTCGAGTGGGTCGTGAACCAGTACTTCGAGATCGACCACTACCAGCCGCTGCTGTTCGTCGTCGACTCGTTCGACCACCTGTTCGAGCTGGTGGGCGAGCTCGAGCGGTGGATGCGCGACGGCCGGCTCGACAACGTGTCGGGAGGCGAGCCGGAGGTGAGCGAAGCCGACCTGCGGAGCTTCCTCGAGGCCGCCGGACGCGCGCAGAACGGCGCTTGACTTCGCGGCGCCGGAACGTGAACTTCCGCGCCGCTCGGCAGGCGCACCATCGCAGGAATCTGCGGGAGTAGCTCAGCTGGTAGAGCGTCAGCTTCCCAAGCTGAATGTCGCGGGTTCGAGCCCCGTCTCCCGCTCTCAGATCCGCCCCGTCGCGCTCCGGCGCAGACGGGGCGCTTTCACGTGAGACCCCGCGGCTCGAGTGGTTTGGAAGTCGTTGTCAATAATTGAGTTTCGCCGTCACCTCAAGTATCTTCTCAGGTATGATCAAGGTCACCGCCGTCCATCCCGGCTCGATTGCCGACGAGCTCGGCCTCAGGCCGGGCACGGAACTGCTCTCGGTGGATGGGCGGAGCCTCGAGGACTTCCTCGATTGGGAATTCCTCACCGCCGACGAGCGGTTCATGCTGCACGTGCGGCAGCCGGATGGCGAGGAGATCGAGTTCGAGATCGAGCGACCGCTCGAGGAGCCGATGGGGGTGACGCTCGAGCCGCCCCGGGTCCGGCGGTGCGCGAACCGGTGCGACTTCTGCTTCGTGGACGGACTCCCCGAGGGCCTGCGCGAGGGGCTCTACATCCGCGACGACGACTACCGCCTGTCCTTCCGCTACGGGCACTTCGTCACCATGACGAACCTCAAGCCCTGGGACATCCGGCGGATCATCGAGTATCGCCTCTCGCCGCTCTACGTCTCGGTGCATGCGACCGATCCGGTCATCCGCCGCTACGTCCTCCGCAATCCACTGGCGCACGATATCGTGCCGCTGATGCGCGAGCTCGGCGAGCATGGGATCCGCTTCCACACGCAGGTCGTGATGTCGCCGGGGGTGAACGACGGGAAGGTGCTCGAGCAGACGCTGGGCGACCTGTACGCGATGGGCGACACGGTGGGCGGCTGCTCGGTGGTGCCGGTCGGCCTCACCGAATTCAGCAAGCACCATCTGGTGCGCGAGCCGACCGCCGCGGAGTGCGGCGCGGCGATCGCGCTCATCGATGCGCGTGCGGCCGTCGCGCAGCGCGAGCGCGGCAGCACATGGGCGTTCGGTGCGGACGAGCTGTACAATCGCGCCGGAGTGGAGCTCCCGCCCGAATCGGCGTACGGTGCGTTCGATCAGGTGGAAAACGGCGTCGGAGCGGTGCGGTTCCTGCAGCGCCAGGTGCGCGAGGATGCCCCCATGCTTCGCGGCTGGGAGGGCCGCCGGATCGGCGTGGTCACCGGCACCGCGATGGGCGCGCTCATGCCGATGGTGCTCGAACCCCTTGCGCGCGCCACCGGCGCGGCGTTCGAGCTCATCGTGGTCACCAACTCGCTCTTCGGCCCGTCGGTCACCTGTGCCGGCCTGCTCCCCGGCGCGGCCATCCAGGCCGCACTCGCCTCGCGCGCCGACCTCGATCTCGCCCTCATCCCCGGAGAATCGGTGAACGACGACGGCCTTTTCATGGACAACATGGGCCTCGCGGAGCTGATCGCGGCGGTGCCGGTCGAGGTGCGGCGCTCCAGGATCTTCTCCGACGCGCTCGACCTGCCGGTGGCCGCATGAGCAAGCCGACCGTGGCGATCGTCGGCCGGCCGAATGTCGGCAAGTCCACGCTCTTCAATCGGATTCTGGGGGGGCGCCGTGCGATCGTATCCGATCGCGCAGGCACCACGCGCGATCGGCATTTCGGCGACGCGGAGTGGAACGGACGACATTTCTGGGTGGTGGACACCGGTGGCCTGGTGCCGGACTCGAACGACTCGATGGATCGGGCCATCCGGAAGCAGGTGGAGTTCGCGCTCGCCGAAGCCGACGTGATCGTGTTCCTGGTGGATGGGCGGGAAGGCGTGAGCCCGGTCGATCAGGCGATCGCCGCGAAGCTCCGCCGCGCCGGGCGCCCGGTGGTGCTCGCCGTCAACAAGCTCGACGATCTCGAGCGGAGCACGGCGCAGTACCAGTTCTATGAGCTGGGCTTCGGTGAGCCGCACGGCGTCTCCGCGGCGGTCGGGAAGGGAAGCGGGGATCTGCTGGATGCGATCGTCGGGCTGCTGCCGCCGTTCGATCCCGCCGAGGCGGAGTCGTACATCCAGGTGGCGGTCGTCGGGCGGCCGAATGCGGGGAAGTCGTCCCTGGTCAACCGCCTTCTCGGTGAGGAGCGGCATGTCGTGGCGCCCGAGGCCGGCACCACGCGCGACGCCGTGGACTCCGTGATGCGCTACCACGACCGCAACCTCAACTTCATCGACACCGCGGGTCTCCGCCGGAAGGCCAAGGTCGAGGACGACCTCGAATTCTATTCGACGCTGCGGACGCAGCGCGCCATCGAGCGCGCCGACGTCTGCATCCTCGTCGTGGATGCCGCCCTCGGCCTGCACAACCAGGACCTGCGGATCGCCACCGAGGCGTGGGACCGCGGCTGCGGGCTCATCATCGTCGTGAACAAGTGGGACCTGATCACGGAGAAGGACGCCCAGACGGCAAAGCGGGGCGAGGAGATCCTCACCGAGAAGGCCCCCTTCCTGCGCTACGTCCCGTTTCTCTACGGGTCCGCCCTCACCGGGCAGCGGGTGCGCAAGGTGCTCGACCTGATCCTCGAGGTGGCGGATGCCCGCGAGGCCCGCGTGGCGACGAGCGAGGTCAACAAGGTGCTGGAGGCGCTGATCCAGCAGAACAATCCGCCGCAGAAGCCGGGCGAGGAGGTCAAGCTCCTCTACGCTTCGCAGATCGGGACAGCGCCCCCCACGTTCGCCATCGTGACGAATCGTCCAGACGACGTCCCGCCCTCGTACGAGCGGTATCTCGTGCACGGATTCCGGAAGGTGTGGCCGTTCGCCGGCTCGCCGCTGCGCATCCGGTTCACCAGCCGCGGCTCCCGGCGCAAGTGAGACGGGACCGGCGATGATCGCGCTCGCGCCCTGGCTCCTCCTCTCGTACCTGATCGGGGCGATTCCGACGAGCTACCTCGCCGGGCGGATCTTCCGCGGCGTCGACCTGCGCGATCATGGCAGCGGCAATCTCGGCGCGACCAATCTGTACCGGGCGCTCGGGTGGAAGTACGCGATCCCGGTCGGCCTGCTCGACATCGCGAAGGGCGTGATTCCGGTGGTGCTCATCGCCCCGCAGGTGTCGGGCTCCCAGCGCGTCGCGGCCGCGTTCGGGGTCGCCGCGGTGATCGGTCACGTGTACTCGGTGTTCGTCCGGTTCCGGGGCGGGAAGGGCGTCGCCACGGCCGCGGGCGTCATGCTCGGACTCGCGCCGCTGGCGATCGCGGCACTGCTCGTCGTGTGGGCGGTCATCGTGTTCGGCACGGGCTACGTGTCGCTCGGGAGCGTCGTGGCCGCATCGCTCCTCCCGCTGGCCGTCTGGATCCTCCATCCCGGGGCGCGCGAGCTGCTGCCCATCGTCGCGCTCGTGGCGGCCGCGATCGTGTGGCTCCATCGGGCGAACCTCCGGCGCCTGCTCGCCGGCACGGAGAACCGGTTCGGCCGCCGACGCACGGCCACCCCGCCGGCCGCATGACGCGCATCGCGGTGCTCGGCGCGGGGAGCTGGGGCACGACCCTCGCGGACCTGCTCGCGCGAAAGGGGCACGAGGTGACGATCTGGGCGTACGAGGCCGAGGTCGTGGACGGCATCAACCGGGCCCACGAGAACCACCTCTTCCTGCCGGGTGCACGGCTCGCTCCCGGACTCGCCGCCACCGGCAATGCGGCGGAGGCGGTGCGCGACGTGGGCGTGATTCTCTCCGCCGCGCCGAGCCAGGCGGTGCGGTCGGTGATCGCGAGCGTGCAGGACGCCGTCGAGGATGGCGCGCTCGTCGTCAGCGCCACCAAGGGGATCGAGAACGAGTCGCTGGCGCTCATGTCCCAGGTCATCGGCGAGCTGCTCCCGAACGCCCGTTTTGCCGCGCTCTCGGGCCCGAGCTTCGCGCAGGAGGTCTGCCAGGGACAGCCGACGGCGGTGGTCGCGGCGTCGAGCTCGCTCACCGCGGCCCAGGAAACGCAGGAGATCTTCGCGACGCGCCGCTTTCGGGTCTATACGAATCGGGACGTCGTCGGCGTCGAGCTCGCGGGAGCGCTCAAGAACGTGATCGCGGTGGCCGCCGGCATGCTCGAAGGCCTCGGACTGGGCCACAATCCTCGCGCCGCGCTGATCACTCGCGGCCTCGCCGAGATCACGCGCCTGGGCCTCGCGATGAAAGCGGATCCGATGACCTTCGCGGGACTCGCGGGCATGGGGGACCTGATCCTCACCACCACCGGCAGCCTCAGCCGGAACCGCGCGCTTGGCCTCGCGCTGGCACGCGGTGAGACTCTCGACGAATACAGTGCGCGGCATCGCACCGTCGCCGAAGGGGCGTACACGTCCCGTGCCGCGGCATCGCTGGCCGTGAAGCTCGGCGTCGAGATGCCGGTCACGGAGAAGGTCTGCCAGATCCTGTTCGAGGGAAAGACGGCGACCGAAAGCATGGAGGAGCTCATGGAGCGTGACCTCAAGTCGGAGCAGTGGAGGTAATGGCGGCGCGAAGCCAGGGCGCGGTCCCGAAGCAGGAGTTCTATTCGATTGGCGAGGTGTGCGCGCTCACCGATCTCAAGCCGCACGTGCTCCGGTACTGGGAGAGCCAGTTCCGGTTCCTGAGCCCGGCCAAGAACCGGTCGGGAAACCGGGTCTACAAGGCGCGCGAGGTCGAGCTCATCATGCTCGTCAAGCACCTGCTCTACACCGAGAAGTACACGATCGATGGCGCGCGCCAGCGGATCGACCAGTTCAAGCGCTCCGGCGAGCTCAAGGCGGAGGCGCGGCGCGCGACCGACGTCGAGACCATGCAGGAGCTCCGCGGCGCGCTCGAAGAGGTGCTCGCCGTCCTGGACGGCCGGGAGCCGCCCGTGCGCGACCGCGGCGCGCGATGAACATTCTCTGCAGCAACGACGACGGCATCCTGGCCCCCGGACTCGCGCTCCTGGCCGATGCGTGCCGCGAAGTCGGTGATGTGACCGTCGTCGCCCCCGACCGCGAGCAGAGCGGCACGTCGCATTCCCTCACCCTCCATCGCCCGCTGCGGCCGGCGCGCCGGCCGGATGGAGCCTTCCAGGTGGACGGCACGCCGACCGACTGCGTGATGCTCGCACTCGAGACGCTCATGCCCGAGCGCCCCGACTTCGTGTTCTCCGGCGTGAACCACGGCCCGAACATGGGGGAGGACGTGCTGTATTCCGGTACCGTCTCCGCGGCGATGGAAGGCGTGATGCTCGGGGTGCCGGGCGTCGCCATTTCGTTCGCCGGCAGCGACCCGGAGATGATGGGGACCTACCGCGAGACGCTCGTCCGCCTGATCCGCCGGATCACCTCCGCCAGCGATTACCCGCGGGACACCCTGCTCAACATCAACCTGCCGAAGCTCCCGGCGCCGGACGTGAAGGGCGTGCGCGTGACCCGCCTCGGCAGCCGCTTCTTCAGCGATTCGCTCACCCGCATGAAGGACCCGTGGGGGCGAGACATCATGTGGATCGGTGGCGGGACGATCACGTGGACGGGTGGCGAGGACGCGGACCACGCCGCGGTGGCCGAGGGCTACATCTCCATCACACCGCTGCACATGGATCTCACGAACTATTCGCTGATCGAGACGGTCCGCGGGTGGCGCCTCGAATGGTAGGGGTGGGACCGGGTGACGGATTCGGGGGGTACCGGGCACGGCTCGTCGAGACGCTGCGACAGAAAGGCGTCCGCGATCTCGCGGTGCTCCACGCCGTGGCGCAGGTGCCGCGGCACCTGTTCGTTCCGCCGAGCGTCCGGCACAACGCGTACGAGGACCGCGCGCTCCCGATCGGGTCGGGGCAGACGATCTCGCAGCCTTTCATCCAGGCGAAGTATCTCGAAACGGTGGGGCTGACCGGCAAGGAGCGCGTGCTCGAGATCGGCACGGGCTCCGGATACCAGACCGCGCTGATCTCGCTGCTGGCAGAAATGGTGTACACCGTCGAGCGCGTGCGGAGCCTGAGCGAAGGCGCACGCAGCGTGCTCGAAGGCGCAGGCTACCGGAACATCCAGTACATCGTGGGCGACGGCACCCTCGGCTGGCGCCCGGGCGCACCGTACGATGCCATCCTCGTCTCTGCCGCCTCGCCGGACATTCCCGGGCCCCTCGTGGACCAGCTCGCACCGGGCGGCCGGATGGTCGTCCCCGTGGGCGACCGCGACGTGCAGACGCTGGTCGTGGTGCGGCTCGGACCCAATGGCATCGAGACGAGCACGATCGGCGATGCGCGGTTCGTGCCCCTGATCGGACAGCATGGCTGGCGCTGAGCACCCCGAGACCCTGATTCCCCAACCGGAGCCGTAATGGAGCTGCTGCGCGAGTTCATCGACTTCTTCCTGCATCTCGACGTTCATCTCGCCGAGATCATCGAGCGGTTCGGGGCAGGGGCGTATGCCATCCTCTTCCTGATCGTCTTCTGCGAGACGGGGCTCGTGGTGACGCCGTTCCTTCCCGGCGACTCGCTCCTCTTCGCCGCCGGAGCATTCGCCGCGCTCGGCTCGTTCGAGGTCGTACCGCTGATGCTCCTGCTCATCGTGGCGGCGATCGCCGGCGACACCGTGAACTACTGGATCGGCGCGCGCATCGGACCGCGCGCCTTCAGCGGCAACGTGCGCTTCCTCAAACAGGAGTACCTCGTCCGCACCACCGCGTTCTACGAGAAGCACGGGGGCAAGACGATCGTGCTGGCGCGGTTCATTCCCATCGTCCGGACGTTCGCGCCCTTCGTGGCCGGGGTAGGGCGGATGAACTACGCGCGCTTCCTCGCATACAACGTGGTGGGCGCCGTGGTCTGGGTGACACTCTTCACGCTGGCCGGGTTCTACTTCGGAAACATTCCCGCGGTCAAGGACAACTTCACGCTCGTGATCCTCGCCATCATCGGGATCTCCGTGCTCCCGATCGCAATCGAGATGCTCAAATCGAGGCGCCGCGAGCCGGCGTGACGGTCCGGTTCCTCGTCACCGGTCGCGTCCAGGGTGTCGGGTTCCGATGGTTCGTGGTGAAGGAGGCACGCGCGCTCGACCTCGCCGGCTACGTGCGGAACCTCGCGGACGGGAGCGTCGAGGTGATCGCGAGCGGGGAGGGCGCGGCCCTCGAGCGGCTCGCCGAGGCGCTCGCACGCGGGCCGGCGGCCGCGCGCGTGGCGAGCGTGTCACGCACCGACTCGTCGGAGGCGATCGGAA
Source organism: Gemmatimonadales bacterium (assembly GCA_036741715.1). Taxonomy (GTDB): domain Bacteria; phylum Gemmatimonadota; class Gemmatimonadetes; order Gemmatimonadales; family GWC2-71-9; genus CAMLLJ01. The sequence goes on from DAINRR010000022.1 coordinate 26,048, forward strand.
CCGGCCCGTTCGAGGTGCGCTGAGCCTGACCACGAGGCCGACGACCGGAAAGGGCCGCCATGCCCGGGAGCAGGCCGGATGACTTTCGCACGCTGCTGGATCGGATTGATCGCGACCACCGCGTGCTCCGCGACCGGGCGCGAGCTCGCGCCCGCCAGCGAATGGGAAGTGAGCGCTGCGCCGGGCGTGACCATCGGCGTCGTCGAGGGCAATGCGCCGTACGAGCTGCATCGCGTCACGGCCGCCGTGCGCACCCGCGATGGGCGGATCATCGTGGCGAATTCCGGAACCTCCGAGCTGAGGGTCTTCGATTCGGCCGGCATTTTTCTGACGGCGATCGGCCGGGAAGGAAGCGGGCCCGGCGAGTTCCGCGACGCCATCACGCTCTTCACGCACGCCGGCGACTCCCTCGTCGCATACGACCGCGGCACCGGCCGCTTCTCGCTGTTCTCGCCCGACGGACCGTTCATTCGGCAGCTGCAGATCGACGGCCGCGCATTTCCGTGGGATGACTGGCTGCACGCCGGCGCCTGGGTGAGCGGGGTCCGGGATGCGACGCTCCGGCCGTGCGTCGCGGCGGCCCTGGAGGCGATCGGCGTGTCCGATGGTCAGGATCCGCCCTATCGGCGCGCGATCCTCGACGACGCAGGGCACCTCTGGGTCCGGCCCCTTGCCGCCATCGAATCGCCGGCATGGCGGGTGTATTCCCTCGACGGGTCACCGCTCGGACGCATCCGACTGCCGTCCGGGTTCCGCCCGTATCACATCGGGACCGGTTTCGTACTCGGGGCTCGAACAGGCGCCGATGAGTCGGAACGGATCGAGCTCTACACGATCGCCGCACCAGCGCCATCGCGCCCACTGGCGTGCGATCTGCCGTCGCTCGCGCCGGACACGCTGGTGCCGCCGGATCTCGGCGCCGATCTCGGAAATGCGGTCATGGCGCAGGAAATGTATTTCGCGGATCATCAGGCCTATGCCGCCGTTGCCGACAGCCTCGAGTGGTCCTCGACGGTGGATGGCACGCTCCTGATCGTATCGGTGAGCGCCGGCGGGTGGGCCGGCGTGCTGGCGCGGCCCGGCGGGCCGATGTGCGCCATCGCGGTCGGCGACGTGACGCCGGCAGGGTGGCCGGAGGGATCGCCGCAGTGCGCGGCGGTGCCCCGGCCTGGGCAACGCTGAGAGCAAGAGGTTTAAAACCCGGCATTCATTGACTTTACGTGCGGCCGCCGGGTATCTTGGACGTCTTTGCCCCCGTAGCTCAGATGGATAGAGCAGCGGTTTCCTAAACCGTTGGCCGGGCGTTCGAATCGCCCCGGGGGCACTCGGGCGCCGCCGGCACCCGGACCTTCTCTCTTCGTGCAGATCCGAATGGCAACCACCGTGGAACCGACCAAGATGACGCAGGCACCTCCTCCTCAGGCCGAGCCGACACCGCGCGCACGGACGAAGATGCCGAGCCAGCGGACGCTCACCATCATCGCCGCCGTCGTGGCGCTGCTCGCCCTCGGCGCCTGGATGGTGATCACCAGCGCACGCCGCAAGGAGCAGTTCGCCACCCGCGCGCTCCTCGAGGCCCGGATGACTGCGGAGCGGGGCAACCTGCCGCTCGCCGCCACCCAGTTCCAGCAGCTCGTGGACACCTACCGCGGAAGCGACGCCTCCCGGGAAGCCCTCATCGGCCTCAACCAGCTGCGGCTCATCAACGGGCAATCCGACCTGGCGGCCGTGAGCCTGCGCGAGTTCATCGCCACGAATCCGGAGCCGAAGTACGCCGCGCCCGCACACGGCCTGCTCGGCGCGGCGCTGGAGAACGCCGGGCGGCCCGCGGACGCGGCCGCGTCCTACCAGGAAGCCGCCCGGATCGCGCCAATCGATTACCTGAAGGCGGAGTATCTCCTGCAGGCAGGGCGGGCGCTGCTGGCCGCCGGGAAGCCCGCTGAAGCGCAGGCGGCCTATGAGCGGGTGGTTTCCGAGTACAAGGAAACCGCGTCCTATACGGAGGCCCAGGTCCGACTTTCGGAGCTCACCGCCGGTCGTTCCTGAGATCCCGATTCGAAGTCTCGCGGGCCCCGGCGGTACGCCGGGGCCTTTTTTCTGCCTGGGACTGGCGACAGTTGAGAGGTCACTCGAGGTCCGGCACCTCAAGTGAAAGCCGAGCCCGGTCCGGGAACTCTTCCTTAGCCAAGCTGGCGGGGCTGAGAGTCGGAGAACCGGGCGCTGATGCCGCTTCGCTGACGCCTTGCTGCACATTCTGCAATACTACGTATAAGATATGTTATGTTAAGTAGGTCTGGGGAAAAGTGTGGGAAACCCATCTGATTTCCCCACACCCCCTGCCACACGAAGGCGGCCCCAAGTCAGCGTCGGAATCTCGCGATCCTCGCCGGAGCCTTCCCGGGCGATTCGCCGTACGCGAGCCAGACATCCCCGTTGCGCGGATCGATGGCGAGGTGGCGGACCACCGCACCCCGGCTCAGCATGAACGTCTCGAACCGGTCCGTTTCCGGGTCGTACCGGAACAGCGCATCCGCCGCCCCGGTCCCGATCCACACCCCGCCCAGGGGGTCGACCCGTGCCACATAAGGCGCCGCGTCCCGGACCGGCAGCTCGATCTCCCGGACGGCCCCGGACGCCGGATCGAGGCGCAAGAGCGAGCCGGCACCATAGGCCGGGATCCACACCACGCCGTCCGGCGCGACATCGAACCGCCGCGGCCCGCTGGCTGCCGCGGGCAGGTCGTAGACCCGCGAGGTCCGGTCTGCCGGGTCGTAGGCAATGATGCGGTTGCCCTGCAGTTCGGACATCCAGATCCGGCCGTCGGGGCCGGTCCTGAGCTCGTACGGAACCGGACCCCCCGGCCGGCCGGCGAGGTCGGGGTGCTCGGGCAGCACCACCCGCTCGGCCGTTCCCTGCCGGTCGATGCCGACGAGCAATTCGGGCCGACGGGTGAAATGACCGTTCACCCAGGCGCCGCCGAGCGAATCGAGCGCCACGCTGTGGGCATAGACGCCGACGTTGAATGTCGTCCAGTTCACGCCATCGAATCGCGCGAGCTGCTGCGGGTTCCCGAGTACGACCCACCAGCGGCCCTCCCGATCGATTTCCACTGCACGGGGGTTCGCCTGCTCGACGGGGATCTCGACACGGGTGAATCGGCCGGCCTCCGGCTCGAGCACGTACATCGCTCCGCTGAACATCCCCGTGACGATGACCCGGCCCAGGGAATCGATCGCAAGGTCGTGCGGGAGGTCCTGTGCAGCGGGAAAGAGGAACTCGGTCACCCGGGGATCCGCCGAAGAATCTCTGGATTCCGGAATTCGCCCACCCAGCGAGCGAGCGAGCCACGCCGCGGTCGAATCGGGATGCTGCGCCGGCGAGATCACCGGGAAGCTGCTCTCCGGACCGGCAAAGCCGAGCATCCGCTGAACGGCCTCCTTCCATTCAGCTTCCGTCCGGGCGCGCCCGAATGGCCGGGCCATCCGCGAATCGAACTGGTGGCATCCGGTGCAGTCGATGATGAACTGGCGCTTGGTGGGGCCATCCGGAAGGAGGTGGAGCCAAGCGGAGCTGGAGGGATCGGGAGCGGCCGATGGGCGGGTGTCCGGGAGGGCGAACGCGAAACTCAGACAGGAGACGGAGAGGACTGCGATGATCGATCGCATGCAGGGACCTCGAAAACGGTTGAGATCCCTGCCCTACGGCGCTGGAAGGCTTCGCGTTTCCGCCTCCCGCTCCTGGTACTTCTCCACCGCGATCAGCTCAGCACCCCGGTGAAGACGAGGCGACCTTCGCCGCAGAGCCACACGTCGCGTGCGCAGCCACGCTCGAGCGTGGCGCTCACCGAGAGCGGTGATCCGCCGCGACTCCGGAATTGCATCGGCAGCTCACCGCGGCCCGCGGCCGCAATCGCAACCGCCGCCGCCACGGTGCCGGTCCCGCACGCGAGTGTCTCCCCCTCGACTCCCCGCTCATACGTGCGAATGAGCCATGGCGCGCCGGGCTCCGCCGGCGCTGCAACGAAGTTGGCGTTGGCTCCGGCCTCCTTCAGCGTGGGATGGAAGCGCAACTCGCGCCCGCGGTTGTCGATGTCCACGGCCTCGATATCGTCGACCAGCGCCACGAGATGGGGCACGCCGACGGTGGCTACGCCGAGAATCCGCTCGCCGTCGACCGGGACGATCCCCTCCGCGGCCGCTGGTGCCGGGAAGTCGGCGAGATGGATCTCGGCCATGTCGCCCGGGCCGACGCATCGCGCTTCGTACGTTCCCGCGTCGGTATCGAGGAGCATTCCCGCAGGGTCCGCGAGGCCGAGTCGGGCGGAGAGGCGCGTGCTGCAGAGAGCGGCATTCCCGCACATGGAAGCGCGGCCACCGTCCGAGTTGAAGTAGATCATCCGGACGCTGTTCGCGGCCGCCGGCGTGAGGATCACAAGCCCATCCCCACCGACGCCTCGACGCCGATCGCAGATCCCGGCAATGCGATCGCGCGGCCACTCTTCGGGACGATGAATGCGCCCGTCGAGGAAGACGAAGTCGTTTCCCGAGCCGGTCATCTTGAAGAACGCGACGCTCATGGCCTAGAGCTTCCCGAAGAGCGCGCGCAACCGCAGGGCCCACACCATCCACACCGCCTCGCGCACGATCCGCTTGCTCATCTTGCTCTGCCCCTCCACCCGATCCGTGAATACGATCGGGATCTCGACGATGCGAAAGCCCTGGCGCCAGGCCCGGTAGCTCATCTCGATCTGGAAGGCGTACCCGTTGGACCGTACCCGGGAGAAGTCGATTGCGGCGAGCACTTCCCTGCGGAAGCACTTGAAGCCACCTGTCGAGTCGGAGATCGGGAGGCCGGTGATCATGCGGGCATACTGGTTCGCGCCCAGCGACAGCAGGAGGCGCGAGATCGGCCAGTTGATCACGTTGACGCCCTGCTTGTATCGCGATCCGATGACGAGGTCCGCCTGCTGTGAGGCCTCGATGAAGAGCGGCAGGAATTTCGGATCGTGCGAAAAGTCCGCGTCCATCTCGAGGACGAATTCGTAGCCGCGCTCGAGCGCCCACTGGAACCCCGCGAGGTAGGCGCGCCCGAGCCCCTCCTTCGCGCCCCGATGCAGGACGTGTACGCGGGGGTCCGCCGCCGCGAGCGTATCGGCCAGCTCGCCCGTTCCATCCGGTGAGCTGTCGTCGATCACGAGGACCTCGAGCCGGGGGTCCTGCTCGAGGATCGCGGGCACGATGAGCGGGAGGTTCGCGCGCTCGTTGTACGTCGGCACGCAGACGAGATAGCGGTCGGTCACGGGCTTGCGGTTGCAGAGGTGCGTCGGCGCAGCCACGGCACGACCGTGAGCGCCAGGGTCAGTAACAGCGAGATCAGCGTGAGCATGCGTCCCCGCGCCGACGCCGGGTCATCGAAGGCCAGCTCGACCGCGCGCGCGCCGGGCGGAATCTCGACGGCGATCTGCGCGTGGTTCGCGCGGTGCACCGGCGCGGGCGTTCCATCGACCGTCGCACGCCATGCCGGATACCACGTTTCGGCGACGACGAGATAGCTCTGGCGCTGCTCCGCGCCGTCGATGGCGATCGTCATGCGTCCCGGCTCCCAGGCCGTGACACTCGCGCGCGCAGCGACTGCAACCGGCATGCCGCGCTCGATCGGCGGCGGGACCACCGAGGTGGATTCCGGGAAAAGCGTCGCGACGCCCAGCGGAAACCGCGGATCGAGCAGTGTCGGAATGACGCGTTCCTCGGGCACCTTGGCCGCGACGGGCACGACCCGCGCATACGGCGGCATCGTGTCGCGCTGAAAGAGGTGAACCTGAGGCGATTCGCCGCCATATGCCGAGCGAAGGCGCCCGGGTGTCGGCGTCACGGGACCGAGGATGCGGTGAAATCCGGGGATGGCCTGCGAGTCCGGCAGCACGGCGTACCCGACGGCCCACAGATCCCAGAGGTTCCAGTTGCCCAGATTGGCGTAGATGTTCTTCCCGCCCCACACCTCGTCGTAGAAGCGCACCTCGTTGCCATGGTATCCCAGCACGGTGGGTACGCGGTGCGCCATCAGGAAATCGCCCGGATACGCGCCGTAATCCATGACGCGGTACGGCTTCGGCTGACGCGCGAGGTACGAAGTCACCTCGTCCGCGGCGAACAGCTCCGACGCCGGCGCATCGAAAACGTAGAAGTGCCGGTCGATGCTCAGGAGGTCGGCGGCCACGACCACTGCCAGCGCCCCGGCCGCGGTTGCGCCTTTCAGCCTCCCGGTCGCCGCCGCCCAGGCGACGGCGCCGCCCGCGAGCACCGCGACGAGGAGCCGGAAGCTGCCGCCGATCAGCGCAGGCGCGTTGGCCTGCGCGCGTGGCACGAGCCGCGGATCCGCCGCGAGGCCTTCGGCCATGCTCTGCAGGATCCCGGTCACGCCGAGCACCGCGAAGAGCGCAAGGCCGCCGAACAGATACAGCACCGTGCGCGCCGCAACCTCCCGCCGCAGCAGCCGCTCCGCGCCGAAGGCGGCGAACACGGCCACCGGCAGCGCGACGAGAAAGAAGGCCATGCCGGGGGCGCGCACCTTCGTCATGTACGGCATCACCTCGTACCAGAGGCGATAGAACGGCGTGTGGCCCCCGAGCGAGACGAGGAGGAAGAGCCCCGCGATCACCGCGAGGGCGGTGAGGCCGCGCTGCCGCTTTCGCGCGGCGACGCCGAGGACGGCCAGCGCCACGACGATGACGCCGAGATACTCACTGTGCAGCTTGGCGAAGTTCCGGCCCCAGTACGCGTCGGGCCCGAGCCCGTTGAAATGCGGAAGGATGGTGCCGACGAGCTCCTCGATCGGAAGCGCGTACGAGGTGGCGTATTCCCAGCTCGTCGCAGAATCACCGATGACACGTGGCGAATACGGAAAGTACGAGAGGAACGGCACGACGAAGATTCCGCCGATGCCGACGCCCAGCACCACCGCCAGCGCGGCAAGGCCGATCGCGCGCACCGGGCGCAGGTCCTTCGAGCGCTCGGGATCGAAGAACGCGAGGTACAGCGTCCAGATGCCACCCGCCAGGAGCAGGTAATACGTCATCTGCGGATGCGGCGTCAGGATGCAGAGGCCGACCGTGAGTGCCACCAGTCCGTATGCGGCGAAGCGCCGGTCGCGGATTGCCCGCGTCAGGGCGAGCAGCAGCAGCGGCGCGAGCGCGGATACGAAGAGCTTTCCGTCGTGGCCGGGGTGCGCGAGCGAGGCCAGGATGCCCGTGAGCTCGTAGGCCAGGCCCCCGATGACGGCCCCGGCCCAGCTGCACCGGAGCGCGCGAAGGAAGAGGTAGGCGAAGAGGCCGGCCAGAAAGAGATGGACCGCGAATCCCACCGCCATCGCCGTGCCGACGGGCATGACCCAGCGCAGCCACGCGGTCGGATAGAAGATGTCCCCGCTCGATGCCGCGATGAACGGCATCCCGCCGAAGAGATAGGGATTCCACTGCGGGATGCGCCCGGTCTCGAGGAAGCGCTCGGCGCCGAAGAGGCGGAACGAGTAGCCGGCGACATACTGGTCGCTGTGAATGCCGCCCAGGAAGTATCCCTGCGCGATCGGCCAGCAGAGCACCAGGACCGGCACCAGGAAAGCGAGCGCCGCGATCAGGGTCGCGCGGCGGGGCTCGCATCCGGCGGAGGGATCAGCTTTCTCCACGAATGCGCGCTCCGGCAAGCAGGAAAGGGGCGGCGGCCCCGAATTCGGTGATCGTCAGCAGCACACGCGACGCGATGGCGAGCGCCAGCGCGGTCGGTTCGCCCAGCGCGCCGCCGAGCATCAGGATCACGACGCTCTCCCGCACCCCGATCCCCGCCGGCGCCGGGAGGAACAGCAGTCCGGCCACATAGGACGCGGCGAATGTCGTGACGGCGAGCGCGGGTGTGAACGCCGGCGTGTGGAAGAGCCCGCGCGCGAGCAGCCAGAAGGCGATCCCGTAGCCCGACCACGCGACGACATTCGCGAGCATTCCAGCCAGCACCGCTCCCCCGCCCGGAGACGCGCCCTCCGCCTCGACACGCACCAGCCGGAGCAGCCGCTGCACGAACGGTGGCCAGAGGAGGAGACCGATCCCGAGCAGGCTCAGCACCACCAGTGCGAGCAGGGCCGAAGGAACCCACGGATAGCGCGATTCGAGGGACGCGCTTCCCGCCGCCCCGACGACCGCCGCGCCCGTGCCCACCGCGAGCGCCTGCAGCACCACGGCGGAGGCGGTGGCGGTCCAGCGGCGGACGCCCGCGCGCTGCGCCATCACCGCCATGCCGGCGATTGCCCAGACCTTCCCGGGGATGTACTTCCCCAGGCTCGATACCGTCCAGATCCGGGCGGCGGTCAGGAAGGGGAGCCGGTCTCCCCACCCGCCGAGCATCACGCGCCACGCCTGAATGAGGAGACCGTACATCCCCCAGACGACGAGCGCGCTGGCGACGAGGAGTGCGGGCCGCACGGCCCATTCCACCGGCTGCTCCCGCAGGCGCGACCAGCTCCGCGCAAGATCCGTCGCGGCGAATCCGATGATCGCGAGCGCGATGATCCACTGTCCCAGCCGCCAGATGGTCCTACCCATTCGGCGCGGCGCCGTCGAGCGCTTCGCGATACCAGCCGGCACAGACGCCCGCCACATGATCGGGGTCCAGCCGTCGCCGCCAGAAGAGTCCGAGGTCCCGCGCCTGCTCCCGCCGCGTTTCGTCGGTCAGGATGTCGAGCGTCGCATCGGCGAGTGCGTCGGCGGACGGAATCACGCGCCGGCCGGCGCCGGCCTCGGGCACGACGTCCAGCACGCCCCCACCGTCCCAGCAGGCGATCACCGGCACGCCGCACATGATGGCCTCCGCAGCGGCCAGACCGAATCCTTCGCCGGCGGCAGGAAAGTACATCAGGTCCGCCGTCCGGAGCACTCCGGGAATCTCGGCCGGCTTCACCGCCCCCAGGAAGCGGACCCGGCGCGACACGCCGAGTTCCGTGGCGAGCTGCTCGAGCGCCGCGCGCTCCGGGCCGTCTCCCACGATGGTGAGCGGCAGTGCCGCCCCGAGCGTCTCGAGAAAGCTGATGGTCCGGATGGCGAGGTCGACGCGTTTCTGCTTGGAAAGACGGGCGACGACATACGCCCCGCCCCCTCCTTCGCTCCAGCCGTACCCGGCGGTGTCCACGGGCATCGCCTGGACGTGGTGCTTGTCGATGTGCCGGCCGACCCCGTTCTCGATCCAGGTCGCCATTTCCCGCGACACCGCCGTGACGACGCGGGCGCGCCGATAGACGGGGCGCGCCAGCCGGCGGGCGATGCCGGAATGCCGGAGCAGCGCGGCGTCGGTGCCGTGGCTCGTGAGCACGAGCGGCGCCTGCGAGGGCGCCGCCAGTCCGCCGGGAATCCACCAGTGCGCATGCACGACCGCGGCGCCGGCCGCGATCTCCTCGTCCGCGGCGCGGCGCAGTGAGCGCCAGAGTCCGGTGAGCGCCTGGAGTCCGGCCGGCGTACGAATGGCCTGGCTCATGGTGCCACGGTACGCGATCCGCTCCTGGCCGGCGCGCGCATAGCGCACGCGGCGGACCGTGACGCTGCCCTCGGTCTCGACGCCGCCCTGCCCTTCGTCGCTCGGGGCCACGACCCGCACCTCGATCCCGCGGCGGCCGAGCGCCGCGGCGAGCGTCGCCAGGAAAGCTCCCGAGACATCACCGGGCCAGCGCGGATAGTTGTGGGTCAGGAAGACGACCCGCACGCTACCCCTCGGCGTCGGTGCCGCGCGAGCGCGCGAGCTCACGCAGGAGCTCACGCTGCTCCTCGCGGACGCCGGCCACCATTTCGCCGACGAAGCCGAACCCGAAGAGCGCGATGCCGCTGATCACCATCGTTTCGACGAGGTTGAGGAGCGGGCGGAACCCGATACCGTAGCCGAACCGCAGCACCAGCGCGACGACACCCGCCACGAATCCGATCAGGAACAGCACCGCGCCCGCGAGCCCGAAGAAGAGCATGGGCTTGCGGCCGAACCGGAGCTGGAACCAGACCGAGAGCAGGTCGAGCACGCCGACCGGTATGCGCCGCCAGGTGAACTTGGAGGTGCCGCCGCGGCGCGGATAGAGCGGGACCGGCTGCGAGGTGAGGCGGAAGCCGTCGGCGACCGCGATGACCACCATGTACCGGTGCCAGTCGGGCCGGAGCGGCACGCCGAGCATCACCTGGCGCCGGTAGGCCTTCACCGAGTTGAGGTCGGTCACGCGCACGCCGAACAGCCAGCGGCAGAGCGCGTTGTAGACGCTCGAGACGAAGGCCTTTTCATAGCGTCCCTGCTTCGTGCCGGTGACGATGTCGGCGCTGCCGGCCAGGATCGGCGCGACGAGCGCCGGGATGTCCTCGGGGAGATACTGCAGGTCCGCGGGATAGAAGACGAAAATATCTCCGCGGGCGGCATCGCCCGCGGAGCGGAGAGCGTCGGCGATCCCGCGCTGGCGCCGGTGGGTGACCGTCCGCAGGAACGCGTACTGCCGCCGCAGCCCCTCGAGCACCTCGGCGGTACCGTCCCGCGAGCCGTCGTCCACCACGACGACCTCGAACGTGAACCCGGCGGGTCCGAGCGACTCGGCGCAGAGCCGCATGAACTCGGGCAGGTTCTCGGCTTCGTCCTTGGCCGGAACGAGCACGCTCACATCCACCGGCGCGAGCGCCGGGACGTGGCTCATACGCGCTTGCGCATGCGCGCGGGGAGAATGCCCAGCTGGTCGCGGTACTTCGCGACCGTCCGCCGGGCGATCTGGATTCCCTGCTCCTGGAAGAGATGGACGATCTGCTGGTCGGTGAGCGGCTTCGAGGGCTGCTCCTCCGCCACCATCTTCTGCAGCTTGGCGCGAATGGAACGGGCGCTCGCATCCTCGCCGGAGGCCGTGGCGAGCGCGCTCGAGAAGAAGAACTTGAGTGGCAGCACCCCGCGCGGCGTCTGCACGTACTTCTCGTTCGTCACGCGGCTCACCGTCGACTCGTGCATGTTGATGACCTCGGCCACCTCGCGCAGCGTGAGCGGCCGCAGGTACTCGATCCCCTTCTCGAAGAAATCCCGCTGCCGGTCGACGATGAAGTTCATCACCTTGAGCATCGTCTGCCGGCGCTGCTCGATGGCCTGGATCATCCAGTTGGCGCTGTTCATCTTCGAGGCGATGAACTCGCGGTTCTCCGGCGTCATCTTCTTCTTGTCGCGCGCGATCTCCTGGTAGACGCGGCTGAGCCGGAGCCGCGGCACGCCCGTGTCGTTCAGGAAGACGTGATACCGGCCATCGATCTTCTCGACGATGAGGTCGGGAATGATGTAGCCGTCGCCGCGGTCGGAATACTTGAGGCCGGGCTTCGGATCGAAGCGCGCGAGACCGTCCGCGGCGGCCTGCACGGCAGCGGGCTCCACGCCGAAGCGCTTCGCGAGCTCGTTCCAGCGGTGCGCGATGAGATCGGGAAACGCGTCGAGCACCAGCCGGTACGTGAGCGACCCGGTGTCGGCGTCGTCCCGCATCTGGTTGAGGAGGCACTCGCGCAGGTCGCGCGCACCGACGCCGGGCGGGTCGAGTCGCTGGATGATGCCGAGCATCTCCTCCACTTCCGCCATCGTGTAGAGCGCTCCGTCCGGAGGTGCCGCCGGTGGACCGTCCTCGCCGGGCTCCGCGTCCTCCTCGTCCGCCGATTCCCGGAAATGCGCCTCGACCACCTGGTTGATCGATCCGTGGATCTCCTCGAGCGATGCCGCCAGATATCCGTCGTCGTTCATGTTGCCGAGGAATTCCTCGCTCAGCAGACGCTGGCGCGGCGACAGCTCGATCATCTGGAGCTGCTCGCGGAGATGATCCACCAGGTTGGTCGTCTCGACCGTGACCGGCTCGATGTACTCCGTGGCCTCGAACTGCTCGCGCGTGCCGCCGACGTCGAAGCCATTCAGGAGGATTTCCTCCCAGTCCATCTCGTCTTCCTTCTTCGTCTCCGCCTTCTCCTGCTCGACCGGCTTCTCCTCGCCCTGCTCCTCCTCCGGCTCGAGCAGCTCGAGGAAGGGGTTCGAGAGGAGCTCCTGCTTGAGGTGCTGCTGCAGGTCCATCATGGGCATGTACAGCATGTCCATGGCCTGATAGAGCCGCGGATTGACCCGCAGCTCCTGCCGCAGTCCCGTCGTCTGGGCGAGTCCGGTTCTCATGCTACCGCCTCGAGTCGCGCGCGAAGGCGCGTGGTCAGCGTCGGACCGAGGTAGCGCTGCGCCACCCGGTCGTTGTAGACGAGGTCCCGAACGGTCCCCGCCGCCTGCACCTTGCCGTCGAACATGATGTACGCACGGTCCACGATGTCGAGCGTCTGCTCCACGTTATGGTCGGTGATCAGCACCCCGATGCCGCGATGCCGCAGCCCCGCCACGATGGTCTGGATGTCGTGCACCGCGATCGGGTCGACGCCCGCGAACGGCTCGTCGAGCAGCATGAACTTGGGCTCCGTCACGAGTGCGCGGGTGATCTCCAGCCGCCGCCGCTCGCCGCCGCTCAGCGAGTAGGCGCGCGCGCGGCGGAGGTGGCGGATCGACAGTTCGTCGAGCACGCGCTCGAGCTCGCGCTCGCGCTCGCGCGCGTTCAACCCGCGCACCTCGAGGATGGCCCGGATGTTGTCCTCGACCGTCATGCGGCGGAAGATCGACGGCTCCTGCGCGAGGTAGCCGATCCCCTGGCGCGCGCGGCGGTACATGGGAAGCGACGTCATGTCCACGCCGTCGAGCACCACGCGGCCGGTCTCGGGCCGGATGAGGCCGGTGATGAGATAGAACGTGGTGGTCTTCCCCGCCCCGTTCGGTCCCAGCAGCCCGACGATCTCACCCTGCTCGACCCGCACGCTGACGCTGTCCACGACGCGCCGGTGGCGGAACGATTTCGAGAGCTCGATGCCCTCGAGCACGCTGCGGGGGCCCGTGGGCGTGGCCCGGCGCGGGGCGCGGAGGCTCGTGCGGGCCACGCGGATGAGCCCATCCACGGCCGCCGTCCGGTCCGCCGCGGCGTGAGGCCACCAGTCGCCGACCGCCTGAATCGCGTCCCAGCCGATCGTGGCCGTGTCCTCGAGCCACCCTTCCGAGGCGAGGCGCGGCAGGAGCGAGCCCGTGAGGTGTTCCCGGATCTCGTCTTCCGAGAGATCGGGCTCCACGCCGCGCGACAGGTCGCGGTACGTCAGCAGGAAGGTCTCGCGGTACGCGATGAGGAGCTCCGCGAGCGAGAGCGCGCCGTGCTCGCCGGCCCCGCGCACCACGGCGGCGAGCGTGAGCGGGACCGACGGGTCACGCCGGGTGACGGCGCCGAGCCAGCTCTCGCTCACGGTGCGCGCGCCTGGCCGTCGTCCGGATCGAGCTGGACGCCCTCGACCTGCCCCACGACCTCGACGCGCGCGACCTTCTCGCCCTCGCCCGGCTGCATGTGGACGGTGATCGCCGCCCCCCGCACGTAGGCGATCGAGGGCGCGGCGCCGGCCCGTGCCGGCTCGACCCGGTGAAACGATCGCGCATCGTGCCGCGCGGCGAGCCGGGTGAGCGACGCCGCGCTGCTGTCCGCGCCGGCGGGCTCCGCAAAATCGGCGACGACGGTATCGCCCATCATCCAGTCGCGCTCTCCCGACGCGGAATCCGTGGCACCTGCCACCCACGCACCACCGAAGACGCGAATCTGGCGCAGGACCTCGCCCGGCAGGTCGAACGCCACGGAATCACCCCGCACGGCGTGCCGAGCGGACTTTCCGTCGGGCTTGAGGCTGTCACCCCAGGCCTCCAGCCGCTCGACCGTGCCGGCCGTGAGGTCGGCCGCGATCGTGTCCGCCGTGAGATCCCATTCACCGCGCACGAGGTGGCCCCGACCGGTGGCGATGATATGGTCGAGCTTCCGCGCTGCCAGCTCGAAGTCGATCCGCGATCCGCTCAGCGAAAAACTGTCGGCGCCCAGCCCCTCGAACATCGGCTGGCCGATGAGCGTCCCGTTGTCCTCCGCGCCGGTATCGAGCCGGAGCGAATCGCCCCGGGCGCGCAGGTCGCTCCGGTCGATGGTGACGCGGCCGCCCGCCCAGATGAGGGCATTGCCGCGCGAGCGCAACCGGTCCGCGAGAATCACGTACGGCTCGGGCGCTGTTCCCTGCGCCGAATCGGTGTCGAAGTACTCGACCTGCGGACGCCCGGTCGCATACATCTCGGCGCTGTCCCGGAGCCCGGCCGCGGGACGCATGTAATCGATCGCGGGCCCGCGCACCGTCGAGCCGGTCTCGAGGTTCCGGACCAGGACGTTGCCGCGCGCCTCCCACGACTCCGTCGCCTTGCGGTAGTAGGCCTGCCGCGCATCGATGGCCACGGTCGTGTCGCGGTAGCGCATGTACCCGTGAAACTCCACGTCGCCGCTCGCATGCGCGATGACGCTGTCGGTTTCCATCGTGATCGGCTGGCCGGCGCACCGGAGCCGCACGTCGCCGCTCGCGAAGTAGCTGCTGCCGAGGTACCCGCCGGAATCGCTCGACGAGACGAGCTGGACGCGGCACCGCTCGGCCCGCGCCTGCGCCTCGGCCGCGCGCGGCAGCGCGGCGACGACGACGACGAGCGCGAGCAGGGCGAATCGCATCATTGACCCGGGAGGATGAGGCTGTCGCCGGCGATAGCGCGCGGGCGGCTGGCGACGAAGTTCCGGAAGTCCGCGTCCGCCCGGAATCCGTCGCCCTCGACGCGCTCCGCGCCGCGGGTGAGCAGGAACGGCTCGTCGCTCGACAGCGAGTTGCGTCCCGGATCGTACACGAGCGCCGAGCTGGTGAGCCGCCGCCCATCCGACACGCTGAGGACGACGTCTCCCTCGGCCCGGAGCGACCCGTCGCGGATGTTGTATTCCATGCGATTCGCCGTGAGCGAGGACGTCTCGACGCCGTTCTTGTCGTAGAACGCGGCCCGCACGCCGAGGAGGATCGTGACCTGGCGCGCGTCGTACAGGTACGCGGTATCCGCCTGGATCGTGCTGCGGCGGATGCCGTCATGGTCGAGATGCTGCGTCACGCCGTACATCCGCTGATCCGCGCTGTCCGCCTCCGCCATCACACCGGACGGCGGGGCGTTCTCCTCGCCGCAGGCCGCCAGAACGACCGCGAGGCAGAGGGGCGCGAACCGCATCAGCGGCTCGCGGCAGCCAGCTCGATCGGGGCCCCGGGCGCAGCTGCCGCCTCGCGGCGCCGGAGCGCGGCAGCGATGAACGCGGCGAACAGCGGATGCGGCCGCGTCGGGCGCGACTTGAGCTCGGGATGGAACTGGCACCCGAGGAACCAGGGATGATCCGGCAGCTCGATGACCTCGACGAGCCCGCCGTCGGGCGACTGGCCCGAGAGCCGGAGCCCGTACTCGGCGAGCACGTCCCGGTAGGCATTGCTCACTTCCCACCGATGGCGGTGGCGCTCGCTGATCTCGGTGGCGCCATAGGCCTGCGCCACCTTCGAGCCGGGCCGGAGCCGCGCGGTGTACGCGCCGAGCCGCATCGTGCCGCCCAGACTGGTCACGTCGCGCTGCGACTGCATCAGCGCGATCACCGGCGTGGCGCATTCGGGCGCAAACTCGGTGCTGTTGGTATCCGGGAGGCCGCACACGTTGCGCGCGAACTCGATGATGGCCACCTGCAGGCCGAGGCAGATCCCGAAGAACGGGAGCCCGTTCTCGCGGGCCCAGCGGATCGCCTCGACCATCCCGTCCACGCCGCGCTCGCCGAACCCGCCGGGAATCAGGAGGCCGTCGAAGCCACGCAGCAGCTCGCCCGCCGCCGCCTGATCGGTGAAGCGGTCGCTTCCGAGCCATTCGATCCGCACGTGCGCATCGTTCGGGATGCCGCCGTGAATGAGCGCCTCCTGCACCGACTTGTAGGCATCGTGCAGGTCGGTGTACTTGCCGACGACGGCGATGCGCACCTCGCGCGAGGGGCGCAGGATCCGCTCGACGATCGCCTTCCACGCCGTGAGATCGGGCTCCTTCGTCTCGAGGCGGAGCCGGTCGCAGACTTCACGGTCGAGGCCCTGGTCGTGAAAGCGGAGCGGAATCTCGTAGATCGACTTCACGTCCGGGCTCTCGACGACACAGCTGAAATCCACATTGCAGAAGAGGGCGATCTTGCGCTTGATGTCGGAGGAGAGCGCCTGCTCGCTGCGGCAGATCAGGATGTCGGGCTGAATCCCGATCTGCATGAGGTCGCGCACCGAGTGCTGCGTGGGCTTCGTCTTGAGCTCGCCTGCGGCAGCGATGTACGGCACGAGCGTGAGGTGGATGAAGAGCGCGTTGTCGCGGCCGACTTCCTGGCGGAACTGGCGGATCGCCTCGAGGAACGGGAGCGACTCGATGTCGCCGACCGTGCCGCCGATCTCGGTGATCACGACGTCGTGGCCCGGCGCCGAGCGGCGCAGCGCGTTCTTGATCTCGTCGGTGATGTGCGGGATCACCTGGACCGTGGAGCCCAGGTACTCGCCGCGGCGCTCCTTGTGGATCACCGTCTGGTAGATCCGGCCGGTGGTGATGTTGTTCTGCTGCGAGAGCGATCGATCGATGAACCGCTCGTAGTGGCCGAGATCCAGGTCGGTTTCGGCGCCATCGTCGGTGACGAAGACTTCCCCGTGCTGGAACGGGGACATCGTGCCGGGATCGACGTTGATGTACGGATCGAACTTCTGCATCGTCACACTGAGCCCGCGCTCCACGAGAAGGCGTCCGAGGGAGGCGGCTGCGATGCCCTTCCCCAGAGAAGAAACGACGCCGCCGGTGACGAAAATGAACTTCGTGGAGCTCGAGCCGGTCATGGACGATC
>DAINRR010000023.1:0-42601 GCA_036741715.1 Gemmatimonadales bacterium
CCGCCACTGCGGCCGCCGCCACTGCGCCCGCCTCGCCGGGCCCCGCTGTCGGGAGCGGAGCGGGGCGCGGTGCCCGGCCGAGCCGGTGTGCCCGAACGACTCGCGGGGGCCGATGGCGTGCGGCTCCCTCCCCCGCCCTGTGCCTTGCGCTCGGCTTTGGCCTTCGCGCGGGCCCGCTCCTCCGCCTTGCGTGCCCTGATGGCC
This sequence comes from Gemmatimonadales bacterium, assembly GCA_036741715.1. Lineage (GTDB taxonomy): Bacteria > Gemmatimonadota > Gemmatimonadetes > Gemmatimonadales > GWC2-71-9 > CAMLLJ01. Next base: position 205 of record DAINRR010000023.1, read on the forward strand.
GCGATCCGCTCGGCGATGGGCACCTCGAACCGCTCGGCCGGACGACGCGCATAATCGAAGTCGGGCAGTGTCACTCGCAGGAGCTTGTGGCCGACCGCGCGCTCGATGGCCCGGAGATCGCCTTCCTCCTCGGGCGCCACGAAGGTGAAGGCATCACCCGTCTGCTCCGCGCGTGCCGTGCGTCCGACGCGGTGGATGTAATCCTCGGGCTGATGCGGCACGTCGAAGTTGACGACATGACCGAGGTCCTCCACGTCGATCCCGCGGGCGACGATGTCCGTGGCCACGAGGACCTTGATCCTCCCTGCCTTGAAGCCCTCGAGCGCCTCGGTGCGCTGTGCCTGGGACCGGTTGCCGTGGATCCGAGCGCAGGCCACACCGTGCGTCGTGAGATAGTCCGCCAGGCGGTTCGAGCGATGCTTCGTCCGCGTGAACACGATGACGTCGTGCAGGACGCCGCGGCGGATCAGCTCGAGAAAGAGATCTGCCTTGAGCTCCTCGCGCACCGGATACACCGCCTGCGTGATGCCGACGGCGGGCGCGGCCTTGCGCTCCAGGTTGATCGTCGCCGGGTGCCGCAGCATCTCGCGCGTCAGCTCGATGATCGGCCCCGGCATCGTCGCCGAGAAGAAGAGCGTCTGGCGCTTCGTCGGGAGGTGCCGGAGCACGCGTCGGATGTCGGGGAGGAAGCCCATGTCGAGCATGCGGTCGGCCTCGTCGAGGACGAGGATCTCCAGCTTGTCGAACCGGGCGTATGGCTGCTTCAGGTGATCGAGGAGCCGTCCGGGCGTCGCGACGATGACGTCGACGCCGCTGCGGAATGCGTGCTCCTGCGGGCCCATCCCGACGCCGCCGAACACCGCCGCGCCCGAGATCGGTGTATGGACGGCGAGCTCGGCGAGGTGCGCATCGATCTGGGCGGCGAGCTCGCGCGTGGGCGTGAGGATGAGCGCGCGCGTGACGCCGCGCGGCTTGGCCATCAGGTGCTGCATGATCGGGAGGAGGAAGGCGGCGGTCTTGCCGCTCCCCGTCATGGCGCAGGCGAGAATGTCCTTCCCTGCCAGCGCCGGAGGGATCGCTTCCTGCTGAATCGGTGTGGGGCGCGTGAAACCCAGCTCGCGGACACCGCGGAGCAGGTCGGCATTGAGGCCCAGCGTTGAGAATGGCATGGGCCAATGATAATCGCCTACTGCCCCGGGTCGCGCACCGGTTTCAGGTCGAGGTCCTGGAAGTCGAAGCTGAAATCCACCGAGGGCGACGCCGGCGCCATCGTGGCGCGCGCGATGCTGCCGTCCGGCGCGAGCGCAAACGACACATACGCATCGGCCCGCAGCTCACGGTCGCGCCAGCGGACGAGGAACGTGTCGAACTGCCAATGCACCAGGTCGCCGTACAGGAGGGGCGTGTGACCGAACCGCATCGTCAGGCCGCTCCCTTCCCGCGCAATGACGAGGTCGCCGTACCAGGCGTCGCGATAAGTCCCGGCGTACCGGTCGAGCGGGAGCGAGGGGCCACGCGCACTGTCCCTGCTGGCCGCTGCCTGCGCGTCCTCCGCGGCAATCGAGGAATCCATGCGCGCCACGACCGCGTTCCAGGCCCTGCGCCAGTCGTGCCGCGCCCCGAGGTAGTGATCGAGCACGTGCAGGTAGATCGGCTCCATCGCCGACGATTCCATGTTGGTCAGCACGGCAACGCCGAGGTCGAGCTCGGGAATCAGGGCAACGCGTGAGATGTAGCCGGGAAGGCCGCCGGTATGCGTGACGAGCTTGCGGCCGCGGTAGTCCCTCACGTTGAACCCGAGCGCATAGCCGCTGAAGTTCGGCATGAGGGGCGCGAGCTCTGGCGCCGGGCGACCGATGTTCATCGGCGTCACCATCGTCCAGAGCTGGCGTGCCGTGCCGGGCCGGAACAGTGTATCACCCGGGGCGACCACACCGGAGTCGAGCTGGACGATCATCCACCTCGCCATGTCGGCCGCGGTCGAATTGATGCCGCCGGCCGGATTCGTGTTGTCGCTGTCGAACGGCTTGATGCGCCGCACGCGTCCCTCGACGCGCGCGTGCGTGGCAGCGACGTTGCCGGCTCCGTCGGCCGATGAATGTCGCACGTTGCTGTCCCGCATCCCGACCCGGTCGAGAATCCGCGCCTTCACGAAATCCTCCCAGCTCATGCCGCTCAGCGCTTCGATCACTTCTCCGGCGACGAGATACAGCACGTTGTCGTAGGCGTACGCGGTCCGGAAGCTGGTGGAGAGCGGGATGAACTGCAGGCGGCGTGCGATCTCCTTCCGGTCGTACGTCGACGCCGGCCACCAGAGCAGATCGCCGGCGCCGAGGCCGAGACCGCTGCGGTGGACCAGCAGGTCGCGGATCGTGAGCTCGGCCGTGACGTACGGGTCGGAGAGCCGGAACCACGGAAGAACGGAAACGACCTTCTGGTCCCAGCCGATCTTCCCTTCCTCGACCAGAAGCCCGAGCGCGGTGGCCGTAAATGCCTTGGTGTTCGAAGCAATGCCGAAAAGCGTGTGCTCGTCGACCCGAGCCTCGTCCCCGAGTGCGCGAATCCCGTAACCCTCCGCCAGCACGACCCGGCCATCCTTGACGATCGCGAGCGCGAGTCCGGGAACCTGGAAGTCCTGCATGACGTGACGGACGTATGCATCGATGCCCGGAGGCGCCCCGGCCGGCGCGCGCTGCGCGAGTCCGGCCGATGGGATCGAGACCGCGGCGGAGAGAACCACGGCAATGGTGCGCGTCATGGCAGGCCCGGGGGTGGAGTGCGAATGCACCGGCGGTATCGCGAGGAAGTGCCCGAGGCGAGACTCGAACTCGCATGGGGTTGCCCCCGGCGGATTTTGAGTCCGCTGCGTCTGCCATTTCGCCACTCGGGCGGCGCAGGAGAAAGTTCACAGCGTGACGCAGCCGGGGCAAGGTTAGATTGCCGTGCGCATCGACTCCAACCATTCAGGCCTTCCGTGATCAGCCCCCGACCCTTTCATCCCTGGCACGACATTCCGACCGGACTGAACGTGCCCGAGTCCGTGACTGCCGTCATCGAAATCCCTGCCAACGGGCGGAACAAGTACGAGCTCGACAAGGAGCTTGGCGTGTTCCGGCTCGACCGCGTCCTCTACAGCGCGGTCCACTATCCGGGCGACTACGGCTTCCTTCCCCGCACCCTCGGCGACGACGGCGACCCGCTCGACGTGCTGGTGCTGATGACCGTTCCCGTCTTCCCCGGCTGCCTCGTCGAGTGCCGGCCGGTGGGGCTCTTTCATCTCGTCGACCATGGGCAGGCCGACGAGAAGGTGCTCGCGGTGCCGCTCGGCGATCCCTATTCCGACGGCCAGAACGACCTCGACGACATCCCGGCGCACTATCTCCGCGAGGTCGAACATTTCTTCAGGGTATACAAGGACCTCGAGGGAAAGCACACGGAGACGCGCGGCTTCGAAGGAGCGGCCGCCGCACGCACCGCGGTGCTGACGGCGATGGAGACCTACCGGAAGAAGTTCAGTGATGGCGGGGGTTCGGCTCGTCCCTGAGCGCGACCGGGCGGCCGAGAATCTCATTCCAGATCAGCGCGTGCTGCAGGCGGGCGGTCGCCGCGGGTGGCACTGCCGCAGCCGTGGTTTTGTCCGACTGGCTCCGGACTCGCGCGTCGAAGGCTGCGTGATCGGCCGGGGTCCGCGGCAGCTCCCGCCGCGCCGCCGCCTCGCGCCGCCGCCGAATCGCCTGCTCCGATGCGGTGTCGAGGCTGACCTCCTCGCGTGCAGCCCGGCGAACCTCACCTTCGAGTGATCGGACGTCTTCGACGAACTCCGGCTCGTCCACCTGGCGCGGAGCCGGGAGCCGCCGCGGGGCCGTCTCCGCGCCTTCGCGTGCTCGCTCGAGCTGGCGGAGCATCTCGAGAAATTCCGAGTTCCTCTCCGGAAGGCTTCCAGGAAGCGGCTGCCCGGAGCCCCGCGGCTTCCGTTGAAGGTCACCGGCCGTCCTGGCTGCCCCGCGCAGGACGCTGAAGACGACCCACGCGAGGAAGACGAAGAGCGGAAAGCCGAGCCCTTCCACTAGCCGGCCTTCGTGCCGCTGTCGGTCTGGCCGGCGATCGCCTGGCGCATCGACGTGTCGGCTTCGACGTTCCGGTACTTCTGGTAGTCCATGACGCCGAGATTCCCGGAGCGGAACGCCTCGGCCATGGCGAGCGGGATCTGGGCCTCCGACGCGATGAGCTTCGCCCGCTGATTCTGCGCCTCCGCCTTGTACTCCTGCTCCATCGCGACGGCGAGCGCGCGCCGCTCCTCCGCCTTGGCCTGCGCGATCCGCTTGTCGGCCTCCGCCTGGTCCGTCTGCAGCTCGGCGCCGATGTTCTTGCCCACGTCCACGTCCGCGATGTCGATGGAGAGGATCTCGAACGCGGTGCCGGCGTCGAGTCCCTTCGCGAGCACCGCCTTCGAGATCATGTCCGGGCTCTCGAGCACCAGCTTGTGCGTGTCGGCCGATCCGATGGTGCTCACGATGCCCTCGCCGACGCGCGCGAGGATCGTCTCTTCCCCGGCGCCGCCGACGAGCCGCTCGATGTTGGCCCGGACGGTCACCCGCGCCACCGCGAGCAGCTGGATGCCGTCCTTCGCCATGGCGGCGACCTTGGGCGTCGTGATCACCTTCGGATTGACGCTCACCTGCACCGCCTCGAAGACATCCCGCCCGGCGAGGTCGATCGCGGTGGCCTTCTGGAATGTGAGGGGAATGCCCGCCTTGTCCGCGGAAATGAGCGCGTCGATGACGCGCTTGACGTTGCCGCCCGACAGGTAGTGCGCCTCCATGTCGTCCACCATGGGGCGGAGACCCGCCTTGTACGCCTGGATCATCGGGTTGACGATGTGCGACGGGTTGACCTTCCGGAAGCGCATCCCGAAGAGCGTCGCGAAGGAAATGCGCACGCCCGAGGCGAGCGCCGTCACCCAGAGACCGATCGGGATGAAGCGGAAGAAGAGGCTGAGGAAGATCAGCCCGATGACGACGAAGGCAAGAATGATTCCGAGGTTCAGCGTATCGTCCACGTCTCGCTCGCTGCTGGAGGGTTACGCGCCGGCGCGCACGATGTGCCGGTAACCTTCGGAGCGCACCACCACCACTTCGGTGCCGCGCGCGATGTAGCCGCCGTCGCTCACGACGTCCAGCCGCTCGCCCCCGATCACCGCGACGCCCGACGGCCGCAGGTCGGTGAGCGCCACCCCGCTCGCGCCCACGAGCTCGCTGCGGAGCGAGCCGGAGATGTAGCCCGCCGCGCTCCCCACGTCGCCGCTGTGGAGCAGGCCGCGGAAGCGACCGCTGTGCGGCAGATGCCGGATCCATGCGTACATGACCGACACCGTCGCCACTGTCGCGACGCCGAGTGCGGCGACCGCCTTGGTCACGTCCGCCGATGTCGGTGCGGCGCCGAGCATGGCGAGCAGGACGGATGCGCCGAACAGCCCGATGCCCAGGATGCCAGGTACGCCGAAGCCGGGCAGGACGAACACCTCCGCGGCGATCAGCATGGCACCCAGCAGCAGCAGAAGAACCTCGAGCCACCCTGCCAGCCCCACGGCGAGCGCCGCCCCGAAGAAGAGGCCAAGCGCCAGGAAGCTCACCAGGACGCCCAGGCCCGAGGCGCCCGCCTTGATCTCGGCGACGATCGCGATGACGGCGGCGGAAATGAGCAGCGCGCCGACAAAGGGATTCGCGATGAGCTGGAGAAGGGTTTCCACGCGGGAAATCTAGCACCGGGCCGCCCGTTGCGCAGTCCGCCTCGTCGCGGCCGCATCCCGGACGGAGTATCTTGGGCACGATGCTCAGACGCCCCCAGATCATCGCCCATCGCGGCGCCTCGGGCTACGAATACGAGAACAGCCGTGCCGCGTTTCGGCGCGCCATCGCACTCGATGCCGACGGCGTCGAGCTCGACGTGCACGCCACGCGGGATGGCGACATCGTCGTCCACCACGACCCGGAGATCCGGGGTGCCGGCTCGATCGCCCTGCTGTCGACCGCCGAGGTCGTGGGTACCCGCCTGACCAACGGCGAGCCGGTGCCGCTCCTGAGCGAAGTGCTGAGCCTTCTGGACGGACGTTCCGCCTGGGTCGAAGTCAAGGCGCTCTCGCCGCATCACGACGATGCGCTGCTGGCGGTGCTCGGCGCCGGATCGCACCCCGAGCGCTATGCGGTCCACAGCTTCGACCACCGTATCGTACAGCGCCTCGGCGCGAGCGCGCCCTGGCTCCGGCGTGGCATTCTCCTCACGGCCTACGTGGTCGACCCCGTCGCGGTGCTGCGCGCAGCCGGAGCGACCACGCTCTGGCAGGCATGGGAACAGATCGACGAGGATCTCGTCGCCCAGGTGCATGGCGCCGAGTGCGAGCTCGTCGCCTGGACGGTGAATGAAATGGGAGACCTCGAGCGCTTGAGCCGCATGGGCGTGGACGGCCTGTGCGGCAACTACCCGGACCGGATCCGCATCGCGACCGGCCCCCGCCCCGCAGCCGGCTGACGCCGGCGACCTCAACGCCAATACACATGCATCGACCCGACCGCGTTCTTCCCCTGCTCCTCACGGTCTTCGCGGCCGCCTGCGCCTCGGGCGCGCCGCCCGCGAATCCCGAACCTGCCACCGGGCCACGCGATTCGAGCGCGACGACGCAATACGCGTCGACGTACGAGCGGCGCGCGTTTCAGCCGGTGCTCATCCGGAACGCGACGCTGCTCACGGCCGCCGGACCCGAGATGGAGGGCTCGATCCTCTTCGCCGATGGAAAGATCGTGGCCGTCGGGAAGGACGTGGCCGCGCCGGCCGATGCGCTCACGATCGACGGCACCGGAAAGTTCGTGACGCCCGGACTCATCGACACGCACAGCCACATCGGTGTCTACGCCGCCCCCGGCACCTTCGCCGAGAGCGACGGCAACGAGATGACGAACCCGAACACCGGCGACGTCTGGGCGGAGCATTCGATCTGGCCGCAGGATCCGCAGATCCCGCTCGCGATCGCCGGCGGCGTCACGGTGCTGCAGGTGCTTCCCGGCTCCGCCAATCTGATCGGCGGCCGGTCGGCGACGATCCGGCTCGTTCCCGCGCGGACGGTGCAGGAGATGAAGTACCCCGGTGCGCCGTACGGGATGAAGATGGCCTGCGGCGAGAACCCGAAGCGCGTGTACGGCAGCCGCGGGCCCGCGACCCGCATGGGCAACATGGCCGGGTTCCGCAACGCCTTCATCGCGGCGGCGACCTATCGCGCCAAGTGGGACAAGTGGAACCGGTCACGCGAAGGGGATGCGCCCGATCGCAACCTGCGGGACGAGACGCTCGCCGGCGTCCTCCGCGGCGAGATCCTCGCGCACAACCACTGCTATCGCGCGGATGAGATGGCCCAGATGCTCGATCTCGCGCGCGAGTTCGGGTTCACCATCCGGTCGTTCCATCACGCGGTCGAGAGCTACAAGATCGCCGATCTCCTGGCGACATCGGGGACCGCCGCGTCGGTCTGGGCGGACTGGTGGGGGTTCAAGATGGAATCGTACGACGGCATTCCGCAGAACGCCGCACTGCTCCAGCAGGCCGGTGCGCGAGCGATCATCCACTCCGACGATCCGGGTGGCGTCCAGCGCCTCAACCAGGAAGCCGCGAAGGCGATGTACGCGGGACGCCATGCCGGCGTCGAGGTGAGCCGCGAGCAGGCCATTCGCTGGATCACGGCGAACGCCGCGTGGGCCCTCGGGATCGATCACGAGACCGGGTCGCTCGAGCCCGGCAAGAAGGCGGACGTCGTCCTCTGGTCGGCCGATCCCTTCTCGGTGTATGCGAAGGCCGAAAAGGTGTTCAACGACGGCTGGCTCGTCTACGACCGGAGCGATCCGGCCCGGCAGCCCCGGACCGATTTCCATCTGGGACAAGGCGCGCCGGGGGTCGGGCGATGACCCGCGTCGCCTTCGCGCGCATCGGCGCGCTCGCCCTCGCAATCGCCCTCCCCGGCACGGCGCGGGCCCAGTCGATCGCCATCACCGGCGGGACCGTCCACCCCGTGGGCGCTCCGCCGATCGAGAACGGCACCGTGCTCATCCGCGACGGCCGCATCGCCGCCGTCGGCGCCGACGTGACAATTCCTGCGGACGCGCGCCGGATCGACGCGCGTGGGAAGGTGGTGACCCCGGGGCTCATTCATGCGAGCTCGGAGCTGGGACTCCTCGAGGTCGCGTCCATCGCCGAGACGAACGAGCGGGCGGCCTCGGGTGACGTGACTGCCTCGTTCGACGTCGCCGAGGGAATCGATCCGGGCTCTGTGCGCATTCCGGTTGCGCGGACCGAAGGGGTCACGGCGGCACTGGCCGTGCCGATCGGTGGCATCTTCGCGGGGCAGGCGGCGCTGATTTCGCTGTCCGGCGCACGCATGGAGGCCGTGCTGCGTGTCCGCGACGCGGCCATGGCGGGGGATTTCGCGGATGCACTCAAGGCTGCGGGCGGCGGCAGCCACGCCGCAGGACTCGCGCGCGTACGACGCATTCTCGAGGACGCGCGCGATTATGACCGCCGCCGTGCCGACTACCGCCGCGCCGACATGCAGGAGCTCTCCGCGCCCGCATCGGAGCTCGAAGCGCTGCTTCCGGTGCTTCGCGGCACCATGCCCCTCTACGTCGTGGCCAACTCGGAACGCGACATCCTCAACGCGGCGCGCCTGGCGCAGGAGTTCGGCATCCGGCTGATCGTCCGCGGCGGCACCGAAGCGTGGAAGGTTGCCCCAGAGCTGGCCGCGGCGAAGATCCCGGTTGCGCTCGATGCCTATGCCAACATCCCCGACTTCGAGAACATGGAAGTCCGGTGGGACAACGCCGCCATGCTCGCGGAAGCGGGCGTCACCATCCTGATCTACGAGGGTGGCGACGGCGGGCCGCGGAATCTTCGGTTCGCCGCGGGGCACGCGGTCCGGAACGGGCTGCCCTGGCGCGCTGCGCTCGAGGCCATTACGCTGGCCCCCGCGCGGGCGTTCGGGGCGGAACGATCGATGGGCGCGCTCGCCGCTGGCCGGAACGCCGACATCGTCGTCTGGAGCGGCGACCCCTTCGAGTTCGCGACGCGAGCGGAGCACGTCTTCATCGGCGGCGAGGAAATCCCGCTCACTAGCCGGCAGACGGAGCTGCTCGAGCGGTACCGGTCGCTGCCTCCCGCCCGGTGAGGAGACGGCAGGGACACGAGAAAGGGGCGGCCTATCAGGGCCGCCCCTTCCTCTTTCTCATTTCGGGTCGGTCAGACTGGCTGCGCCTGCCCTTCGTCCGTCACGACCACTTCCGCCGGCTCGGCACCGGTCGGCGGCGGAGTATCGTGCACGCTCGAGCACTCCGCCCCCGCGGCGGCGAGCTGCCGCTCGAGATCCGCGATCTCGCGATCGAGGTCGTCGAGCTTGAGGAGCTGGGCGTCGATCCGCGCCTGCTCGACGTCGATCTGCCGCTCCTTGCGGTGCACGAGGAAGCCCAGCTCGCGTGCGGCATTGTCGCGCTGGCGGCGCCGGCGCATCAGCTCGATCTGCAGTCGCCCTTCATCCAGCGCCGCCTGCGCCCGGCGCCCGATCGATTCCAGCTCGGTGTTCAAACGGTCGAATATCGTGGACATCGTCCCTCCTGATGGTGCCGGTCGGTCCCGGTTCAAATCTATGACGGAAATGTGGGCGGGAACGTTTCAATATGGAATCCCTGACAGCGCCGGTCAGTGCCAGCGGCGTTCTGATCGGTGTCGATTGAAACTGCTCACACGAAAACACGAAAGGACGAAGGGGGCGGTGCGGGGAGCGACTCCGGTGTGTCGGACGAGGTTTGCGAGTGAGGTGGGCGCTGGCAGAATCGCGAAAGCGCGAAAGCAAAGAGAAACCGCGAAAGGCTCCATGTGAGCGCAGGCTCCGAAACCGTGGTGGGGGTTCGGAGCGTTTGTTTTTTTGGGCTTCCCTGAGAGCTCCGTGCGCCGGGAGTGCGCGGAGCCCACAAACAATTCTTTCCGACTTTGCCGGCCGAGCGGGGCGCTGTCGCTCGAGCCGGCGCTTCCGCGGTTTTCAGTTGTTTTCGCGGTTTCGCGATTCTGCCGAAGCCCCGCCTGACGTGATGCCGGCCCGGTGCGAGGAGCCCGCCCACGCGCCGCCCCCTTTCGTCCTTTCGTGCTTTCGTGTGCGCTGTTTACTCCTCCAAAAACAAAAGCGCCGACGATTCGTCGGCGCTTGAAATTCGATGAACCTCGCGGCTCAGCTGGCGGCGGCCGTCTCCGCTTCGGGATAGACCGACACCTTCTGCCGGTTCTTGTCCTTGAATTCGAACTTCACGACGCCGTCCGCGACGGCAAACAGCGTGTCGTCATTGGCGCGGCGGACGTTCTTCCCCGGATGGAACTTCGTCCCGCGCTGGCGCACGATGATGTTGCCCGCGATGACCTTCTCGCCGCCGAACTTCTTGACGCCGAGGTACTGCGGGTTGCTCGTGCGGCCATTCTTGCTGGAGCCTACGCCCTTTTTATGTGCCATGCTAGCCTCAGCCGACCTTGACGTCGGTAATGCGGACCTCGGTGAACTTCTGACGGTGGCCGGTCTTGCGGCGATAGTTCTTCCGGCGCTTGAACTTGAAGACGTAGATCTTCTTTTCCTTCCCGTCGCCGACGACCTCGGCCTCGACGGAGGCACCCTTCACGAGCGGGGCACCGGCGCGGATCGTGGTCCCGTCGGAGGAGAGGAGCACCTCGTCGAAGGTGACCTTCTCACCCGGCTCCCTGTGCATGAGCGGCAGGCGGAGGGTCTGGCCCTTCTCCGCCCGGAACTGCTTGCCGAGCGCGCGGAAGATTGCGTACATGTCGAGTCCTGCCCTGAGAGTATGCGCCCCGAAGGTGTGCGGCAACGTTAGCCCTTAAACGTAGACGGGGGCTCGCGTTAAGGCAAGGGGGCCTGAGTCCCGAGGCAGGCTGCCGGGCCAGGCGAGGAAAAAAGCGGTGCACGAAAGCACGCAGGGGCCGCTCTGGGAAGCGCCTCCCGTGAGTCTGGCGGGCGGTGAGGGTAAGGTGGGCGTTGGCTTAATCGCGAAAGCGCGAAAGAACAGCGAAACCCGCGAAAGGCTCCGTGTGCGGGCAGGCTCCGAATCCGTGGTGGGTCCGGAGCGTTTGTTTTTGTGGGCTTCCCCGTGGGCTCCGTGCGCCGTGCGTGCAGGGAGCCCACAAACAATTCATCAAACGCTGCCGGACCAGCGGGCCCCGTCGCTCGAGCGGGCCCCTTCGTAGTTTTCCCGGTTCTTTCGCGCTTTCGCGATTCCGCCGAAGCCCCACCTGCCGCGATCCCCGCGCGGGCTCGAGGTGCCCGCCCGCGCCTCGCCCCCTTTCGTCCTTTCGTGTTTTCGTGTGCGCGGTTCATCCACGCCGACCCCAAACCTCGCCTAAGCGACCGCGTAGATCTCCGTCACGTCCCGCCCCGCCGGACGGCTCATGAGCCGGAACTCGTCCAGGCGCATCATGGGATCGTCGCGCAGGTCGAGGTCCAGGCTCGTGAGCTTCTGGAGGTTGTTGAGGAGGCGCGGCTCCTCCTCCAGGAGATACAGCGCGACCTCCGGATGCACCCGGACCGTGAGCTGGCGCTCGCGGTGCTCGTGCCCTGCCCGCTTGAGCGAGCGCTCGAGACGGCGCGCGACGACTTCCGGCGTAAAGACGCGACCGGAGCCCGCGCACGTCGGGCAGTCTCGCGTGAGCGAGTGCCAGAGCGAAGGCCGGACACGCTGCCGGGTCATTTCGACGAGGCCCAGCTCCGACACGGCGAAGGCCTTCGTCCGGGCGCGGTCGCGCCCGAGGTGGCCGCGCAGCTCCTGCAGCACCTTGTCCCGGTTCTGGCGCGACTCCATGTCGATGAAGTCGCACACGATGATCCCTCCGATGTCCCGGAGCCGGATCTGCCGCGCGATCTCGCGCGCTGCCTCGAGATTGGTACGGAGAATGGTCTTTTCGGGATCCTTCTTTCCCGTGTACCGCCCGGTGTTCACGTCGATAGAGACGAGGGCCTCGGTGGGCTGGATGATGATCGAGCCGCCGGTGGGCAGCTCGACTCGCGCCTTGAAGAGATCCCGGATCTCGCTCTCGATGTCGAACTTGTCGAAGAGGGGTGTGGCTTCGGTGTAGAGGTGCGCGCGGGTGATGAGCTCGGGATCGACCTGCTGCAGGTACTGCTCGACCTCGTTGTACAACTCCTTCGAATCCACCCAGAGCGCGTCCACCTTGGCGCTGAAGAGGTCGCGGATGATGCCGCGGGTCAGGCTTGTCTCACGCTGCAGCAGGGCCGGCGCCCGGCGCACGAAGGTCTGCTTCCGGTTGATCTTCCGCCAGAGATTGAGGAGCGACTCGATTTCCCGCCGGAAATGCTCCTCCGTCACTCCTTCGGCCACGGTGCGGACGATCACGCCGCCGGAGTCCTTCGGGAGGAGCTTCGACACCATCTCCCGCAGCTTCGCACGCTGCTCCCGGCTTTCGATCTTGCGGCTCACACCCACCTTCGAGCCGTACGGCATGTACACGAGGAAGCGCCCGGCGAGCGAGATCTGCGCGGTGACCCGGCAGCCCTTGGTGCTGATCGGCTCCTTGGTGACCTGGACCGGGAGTGTCTGCCCCTTCTTGAGGATGTCCTGGATGTTCGGTACCGGACGCCGGGGAGAGACCTCCCGGCGGCGCACCTCCTGGCCGCCGTTGCCGTTCCGGCCGCGGCGCCCGCGCGGGCGCGCATCGTCGGCGTCGTCCGCTTCCCCTTCGACCTCTCCCTCGAAGTTCCCCTCGGCGATGGCTGCCTCGGCCTCCGCCCCTTCGTCGATCTCCTCGTCGGGATCGGGCTCCTCGTCCTCATCCGGCTCGAGGAGGTCGGAGGCATGGAGGAAAGCGCTCTTCTCCAGGCCGATGTCGACGAAGGCCGCCTGGATGCCGGGGAGCACCGCTTCGACCTTGCCGAGGTAGATGTCCCCGACCGTACGGCGATGATCCGGACGATCGATCAGCAGCTCGACGAGACGGTCGTCTTCCAGGATGGCAACGCGCGTCTCGCGCTGGCTGCCGTTGATGAGGATCTCGCGTTTCACGCGGGGACGTCCTTGGGTGTGCGGGGCCCGGCGCACCGCGAGCCGGGAGGAGCGCATCCACCGCTCCGCCGGTCCCGGCTCGCCGCATCGCCTTCTGATGCGCTAATTATATGCTGGAAAGGAGGTTAGAGCAACAACCAGGGGCTCGTCAGTCCACCACGTTCCCCAGGATCTGGCGCGCGATGACCACCCGCTGGATCTCGCTCGTCCCCTCCCCGATCTCGCAGACCTTCGCGTCGCGCATCATGCGCTCGACCGGATAGTCGGTCGTGTAGCCGTATCCCCCGAAGATCTGGACGGCCTTGGTCGTGGCCCGCATGGCGAGCTCGGAGCAGAAGAGCTTGGCCATGGCCGCCTCCTTCTTGAACGGCTTCCCGTTCTGCTTGAGCCAGGCTGCGTGATACAGCAGGTGCGTGCCGGCTTCGATCTCGAGCGCCATGTCGGCGAGCTGGAAATGCACGCCCTGGAAGCTTCCGATCGCCTTGCCGAACTGCTTCCGGTGCCCGGCGTACTCGAGTGCGGCCTCGTACGCCCCCTCGGCAATCCCGAGCGAAAGCGCGGCAATGCCGATCCGGCCGGCGTCGAGCGTCCGGAGGAAGTTGACGAAGCCTTTCCCCGGCTCGCCCAGAAGATTTTCCTTCGGAACGATCGCATTCTCGAAGATGAGCTCCCGCGTGTCGCTCGCGCGCCACCCCATCTTGTCCTCCTTCTTCCCCGCGCGCACTCCCGGGGTCTTCGGAAGGTCCTCTGCGTGACCGATGCCGATCTCCCGGCATTTCTCGAGGTCCACCGTATCCTTCGTGACGATGAAGCTCGTGATGCCCCGCGTCCCGGCGCCGGCATCCGTCCGCGCCGTCACCGAGAAGATCTCGCCCACGCCTGCATGGGTGATGAAGATCTTGGAGCCGTTGAGGACGTAGTGATCGCCGCGGTCCTCGGCCGTGGACGCCGTCCCTCCGGCATCGCTGCCTGCGCCCGGCTCCGTCAGGCCGAACCCACCGAGCACCTTGCCGGACGCGAGCAGCGGCACGTACCGCTCACGTTGTTCCTTCGTCCCGAACTCGACGATCGGCGAGGTGCCGAGATTGGTGTGCGCGCTGATCGTGAGCGCGTGGCTCGCGTCCACCTTCGCCATTTCGTGGATCGTGATGTAGTAGGAGAGCTGATCCATCCCGGCGCCGCCGAGCTCCTCGCCCCAGGGCACACCGAGGAGGCCGAGCTCGCCCATCTTCCGGATATTGTCCCAGGGGAAGTTCGAGGTCTGGTCGAGCTCACGAGCCACCGGCGCGATCTCGGCGCGGGAAAAGTCACGCACCATCTCGCGCACCTGGTGGTGCTGGTCGTCGAAGTAGATCGAAGTATCCATGGCCGGGAAATATAGGCGGACGGGGATGGGGAGCGGAGAGACCCCGGTCGGCCTGCGGGACTGCCGCGCGCTTTTCCTCCGTGGCGATCGCGGCCGCCGCATCTTGCTGGCCAGCAGCCGCGACGACATCGAGAAGCGCGGCGGCGAACTTGGCCTTCATGCGCGGGCCGAGACCGCCGACGCGTGCGAGCGTTGCCGCGTCACTCGGCGCATGCTCCGCGATGGCACGGATGGCCCGCTCGGTGAGGAGCTCGATCCGCGGGATCCCCAGCGCCGCAGCCGTGCGCGCGCGCCACTCGAATAACGCCGAGACGACGGCGCTTTCCGCGCGCCCGTCCGCGTGGTCGCGGAGGCCTTCGACGAGGATCGTGCCGTACCGCGCGGCGAGTGGCGCGCCGACCCCCGGCACGGCGGCCAGCTCCTCGACTGTCCGCGGCGGACGCGCGGCGAGGCGCGCGAGCGTCTCATCGTCCAGGAGTCCTCCGGGCCAGGGCGCAGCAAGTCGCGCGACCGCTCGGCGCAGCGCGGCGAAACGGCGGATGATCGCACGGTCGGCGGGCATCGGAACGCTGCGGCCGCCACAGCGATCGCAGCCGGCGCAGCGTCCCGGCGCTTCGCCGAAATACTCCAGTACCGCGGCGCGCCGGCATCGCCTGGTCCTCGCGTACCGCTCCACTGCTTCGATGCGCACGAGGGCCGCGTTGCGGCGCTGCTGGATGGGGCGCCAATCCACCGCTCCCCGCTCGGGGTGGAGCTCGTTGCGGAGTCGCTCCGCAGAGGCTGCGACCGCCCTGGGGACACGCGACGCTGCCAGCCGCCCGCTCCAGACGTCCTCGAGTGTCCGCCTCGGGGGGAAGGT
Organism: Gemmatimonadales bacterium; assembly: GCA_036741715.1. GTDB lineage: Bacteria > Gemmatimonadota > Gemmatimonadetes > Gemmatimonadales > GWC2-71-9 > CAMLLJ01. The sequence continues at coordinate 15,536 of DAINRR010000023.1, forward strand.
GGCGTCCAGCTGGCGCTGATGAACCACCGCGTCCCCTCGGCGATAGAGGAGCACGCAGCGGGCGAACGCCCCGTCACGGCCCGCTCTTCCGGCTTCCTGATAGTACGATTCCGGCGTCGGTGGCATCGACCAGTGCACCACGAGGCGGACGGTCGGTTTGTCGATGCCCATGCCGAACGCCGAGGTGGCGACGATCACGTCGACCTCATCCGCCAGGAAGGCCTCGAGGCGATGCGAGCGCACCGTGCGCTCGAGCCCCGCGTGGTACGCCGCCGCGCGGTGGCCTGCGTTCCTGAGTGCGCCGGCGATCCCCTCGGTGGCTTTCCGCGTCGGGGCGTAAACGATGCTCATCGTGTCGTCGGCGGCGAGGAGCTGGAGGAGCGCCTCGAGCCGCTCCGGCTCGCTGCGCACCTCGCGCACGCCGAACCAGAGGTTTCGACGGTCGAACGAGCCCAGGTGCAGATCGAAGTCACGGCGCCTGCCACCGAGATCGAGTGTGGCGGCGATCTCCTCGCGCACCCCGGCAGTTGCACTCCCGGTGAGCGCGACCACAGGAGGGCGGCCGAGGCGGTAGCGCATCCGTCGCAGCCCGCGATAGCTCGGCCGGAAATCGTGCCCCCATTCGGCAATACAATGCGCCTCGTCCACGGCGAGGAGCGTTGGAAGGAGGCGGCGGCGCTCCAGCTCCGGGACGAGCCGTTGCAGGCGTTCCGGGGAGGTGTAGAGGAGGCGTGTGCCGCCGCCGGCCACGGTATCGAGTGCCGCGGTGATCTGGTCCCGGCTCATCGGGCCCGCGAGGGTCACGGCCGGTATGCCTCGCGCGAGGGCGGAGGCCACCTGATCCTGCATCAGCGAGATGAGCGGGGAGATGACGAGCGTGTAGCCGCCGAGCGCGACGGCGGGGATCTGGAAGCACACGGATTTCCCGCCACCGGTCGGCAGGATGCCGAGCGTGTCACGACCTGCCAGCACCGAGCCGACGACGGCGCCCTGCAATGGACGGAATCGTGAGAAACCGAAATGCTGTTCCAGAAGCCGGCGAGCGGCGTCGAAGCGATCGCGCATGGGTTGAATCTGGGCGCCGCACGCCGGGCGGCGTCACCTGAAGTGCGCGAGCGGGTGCATAACGGCGCCTTCGCATGGCTGCCGGAAAAGACGAACGGGGGATCGGCCGCGCCGATCCCCCGTTCCAGCGGCTCTGCAGATCAATGAAACGTCACGCCGGCTCCAAGGAAGAGAACATTGGTCGACCCGCCGTCGAAATCGCCGAGGTGCCAGGTCAGGACGGGAACGATCGAGATGTTGCGTCCGACGCGGAAATCGTTGCCCACCCCGATCATGAACCCGACGCCGGTCTCGTCCCCGAAATCCTCGACATCGATGTGCCCGATCCCGAGTCCACCCTTCAGGTGGAGCCCGCGCGCGGGGCTCGGATAGTAGTAGACGGCGGCAGTCGAGGTACTCACCGTCACGGTCGTCTCGAAATCCTCGTCGATCCAGCTGTTGGATTCGAAGCCGAGGAGCCAGTTCTCGCTCAGCGTCCCACCAAGCTTGAGAAAGCCGGCGAGGCCTCCCTCGCGATCGCAGTCATCGCAGTCGCTGAGCCCGAGGGAACCGTAGCCGGCCCCGAAACCGATCCAGAACCCCTGTCGCACCTGCGGGTGCTGCGCCGCGAGTGCGACCGGAGTCGCCACAGCGAGAAGTCCCAGCAAACCGAGGTACCTCGACCATCGAGCCATGTCAGACCGTCCGGGTTGAGGGAACAGGCGGGTGCCACTCAGGCGCAGGAGGACCCTCCGGTGTGCCCGTGCCTGAAAGTCCTCGTCTGCGGTGAGTTACGCGAAGCTAGGGAATTCAGATGATTCGCACAACTGCGACCGGAGATGCCGGAGACGCGAATGCCCCGCCAGGGGCGGGGCATTCGATCGAGCAGGCGGATCCGTCTATTCGTCGCCGAACCGGACCCCACCCATGAGCTGGAGGCCGCTCTCTCCCGGATCGAAGAAGCGGAGGAATCGCACGTCTGCAAAGAATCCCATACTGCTGCCGGAGCGATGAAAATTGGCCCCAGCCCCGGCGTTGAGCCCGAACCTGGTTTCATCGAACCCGACGACACTGACCCCGCCTAGCAGGTACGGATGGATGCTCTCCGACGAGGTGGTGAAGTGGTAGGCCGCATCGCCGTTGATCAGGAAGTCCTGGCTGCCCTCCCGGAACAGGAAGCTGCCGTCGAGACGGAAACCGAGATTGCCCGACGGTATGAAGTCCACCACGCCGCTGATGCCGAAATCGCTTCCGCCGCCATCTTCGAGCGAGAACAGCACGGTACCGCCCACCCCGTATCGTACACCTTGTGCTTCGAGACCGGACGAGGACAGGAGCACTGCCGCCATCGCGATGCCAACGAGACGTCTACGCATGGTCTCTCCCTGAGAGAGGTAGAGTGTTACACCCTGGGCATGACGCCCGGAGCGCTTGAACCTATGAATCGGGGCCGGCAGTCGTCAATGACGGCGCTCACGGAAAGAAAACGGCCCCGCCCTTCGGCGAGGCCGTCCTCAATCGCGAGCGGGAGCTTAGTTGCCGCTGCCGCCGAAACGAACGCCGATGCTGATGGGCACCATGTTGACGTCGCCGCCATCGCCGATCATGATCCGATGGAAGCGGCCTTCGATGAACACGGCCGCACCACCCATGGCGACATTGAACCCGGCGCCGGCATTGAAGCCGAACTTCGTCTCCGAGTCGTTGTCGGCATCGTCCACGTTCGCCTTGAAGTTGTACATTCCACCGCCGCCGATCAGGTACGGGTGGAACTTCGACTCCTCGGCCGTCATGAACGTGTAGACGACGTTGGCCGTGCCGCTGATGATCTGGTAGTTGCCGTCGACCGGAAGATCATCGTTGAACGAGATGCGGTTGAACATGCCCTCGATCCGGAACCCGACGGGCAGATTCGCCGGCTGGAACTCGGCGTTCACCAGCCCGTGGAAGCCGAGCGACGACGCGGCGTCGGCGAAGTCGCCGAGCGGGAGCGTCGCGCCGCCACCGATGCCGAACTGCATCGACGTCTGCGCCTGCGCGCTCGTGGTAAACAGAGCGGAAGCCAGCGCGAGAGCCGCAACACCCTTCAACATTCCCTTCATGTCCCCTCCTGATTCCCGGTTGACCTGTTGAAAAGCCTACCCCTCTCCCCTGCGACCGCCCGTTCGGCGGTGGACCACGACCTGACCCCTCAGTAACTGGCTGCAATTAACCACCGAAGTTAGCGATTCCCGCCGCTTTCGCAACGGGGGGACGCCCATTTTCCGCTGTAAACGCTTACCCCATATACCGTTGCCAAAAGCGGCAGTGACCGCAGAAAGCGTCAACTTTCCGGTGTGCCACGATCATCCGGCCGCGCCCGCCCTGCGCGGTGCGCCGCGACCCGCCATACGATCGATGCAGCCATCACGCCCGCCGCTGCCCAGATGAGCCATTCCCAGGCATTCGCTAAACCGAAGACTGCCAACACGATACCCACTAGCCCGAGCAGCTGGCGCGTCATCGCTCGAGGAACCCTGCGATGGCCGACCTGAACGCCGGCGTGGCCCTCGCCGCAGCATTGACCCGGGCCCCGAGGGCGATCCCCTGCGCAAAGCCGGTGCCGTCCAGCTCGTGGAACAGCCGCTTCGTCAGGGCCATTGCGGACGGAGGAGCCGCTGCCAGGCCAGCCATGACTTCGGAGGCTGCCTGGTGGAGCTCGGCCGCCGGGACTACCCTCGAGAAGAGGCCGAGCTCCTTCGCAACTGATGCACCGACCGTTCCACCCGTCGCGACCAGATCGAAGGCGACCTTTTCCGCGACGGTCCGCCGCAGCAGCGTGAGGACCATCGCCGGGACGAACCCCCGACGAATCTCGGGGAAACCGATCTCGGCGTCGTCGGCCGCGACGACCAGGTCACTCGCAAGGGCAAGCCCGGCACCGCCCGCCAGCGCCCGTCCCTGCACCACGGCCACCACAGGCTTGGGCAACGCCCGCATCCGGACGAAAAGCTCGCCGAGCCGCAGGGCCTCGCGCTCGTTCTCATCGAGTGCACGGTCTGCCGACGCGAGCAGTTCCCCGAGATCGGCGCCCGCGCAGAAGTCGCGGCCCGCCCCGCGCACGGCGACGAGGCGGACATCGGCGTCGAGGTCGGCCCGCTCCAGGGCCGCGTGCAGCGACTCTACGAGGGCCGAGCTCAATGCGTTTCGCTTGTCCGGGCGATCGAGCGTGAGGGTGAGGATGTTACCCTCGAGGGAGGTCCGGAGAAGGGCGTCGCTCACGGTGCGCCTGCCGCGCGAAGGCGCCGCGCCAGGGCCCGCGGCACGGGAATCTCCATCCGGAGCAGCGCCGTCGAGTACACCTTTCCCTGCGCGTCGGTCTTGAGGGAAAGCGTCCCGCCGCCGTCCAGCGCGCCGTGCAGCAGGAAGTTGAGCGCGCCGAGATTCGGAAGGTCGAAGCGCTCGACCGCGCTCACCATGCCCCGGAAATGGCGCGCCACCCGATCGCGCGTCACCTCCTCGACCAGTAGGTCGTAGTACTCCGGCTCGAGCGCGATGAGGCCGACGTTCGCGGTATCCCCCTTGTCCCCCGAGCGCGCGTGCGCCAGGTACCGCAGCTGGAGCGGCTCCGTGACCGGCGATCCGTGTTTCTTCACAGGCATTGGTGTCGCCCCCGGGACGCTGCTCTCTCAGCGCGAAGCCGCGACGCCGCGAGGACATGACGGAAGAACAATCGAACGTTCATGCTTCGAGAATCTCGACGCGGATATGCGGCTCGATCTCGCGGCGATCGATGAGCGCGGGCCAATAGGCCACGATCTCCTCGACCTGCGGGCGTCCCCCCGCGAAGCCGGTCACGCTCGGCGGCCCGGTGAGGACGAGCGGTGCGATCTCGCGGGTGAACCGCTCGACCGGCGCCTTCTCCCGCGCACGAACGCCCACCCGGAGCTGCACCTCCGGAAGATCGGGATCGGCGGCGCCGGCGAGGCGGCCGTGCGTCGCATCCACACCGACGAACTCGGTGAGGATCTGCTCGAACTCGAGGCCGAGCGCCTCGAGGCGGTCGCGCAGGATGCGGTCGGCAGCGCGCGCCTTCTCCGCGGCATCGGGCCAGGAATACACCAGCGTCCCCACGGCCTTGTAGCCGTAGAAATAGGCGATCGACACCTTCAGCATCGGAGTGCGCGGCCCGCCGCGAATGCCTCGCACCCGCACGCGATTCTTTCCCGCCTGCTCGAGCTGGATCGAGGTGAAATCGGCGGTCCCGTCGGGCGTGATGTAGGTGTGCGGATCGCCCATCTCGTAGACGAGCTGCTCGGTGACCGAGGGAACCGACACCACCCCGCCGGTCTTCGCGTGCTTCGTCACGACGAAGGACCCGTCTTCGCGCGCCTCGACGATCGGGAATCCCGGATCGGCGAGCCCTTTGACCGATCGCCAGTCCCGAAGGAGGTTGCCGCCGGAACACTGCGCGCCACACTCGATGATGTGCCCTGCCACCGTGCCGGCGGCGATGCGGTCCCAGTCCTCGGGCGACCACTTGAATTCGTGCACCAGCGGTCCCAGGGTCAGGCCGGTGTCGGTGACCCGTCCGGTGACGACGACGTCGGCGCCGCGGTCGAGCGCCTCGACGATCGGCGCCATGCCGATGTAGGCGTTGGCGGAGAGGATCTGCCCGCGGATCGCGGTCAGCGGCCGGCCGGTGTCCATGTCGCGGAGCTCATGGCCTCGCGCGAGCAGATCGTCGAGCCGATCGAGAATGTCGTCACCCGTCACGAGCCCGACGCGGATGCGCCCCGCGAGCCCGAGCCGGCGCGCCGCGTCGAGCACCGCTTCGGCGCATCCGCGCGGATTCACGCCACCCGCGTTCGAGGTGACGCGGATTCCCTTCTCCGCGATGTCCGGCAGGATCCGCTCCATGACCTGCGGAAAGTCCCGCGCGTAACCCATGCGGGGGTCGCGGCCCTTCTGCTTCTGCATGATGGACATCGTCACCTCGGCGAGGTAGTCCATCATCAGATAGTCGATCTGGCCGCCGCGCACCTGACGCACGGGGGCTTCGAGCCAGTCGCCCCAGAATCCCTGGCCGGCGGCGATGCGGACGGTCTTGCTCACGTGTAGACCCGTGGAAAACGGACGGCGCTCATCGCGGCGCTGCCGCATCGAGCGGGGGAAGGACGAACGGACCGAGGTGAGGCCCTTCGTAGCGACCCGACACCGCGAGGAGGAACCCGAGCAGCCGCCGGGTCTCTTCCGGCGTGACGATCGCATCCACGAATCCGCGCGCGGCGGCAAAGCGCGCATCGAGCTGGTGTTCGTAGTCGGCGCGCATCGCCTCGACCGAGGCCTCCACGGCCGGCGGGAGTTCCCGCTTCTCCTTCTGCGCCTTCTCGATCTCGGGACCGTGCACGGCCATCACGGCCGATTCACCCTCCATCACGGCCATGCGCCCCGTGGGCCAGGAGACGATGAAGTCCGGGTCGAATCCCTGGCCCGCCATCGCGTAGTAGCCGGCGCCCGAGGCGTGATTCACGGTGAGCACGAGCTTCGCCACCGGTGCCGTCGCCATGGCTTCGACCCAGCGCGCGCCGGCACGGATGATTCCGGAATGCTCGGCCTCGGGCCCGACCATGAAACCGCTCACATCCTGGACGAAGAGAATCGGAATCCGCTCGCGACCCGCCGTCTCGATGAAATACGCGACCTTCTCGGCGCTGCCCGTGTAGATGATGCCGCCGAAGCGCGGTTTCTCGCCCGCGCGCCCCTTGATGAGGCCGCGCTGGTTCGCGATGACCGCGACGGCGCGGCCTTCGATGCGCGCGTGGCCGCAGATGACCTCGGCCGCGTGGTGGGGCTGAAACTCCGTGATCGCGCCGCCGTCAACGAGGCACTCGAGGACGTGACGCATATCGTAGGAAAGTCGGTGATCGTGCGGCAGGATATCGTACAACTCCGCCACGGGGCGGCTCGGCGCGAGCGTCTCGCGCACGGGCTGCGCCGAGCTGGGTCGCTCCGGGAGGCGACCGATGTACTCGCGGATTCCCGCGATGCACTCCGCATCGGTTGCGGCCTTGTAGTGGGCGACGGCGCTCAGTTCCGTGTGGGTCGTGGCGCCACCGAGCGATTCGGCATCGATCGTCTGGCCGGTGGCGCCCTTGACCAGGTTGGGCCCGCCGAGGCCCATGAAACTGGTGCCCTCGACCATGAAGATCACGTCGCTCAGTGCGGGCAGGTATGCCCCGCCCGCGATACAGCTTCCCATGACGGCGCTGATCTGCGGCACGTGCAGATAACGCCGCATGATCGAGTTGTAATAGAAGATGCGCGCGGCGCCGTACTGCCCCGGGAACACGCCGCCCTGATAGGGCAGGTTCACTCCGGCGCTGTCCACGAGATAGACGATCGGGATCCGCTGCCGCATGGCGACTTCCTGGGCGCGCAGGATCTTCCGGATCGTCTCCGGCCACCAGGAGCCGGCCTTGACGGTCGAATCGTTCGCCACCACCACGGATTCGCGCCCCGCGATGACCCCGACACCGGTGATGACCCCCGCGCCGGGTGCCTGTCCGTCGTACTGGTCGTAGGCGACGAGAAGCCCGATCTCGAACCACGGGGCACCTTCGTCGAGGAGGAGGGCGACGCGCTCGCGGGGTGCGAGCTGCCCGCGCTCGTGCATCCGCTCCACGCGCCGGGCCCCGCCGCCTTCGCGAAGGCGCGCTGCGAGGGCGTCGTATTCGGCGGTGAGTGCGCGCAGGCGGCCGGCGCGTGCGGCGGATGCGTCGTTCATCCGGCTGCGATCAGGCGTCGAGATGTTCGGCCGCCCACGACTCGATGTAATCGACGAGCTCCGAGGTCGGGGTGCCGGGGCCGAAGAGACGACCGATCCCCTGCGTCTGCAGCTGCTCGATGTCCTCGCGGGGAATGATCCCGCCCCCGGTGACGAGGATCTCCGGACGCCCCTGCGCCTCGAGCAGCTGCCGCACCCGCGGAAAGAGCGTCATGTGCGCGCCCGACAGAATCGAGAGCCCGACGACATCCACATCCTCCTGGATGGCGGCGCTCGCGATCATTTCGGGCGTCTGGTGCAGGCCCGTGTAGACGACTTCCATCCCGGCGTCCCGGAGTGCCGCCGCGACGACCTTGGCGCCGCGATCATGCCCATCGAGGCCGGGCTTGGCAACGAGCACGCGGATCGGGCGCGCGAGATGGCGAGGGCGGGGTTCGGCGGTCATCACTCTCGGTTCCGGATCGGGTTGAGGGCGCCCGCAGGCTCGATGCGGGCGCCGAGGAGATCCTCGACGAGGTCGGCGACGGTCGGGGCACACGGGACATCGGTGCCCGCAGCGTTGGGCCCGACGAGCGCTGCGGCCATCCCGGCCGCCCGCGCGCCGGCCACGTCGACCTCCTGTACATCGCCGACGTACAGCGCGTCGCCTGGCGGGATGCCCAGCTGGTCGAGTGCCACATGGAAGATGCGCGGGTCGGGCTTCTCCACCCCGGCGATCGACGAGTCCACGACGACGTCGAAGGCGTCGCGGAGCCCGGCCGCCTGCAGCGCGTCCTCGACCCGCCCGTCGCTGTTCGAGACGACCCCGAGGCGAATCCCCTGCTCGCGGAGCCGGGCGAGCGCGGGCGCCGTGCGCGGATCGCCCGCGCTCCAGAGATGCCGTTCGCGATGCATCCGGTAGAGCTCGGCGCGGGCCTCCCGCCAGCGCGACGCCGGAAGGCCGGCGGAGAGGCAGAGGACCTCGAGATACCGCGCCGCGCGCTCGCCATCGGAACCCGCGGCCTGCTCCAGGGCCAGCGCGGCGCCGGGGGCAGCCTCATCGAGTCGCGTCCTGGTGAGACGGCCGCCGCAGACGGCGCTCAGACGCTCCGCGATGCGCGCGTGATCGAGAAAGAGCAGCGTCCCGCCCGCATCGAAGAGGATCGCGCGGAACCTCACCGGAAGCGCAGCAGTCCGGCGAGCCCGTCGATGCGCTCCGCCGCGTCCGTGTCGTATACCACGTTCACGTCGACGTGCTGGCGGAGCGCCTCCTCGATCGCATCGTCGATGACGTCGAGCACCGGGATCGGATCGCCCTCGCCGCGGCAATCGCGCTCGGTGAGTGCGAGGCGCCCGCTGTCGGAGCAGCGGAAACCGGGCAGCGCGACATCGGCGTGCACGAGAAGGGAGCGCACCTGGCCCCGGGCCAGCGCACGCAGCGTATCGCGCACGCCGTTCACGGCCCACCCGTTGCCCTGGGCCTCGACCACCTCGTCCACGAGGTGCTGCTCCGTTTCCCGCTCCCAGGCGGCCCGCACGGCCAGCGTCGCCTCGTGCACGAGGGGCGCGCTCGCCTGGCGCGGCGAGAGCTTCACCGATCCCATGAGCCGGTCGGCGAGGTAGTTGTGCAGGAACGGCTCGACCGCCCCCGCATCCGCCCCGGTGGCGCCGAGCACGATGCCGTGCGCCGGCTGGCGGCGATCGACCGAGAACAACTGGCGGGCGACGGCCTCGAAGTGCCGCTGCTTCTCTTCCCGGATCCGGTTGTTGTAGGCATGCTCACCCCAGCCGGGGCTGTCGTTATCGCCGCGGAAGCGCTTTCCGCGTGTGCTCGGCGAGTGCAGGCCCGGGAGCTCGCGCGCGTCGAACGCGGTGACCTCGAAGAAACGCGCCCCCGTACGATCCACCACGGCGGTCAGGATGCGGCCGAATTCGTCCTCGAGGGATGCGAGCTCGCGCACGAGCGGCGATGCGTCGATCCCGAGGCGCGACCGGTGCACTACCGGGAGGGGAATCGCCTCGAAGAGGTCGATCCCGCTGCAGCTGAAGACCGCGATGCCCTGCGTCGGCGGAAGATTCGCGGGCACACGAATGAACTCGAGCACGCGATCGATGTCCTTCCGCACGGCGTCCTCGACGTCGCGGTCGAGTCCGAGCCTCGGGAGACCTTCGAGCACCGCGCGCACGCGGTTCTTCAGCTTGATCAGGTACTTCCCCCTGGCGCGGTCGCGCGGCTCGAGCTTGAGATAGCAGCTGACCACCCGGTGACGGCCGGGGCGAATGCGGGTGAGCCGCGCGAGGGGCTCGCGCAGCGGCGAATCGGGGGTGCGGGTGCCGTTGCGGCTGGTGCGGGCAGCGGTGCGTGCCGTCCTGCTAGAAGAAGACCGGTTCACGATAACTCCCGTATATCTGCTCCAGCGTATGCCGGATCTCGTAGAGTGTGCAATAGGCGCGCGCGCAGTCGAGCATCGCGGGCATCACATTGCGATCCTCGCGCGCGGCGGCGGCCAGGGCTTGGAGCGCGGCGTCGGCGCGGGACGCATCGCGCGTCGCCCTGAGGGCGGCGAGGCGATCGCGCTGGGTCCGGTCGGCCTCCTCGCCGATCCGGAGGATGTCGACCGGTCCGCCCTCTTCCTCGACGAATTCGTTGACGCCCACGATGACGCGGCGTCCCTGTTCCACGTCGGAAATGAAGCGCATCGACGAGCTCGCGATCTGCCGCTGGAACCAGCCGGACTCGATCGCCTTCACGACGCCACCCTGCGCCTCGATCTCGGCAAAGAGCCCTTCCGCCTCGCGCTCCATGCGGTCGGTGAGCGCCTCCACGTAATAGGAGCCGCCGAGGGGATCGGCCACGTTCGGCACGCCGGTCTCGTAGGCGAGCACCTGCTGGGTGCGGAGGGCGATGCGGACCGACTCTTCGGTGGGAAGCGCGAGGGTCTCGTCGAACGCGTTGGTATGGAGCGACTGCGTACCACCGAGGGCGGCCGCCATCGCCTGGTAGGCGACGCGCACCACGTTGTTGAGCGGCTGCTGCGCCGTGAGGGACACGCCCGCGGTCTGGCAGTGGAAGCGCATCTTCCAGCTCCGCGGGTCGCGGGCGCCGTAGCGGTCGCGCAGGTGGCGCGCCCAGATGCGCCGGGCGGCGCGCATCTTGGCGATCTCCTCGAAGAAATCGTTGTGCACGTCCCAGAAGAAGGACAGACGCGGCGCGAACGCGTCGACGTCGAGGCCGCGGGCCACGCCATGCTCGACGTAGCAGAACCCGTTGGCCAGGGTGAACGCGAGCTCCTGCGCTGCGGTGGACCCTGCCTCGCGGATGTGGTATCCCGAGATCGAGATGGTGTTCCACTGCGGGGTGTGCTCCGCGGCCCACTCGAACATGTCGACGATGATCTTGAGCGCCGGCTCCGCGGGAAAGATCCACGCGTGCTGCGCCATGTACTCCTTGAGGATGTCGTTCTGGACCGTTCCGCGAAGCCGGGCGAGCGGGACGCCCTGCTTCTCGGCCGCCGCGACATAGAAGCAGAAGAGCATCGCGGCCGGGCCGTTGATGGTCATCGAGGTCGAGACCTCGCCCATCGGGATCCCGTCGAAGAGCGTCTCCATGTCCGCAAGACTCGAGATCGCGACGCCGCACTTCCCCACCTCGCCCTCGGAGCGGGCGTGGTCGGAGTCGTATCCCATGAGTGTCGGGAAATCGAAGGCGACCGAGAGCCCGGTCTGTCCCCGCGAGAGCAGGAACTTGTAGCGCGCGTTCGTGTCGTCGGCGGTGCCGAAGCCCGCGAACTGCCGCATGGTCCAGAGCTTCCCGCGGTACATCGTGGGGTGGACGCCGCGCGTGTACGGATACTCGCCGGGGAGTCGGGTCGCCTCCCAGAGGCCGGGCGACAGGTCCAGCGGCGTGTACAGGGGCTCCACGGCAACGCCCGAGACGCTGGTGAAATCGGTGTCGTCGCGCCGTGGCATCCGGGCGCTGTGCTCGCGCCAGCGCTCGACTTCCGCGCGGAGCTGCGCGAGCTCGCGCTCCCGCTCCGCCAGCCGTTCCGCCAGCTCCCGCTGTGAGATCGTCATACGCGCTCGCCTTGTTTGAGCTCGTCGAGCACTTCGGCCGCGACCTCGTACGGGCTCACGCGTCCCGCCACGATGTCGTCGATGCGCTCGTCGATGTGCCGCTGCGCGCCGGTCTCGCTCCAGACCCAGCGCCGTGCCGCCCGGTCCACCACCTCGCGCGTGCGCTCGAGAAAACGACGCTTCCGCCGCGCGACCAGCTCGCCGCTCGCCTCGAGCGCGGCATGGTGGGCGTCGAGCGCGCGCAGCAGCTCATCGATCCCTTCGCCCTTGGCAGCGACCGTGAGCACGACCGGCTGCACCCAGGACGGCGCCGCGGCGCCCGCCTCGGGCACCGCCGCTCTGCCGGGTCGCCCACGCAGGCCATGGTGCGCCCGCACGTTCCGGAACGCGTTCCCCTGCCGGATGCCGAGCGTGACTTCGATCTCCTGCCGCAGCTTCTCCGCGCCCGGCCGGTCCGCCTTGTTGACCACGAAGACATCGGCGATCTCCATGATCCCCGACTTCAACGTCTGGATGCCGTCACCGGACTCGGGGACGAGCACGAGGACCGTCGAATCCGCGCTGCGGCCCACATCGAGCTCCGATTGTCCGACGCCGACGGTCTCGACGACGATACGATCGAAGGCCGCGGCGTCGAGCACATCGCAGACCTCGCGGGTCGTCGTCGCGAGTCCGCCCAGGGAACCACGCGTCGCCATCGAGCGGATGAAGACACCGCTGTCGAGCGCGATCGATTCCATCCGGATCCGGTCGCCGAGCAGCGCGCCGCCCGTAAACGGGCTCGTCGGGTCGACGGCGACGACCGCCACGCGGAGCCCCTGCGCGCGCCACGCGCCGACAAGACGCTCGGTGAGCGTCGACTTCCCGGCGCCAGGCGGTCCGGTGATCCCGATGCGACGGGCGTGGCCCAGCCTGGCGTGAAGGCCCGCGAGGAGCTCCTCGAAGCCCGGCCGCGCGTTCTCGACGATCGAAATGGCCCGCGCGAGGGCTGCCGTCCGCCCGGCGGTGAGATCGGTCAGTAGCGACGCGGGATCCATGTGTTGTAAGGTGGCCGGACTCAACGGACCGGGCAAGCGGAGTTCACGCCACGGGCGCCGTCGTCGAGGTCCACGCCTCCGCCAGGGCCACTGCGGAATCGAGGTCCGGGACCACGCCCTCGGTCCCGATCGCATTCAGGATCCCCGCCCGCTCCATCGCGGCGAGCGGCTGCGACCGGGGGCCGACCAGGATCACCCGGGTCCCGTCCTTCTGGAACCGGGCGATCACGTTGCGGAGCGCATGGATGCCGGTCGAGTCGATCGAGGGGACTCGGCGCATGACGAGGATCAGCACGCGGGGCGCGTTGGACACCTGCGTGAACGCTTCCCGGAACTTGTCGGCCGCACCGAAGAAGAACGGCCCGTCGATCGCGTACAGCTGAACGCCCTTCGGGAGGGCGCCGCCCCGGCCAGTCGAGAAGGTGCCCGTATCCGCCACCGGATCGGAGAAACCCTCTCCGATTTCGGCCACGTTGGTCACCTCGGCCATCCGTCGCATGAAGAGGAACGCGGCGAGCACCAGTCCCACCTGAACGGCGACGGTCAGGTCCACGAGGACCGTCAGCGCGAACGTCGTGAGGAGGACGATCACGTCACTGCGAGGCCCGCGGAGCTCGTTCCGGAAGCTCCGCCATTCACTCATGTGGTAGGCGACGACCACGAGGATCGCGGCGAGCGCGGGCATGGGGATCGCCTCCGCCCAGCGGCCGAAGGCGAGCAGGATCAGCAGCAGCACCAGCGCGTGAATCATCCCGGCCACCGGTGTCCGTCCGCCGCTTCGCACGTTGGTGGCCGTGCGGGCGATGGCGCCCGTGGCCGGGATCCCGCCGAAGAGCGGCGAGGCGATGTTGGCCACCCCCTGCGCCACGAGCTCCATGTTCGACCGGTGGCGCCCGCCGATCATGCCGTCCGCGACGACCGCGGAGAGGAGCGACTCGATGGCCGCGAGCAGCGCGATCGTGAACGCGGGGCCGACCAGCGCCGTCGCGTCCGCCAGCGAGATCGAGGGAATGGAGGGCGCGGGGAGCGAGGTCGGAATGCTGCCGAAGCGGCTGCCGATCGTATCCACGGGGAGGTCGAGGAGCCGGACGGCGACGGCCGAGACCACGATCGCCACGAACGGCGCCGGAATGCGCCGGCTCACCTTCGGCCACGTCGTGATCACGAGCAGCGACCCGAGCGCCACGGCCAGCGCAGTCACGCTGACCGCTCCCGCTTCCCTCCCGTACGCGATCCACTTCTCGATGAACGACTCGGGCAAGGCGCCCATCTCGAGGCCGAGGAAATCCTTGATCTGGCTCGTGAAGATGATCACCGCGATTCCGGTCGTGAATCCCGCGGTCACCGGGTACGGGATGAACTTGATCGCGCCGCCGAGCTTCGCGAATCCGAGCGCGAGCAGGATGACACCCGCCATGATCGTCGCGATCGTCAGTCCCGCCATGCCGTACTGCTGAACGATGCCGTAGACGATGACGACGAACGCGCCGGTCGGCCCGCCGATCTGCACCCGCGAGCCGCCGAGGGCCGAGATGAGGAAGCCGGCCACGATCGCCGTGAAGATGCCGCGCTCCGGCGTGACCCCGCTGGCGATGGCGAAGGCGATGGCGAGCGGCAGCGCGACGATCCCGACCACGACGCCGGCGCCGGCGTCGGCGGCGAACTGGTGCAGCGTGTACCCGCGGAGCGTGGTGAGGAGCTTCGGCTTGAGCACGCGTCAGCGGTAGAAGCCCCGCGACCGGAATCGCAGAGGGTTCTGGAAGAGGTGGCCCGGGAGGACGAACACGAGGAAGAAGAGGACGGCGGCCGTCGCGAGCCCGACCAGCAGCACGCCGAGACGTCCGGAGGCCGCATACACGATGGCACTGACCATGGCGAGCGTCAGCGCGCCGGCCGCGAGCAGCGAGCGCCGCACCTGCTGCGACAGGAAGCGCTGCATCTCGAGGATGTCGCGCGGGTGCGAGCGGATCCGCAGCTCCTCGCGCTCGACGCGGTGCATCAGGTCGCGGAGGGTGCGGACGGTCGCGGCCGCCTCGAGACTCCAGTCGGCGAGGAGCGCCTTCGGGTCGCGCGTATCGCGCCCGCGTAGGAGGCGGGAAGCGGCCTCGGCCACGATCGGACGTGCCGCAGCCATGGCGTTGAAACCCGGATCGTAGCGGAGGCCGATCCCTTCGACGAGCACCGCCGCCCGCCCGAAGTACACGAGCTCCGGCGGGAGCATCAGCGGCCAGTCGTAGAACGTCCGCAGCACGTCCTCGACCACGCGCTGGATCTGGCGGTGCGACGTGTCGTCACGGAACGAGACGGCCATGAGCTGGCGTGCCGCGTCGCGGACCGTGCCCCGATCGACGTCGGGATCGAGGATTCCGAGTTCGTAGAACCCGTTGATGACGCCATCCACGTCCTGCCGGGCCGCGGCGAGGACGGTCGTCACCAGGCGTGCCTGCGTTTCCCGCTCGACCCGCAGCACCATGCCGAAGTCGAGGAGCACGATGCGCCCGGCCGGGTCCACCAGCAGGTTGCCGGCATGCGGATCGGCGTGGAAGAACCCATCCTCGAGCATCATCCGGATATAGGCGTCGACGACGGTGCCGACGATCTGGTCGAGCTGCAGCTCGCCGCTCGCGAGCCGCGCGTGCAGGCGGTCGATCCGGGTGCCCTCGATGTACTCGAGGACCAGGACGCGCCTGCGCGTCAGCTCGCTCACGACTGCGGGCACGACGATCCGCGGCTCGTTCGCGAAATTGCGCCGCAGCGTTTCGGCGTTCTGCGCCTCCTCGCGGAAGTCGAGCTCCATCCAGATCCGCTTGGAGAATTCGCCGACGATGGCGCTCATCGCCCGCACGTGATGGTTCCGGAAGAGCACGTGCAGCAGGAAGAGCACGCGGTAGGCGGCTTCGAGGTCCCGGCGGACGAGCTCTTCGACGCCCGGGCGCAGGACCTTCACCACCACGTCCCGCCCCTGATAGCTCGCGCGGTGGACCTGGCCGAGCGACGCGGCCGCGAGCGGCTCCGACTCGAAGCGCTCGAAGGTCTCGGCAAGAGGCTGCTCGAGCTCCTCCTCGATCACCCGTTCGGCCACCCCGGGCGCGAGCGGCGGGACACTGTCCGTGAGCGTGCTGATCGCGGTGAGGTAGGGCTCCGGCAGGATGTCGGCGCGCGCCGCAAAGACCTGCGCGAGCTTGATGAAGGTCGGCCCGAGGTCGGCGATCGCGGCGGTCAGCCGTTCGGCGCGGCGCTGGTGCTCGGCGGGCGGGCGGCGCGCCGGGGCGCCGAACAGGAACCACCGGCGCCGATCGCGCCAGAACGCCGCCACGAAGGGGGCGAGCCGCAGCAGCACCGTCAGGGCGCGCATGCTAGAGGAGGAGGTTCCCGGCCAGCCAGAGGAGGAGGAAGAACCCGCACACGTCGGTGAACGTCGTCACGAAGATCGACGACGCGACCGCCGGGTCCACCCCGCGGCGCTCGAGTACGATCGGGATGAACGCACCGGCGAACCCCGCGACGACGAGGTTCCCGGTCATCGCAAGGAAAACGACGAGGCCCAGCATCACCCCCTGCCCGAAGAGCAGCGCCACGATCGCGGCGATCGTGCCGCAGACGAGCCCGTTCGTGAGCCCGACCAGGAGCTCCTTGCCGATCACGCCGAGGAACTTCCCGCGCGGGATGAGGCCGAGCGCCAGGCGGCGGACCGTGACCGCGAGCGCCTGCGTACCGGTATTGCCGCCCATGCCGGCAATGACCGGCATGATCACGGCCAGCGTCGTGAGCTCGCGGATCAGCTCCTGGTGCGTGAACACCACCGATGCCGCGAGGAATGCCGTCGCGAGGTTGATGAACAGCCACGGAAGCCGGCTCCGCACCGCGTCCCGCCATCCGGCCGCGAGGCCTTCGTCGGCCGAGGTGCCGCCGAACTTGAGGATGTCCTCGGTCGTCTCGGCCTCGACGACGTCGATCACGTCGTCGAACGTCACCCGGCCGATGAGCCGCCCGGCGGGATCGACGACGGGAACGCTCGCGAGGTTGTAGCGCGACATGAGCCGCGCCACTTCCTCCTGGTCCATGCCGGGCGGCACCATGATGTCCGCATCCTGCATGAACTCGGCGACGAGCCGGGACGGCTGGCTCACCACCAGGTCGCGGAGCGGGAGCACGCCCCGGAGATGGCGCTCCGAGTCGACCACGTAGACCCGGTAGAAGTCCTCGACCTCTTCCGCCTGCCGGCGAATCGAATCGAGCGCATCGGCCGCGGTCTCGGTGGCGAGCACCGTGACCATGTGCGTGGTCATGATGCCGCCGGCGGTCTCCTCATCGTACCGGAGCAGCGCGTCGACGTCGGCCCGGTCCTCGACCTCCATCAGGATGCGCTCGGCCTCTTCGGGCCTCAGCTCGCCGAGCAGGTCGGCCGCGTCGTCGTCGTCCAGCTCGTCGACGATCTCGGCCGCCTGCGACGGGGCCAGCGCCGCCAGCGTCTCCTCGGCGTGGGCCTCGTACGGCATCTCGATGAGCGCCTGCCCCGAAAGCTCGGGCGGAAGCGCGCGCACCACCGCGATGCGCTCCTCGTCGTTCAGCTGGGCGAGGACGTCCGCGAGGTCGGCGGCCTCGAGCTCCGGGGCGCGCGCGATGAGGGCGGCGACGTCGCCCGAGCGCACGAGTGCCACCATCCGGTCCAGCTCGAAGCCCGGTTGCGTCATGGCGCTGCTCCCAGGCGCACCGGACGCGACGGCGCGCGGCGCACGAGCATGCGCTCGATGCGCGCCGGCGATGCCTGGACGATGTCCACCTCGAGCGAACCGAGGGTGAATCGCTCGCCGGCGGCCGGGATCCGGCCCGCGAGCTCCGCGACCAGCCCGGCGAGCGTCGTGGCCTGCGCATGCGGCAGCTCCACGCCGAAACGCTCGGCGATATCCGCGGCCGACACCGCCCCGTCGGCCTCGAGGAGCGCGCTCACGGCCACCGAGGCCGAGGCACCGGATCCGCTCCGGGCCCCGGCTGCCTCATCGTGCTCGTCGAAGATCTCGCCGACCAGCTCCTCGAGCAGGTCCTCGAGCGTGACGAGGCCGAGCGTGCCGCCGAACTCGTCGATCACGATCGCCAGATGGCGCCGCTCGCGCTGCATGTCGAGCAGCAGGTCGCCGCAGTTGCGGGTGGCGGGCGCCACGGCAACGGGGCGAATCGGAAGGGCGGCCGACTCCCGGAGCTTGAACAGGTCGAATGCGTGCAGCATCCCGACGATCTCGTCGAGCGTGCGCCGGTAGACCGGGATCCGGCTGTACCCGCTCTCGGCGAAGACGCGTGCGATGTCGCCGAGCGCGCTGTCCTCGCTCACGGCGACCATCTCGGTCCGCGGTGTCATCACCTCGCGGACCTGGCGCTGCGTGAAGCTCATCACCCCGCCGATGAGCGCCATCTCGTCATCGTCCGCCGCGCGCGGCGCCGTGATTTCACGCCAGACGTTCCGGACGTCCTGCTGCCGGTGCCCGGACCGGCGCGGGAGCACGAGCCCGACCACCCGGGACCACGGCTTGAGGATCGGCATGATCGCCGCGAGCACGGCCTCGGCCCTCGGCTCGGTGAGCCACCGGGGCACGAGGTAGCCGGCGGCGAGGGCGAAGGGAATCGCCATGAGCGCCACGGCAGCGACCGAAATGGCGAGCGTGGAGCCCAGCACCGCAGGGAGAGCGGCCGCGAGGAGGACCGCACCGAGCGACGTCGTGGCCGACGCCGCCGTCAGCCGGGCGTCCACCTCGACGAGCCAGTCGAGTGGCGGTCCGGCTCCGCGGAGGCGACGCGAGAGCGCGCGCGCGAGCTCGCGGCGGCTCACCGTCATCTGGGCGGCACCGGAGGCCGCGCCGAACGTCGTCAGGAGCAGGCCGAGGGCGAGGGCGAGCCAGATCACGGCGACTCGGCCTCTACCGCCGGATGCGCCGAGCTCCGCCGCACACTGATGCGCCGGACGCGCCTGCGAAGCACCTGCTCGACGGTGACGTCGAAGCCGTCCACCCGGAGCGTCTCGCCCGGCCGGGGCACGCGTCCGAGCTCCGCCAGCACCAGGCCGCCGACGGTGCTCACGTCCTCGCGCCCGAAATCGTGCCCCAGCTCCGCCTCCAGCTCCGCCAGTGCGACGCCGCCTTCCACGCGGAGCTGGTCGTCACCGATGTGCTGAATGGGCTCGACTTCGTCGGTATCGTATTCGTCCTGGATCTCGCCGACGATCTGTTCGAGAATGTCCTCGAGCGTGATGATGCCGGCGGTGCCGCCGAACTCGTCCACGACGACCGCGAGGTGCGCCGGCCCGCGCTGGAAATCGCGCAGCTGCCGGTCGAGCGACTTTCCCTCCGGCACGTACGCGGCCGGGCGGACGAGTGCCTGCCACGGCCTGGCGTCCCCCGCTTCGTGGAGGGTGGCGATCATGTCCTTGGCGTAGATGACCCCGGCGACCGCGTCGGGGCTCGCGTCGTAGACGAGCAGCCGCGCATGCTCGGAGCGGCGGAGCACGCCGATCACCTCGGCGCGCGTGCTCGCCACATCCACGCCGACGATGTCGATCCGCGGTGTCATCACCTCGGCCACCGTCATGTCGGCGAGGGAGAAGACGCCCAGCAGCATGTCCCGCTGCGCGGTGCCGAGGGCTTTCCGATCTTCGTCCGGGAGTTCGGGGGCGAGGCGCGTGTCGATCCACGCGACGAGGCGGAGGAGCGGCTGCAGCAGGGTGAGGGAGCGGATTGCCGCCTTCCGTGCGGGCTCGGTGAGCTCCGGCGCGATCGCGGCGAGCAGCCGGGGAATGAGGTCGCCGACCGCCCAGACGAAGGACACGGCGATGACGAGCCGCATCAGCGCCCCGCCGGGAGACCGGATCCACCAGAGCACCGAGCCGCCTGCCACCACGCCGGCCAGCGCCAGCAGCGCCAGGTGCGCGACGTGCAGGCTGCGCGCGACCGACAGCTGGCCCGCGCCGAGCGGCAGCTGGCCCGCGATCACGCGCGGCACATCGGCCTCCGCCTCGCCCGCGAAGGCGAGCCACGCCGCCCAGAGCGTGAGCGCGAGCATGATGAGCGGGGCGAGGAACTGCTGAAGGAGATTGATCATGCGAGCGCGTCCACGTATCGCTCCTGGCGCCGCCACATCGCGGAGTGCTCGCGCCGCCCGTTCTCCGGATGGTCGTAGCCGAGGACGTGCAGCGTGCCATGGACGACGAGCCGCACGAGCTCTTCGCGGAGCGGCACCCTGCGCGCGGCGGCCTCCCGGCGCGCCACCCAGGGACAGACGTAGATGTCGCCGACGACGCCGCCCGGCCCGCGCAGCGCGAACGCGAGCACGTCCGTCGGCCGGTCATGCTGCTTGTAGGCACGATTCAGCTGCCGCATGCCGTCGCGCCCGACGAACGTGACCGAGATGCGGGCGCGGCGACGCTCACCGGCGAGGACCGCATCCACCACCCTGCGCACCGTGCGGTCGGGCAGCGCCCGCGGGCGGCCGCCGACGCTCACCTCATTCACGCGCGGCGACCTCGCGGCTCGATCGGAAGACGCGCGTCGCGGCCGGCGACCCGCTCGGGTACTCGATGCGCTGGTGGAAGTGCCCGCCCAGGACGCGCGCGAACTCCTCCCGGACGCGCTCGAGGTCCCGCAGCGTGAGCGGGGCGTCGTCGAGCTGGCCGGACGCGATCCGCTGGGCGATCACGTCGTTGATCGCGGCGCGCACGGTCTCGGGTGTCGGCGCGGGCAGCGTGCGCACCACGGCCTCG
This sequence comes from Gemmatimonadales bacterium, assembly GCA_036741715.1. GTDB lineage: Bacteria > Gemmatimonadota > Gemmatimonadetes > Gemmatimonadales > GWC2-71-9 > CAMLLJ01. The sequence continues at coordinate 36,183 of DAINRR010000023.1, forward strand.
ACCGAGTCCGCGAGCATCACCACCGCCGTCTCGCGCGAGCGCGGCCGGGGGCCCGGGTAGCGGAACAGCTCGTGATCGATGAGCGATGGCGGGCGCTCGAGGCTCGCGCGATGGAGGAAGTAGCGGATCTCGCTGGTGCCGTGATGCTCGGGAATGAACGCCGCGACGAGCGGCGGGAGCTCGTGCTCCCGGGCGAGCGCGATCCCGGCATTGACGTGCTCGCGGATGATCGCGGCCGATTCGTCCGGGGTCAGCTGATCGTGCGGATTGGCGCCACGCGCCTGGTTCTCGACGAAGAACTGCGGGCGCTGCAGCTTGCCGATGTCGTGATAGTAGCAGCCCACGCGCGCGAGAAGCCCGTTGGCGCCGATACCCGAACACGCCGACTCGCAGAGGTTGGCCATGGACACGCTGTGGGCCCACGTACCGGGCGCCTCGAGCGCGAGGCGGCGGAGCAGCGAGCGCGACGGATCCGCGAGCTCGAGCAGCGTGAGGTCGGTGGTGAGATGCGTCGCCGACTCGGCGAACGGGAGGAAGATCATCCCGATCGACACGCACGCCAGTGCCGCCCCGTACCCGGCGAGCATGCTGAGTGCGGTCTGCTGGATCGTCCACCCGAGCGCGAACCCGGCCGCCACCGACGCGGTGGCATACGCGAGGGACATGACGCCGATGGTGATGTACAGGCGGCGGCGCCGGCGGATCGCGCGGACGCTCATCGCCGCGGCCGTGCCGCCCACGACCGCGAAGAAGAGCACCGGCGTCGGCCGCATGAGCCACTGCTCCCCGACGAGCACCGCGAGCGTCAGCGCCGCGACCACCGCCACGCGCCCGTTGTAGAGCATGGCGATGATGAGTGCCGCGAGCGGCAGGGGAATCAGCTCGGGACGCTCGGGAAACACCCCGGCGACGAGCCGGGACAGCCCGATCACCGCCGCGAGCAGAACGGACAGCGCGATCATCTCACGGAGCTGCGAATAGCTCTCGCGCCGGTAGAGCATGAGCAGAAGCCAGAACGGCGCCAGCATGAGGGCGTTCGTCAGGAGCGCCCCGACGAGGGTGCGGCCCAGAAAGCCCTGCGTACCTCGACGGCGAAGCTCTTCCCGCAGGTGGAGCAGCTTGTCGCGGGCCTCCACCGTGACGCCGTCCCCGGCCTCGACGATCTGATCGCCGGCCGCGACCCGGAACCGGAGCGAGTCCACATTGAGCCGGAGCTGGCCGCGGCGGCTCTCGGTGAGGTCGGCGTCGTAGACGATCGTCGGGCGGAAGAAGCTCGCGGCAATGCGACGGAAGACGCGCTGCCCGAGGGCGTCGTCGGTCGGGACCGCCGCCCGGTCGGAGCGCTCCACGAAATCCGAGAAGGTGATCAGCGAGCTGCGCGGGACGAGCCGCTCCTGCCCGTTGCGGAGGAGCACGATGACTTCGCTCCGCTCGGCGCGCACCGTGCCCGCGTCGGCGATGCCGTTGGAGAGGAGGCCGCTGACGAAATCGATCAGTGAATCCCGGACGCTGGCGCGGTTCTCGGGAACGCTGAGCCACTGCGCTTCGTCCTGCGACAGGCTGACCGAGCGCGTCTCGCCCGCGCGGGCGACGATGGCGGCGCCCGAGGGCGCCGCCGCGTCGACGAGCGCGAGGAACCGGTTGAGCGCCGCGACCGCCGAGTCCCGTGCCTGGGCGTCGAACCGGTAGACCGGGCGCACCGAGAGCGCGCGCTCTTCTCCCTCGCGCCCGATCTCCTCCTCCGACTTCCGCACCACGAACGAAATCGGTGCCACCACCGTCCGGTCGGCGGTCTGGCCGACACTGAACGACGGGATCTGGATGATGTCGGGTGTCGGGAAGGCGAGGTGCGTCGCAAACGCGACGAGCAGCAGCAGCCCCCAGCGGACCGCGTGGTAGCGCCAGCGCGCCCCCGCCGATGCCGGCAGGTCGCTGGACTCGGGGGGCCGCTCGTCGGGCATCAGCCGCTCTGGTCCTCGGCATAGGCGCGGATGATCTCGCGCACGAGCCGGTGGCGTACCACATCGCCCTCGTTCAGGTAGCAGAAGGCGATGCCGTCGATCCCCTGGAGGACGCGCTCCACCTGCACCAGGCCGGACTCCTCGCGCCGCGGAAGGTCGATCTGCGTCTTGTCGCCCGTGACGACGGTGCGGCTGTTCACGCCGAGCCGCGTCAGGAACATCTTCATCTGGGCGCCGGTGGCATTCTGCGCCTCGTCGAGGATGATGAACGCGTCGCTCAGCGTCCGCCCGCGCATGTAGGCGAGCGGTGCGATCTCGATCGTGCGGCTCTCGAGCGCGCGCTGCACCCGGTCGTGCGGCATCATGTCCTCGAGCGCGTCGTAGAGCGGCCGGAGGTACGGATCCACCTTGGCCTGCAGATCGCCGGGGAGGAAGCCGAGGGACTCGCCGGCTTCGACGGCCGGCCGCGCCAGGATGATCCGCTTGACCCGCTTCCGCGCGAGCGCTTCGACCGCCTTCGCCACCGCCAGGTACGTCTTGCCCGTTCCCGCGGGACCGATCCCCACGACGATGTCGTTGGCGGCAATCGCCGCGAGGTACTCCCGCTGGCCCTGCGTCTTCGGGGCGATCGCGCGCCGGAGACCCGGCAGCACGATGCGGCCGTCCGCGACCGGAGGCGGCTCCATCGGCCCCTCGGCCACGAGCCGGCTGACGTCGTCCGCGGTGACCGCCTCGCCCATGCGGACGAGGTCGATCATGCCCTGCACCACCGGCACGGCCCGCTCGAGCTGCTCGGCCGTTCCGGTGAGGGCGAGCGCATCGCCGCGGAAGGAGACGCGAAGGCCGAGCAGCCGCTCGAGCTCGAGCATGTTCGCGTCATTGACGCCCGCAAGCAGGAGCGGATCGGCGCCTTCGGTGGAAAGCCGGTGAGTCGAATCGTCCGCCAAGAATCCTCCAGAGCTGGCCGCTAGGCCGGCGCCTTCGAGCTGAGATGCAATGCTTCGAGATCGCGCGGATCCACCCGCGTCGGTGCGCCTTCGAAGAGCGCGCGCGCCGCCGTGGTCTTCGGGAACGCGATCACGTCGCGCAGCGAGCCGGCCCCGGCCAGCAGCATGGTGATCCGGTCGAAGCCGAGCGCGAATCCCCCGTGCGGCGGCGCGCCCGCCGCGAGGCCGTCCAGCAGGAAGCCGAACCGCCGCTGAATGTCGTCATCCGGTATGCCGAGGAGCGCGAAGATCTGCTGCTGCACGGCGCGATCGGTGATCCGGATCGATCCGCTGCCGAGCTCGTTGCCGTTGTAGACCGCGTCGTAATGCAGCGCGCGGCACGCAGCCGGATCCGACTGCAGGCGGGCCGCATCGTCCGGGTGCGGGGCCGTGAACGGATGGTGCGCCGGCACGTGACTGCCTGTTTCCGGGTCGCGCTCGAAGAGCGGGAAGTCGACCACCCAGCAGAACGCGTGGTCGGTCACCTTGCGGGCTTCCGGCCGCCGCGTGAGCGCCAGGCGCACGGTGTGGAGCGCTGCCGATGTCGCGGCGTCGGGCCCCGCCGCGGCCAGGAGCATGTCCCCTTCGGCGCCGCCCAGCGCCTCGAGCAGCGCCGATCCCGTCGCCTTCACGCCCTGCCCTTCCCAGCCCGCCGCCGCATGCTTCGCCCAGATGAGGCCCCCCGCACCGGCCGACTTCGCGGCCGCACCGAGCGCATCGATGTCCTTGCGGCTCATGCCGCCGGCGCCCGGCGCCACGATCCCGCGGAGGCGCCCGCCGGCACCGATGGCGTCGCGGACGAATGGCGCCGCATCCTCGCCGACGAGCGGCGTGAGGTCGCGCAACTCGAGCTCATAACGGAGATCCGGCTTGTCGATGCCGTACCGCTCCATGGCCTCGCGCCACGACAGGCGCGGAAAAGGCGCCGCGATCTCGACCCCGCCCACCTGCCAGAGATCCACCAGCACGCGCTCGACGACCCGCTGTATGTCTTCCGGCGATACGAACGAGGCCTCGAGGTCGATCTGCGTGAACTCCGGCTGCCGGTCGGCACGCAGGTCCTCGTCGCGGAAGCAGCGCGCGATCTGGAAGTACCGGTCGTAGCCGGCGACCATGAGCAGCTGCTTGTAGATCTGCGGCGACTGCGGCAGGGCGTAGAACTCCCCCGGATGCACCCGGCTCGGCACCAGGTAGTCGCGCGCGCCTTCCGGCGTCGGCTTCGTCAGGATCGGCGTTTCGATCTCGAGGAACTCGAGCTCGCTCAGCGTCTGCCGCGCCTGCTGCAGCAGGCGATGCCGCAGGACGAGATTCGCCTGCAGCTCCGGGCGGCGCAGGTCGAGGACCCGATGCTTGAGCCGGAGCTCCTCGGCAGCGAGCGCCTCGCCCTCCTTCCGCGCGACCGGGATGGCCGGCGTCTCCGCCGGGCCCACGACCCTGAGCGCAGCGACCTGCACCTCGACTTCCCGCGACGCCATCGATCGATCCGACGCGGCCTCCGGCCGGACCGCGACGGTGCCTTCGGCGAGCACGACCGTCTCCCCGCCGAGGGTGGCCGCCAGGCGCATCACGTCGGGCGGCGTCCAGCGCGGATCGAAGGAAAGCTGCACGAGCCCCGCCCGGTCGCGGAGGTCGATGAACACGAGCCCGCCGAGATCGCGGCGGCGATGGACCCATCCCGCGAGCCGCACACGCTGGCCCGCCTCGCTCCGCCTCAGCGCGCCGGCGCGGTGGGTGCGAAGGGCAGTCGCACTCATGTGGAGGGAGCCGCTTCGGCGCTGATGAGCGCGTCGTAGAAGTCCGCGGGGGTGCGCGCGGCGAGCAGGCGCGCCCGGAGCGCATCCCCGCGCACGAGGCGCGCGATGCGCCCGAGCGCCTTGACGTGCTGGCCGGCGCAGCGCTCCGGCCCGACCAGCATGAAGAAGATCCGCACGGGTTCCCCGTCGATCGCATCGAACGGCACCGCCTCCGGCGTCGAGCCGCACACGATGGCGAGCTCCGGGACGGTCGGCGAGCGGCCATGCGGAATGGCGACGCCGTGACCGATGCCGGTACTCAGGACCGCTTCGCGCTCGCGCACCGCGGTGACGACGTCCTCGAGATCGCCGCCGACGCGCTCGACGAGGAGGGTCGCCAGCTCGCGTATGATGCCCGGCTTGTCGCGCGCGGAAAGAGGTACGGCTACCCGCTCAGGGCTGAGCAGATCGGTCAGGAGCACGCCATCTCCGGGAGGGGCATAGGGGTCAAACGTAACCCGCCGTCTGAGGGGCGACAAGCAATTTCACCGTCACGATTTAGCACGACGGGACGGTGCCGGACGGTTATCTTTCGGCATGATTCAGCGCTCCCTCGACGCCGTATCGCTCCTCGACCTCGCGCCAGACGCCGCGCGGGCGCGGCTCCGCGAGTGGGTCGCGGCGGAGGGCCTGGCTCCGTATCGCGCGGAGCAGATCTTCCGCCGCCTCTGGCTGGCACCGGTCGCTGCCTGGACGGACGCCACCGAGCTCCCGCTCTCCCTGCGGCGGCGGCTCGACGAAGCGTGGCCGCTTCCCCGCCTCGTGGCCGACGTCGAGCAGCTGTCCACCGACGGCACCCGGAAGCTCCTCTGGCGCCTCGCCGACGGCGAAGCGATCGAGTCGGTCCTGATTCCGTCCGGCAGCCGGCGAACCCTCTGCATCTCCTCGCAGGCCGGCTGCGCCCTCCGCTGTTCGTTCTGCGCCACGGGCACCATGGGGTTCCGACGGAACCTCACCGTGTTCGAGATCGCGGGCCAGGTGCGCGAAATCCTCCTGCGGCATCCCGGCGAACGCCCCACCAACATCGTGTTCATGGGGATGGGCGAGCCGCTCCTCAACTGGGCCGCCGTGGATACCACGCTCACGATCCTCAACAGCCCCGACGGGTTCGGTCTCGGTGCGCGGCATATCACCGTCTCGACGGTGGGCATCCTTCCCGGCATGGCGGCGCTCGCCGCGCGCCCGGAACAGTTCCGCCTGGCCATCTCGCTCCATGCCCCGACCGCCGAACAGCGCGTCGGGATCATGCCGATCCAGAAGAAGTATCCGCTGGACGAGGTGCTCGCCGCCGCGATCGCGTTCCGCCAGCGGGTCACGTTCGAGTACGTGATGATCGCGGGCGTCAACGATTCGGATGCCGACGCCGACCGCGTGGCTCGGCATGCGCGGAAGCTGGGCGCGCTCGTGAACATCCTGCCGCTGCATCCCGGCGGCACGCCCGGCCTGGTGCCCGCATCCAACAACCGCATCCGCGCCTTTGCCGACCGCGTGCGATCGCACGCGGTGGAGGCGACGGTGCGCCGCAGCCGCGGGCTCGACATCAATGCCGCATGTGGACAGCTGAAGGTGGAAGTCGAGCGGACGCGGCGCGAGCGGCCGAGCGCCGGCTCGGACCTGCGCTAGCTGTCGCTACCGGAGACATTGTTCCGCGGTGACGAGGCGGCTGATGGGCGGCCGGC
>DAINRR010000024.1:0-27694 GCA_036741715.1 Gemmatimonadales bacterium
GCTCGGCGATGGGTTTGCGCTGGAAGAGCTGGTTCATGTCGTCCGGGGCAGGAGGTGAGCTAGCTGCCTGTGGGAAGCGTGTAGGAAATCTCGTAGACGGATGGCACCGGAACACCGGCGCGCGTCCGTGCGGGCCGGAAGCGCGTTTTCATCAGGAGCTCGGAAAACTTCTCACGGTAGCCCCGGTCCCCGATCTCGGGATCGATCGCGAACCGGTCCACCAGGCCTTCGACGGACACCCAGAAGGTGACGTTGATGCGCTGGCCGCGCAGCTCGCGGGGAGGCCGCTCCGCGAGTGGCGGAATCAGGTTGCGCAGCTGCGGCGGGACGACGTCGGTGCTGTCCCCGCCGGTCCCGGGACCGACAGCGAGTCCCGTTCCGGTGCCCTGCCCGCCGCCGCTTCCGCCGCCTGTGCCACCGCCCGCGCCTGCCCCCGTTCCAGCGCCAGCCCCCGCCCCTGACCCGCTTCCCGTGTCCGAGCGCACCTCCGCCGGAGCGGCTGCGGCGGCAACCGTCGACTCCGAGGGGGGCGGCACCGGCTCGACCGGCGCCTCTTCGACAGGTGGTGTCTCGACCGGGGGCACGGGGACCGGCTCCGGCACTGCGGCAGCGGCAGGAGCAGCTGCTCCGACCGCGGGCAACTCAATATAGGAGACGCTTCTCCCTCCGCCACCGCCGCCGCCCCCGCCGGCGGGGCCATAGCCATCCCCAGCCCCGCGAATGCGGACGCTGCCCCCGACGACCCCTCCCACGATGAGTGCCACCAGGGCCCCATGAAAGAGGATGGACGCGAGGAGTCCGACCGGGTCCCGGCGGGGACGCGGCATCCAGAGCGCCGGAGGGGCGCGCAGCGGCTTGGCATCGCGTGGTACGGTCATCTCGACTCGAAAATTAACGAACGGCCTCCGTCATCGGGGACGCATGGGCCATGCCCGAAAACACGGACGGGGACCCTCATGGGCCCCCGTACGTGTTCTCGGGTGAATCGGTGACTCAGCGATAGGCCTCGATCGGCGTGAAGCCGATGAGCTCGACGCCAGCGCCGCGCGCCACATCCATCGCCTCGATCACGTCCTGGTAGACCCGGTTCTGCCCCGCCTTGATGAAGAGGAGCTTGGCGGGCCGGGGATCGTAGATCGTGTGCAGCTGCGCATCGAGCTGCCCTTCGGGCACAGGCTGCTGGTTGATCAGGTAGCCGCCGCCATCGGGCAGCTCGAGCACGATCTGGTTGTTGGCCGCACTCGCCTGCTGCGTGCGCGTGTCCGGCGGGGCGACCTGGATCCGCATGGCCATCCGCGACAGCGGCTGCGAGACCATGAAGATGATGAGCAGCACCAGCAGAATGTCGATCATCGGAACCACGTTCGGCTCCGCGCTCATTCCACCGGCATCGCCGACTGACATGCCCATGGCTAGTTCTCCTCTTCCGTGCTGAACAGCTTCTGCGCGGCGGCCGGCTCCGTGATCGACGCCACGACGCGTGCCCCGGCCCTGCGCGCGATCTCGATCCCGTCCTGAATGCGGCCGTACTTGAGGTTGTTGTCCGCCTTCAGGTACAGGATCTTGTCCTCACGGTTCGCGTACATCGCGCGCAGCTGGTCCTCGAGCTGGTCCTCGGCGATGGCGCGCGTGTTCAGGAAGAACCTGCCGCCCTCGTCGATGCCGAGAATGATCTCGCCCTCTTCCTCCGGACTCGCGTCCAGGTTGTCCGCCTTCGGCATCGTGGCCCGGAAGCCGGAGGCGAGGAGCGGCGTCACGATCATGAAGATGATCAGCAGCACGAGCATGATGTCGATCATCGGAACGACATTCGGCTCGGACTTGACGGCAGTCGTTCCGGCGCTGTTACCCGCTGACATGCCCACTGCCGGTCACCGCCTTCTGGGCCTGGAATTCCTTGGTGAAGATCGAGCGCCCGAACTCGCTCCCCACGCTCTTGATCAGGTAGTCGATGAGTTCCTTGGCCGAGTACGTCATCTCGACCGTCAGGTTCTCGATCTTGGTGGTGAAGTAGTTGTAGGCCCACACGGCCGGAATGGCGACGAGGAGGCCGAACGCCGTCGTGATGAGCGCTTCGGCGATACCGGCCGAGATGCCGGCCAGGCCGCCCGATGCACCGCCGGCCGCCATGCCCGTGAAGGCGTTGACGATACCCATCGTCGTGCCGAGAAGACCGACGAACGGCGCGGTCGAGCCGACGGTGGCGAGAATGCCCGTGCCGCGCTTGAGCTCGGAGAGCACGATCAGCATCTGGCGCTCGACCGCGCGCTCGGCCGAGTTGATGTCGGCGGCGGTGATCGTCGCGCGGTCACGCAGGAGCGGCTTCACCTCGGCCAGCGCCTCGCCGAGCACGCGGGAAACGTGGCTCTTCTTGTGCTTCTCGGCGAGCGCGATCGCCTGGTCGAGATTCTCTTCCTGAATCGACCGCGAGAACTGCGGCGCAAAGCGGCGCGTCTCGGCCTGCGCCCGGCGGAACTGGATGAACTTCGTCACCATGACCGTCAGCGACCAGATCGACATGATGGCCAGGACGAACACGATGCCCTTGGCGAACCAGCCCATGGTCCCGTAGAGGTGAATCAGATCTACACCCATCTTTGCACGCCTCCCTGAATCTGTCTGTCGAGTGGACTGTGACCGTCGAGTGAACTGTTAATTGAATGTGACGTTCTGCTCTACGAGAACCCGGACCTTCCGGCCTCCCGACATACCCGGCTTGAAGACGCTCTTGAGCACCATCTGGCGCGCCGGCGCTTCGAAGACCTTGCTCGTGCTGCTGACGACCTGCAGCGACGAGGGCTCCGCCCGGCCCAGCGTGTCCACCACGAACTTGAACCGGACGCGGCCCGGGACACCTTCCATGCCGGGAGGTGTCATCTGCGCTCCGGCGGACACGAGCTGCGGCGGCTCGTCGGCCTCGGCCGCGGAGACGACGACACTGCCGATGTCCACCGGGCCGGTCCCGCCGATCACGCCCGTGGCCACGCCGCCTTCGACGCCCTTCCCGGTGAAGTCCCGCGGATCGAAGGGCTTCTGGTTGAGATCCACCGGCGGAATGTCCTTCGGGATGTCCGTCGGGGCGATGACCGTCTGGAACCCCTTCGGCGGCGGGTTCGCGCTGACGATCACGTCCTCCGGCGGCGGCGGCTCCGGCTGCTTCACCGGCTCCGGCGGCTTCAGGAACGCCACGGTGGTGTCGATCGGCCGGTCCGCGATCGTCTCGGCGACGCCCTGCGTCGCCTTGATCGCGCCAAAGATCAGCAGGCCATGCACGACGATCGAGAAGACCATCTGCATGAAGGTTCGCTGCTTTTTCGGCTTCGACTCGATCAGGTTATCGAACACGAAATGCGCCTCCAGCAGGAAATGGGGAGACTGTGGACGACCGTAACGTACCGCCTGTCGGTTTCGGCGCACCCTCCGGAAGATGACAAATCCATGACAACCGGATGAGGTTCGAGATATCCGGCAGTCAGTCTGCCTCGACTATCCGCCCGTGGTGATCTTCATCACAATCGAGCGCTACTCGACCGGCTGAGGTGTGACGCGGGCGGCCGGAAGATCCGGAAGGTCTTCGGGCGAGCGCTTCGGCAGCAATACGGTGAACACGGTACCCCGCCCCGGTCGGCTCGCGACGGTGATCGATCCGCCATGGGCTTCGGCGATCCACTTGGTGATCGCGAGGCCGAGTCCGACTCCGGGCCGCTCGCCCGTGCGTGATCGCGCGGGATCGGCTCGCCAGAAGCGCTCGAAGATGTGCGGAAGGTCTCCGGGGGCAACGCCGATCCCCGTATCCCGGACGCGGATGATCGCGGCGGCCTCGGTTTCTTCGAGCTCGATCCCGACCGTGCCCCCGGGTGCCGTGTATTTCACGGCGTTGGTGACGAGGTTGAGGAGCAGCTCGCGGATCCGATGGCTGTCCACGGCGAGGAGCACGGGCTCGTCCGGGGCGGAGCTCTCGACCGTGATGCCGCCGCCTTCGGCCAGGAGTCCGGCCGTCTCGACCGCATCCGCGACGAGCACCCGCAGGTCGGTGGCCGAGACCGTGAGCGGGGCGCGCCCCTCGTCCGCGCGCGCCAGCGTCAGGAGGTTCTCGACCATCTCGGTCATCTGGTTGATCTGCTCGAGTGTCTCGTCGAGCGCCTCGATGCTCTCCGCGGGCGTGCCCGGATGCGTGAGGGCGCGCTCCACGCCTGCGCGCAGCACCATCAGCGGCGTCTTGAGCTCGTGGCTCGCATCGGCGGTGAATCGGTGGAGGCTGCTGAAGCTCTCCTCCAGGCGGGCGAGCATGCCGTTGAGCGTGAGCGCGAGGCGCGCCACCTCGTCGCCGCCCGACATGGGGACGGCGAGACGGCGGTGCAGGCTGCGCCCGTCCTTGATCGCGTCCACCTCGTCCATGATGCCGCGCACCGGGGACAGCGCCGTCCCGGCGAGCCAATAGGCGAGCGCCACGGCGCAGACGAGCACGATGGGCGAGATCACGAGCATGGCCCGGATCAGGACGCGCGGGTCGAACGAGGCGCGCACGAGCGGCGCGGCGACGAGGACGGCGCCGATGTCCTCGCCGGCGCCGGCCACCGGCGTCACGATGTAGCGCACGCCACCGCCCGCTCCCTGCATCGAGAGCGTGGTCGGGGGCACCGGCACGAGCGCGGGCGGGATCTGGTCGGCGAGGCTGTCGATGGCGGAGAATCCGAGCTCGCGCGCGGACTCGGACAGGAAGAGGATGCCGCCGCGCCGGTCCACGATCACGATGTAGTCGCGAAAGGCCTCGAAGTACGAGGCGATCGCCGGATTCAGCGTCGACGTCGTGCCGATGTCGGCGAGGCCCATCGAGTCGGGCACCACGAGGGGCGGCACCGAGTCCCGGCGCACGAGGCGGCCGAGGACCCGATGCGAATCCTCGAGCCACCGCACGGCCAGGCTCGACTCGAGCTGCAGCCGCTCGTCGAGCTCCAGCTCGCTCGGCTTCTGCAGCTCCACGTAGAGCGCGGCACCGAACGCGAACAGCGCGAGCGCCAGCGCGACCGTGTACCAGGCCGTGAGCCGCGCGCGGATCGTCCTCACGTCACGCCTTCACGACGTAGCCGACCCCGCGCACCGTGTGGACGAGCTTCCGCGCGTGTCCCGAATCGACCTTCTTGCGGATCCGGTTGATCACGACGTCCACGATGTTGGTGCCCGGGTCGAAGTGATAGTCCCACGCGTACTCGGTGATCAGCGTCCGGGACATGACGCGCGGGGAATGCCGCATGAGGTACTCGAGTACCGTGTACTCCTTCGGCGTGAGCTCGATCGGCTCCCCGCCACGGCGCACCTCGCGCGTGCCGGTATCGAGCTCGAGGTCGTCGATCCGGATGAGCGGCGACCGGAGCTGCTGCGGCCGGCGCCCGAGCGCTTCGACCCGCGCCAGCAGCTCCTCGAACGCGAACGGCTTCGTGACGTAGTCGTCCGCGCCGGATCGGAGCGCCTGCACCTTGAAGTCGAGCGCGTCCTGCGCCGTCAGGACGAGGATCGGAATCGTATTGCCGCGGTCGCGAAGGGTCCGGAGCACTTCGAGTCCCGTCATGCCGGGCAGCCGGAGATCGAGGACGAGGAGGTCGTACTGCCCGCCCGAGGCGAGCCGGAGCCCCTCCATGCCGTCATCCACGAGGTCGGCGTGGAAGCCATGCTCGTCCAGGCCACGCTTCACGTACTGGCCCACGGTCCGGTCGTCCTCGATGACCAGGATCTTCATCGGGTCCCTCGCGGCACATCGGCCATCATCGCATCGAAGTCGATCGGCAGGTGCACGCGAAAGGTGGCGCCTCGGCCCAGCTGGCTGTCCACCTCGATGCGGCCCCGGTGCTCCTCGACGATACCGTAGCAGATGGAGAGTCCGAGCCCCGTGCCGCGCCCGGGCGCCTTGGTCGTGAAGAAGGGCTCGAAGATCTTCGACTGCACCGCGCCCGGTATGCCGGGCCCCGTATCCTCGACTTCGACGATGACTTCGTCCATCCGGCGACGGCCCGTCATCGTCCGGACCGTCAGGCGTCCCCCCGCCTCCATCGCGTCGATCGAGTTGATCGTCAGCGCCATCAGGACCTGGATGATCTGCTCCCGATTCACGACGACGGGCGGGAGCTGCGGCTCGAGCTCACGCTGCAGCGCGATCTGCTTGAAGCGCTTGTGGTGCCGGAGCAGGCCCAGGGCTTCGTCCACGATGTCGTTGAGGTCGGCCGCAGCCTTTTCCCGCGCCTTCGGGCGGCTGAAGTCGAGCAGGCCATCCACGATGTTCGTGCAGCGCTGCACTTCCGTGTCGATGATCGCGAGATATTCCCGGAGCGAGGCCGTGCCCGGACCGCTCACCTCCGCAAGTCGGCCTTCCCCCGCCGCCACGCACGCGGCGATGGTCGCCAGCGGGTTGTTGATCTCGTGCATGATCCCCGCAGCCAGCTGGCCCAGCGCGGCGAGCTTCTCGCTCTGGAGAATGCGGCCCTGGACCTCGCGCCATTCCGAGACGTCCTCGCCGATCGTCATCACGTGCGTGATCGTGTCGCCGCCGAGGCGCATCGGAACCCGGGTGAGGCGGTACGTCCGGGTGCCCTCCGGCGTGTCGACCATCATGTCGCTCTGCCGGAGCTCGCCGGTCCGGAAGATGGCGTCGAACTCGGCGCGAAGCACCTCGGCCGGCTGGCGCGTCAGCACCTCGAAGACGGTCCGGCCGACGACCTGGCTGCGCGAGAGCCCCTGCGTTCCCGTCTCGCGCTTCCGGTTCCAGATCTGGATGCGATACTCCCGGTCCACGACGTATAGGCCGACCGGGAGCGAGTCGATGATGAGCGACGTGAACTGCCGCGCCTCATCCACGATCCGGTCCTGCTCCGCACTCCACACATCCCGCATTTCGACGATGCGCACACCGGTGAGATAGATGGACAGCAGGTGCGCAACGGTCTCGAGGCCGGTCACGCGTCCCCCGACGATCCGCACCGCTCCGAGCGCCTGGCCCGAGCCCGGCTCGAGGAGGGCGCGCGCCCCGCCCGCCGGCACGAGGTCGAGCGACCCGATGATCTCCTCACCCTCCGCGGGTGGATCGCTCACGAGGTAGAAGCCGGGCGCGCCTGCCTCGTGCCGCCAGATCTCTACGCGATCGGCTCCGAGCGCCGTCCGCAGCGCACGCGCCCCCTCGGCGAGCACATGATCGGGGTCGCCGCCGGCCGCGAGCAGCGCGGCGAGTGGCGCGATGGCTGGCGAGCTCCCGGTCACGCTAGGGGACCACCGGAGGCGGCGACGACGTGGCGGAGGCGAGGCTGGTGATGCGCCACGCGCCATCGATGCGGCGGAGGAGGAAATGATCGCTGCTCGCCAGGCCTCGCTCGGTGCCGGCCCGGCGCGTGGTCACCCAGACGGCGGCGAGATCGCCGTCCTGCCGCGGGTCGATGCGCACCGGCTCGAGCGGCGCGGCCCAGCCGCCTGCTTCCAGCCATCCCTGGAATGCATCGGGTGATTCGAACGCGCGCCACGTACCGCCTTCCGCGGGCCCTCGCTGGATCAGCGCGCCGTCCCAGAAGAGCGCGCGGACGCCGGTCCAGTCGCCGCCCGAGCTCGCCCGGTAATAGGTGGACACGACGCCGCGGATCGCCTCGTCGTCGCGAAGGCTGCCGGCCGGCGCACGATTCTCGATGCGGCAGCCTGCGAGGATGAGCACCACGGCCATTGCTGCACCCAGGCGCACGACTGGCTCCCAGTGGAAGAGGTCGGGATGGAGGGGAAGATAGCGGCGGCTACCTGCTCAGGTGGAACTGGACGTCGTGCGCGTCGCGCACCTCGAAACGGGCCCGCGATCCCGCCACGGCCTCACCATCGACCAGCATCTCCGCGATCGGGACCCCACGCACGCTGATCTCCGTCACGATCGCCGGCCCCGCGCCTCGGCGCACTGCGAGCGACACGATCTCGGCGCTGCTCCGGAACCGCACGTCGAGGACACTGCGACCGACGCGGAGGCGCGACAGCGCGGCCGAGCTGCCGAGCCGCATCGCGTCGGGAGCCAGCCACAGCATGCCATCCAGCGCCTGCGGCCGCACCCCCCAGAGCCCACCGATCGCACCCGCAAGGAACGAGGCGATGCCGGATGCGCCGAGCTCACCCGATGCGATCTCCTCCGCGGCGGGCACGCGAAGCTCCGGAGCGATGGGCCGCTCGATTCCGGTCGGGGGTGGCGCCGGCGAAACCGATTCGTCGGCCCCCTGCTCTGCCTCACCCGTCCATGCGGAAACGCGGGACGCCCAGTCGGCGTGCCCGGCCGACGCTGCCGCAGTCTCCCGGCGGCGCAGTGCGCGCGGCAGGTGCGGGAGTCCGGCAGCGAGCATGGCCTCGGCGAGGAGCCAGGGCGTTGCGGTCGAGTCCTCGGAGTGCGCTCCGTCCGCCAGCATGCCGCCGAGCAGCGCGTCGCCGCGGATCTTGGCCCAGTCGAAGGCATCGGCGAGTGTCGGCATTCCCGCCGACCGCATCGCCGTGCCACCGCGCTGCAGTTGCTCCGCGTGCTGGACTCGCTGCCGGCCGAGCCCGGCGAGCGTCCGGCGCGCGACCAGGTCGAGGCTCCGCTCGAAATCGTCATCGCCCGTCGCGGCGACGGCCACGAGACGGTCCTGCCTGCCGCAGTCCCAGTGGATCCGGCCGTCACCGTCGACGCGGAGCGCGCCGGTCTCCGTCTCGAATACGATCCGGACGTTCGGTGCCGGCGAGTGCAGTGCGAGTCGTGACCCGTCCGGGCCCCGCTCGACGACGCCTCCCGCAAGCGGTGTCGACCAGGAGACCTGGCCGGCATCGGCGCGCTCCCATACGAAGAGTGGGAGCTCGAGTGCGGTTGCCCAGCGATCGTGCAGTTCACGCCCACGCTGCGACTCGGCGCGGTCGGCATGCAGTGCGATCGCGTCACCGGCGTCGTGCGTGATCGATTCCATCACTACCACTCCGGCAGTGACCGAATCGAGGGCGGCTCCACGACCAGCGAGATGGACACGATAGCCGTCGTGCTTCCAGGGTCGCGCGCCGGTGAAGGTCACGACGGCCGGACCACCATCCAGGACCGGCCAGCGCGGCTGCGCCGCGGAGTGCATCGCCAGCCTCAGGAAAGCCTGGCGATCTCGGAAAGGAGCTCCGAATTCTCCCGCCGGAAGCCCCCGTGTTCCTCGGCATGCACCCACCGCACGAGGCCCGCGCGATCGACCAGCACGTACGCGCGGTTCGACCGGTTCCGCTTCGCGTCGAACACGCCGTACTGACGGCTCACGGCGCCATCCGCGTCGCTCAGAAGATCCATCGGCAAGCGTTCGGCCGACTTGAACTCCAGCTGCCGCCCGGTGGGATCGGTGCTGATCGGCACGACGGTCGTGTCGGCGCTCGCGAACTCGCTGAAGTCGTCGCGAAAGCTGCACAGCTCCGCATCGCAGACGCGGGTGAAGACGGCCGGAAAAAAGGCAAGAAGCACATTCCGGCCACGAAGCGAGGAGAGGGAGACTGGCTGGCCGGACGTGGAGGGAAGCGTGAAGTCGGGTGCGGGTGCGCCCACGGCTGGGAGTGTCATCGGACCTGCGTCGGTGCGGTGAATAGGGGCCCGCGCGGGTGGGCGAGGCGCAATGCAGGATCGCCCACCCGCAACGGGACTAGCGCGATTCGAACCGGCGTCCCACCTCGGTCCAGTTGACGACGTTCCACCATGCCGTCACGTAGTCCGGGCGCCGGTTCTGGTACTTGAGGTAGTATGCGTGTTCCCAGACGTCGCAGCCGAGAATCGGCCGCTTGCCGCTCATGAGGGGCGAGTCCTGGTTCGGCGTGCTCTCGATGGAGACTCCCCCTTTTCCGTCCGCGACGAGCCACCCCCACCCACTGCCGAAGCGGCCGGTGCACGCCTTGGCGAACTGCTCCTTGAACTGGGCGAAACCGCCGAACGCCGCGTTGATCGCGCCCGCGAGCTTCCCCTCCGGCTCGCGCGCGCCACCGGGCGCCATGATCTCCCAGAACATCGTGTGGTTGGCGTGTCCGCCCCCGTTGTTGCGCACGGCGGTGCGAGCAGCCTCGGGCACCGCATCGAGCGAGGCGAGCAGCTCCTCGATCGACTTCTTCTGGAGGTCGGGGTGGCTCTCGAGCGCGGCGTTCAGGTTCTTCACATAGGCGTCGTGGTGCTTGTCGTGATGAATCCGCATCGTCTGCTCGTCGATATGCGGCTCGAGCGCGGCGTAATCGTAAGGAAGCGGAGGGAGCGTGAATGCCATGACCAACTCCTGAGAAGGGCTCAAGTAGGTGCGCGCGAAATATACACGGCCGAAAATGCCGCGGCGCCCATCGCGAATACGGCGTACACGACCTCGGTGCGGAGCAGCGCATCCAGCGCCAGTGTGCCGCCCAGCGTTCCCACCATCACGATCACGGCGCTCCGAAGGAGAGAACGACGACTCGCCTGACCAGCGGGCGCGGTCCCGGCGACGCGGACGCCCAGCACCGGAACCAGCGCGAGCAGCCACGCGGCGGCCGCGCCCGGGACCGGAGCCGCGAAGCAGGCCAGCCACGCGGCGGACGATGCGAGCGCGAGCGGCCGGCGGCCGAGAGCGGCCGCCCATGCAGCGATCACGCCAACGGGAATGGCAATCGTGCGCCACCCCTCCATGCCGAGCGGAAGACTGTCGGCCCCGATTCGCAGCAGCAGTGCGGTGCCCACCGGCGCGAGCCAGGTCCCGGGCGTGAGTGGAGTCAACGGCCAGAAGCCGAAGAAACCCAGCGCGCCCAGGGCGAGCGCAGGCACGAGGTACGCCTGCGCGGCGGTGCTCAGGGGCGCATCGGGAAGCATGGCGAGCCAGAGGCCTGTCGGCCCGGCGATGATGTCGAGGTAGTACGCGACGAATGCGAGTGCTCCGATGGCGACGGCGGGAAACACCGGCAACCGCCCGAGCCCGGTGCGCCGGGTGATCAGGTATGCCGCGAGCGCAGCGCCGATCGATCCCGGGATGACGAGATGGAGATGTGGCCCCGCGACCGCGAAACTGGCGCCCAGACCGAGGAAGACGTACAACGCCTTCCGCTCCGTTCGAGGAAGAATCGACCCGCGCTCCGGCGTCGACCCCGGCGCGCGGGACAGCCTTGTCACCGCGCCGAGCAGTGCCGCACCGATGATCCCGATCCCGGCGCCGAGCGCGACAGCAGCAGCGGTGGCGTGCAGCCACCCGGCCGGCGCGATGATCGGCAGCGCCGCCCCAACGATGGCGATGGCGACGAGCAGGACGATGAGACCACTCGCCCGGTCGCGGCGCGTTCCGGGCACGGTCCACGAGACCGCCGCCGAGCCGGCCGCGAGGCTGGCGCCGAGCAGGAGAAGACCGGCGTCGATCCGGAGCGAGGCGAGCGGCAGGGCGCCGATCCAGAGTGGGTCGGCGCTCCCGTCCAGGGGAAGGCGCAGCGCCACCCGGACGCTCGCCGCGCCGAGCGCAAAGGCGATCGCGGCGAGCCAGGCGAGGCGGCGAGCGGTGACGCGGCCTGCCAGCAGCGCGGCGAGCCCGAGCGGGACGGGAAGGAGCAGCGTAAGGAGCGAGGGCATGGCGGTAGAGTCTATCGCCCGCCGCGGAGTTCCCCAAACGACGACGCCCCCCGCAGAGGCGGAGGGCGACGTCAGGCGCAGGGGAAGGCGGTGGTCAGCCGCGGCGCCGCTTGAGTCTGGCCGCGCCGAGCCCGGCGAGCCCGGTCGCGAGGAGTGTCATGGAAACCGGTTCCGGAGTCGTCGTCACCGGCCCGCCGAACGTGTCGCCTGTCCCTGTCGGCCCGCCGCTGCCACCACCCCCGCCGGGAGTGAACGGCTGGTTCGGAAGTGCCGGCGACTGTTCCTGGGGAGGGATGATGACACCGCCCGGATCGCTGTGGGGGAAGCCAGGCGTATTGGGAAAGCCGTCGCTGCCGCCGTTCGAGGCGATGAAGTAGGCCGCGAGCCCGGCGAGAGACGCCCCGCCAGCGATGAATGCCAGTTTCGGCGCCTCCGTGCTGTCGGAGGACTCTGCCGAGCCACCGCGCAGGAGCTCGGCGTGGATGGAATAGAAGAACGTTCCATCCCGCTGGAAGGCGATGGGACCATCGGCCATCGCAGGCCGGGCGCCGAGGGTCAGGAACAGCACCGCCAATGCTGAGATTGCGCGGGCACGCATGGGAGACTCGCCGGTTGAGGGTGACACGGGTTGCTCAAGCAACCGGCGGGCCACGCTCGTGACGAGCATCACAAAGGTGAAGCTAACGTGATCGAATATCAATAGTTACGATGGGGGCCCGCCGTCGGGAGCTTAGCCAGCGACCCGGTCTGCATGGGTGGCACACGCACCACCACGGAGGGCCGCCCGTGGCAGGGGTGCAACGAACGCGCGCGCGCCTTAGACTTCGGTCGACCCCACTGCCTTTCGAGGGATTCATGTCACCAGGCATCTCGCACCTCACGGCCATCGCGGCGGCGTCAGTCGGTTTCGTTCTGGCGGGAACCCTCTCACCGTCCGGTGAGGAGGGCGCACCTGCCGTCGCACCCGCGGTGGAGATCAGGGAGTGGACCGTTCCCTGGGCACGCACCCGACCCCGGGACCCGTTCGTGGACGGTCAGGGTCGCGTCTGGTTCGTCGGCCAGGCCGGGAATTACATCGCCTACCTCGACCCGGCCGCCGATCGCTTCGAGCGATTCGAGATCGACTCGGGCACGCACCCGCACAACCTGATCGTCGGCAGGGACGGCGCCGTGTGGTATGCCGGGAACCGTAACGGAACGATCGGAAAGCTGGATCCCGAGACCGGTGCCGTGACGCGCTACGCCATGCCGCCGGAGGTGCGGGACCCGCATACGCTCATCTTCGACGACGCGGGGGACATCTGGTTCACCGCGCAGCAGTCGGGCTATGTCGGGCGACTCTCGACGAGGTCGGGGAAGGTGGACGCCCTCCGGGTTCCGACTCCGGACTCGAGACCGTACGGCATCGTCGTCGCCCGGAACGGCACCGTCTGGTTCAACGAGTTCGGCGTGAACAAGCTCGCCTCGATCGATCCGGCGACGCTGGCGATCACCGAGTACACACAGCCGCACGAGCGCACGCGCGGCCGGCGTCTCGTCACCACCTCGGACGGGGCGGTCTGGTACGTGGATTACACGCGCGGCATGCTGGGGCGATTCGATCCATCCACGAAGCGATTCGAGGAGTGGACCAATCCGGGTGGCGCCAACTCGATGCCGTACGCGATGGGCGTGGACGCGAAGGACCGCATCTGGTTCGTCGAGGCCGGCGTGAGGCCGAACCGGCTCGTCGGATTCGATCCGGAGACGAACGCGTTCTTCAGCCAGACGGAGTTCGGGCCCGAGTCGAACACGGTGCGGCACATGTACTACCATGCGCCGGAGAATGAATTCTGGTTCGGGACGGATGCGGGAACGATTGCGCGGGCGAAGTTGCCGGACTGAAGGCGGATCGCGCTTCGAATGACGAAAGGCCCGCGCATCTCGCACGGGCCTTTTTGTGCAGCCTGATGGAGCGTACCGGGCTCGAACCGGTGACCCCCTGCTTGCAAAGCTAAATCCAGGTGTTTGCCCCCATTGGCGCACATGCGGGGCTGGCGCGGCGGACCGCCTGGACGAAGCGGGGGCATGACGGCTCCTCGCAACGAATGAGAAGCCCTCCCCATGAGAAGGGCGTTGCCGGCGCACAATAGCGGTGTTAAATGGATTCTGTGATCTGCGTCGCGTTGCGTTCGACGCCAGTGAGTCGCACCGTTCCATGCGAAGTCGACTCCGCTCAGCCGCGGTCGATGGGCGGACAGCAAAAGAGCCCGCGTCGGTTGGACGCGGGGCTCCCCCTCCCTGAGGAATGCCCTTAGGGCTGAAACGGCAGCTTCGTGGGCACGTTTGCCGAGGCGATCCCGGTCACGCCGAGCTGACCATACGTGTTATCGCCCCAGCAGTAGACCGCCCCGGTCGTCGCGACACCGCAGCTGAACGTCTCGCCGGCGCTGAGTGACTGGAACGTGAGCCCGCCAGCCACCACGACCGGTGCACTGGTCGGTGTGCTCGAACCATCGCCCAGCTGACCGAAGTCATTGTTGCCCCAGCAGTATGCCTGGCCCTCGGTCGAGAGTCCGCAGGTGTGCTTGAAGCCGGCGCTCACTGCGCGCCAGGTGATGCCCCCGACCACAATGCCCGGCGTCGACGCATCCGTGAAGTTGCCGCGGCCGAGCTGGCCGCTCTCGTTCTCACCCCAGCACGCGATGTTGTTCGTCGAGGTCACGCCGCAAGTATGCGCGAAGCCCGCGGAGATGAACGCCTGGCCCGGGATATAGAAGTCCGGATCGGGCGCATGGGGCACGACATCGGGCTCGGTACGAAACGTGAACCCGCCCACTGCAACCGGATCGCCGGTCGTCGTGTTCGTGCCGTCGCCGAGCTGGCCAGATTCGTTCCAACCCCAGCACTGCGCCTGCCCTGCAGTTGTCAATGCGCAGGTATGAAGGCCGGTTGTAGTGACGGCATTAAACCCATCCCCAACGAAACCCCCAATTGGAGTTATTGCGGTGCCAGGAATCGGCGTCGTGGGACCGACGCCAATCTGGCCCTCTCCATTGGAACCCCAGCACCAAAGCTGCTCGGAAAGCGACAAGGCGCATGTATGCAAGAGGCCGGCCTGAACAACTCGAAAGGTCGTTGCCACCGGCAAGGTCACCGCGCCAAAGAAAGCTTCACGACCCGCCGATGGACTTCCATTGAGTTGCCCGGCGGCATTGCTGCCGCCGCACCATACCTCACCGGCGAGCGTAACCTCACAGCTGTGATGCCGCCCGCCGCCCGACATCCGCACAGTGCGATCGGTCGAGACTCGCGTCATGGGCGCGATTGTCGAGAAGGCTCCTGCGCCAGTCTGGCCGTCTTCGTTGTAGCCCCAACAGACAGATTCTTCCGTTGTCGTGATCCCGCAGGCGTGGTAGCTGCCGGCGTCGACGTAGCGGAACCTGAGGAGTCCGACGCTCGGACTCGCGGTCGCGACGAAGGTCACCGCCGCGAGACCATTGACCTCGGCATCGATCACCACGGAGCCCGCGGTCGGCGGAAGCGTCACGAGGACGGAGGCGATTCCATCATTGCCCGTCGTATCTGCTTCTTGGCTAAGTGTGCCCGCCGAGGCCGTCCACTCGACCACAACACCTGGCACCGGTGCCCCGTCGGCGTCGGTTACGCGCACCGCCAGCGGCGCCGGCAGCTGCGTAGAAACGGCGGCGAGCTGCGCATCGCCGCCCGCGGCTACCACCGCCGCCGGGGGGCCGGCGAGCTCAAGCGGCTCAACAGTTTCGTTGCAGGCTGTCAGCACCAGCGCGAGCGCGGTCAGGTTGGTCAGGTGATTGCGGATCATGAGCGGCACCCCGAAACCGTGCCCATCGGCTCGGTGGTCGTGGCTTCAAACTGAATGTCGTTCCCGAGGTCGAACCAGGTACCTTGCTCGATAATGACCCGGAGCGTGCCAGCTTCAGTCGTCTTCCGTATCGTCACGCAGCCTCCGCCGGCGCCGGTCGCGGACATCGTGTACGTCGCATCGCCACGGCCTGAGACTGGGCTCCCTTCGATCGTCCCTGTCCAGGTTGTATCGGATTCGATGCGTACGACCGTATCGCCGCAGCTCGCGAGGAAGACCGATGCAACAACGGGAGCCAACCATCTGAGGCGCATACGCTACGCTCCGCACTGAAAGTAGACATCACGGCTGAGGCCGTAAGGTCAGGAAAGGGCGTGTGTTGACGGCATTGAAGCTGGCAGTGCGGTGTGACACGACTGGCCTAAAGGTGCAACTGCTGCGCCAATTTGGACGCTCGTACAGGATCGCGCTACTAGGGAATTCCCTAGTGCGGTAAAAAGAGGACACCACCCACTTTCATGGATGCTCTGAGACTGTTTCTGTGACTGTGGCGAGCGGGCGAGAGGAGTGATGCCCCGCCCGGCGCGTAACTAAGTTGCTAAGTTGTTCGGAGGATTTGACCTTGGCAGGATCGTGAAAATGGAGCGTACCGGGCTCGAACCGGTGACCCCCTGCTTGCAAAGCAGGTGCTCTCCCAACTGAGCTAACGCCCCGCGCGCTCCAAATTAACCAGCGAACCCCCCGCGCGGCACCGCCCGGATCAGAGGAGCTTGAGCTCGGGAGATTCCGGCTCGATCACCGCTTCCTCGATCAGCGCCGCGCTGTCGTTTGCCGGCGAGTTGACCGCGGCCGAGACGGGCGTGGCGACGAGAAGGTCGTCCGGCGCGGGGACGAGCATCGGAGACACCGTCGAAACCGGATTCGCGCAGTCGAGCCAGAGAGGTCGGTCCGATGGGGCTATGATGGCGGGCATGCGATCGTGCACCGGCCGCAGCGTCGCGTTGCAGCTTGTGGTGATGATCGTGCACGTCTCGATCGGCTCGCCATCCGGCGAGACCCAGCGCTCCCAGAGCCCCGCGAACGTGATGAGGCCGCCGTCCGCGCGGCGGAACCAGAAGGGCTGCTTCGGCCCCTTTCCTCGCCCCTGCCACTCGTAGAATCCGTCGGCCAGCACCAGGCAGCGCCGCTTCGCAAAGGCCTGCCGGAAGGCCGGTTTCTCGAGCAGCGTCTCCGCGCGCGCGTTGATCATCCGGTTGCCGATCGCGGGATCCCTGGCCCATGCGGGGATGAGCCCCCAGCGGAGCTCGACCGGCCGCGCCTCTCCGTCTTCATATCGCACCGCCCAGACGGGTTGGGTCGGTGCGATGTTGAAGCGGGGATGCGAGGGGAGGCGCCTGGTCCAGCCCCACTCGATCGAAACGAGCTCCCCGTCGATCCGGAGCGTGAAGCGGCCGCACATGGCGCTAGCGGAGTGCCGCCTCGATCCGACCGCCGGCGGCCTCGACCACTCCGCACGCGATCGGGCTGCCGGCGTTACCGGACGGCTGGCTCTGATAATCGTCGCTTCCGGCATGGACGATGACCGCGGCGCCGTCGGCGTCGAGCAGGGGGAGCTCCCCGCGGAGACTGCCTGCTGCCGTCGCCGCGTCGACCATCGCGGAACTGTCTCCGCCGGCGCTGAGATTCGGGAGATCGCCTGCATGGGGGCCCTGCGGATTGGCCGAGCCGTGCTGGCGTTCGCCCGGATTCCAGTGGCTCCCCGCCGAGTCGAATGCAGGGGGGTTGCACCGCCCCGTGGAGTGCAGGTGCAGCCCGTGCTCGCCCGGCGCCAGGCCCGCGAGACGTCCGGTGACTGCGAGGCCGGTGCCGGCGTCCCTCAGGGTAAGGGTTCCGAGCTCACGACCCTCGGCGTTGCGGACCACGGCGATCGCAGAGTCGGCTCCGGCAGGCGATGAGGCCGGTGCCTGCTCCGAAGTGTTCAGGGCGCCCGCGTCAGCCCCGTCGCTCTCGGGGGCGCACCCGGCCGCGAGCGCGAGCATCACGATTCCAGCAGCTGCGTTTCGTAACATTCATCCTCCATGGCCCGCGGGCCGCCGCGATCGACGCGGCGGCAGGGCCCGACAAAGACATGCTGAGCGACCGGCCGCTCGGCAGGATAATTTCCAGATCCCCTGACGAAACCGGCATGCCGAGCCACTACACGATCGACCACGACGAACGCCTCGTTCGCGTCACGGGCACCGGACCGCTGTCCGATGCCGACCTGCTCGAGCAGCGTGTGCGCATCCGGGACGATCCCGCGTTCGACCCCGGATATTCGTTCCTCGTGGACCTCACCGCGGTGACGGAGGTCCTGCTGTCCGCTCAGGTCGTGGCGCGGCTCGCGCGCGATCCCATTTCCACGCCCGGTGTGCGCCGCGCGATCGTCGTCCCGCCGGCCGAGCCGGGCGCCTCCGCACCGCATCCGCTCGCGTTCGGCCTGGGGCGCGTCTTCCAGTCGATCGCCGCGTTGCGCGGTGAGGACGTGGAAGTCTTCACCGACAAGCAGCTCGCCGTCGAGTGGCTGCGCGGCGGCCCCGCTCCGGGCTACTGAACGCCTGCCACGTCCTTCCCCTGCGCGAAGACGATGTCCACCGGAATCTCGGCCGCCGCCAGCCGCGCGAGATCGCGCTCGAGCCCCGGTGTCATCTTCCCGTATTGCTCCATGAACGCCCCGACGCCTTCGTAATCGCCGTTGCCCTGCAGGGTCAGGATGCGCTCGGACAGCGCATTCATCGCATCACGCATCCGGACGGGATCCACCCGATAGGTACCGCTCGCCGAGTCGCGGGCAAAGGCGCCGAGTTCCTGGAAGAAATTGAAGCGCGCGAGGTTCGCGCGCGCGTGCGCGCTCGACGCGCCGAATCGGATCGACCGGAAGATGCCCGCGATGAAGGTGACGTAGTTGTCCTCGACCCGGTTGTCGGGCAGCTCGCCCTGCGTGGAGAGTGCCGTGACCATGTAGAGGCCGAGCACGTCGGCCTTCCCTTCCTCGAGGGCACCCGCCTGCTCCTTCAGGGCCTCCCGCACCGTGCCCCGGCCGTTGATCGTGTTCTTGATGCCGAGGCCGTGCGCCACCTCGTGGAACATGACGTTCTCGAAGAAGGCGTCGAAGTTGACGAGCCCGCGCTGATCCTCGGCGATCAGCATGCTGGCGATCGGGACGAGGATCCGGTCGAACTTCGCGCGCATCGAATTCTTGAGCTGGAGCCGGCGGGTCCCCTTGCGCAGCTGCACCTCCTCGTCGTTCGGGAGGTTGATCGCGATCGTCTTCGATCCGGCGTTCGCATCGCCGGCGTAGTAGACGGCGTCGTAGGCGTTCAGGTCCGAATCGGTGCCGGGACGCTCGCTCCGAAAGGCGGAGGGCACCGGAAGCCCGCGCTGCAACGAGGGGAGCAGGGCCGCATAGCGTGCGAGGCGCTCGCTCCATTCCCGGTCCTTCACGAGCACGAACGCCTCGTGCGCCGCCTTGTACCCGTACAGCGCGTCCTCGTACGTCTCGATCGGCCCGATCACGACCTCGAGCGTGTTGTCCTTCATGTCGAGCCAGGCGAGGTCGCTCTCCTGGTATTCGTCGTCCAGCAGCGCGTCGGCGCGGAGCTCGAGGTACCGCTTGAGGCCCGGCGCTTCCGCGAGCGCGGCCGCTTCCTTGAGTTTCGTGGCGGCGGCCTGCACCGGTCCCGAGAACGCGACGTGGTATGGCACCGCCACGAGTCGGCCGGCGCTGTCCCGCCGTACCAGCGTATACAGGCTTCGCAGGGAATCGCCCGCGGCACCTGCCGCCGCGGAGTCGAACTCCGCCTTCGTCATGTCCCGGGGATAGAAGTTCGCGCCTTCAGGCTTCGGGCCCACGCCGGGAACGAACGGCGCATTCCCGTCGAGGCGATCCCACGGCCCGTAGTTGATCATCGCGTACTCCCGCATCGCCGGATCGCTCAGCGCGCCGAGAAGTCTGTCGCGGTCGCCGTAGGCCTCCGCCCAGTAGATCTCGTTCATCGCGTCCGCCGCGTCGATCAGGAGCGGGAGCATGCGACGCTCCGCCTCCGTCAGCGACGAGAGATCGGGATCGAGGCGAACGGTCGTGTACTGGGCGAGCCTGGCGGCCAGATCAGGACCGGCGGGCGGCGACGGGCGCGCCTCGTCGTCGGTGGCGCAGGCGCTCATGGCAATCAGGCAGGACACGAGGAGGCAGGGTCGAAGCATCCCGGCTCATCTCCCTTCTCGGCGGCGCTCGATCTCGCGCATCATCACGGCGGCGGACGCAGGACAGAGCTCCCGATATTCGGTGGAGGATCGGATCGGCTCGGGAACATCGCCGCGATCCACGTGGCGAAAGCCGAAGCGGGAAAACCATCGCTCCGCGGTCGTCGTCAGGAGGTAGACCTCGCGCACGCGGTACGACGCGGCCTCGGCCAGCACCCGTTCGACCAGCGCCCGCCCGATGCCGGTGCCCCGCGACCCGAGATCGACGGCCGCCGAGCGGAGCAGTCCGAACCCGTCGTACACCTCCAGGCCCACCATGCCCGCGAGCTTTCCGTCCTGCCAGGCGGTGAGAAACTGAGGAAGCGCATCACGGACGCCGTCCACCGGCAGGCGGGAATCGGCGAGGAGCGCCTCCATCGCTGGCAGGTCGGCGGGGCGGGCTGGGCGGATCTCGAGGCTCATGGGTCTGGACTTTGCTTTCGGTTGGGCGCGGGCGACGCCGGACGGCCTTCATCTTAGGACGGTCCGGGCGGCATTGCGAGGGGGGGCAGCCGAGCACCTCCGTCCAAGGGCGAGACAGTGCAACAACTTACACTCCGGTCCCCGGAATCCGCTTGTGCGGCACTCCCTCGCTCGCTACTTTAAATCATTCTGTGACAAGGCGATGTGGGGTTCTGCCCGTCTCCTCACACTCTTTCTCGAGGAATCGTGGATACCGAGACGCTTCAGCATGTAGCGCTCTTCGACAAGTGCCGGCAATTCACCAAGGCGCGGGAAGTCGAGGCGGCGGGGCTGTACCCGTACTTCAAGCCGATCTCGGAATCCGAGGATACGGTCGTCACCATCGAGGGCCGGAAGCGCATCATGCTGGGGTCGAACAACTACCTCGGCCTGACGCATCACCCCAAGGTCCTGGAAGCCGCTGCGCGTGCCCTGCACCGCTACGGCTCGGGCTGCACCGGCAGCCGCTTCCTCAACGGCACCCTCGACCTTCATGGCCAGCTCGAGAGCGCCCTCGCCGAGTTTCTCGGCAAGGAGTCGTGCCTCGTCTTCTCCACCGGGTATAACGCGAACGTCGGCCTGATCAGCGGCCTCGTCGGCCGGGGAGACGTCGTCTTCCTCGACAAGCTCGACCACGCCTCCATCGTGGACGGCGCGAAGATGTCGTTCGGCGAGACCGAGCGCTTCAATCATGGCGACCTGGCCAACCTGGAGCGGAAGCTCGACCGGAACGCCGGGAAAGCCACGATGATCGTGGTGGACGGCGTGTACTCCATGGAAGGGGACATCGCCGACATTCCCGGCCTCTCGCGCGTGGCCCGCAAGCACGGCGCGGCGCTCGCGGTGGACGATGCGCACGCCCTTGGCGTCCTCGGCCCCGACGGAGACGGTACCGCGGCGCACTTCGGCATGGTGGACGACGTGGACATCATCGCCGGAACGTTCTCCAAGTCGCTCGCCTCCATCGGCGGCTTCGTGGCGGCGCCCGAGCAGGTCATCCACTACCTGCGGCACCACAGCCGGCCGCTCATCTTCACGGCATCGCTTCCGCCTTCGAATACCGCCGGCGTGATCGCGGCGCTCGAAGTCCTGCGCACCGAAGCCGATCGGCGTGAGCGCCTCTGGACCAATGCGCGCTATCTGCAGGACGGCCTGCGCTCGCTCGGCTTCGAAATCGGGCCGACGGAAACGCCGATCGTCCCGGTCCTCATCGGCCCCATGGAAAAGACGTTCGTGATGTGGCGGCGGCTGTTCGATGCCGGCGTGTTCACCAACCCCGTCACACCGCCGGCGGTGCCGCCGGCGCAGTGCCGCCTCCGCACGAGCGTCATGGCGACGCACACCATCGACCAGATCGACTTCTGCCTCGAGGCCTTCGGCACGATCGGGCGGGAGCTGGGGGTCGTCTGACGGATTCCCTGCGCGTCCTTCCGGCGCGCGGGTCGAGGGACGTCAGGCGGTTCATCGACCTACCCTATCGGCTCCATGCGCGGGACCCTCTCTGGGTCCCGCCGTTGCGTCGGGACGTGGCGCTTCTCCTCGATCGCAGCCGGAACCCCTTCTTCGAGCACGCCGAAGCCGAGTATTTCCTCGCGGAGCGTGAGGGCAGGGTCGTCGGTCGCATCGCCGCAATCGCCAACCGGCTGCACAACGAAACGCACCTCGACCGGATCGGCTTCTTCGGGTTCTTCGAGTGCGAGCGGGACCAGGCCGTCGCCGACGCCCTGTTCGGCGCGGCGGCCGAATGGCTGCGCAGCCGCGCCTTCGACACGATGCGCGGTCCCGCGTCGTTCTCGGTCAACGACGAGTGCGGCCTCCTGGTGGACGGCTTCGAGACGCCGCCCACCCTCATGATGCCGCACAACCCGCCGTACTACGCCGAGCTCATCGAGCGCGCCGGTTTCTCCGGCGTCAAGAACCTCCTCGCCTATCAGGGCGGCGACCGTACCTTCAGGCGCTACGAGCCGGTGCCCGCGCGACTCGAGCGCGCGGTCGAGATCATGCGGCAGCGGATGGGCATCACCCTCCGCCCCCTCGACATGAAGGATTTCGCCAACGAGGTCGAGCGGATCAAGGTCGTCTACAACGCGGCGTGGGAGAAGAACTGGGGCTTCGTCCCCATGACGGACCACGAGATCGAGCACCTCGCCGACCAGTTCCGGCAGGTGGCCGTCCCGGACATCATTCCCTTCGCCGAGAAGGACGGCAGGGTGGTCGGCTTCGGGCTCGGACTTCCGGACCTGAACGTCGTCCTGCGCACGAACCGGAACGGGCGCCTCCTTCCGGTCCTCCCGCGCCTCCTCTGGGCGCTCAAGCGGGAAACGATCCGGCGCGCACGCATTCCCCTGCTCGGCATCATCCCCGAATATCGCGGCCGCGGCCTCGATGCCGTGCTCTATCACTGGATCTGGACGAAGGCCGCCGAGCATGGGATGTACTGGGGCGAGGCGGGGTGGATCCTCGAGGACAATCCGGCGATGAAGGCGGGACTCGAGAAGATGAACTTCACCGTCTACAAGACCTACCGGCTCTACGACCGCGCGCTGTGAACGCGCTCGTCACCGGGGGCACGGGATTCGTCGGCCGGCATCTCGTCGAGCACCTGCGCTCCGCGGGCGATGACGTCACTGCCCTCGTGCGCTCGCCCACCCGGGCCGAGCCCCTTGCCGCGATCGGTGCGCGCCTCGAGCGCGGCGACCTGAACGATCATGCCGCGCTCACACGCGCGGTGGCAGGGCAGGACGTCGTCTATCACGTGGCAGGCGCCGTCGCCGCCCCATCGGAGGCCGCCTACCTCGCGGGCAATCGCGACGGCACTGCCAACCTCGTGCGAGCCGCGACCGACGCCGGCACCCGACGCTTCATTTTCGTGAGCTCACTCGCGGCGGCGGGCCCGTCGCAGCCCGGCGTGCCTCATCGCGGCGAAGTCGAGCCGCATCCAGTCACGGCCTATGGGCGCAGCAAGCTGGCTGGCGAGGCCGTGGTGCGTGCGAGCACGCTGGCCTGGACGATCCTGCGCCCGCCCGCGGTGTACGGCCCCCGCGATCGCGACAACTTCCTCACCGTGTTCAGGGGCCTGCGCCTCGGCATTGCCCCCGTGTTCGGCGACGGCTCGACGGAGCTCTCGGCCGTATACGCCCCGGACCTCGCGGAGGCGCTGCGCGCCGCGGGCGTCACCGAGGCGACGGTCGGCCGGACCTATTACCCGAACCATCCCGAGGTGGTGACGAGCGCCGAGCTCGTGCGCATCATCGCCGGCGCCGCCGGGCGATCGGTGCGCATCATCGGGCTGCCCGAGCCGCTCGCGCGCGGCATCCTGACCGTGACGGGCGGTGTCGCGCGGCTGCTCGGGCGCACCACGATTCTCAATCCCGACAAGGCGAACGAGTTCTATCAGGCGGCATGGACGGGCGATCCGGCCGGACTCCGGCAGGACACCGGCTGGCAGGCACGCCACGACACGGCAGCGGGCTTTGCCGCCACCTTCCGGTGGTACCGCGACGCGGGCTGGCTCTAGAAATGGCGGTCGTCGATGCGCTCGGCACGCGGCGTGGCGTTCGCCCGCTCGAATGGCTCATCGGCGGCTATGCCACGCTCGTCGCGGTCGTGGTCGCGGTGCGTGCGCCGGAATTGCGCGGATGGCAGTGGCTGCTCCTCGCCCACGCCCTGATCCTCCTGCTGATCTGGCTCCTCAACCGCCCCGGCCTCGCCCGCACCGGCCGGATCATCCGCGAGATCTTTCCGCTGCTGCTCCTGCTCGGCCTCTACGCCGAGCTCGACGTGCTCAACGCCGGCAACGCGCGCATCTACGACGACGTGGTCCAGCGGTGGGAGGCGGCGATCTTCGGCGGGCAGCCGAGTCGCGACTGGTGGCGGGCCTATCCCAGCGCGCTCTGGTCGTTCGTGCTGCACGGCGCCTACCTCGCGTACTATGCGATCCTGGCCTTTCCTCCCATCTGGCTCGCCACGCGCGGCAACACCGACGGCATCAGGCAGTTCATGCTGATGGTGATGACGGCCTTCGTGGTCTGCTACGTCTTCTTCATCTTCATGCCCGTCGCAGGACCGTATTACGTGTTCCCGCGCCCGGAGGGACCGTTCGTCGAGAACGTGATGGCGCGGCTGGTCTATGGCGCGCTCGAGGAGGGAAGCTCCTATGGCGCGGCGTTCCCGTCGTCGCACGTCGCCGCGACGGTCGCCGCGCTCCTTGCGTCGTGGAGGGCGGACCGGACCCTGGGATGGATCCTCCTCCTGCCGACGATCCTGCTGATCGTGTCGGTCGTCTACTGCCAGATGCACTACGCGGTCGATGCGCTGTCCGGCCTCGCGATCGGCCTTGCCATCGCGCTCACCGTCGGCAGGTTCGCCGGCACACACCGCCGGGCGATCGGCTGAGCGCGGCGTTTCAGGCGCAAAAAGCAAGGGGGCCCCGAGCGGGGCCCCCGACTGCCTGGAACGCCATCCTGAACTACTGGACGATGATGTTCCCGTTCATCCCCATCGCCTGATGCGGCACGCACGTGAAGTGGTACCGGCCGGTCGGCGCGCCGTTGAACGAAATCGTGATGATCTCGTCCTGGGTCACCGCCATCTGCGAGGTGAGCGGAGCCGACTCGTCCATGCCGGCATCGATCGCCGCAGCAGCGCCCGCGGGGATGCTGTCGGAGAAGAACATCACGTTGTGCGGGCCACCCTGACGGTTGTGGAACCGGACCACGTCCCCCGCCTTGATCGTGACCTGCTCGGGAACGAAGCGGTACTGGCCGTCGACCAGCGTCATGTCGACGTCGTGCGTCGCACCGGTGCCCGTGGGGGCCTCCGAGCCGGCCGCAGGGGTCGTCGTGTTGGCCGCCTGGTCGCCCGCCGCCTGGTCGTCCGCCTTCTCGCCACCGGCGCACGCCGCGAGTACGAGAGCGAGGCCCGCCACCATCGATGTCACGCGCATTGCTTCTCTGCCTCCGAAACGATGAATAGGTTGTCCGCCGGCACCCCCCTTCGGGGCGTGCCACCACTTTGTGAAGTAGTTCACAAGTATATATTCCCCCTGATCAATTTGCGACCCCTCTCCGATCGGTTCCGCCCGTGACCCAGCCACCTCCCTGCGCCTCGCTTGGCCGCCAGTGCACGAGCCTTCGCGTCACTCTCCGGGTCGGGTCGCTGGAAGAGGGAAACGCCTCGCTCGACCATGAAGCGACGTGGCTTCGGGGCCACACGGAGAACATTACCTTCCTCGAGCTCTGGGAAGGTGAGGGGGATCTCTACACCGACGCGGTGTTGCACGTCCCCTGCCGGTACCTTGCCCGCGAGGGCGAAGGCGTCCGGTGCAAGGCGTACGGCTATGCGGGCCCCGTACCCGTCACTCGGCGCCAGGCGCAGTACCGGCAGCTCGGCGGCGACCGGTTCCAGGTCATCGAAGAACGCCGGGTGGTTGCCCGGAAGCTCCAGCGGCCGCCCGCCACCGGGGCGGCGCGGTCGCTGCCGGTGGTCTCCGATGCCGGCGCCAATCCCTGCGCGACGGCGCCGTGCCGCACCGCGGACAACCGGCGCAGCGCCGCCTGCTGCCGGGATCTGCAGGTGGAGATCATGTGCACCCGGAAGCAGCGCCGGCTCGAAGCGCTGGTGCGCTCCCGCCGTTCACCGTATCTCTGCAAGATCGAGCGCGAGGGAGACTATTCGATCGACGCCGAGATGATCTCGGCGTGCGGGTACCTCGAGCCGGGGGGTGTCGACTGCACGCTCCACGGGCGGCTGCGGGCCGACGGCCGGACCGCCAAGCCCGATCTGTGCTTCGATTGGCCGCCGAAGCGCCAGGTGCTGCATCCGGGCTGTGTCTTCGCCCGGCGGCGCCGGTAGGCCGCCCCGCCAGGAGGCAGTGTGCCATTTCCGCTTCCTGAAACGTCTTAAGGTCCGTCGCCGATCGGGGATTTCCGGATGGACGAGCTCGAGAAGCTGTACCAGACGACTTACGGAGCCGTCGTCCGGTTCCTCTACCGCAAGGTATGGGACGCGGATCGCGCGGAGGACCTGGCGCAGGAGGTGTTCATGCGCCTCTTCCAGCACCGGCCCGAGAAGCCGCGAGCGTGGTTGTACGCGGTGGCAGCGAGCCTCGCACGCGACGAGGCGCGAGCCGACATTCGCCGTCGGAAGCACCTCACCCTGATGACCAATGATCCCGGCCAGGCGCCGTCCCGCATCGCCGCGGCCGACGAGATCGTGGAACATGACGAGCAGATGGCGGCCGTGCAGGATGCGCTCGGCACGCTGACGCGGCGGGACCAGGAGGTGCTCCTCCTCTGGGACGCCGGTATGAGTTATCCCGAGATCGCGCAGCAGACCGGTCTCGCCGTCGGCGCAGTGGGCACGACGCTGGCACGCGCACGCCGCCGGCTCGTCGACGCGTTCGATCGTCAACATGCGGATGATTCACGAGACCATGCGGCACATTCCTGAAGACGAGCTTCACGCCTATCTGGACCAGGCGCTCAGCCGTTCGCAGTGCGTCGAGATCGAAAGCCATCTCGCGACCTGCCTCCGCTGCCGGCACGAGCGCGACTCGATCGCGGCACTCCGCGACCGGACCACGGCCCTCCTCGCCACGCTCGCGCCACCGCGGCGCATTGCGCCGTCGTACGAGCTGCTGAGCGAGCGCGCTGCGGCGCGCACGGCGCGGATGGCCGGCCGGTGGCGCGCCGCCGCCTGGGCCGCGAGCATGCTTCTCGCTGTCGGACTCGGCTGGGGCGCGCGGTCGTTCGGGTCAGCGGATCAGCCCGTGCCGGAAATCGCGACGGAAACTGCGTCACCGCCTCCGGCCGTCGCCTCGGCCACTGAGGCCGTGCCGGCGTCGCGCGCGGCGCCGGCTGGACAGGACACGCCCACGGCAGGTCTCGCGGTGCGTGAAGTGCCCCAACCCGGCCGCAACACCTCAGTCCAGGCACCGAGTCAGGCGCCGGCAGTCACCGCCCCCGCCGCGCGCTTCGATGTCGCCGAGCGGTTCGAGCCCGATCCCGGCAGCGAGTCGCTGGTCGCCGAGCCGGTCGGAACGATGCTCTCCTCGGGGCGCCTGCCGTCGGAGAGCTTCAGCGGGAGCACCGGGGCACTCTTCCGCACGGTGTCCTGGGACCGCGCGCGCTTCGAGCGCGGCGAGTCGGTGCCGCGCATCGAAGGACTCCCGGTCATGGAAGTCCAGCTCGCCGGGTCGCGCGGGGACGACTCCCGGCCGCTCATGGTCGTGGCGCAGCAGCTCGAGTCGGGCCAGGTGATCCGCACCATCGAAGGTCCGGCCACCGACGTGAATCAGCTCCTCGCCTCCCAGCGCAGCGATGCCAGCTCTCCCTGGCCCACCATGGACGAAGGCGACGGCATCGCGGGTGGCGACGGCACCATGGCTGTCCGCCGCGGCGACCGCATTCTCGCCATCACCGCCCCGCTGCCAAGCGATTCGCTGCGCGCGATGATTCGGCGGTTGAATGCGAGTGAGAGGTAGGGCGTAGGGCGGAAGGACGGAAAGACGGAAGGACGGAAACGAGCACGGCCCTCTCATTGTCTGGGAGGGCCGC
>DAINRR010000024.1:27794-40716 GCA_036741715.1 Gemmatimonadales bacterium
CCTACCGCGTCTCGTGCCTCCGCTCCAGCTCCCCCTCATGGATGTAATCCTTGTCCGCATCCTCGTGGTCGAAGATCTCGACCGCGTGGTGTCCGAGCTCTCGGTTGATCGTGATCTCGGCGAGGCGCGGCGACACCATGGGGAAGGTGCGTGCGAAGAGGGCGTACGAGACGAGGAAGAGACCCGCCATCAGAAACGTGGGCGCCAGCTCGGCGGCGCCGAAGGCCGGCCCCGGGAGGGGCGAAATCGATGGCAGCACGAGCAGGTAGCGCTCGAGCCAGAGTGCCGTCAGGCTCAGCGCAGCGAAGAACGCCATCGTGCCGCGCGTCTTCTTCGGCAGCACGCCGAGGAGCCCGAAGAACGGGATGATGAAGAGGCAGATGAGTACCAGCTTGCCGATCGGGAGCCAGTGGCCCCACAGGCGCGCATACACGAAGCCGGTCTCTTCGGGCATGTTGCCGTACCAGATGACGAGGAACTGCGCCCACATGAGGTACGCCCAGAACACCGTGAAGCCGAAGCAGAGCTTGCCGAGGTCGTGCCGCTGCTTGGGCGAATGCAGGTCGGCGATCTCGAGCTGCTTCGTGCCGTACATCGACATGAGCGCGAGCAGCATGAGTGCTCCGAGGAAGGAGCCCATGAAGTAGAAGCCGCCCAGCAGGTTCGAGAACCAGTGGGGCTGCAGCGCCATGATCGTGTCGAACGCGATCAGCGACATCACGAGCGCGTAGAGCACCGCGTAGATCGGTGCCAGCCGGTGGATCCTCACGTCGTGGTGCGCCACCGTGTGGGCCGAGCCGTCGTAGTCGCGGCTCCACTTCTCGAAGAGCGCGCGCCGTCCCCCGGTGGCCGTCGGGCGGGCCGCGTACACGTCGGGCAGCAGGTCCGCCCGGACCAGGCGCCACCCGACCCATCCGAGCACCAGCACGCCGATGGCGAGGCGCGCGAACATGAACCCGTGCGAGAGCCACACTTCCTTCGAATGCTGCATGCCGTGCAGCTCTTCGTGCATGCGGCCGTAGATCGGCTCATAGCCGGCGGTGAAGATCAGCACGAGCCCGACCAGCGAGATCGGCAGGAACGCGATCCACGCCTCGGCGAACCGCACCACGAGGCCCGACCACTTGGCGTTCGTGATCTTCTGCGCCGCGGCGAACGCCACCGAGCCGAACATGAGGCCGGTGAAGTAGATCCAGTTCACGTGGAAGAGCTGCCACGCCCGGACCGCACCATCCCCCGAGAATGCGCGCAGGAGCAGGATGAGTCCGAGGATGGCGAGCCCGGCGCCGATCCCGAGGAGCGCACCATAGCGGCCCGAGACCGACCGGGCGACCAGGCGGTCGTGAACGTGTCCCGCGATCATCGGGTCGTGTCTCCTGCCGGCGTTGCGGCGGGTGGCGTGGTGGTCCCCGTGGCCGCGGGCGTCCCGGCGACCGGCCGGGCGGCGGCGCTGTCCGCACCCGGCATTGCCCCGCCCGCCTGGAGTCGCCGCACGTGATTCACGATGGCCCAGCGATCGTCCGGGCTGTAGACCTTGTCGCCATAGCGCGGCATGAGGCCTCGGCCGTAGCGGATCATGCCGTAGATGTACCCGTCGGACGCACCCCGCGCCTGGCCCGTCAGGAGCGAAGGTGCCGGGAAGCGTGGCGTGATCGGGGCCCGCCCATCGCCGGCCTCGCCATGGCACACCGCGCAGTAGGTGCCGAAGAGCGAGTCGCCTGCGGCCTCGAAGGTCCGCGGCAGCGCTGCGGTTTCCGGGCCGCCTCTCCGCCGTGCGGAATCCGCCGGCATCGCGCCGCCGGCGTATGGATTCTGCGCACGTCCGGCCGCCAGCTGGCTGGCGGCGGCGACGCTGGGCGCGGCCCTGAACTCCGCACCCCAGTCCGCCTCGCCACCGCTGATCGGCACCGTGCCCGGCACCGAGTTGCGCGGCACGTCGGCGCTCTCGTAGGGGTGCACCGACCGTTGCTGGATCATGTGGTCGAACCAGGGGATGATGTACCAGAGCTGGTCCGGCGAGGGCACGCGATTGTACCACGCCTCGCACCCCGCGGAGCCGAGCGCGATCACCGTGACGAGGAGGCCGCGCATGCTACGCCGCATGGGTCACCTCCACGGCGCCGGCCGCGCGGAGCGACTGCTCGAGCGCGCCCGCGTCCGCCGCGCGCGCCGCGACGAAGACGCCGATCCGGTCGTCGCTGAAGCGCGGATCGTAGGCGATCTTCCGCCCCGCCTTGAGGAGCGAGAGGAAGGCCACCGCGAAGAGCGTCGAGAGCGCGCCGATGAGGATGGTGAGCTCGAAGGCGATCACCACGTACGGGGGGATCGAGGCGATCGGCTTCCCGCCGACCAGCACCGGCCAGTCGCGCGACATCCAGATCGTCATGCCGAAGCCGGCCGCACATCCCGTGAGGCCGCCGATGAGCGTGAAGAGGCGGACCGGGCTGCTGGTGTGGCCGAGCGCGTCCTCGATCTCGTGGTTCGGATGCGAGACGTACACCGTGAGGTCGCGATGGCCCCGCGCGCGCAGGTCGCGGATCGCGTCGGTGGCGGCATCGATGTGCTCGAACGAGGCGAGCACGCCGGGCACGGCCCTGCGCTTCGGGATCGGGAGCCGCATCAGTGATGCCCTCCCCCGGCACGCCGCCGCGGCATCGGGATCATCTCCTTGATCTCCTGGATCGCCACGATCGGGAACGTCCGCGCGAAGAGGAGGAAATACATGCCGAACCACCCGAACGAGCCGGCGAGGATGCCCCAGTCGGCCCAGGTCGGGTTCATGTTGTCCCACGCCCACGGCAGATAATCGTTGGCGAGCGAGGACACGATGATCACGTACCGCTCGAACCACATCCCGATGTTGATGAAGATCGAGATCACGAAGAGCGACGTGAGGTTGGTGCGGATCTTCCGGAACCAGAGCAGCTGCGACACGAACGCGTTGCAGATGATCATCGTCCATCCGGCCCACCACATCGGGCCGAAGGCGCGGCGGAAGAAGGTCGTCTGCTCGAACGTGTTGCCGCTGTACCACGCCACGAAGTATTCCATGGCGTAGGCGTAGAAGAGGATCGTGCCCGTGAGGAGCGTGAGCTTCGACAGGTTGTCGAAGTGGTAGTCGGTGATCATGTGCTCGATCCGGAGCGCCTTGCGGAGCGGGATGAGCAGGGTGAGCACCATGCCGATGCCGGAGTAGATGGCACCCGCGACGAAGTAGGGCGCGAAGATCGTCCCGTGCCAGCCGGGCACGATGCTCGAGGCGAAGTCCCAGGAGACGACGGAGTGCACGGACAGCACGAGCGGCGTCGCGAGCGCGGCCATGTAGAGGTAGGCGCGCGAGTAGTGCCGCCACTGCGTGTCGGTGCCCTGCCAGCCGAGCGAGAGCTGCCCGTAGATGAACCTGCGCCACCCCTTCACCCGGTCCCGCACCGCCGCCACGTCGGGAATGAGCCCGAAAATGAGGAAGAGTGTCGAGACGGTGAGGTACGTCGAGATCGCGAAGACGTCCCAGATGAGCGGCGACTTGAAGTTCGGCCAGAGGTAGCGCGCGTTCGGGTACGGCAGCAGCCAGTAGAAGATCCACTGGCGCCCGATGTGGATGATCGGGAAGAGGCCCGCCGTCATGACCGCGAAGACCGTCATCGCCTCCGTGGCGCGGTAGACCGCCGTGCGCCACGGGGAGCGGAAGAGAAAGAGGATCGCCGAGATCAGCGTCCCGGCGTGGCCGATGCCGACCCAGAAGACGAAGGTCGTGATGTACACCGACCACATGATCGGCGGCGTGTACCCCGCGTGGCCGAGCCCGTCCTTCACCAGGATGAGGAAGGTCAGCAGGCCGACGAGGAACAGCGCCACCGCGCCGAACAGCAGCATGTAGTAGCCGCGGCTCGGCGTCTGCAGCGTCGCGACGACGTCACGCGTGACGTCGGCATGGGACTGCGTGAGCCGAAGCTTCGGCGCGAAGTCGGGAAGCTCGGGAGCGGATGTCGTCATGCCTCAGGCCTCCGCCGGGTGCAGGACCTTCGCCAGGTACGTGATGGCCGGCCTGACGTTCGTGTCCTCGAGCACGTGGTACCCGCGCGGGTTGCTCCGGATCTGCGCCACCCGGCTGTTCGGGTCGCGCATGTCACCGAAGACGATCGCGTCGGAG
Organism: Gemmatimonadales bacterium; assembly: GCA_036741715.1. Classification (GTDB taxonomy): domain Bacteria; phylum Gemmatimonadota; class Gemmatimonadetes; order Gemmatimonadales; family GWC2-71-9; genus CAMLLJ01. The sequence continues at coordinate 31,945 of DAINRR010000024.1, forward strand.
GGACAGGCCTGGGCGCAGGCGGTGGTGAATTCGCCGTCGCGCAGCGGCCGGTTCTCGAGCCGCGCCTGATGCTGGGCGCCACGGATCCGCTGCACGCAGAAGGTGCACTTTTCCATGACGCCGCGTCCGCGCACGGTCACGTCCGGGTTCAGCTGCAGGTGCAGCGGCTCCGGCCAGGACCGCTCGTTGTACTTGTACCAGTTGAAATAGCGCACCTTGTACGGGCAGTTGTTGCCGCAGTAGCGGGTGCCGACGCAGCGGTTGTAGACCTGCCCGTTGAGGCCATCCGGGGTGTGGTACGCCGCATAGACCGGGCAGACCGGCTCGCACGGAGCATTTTCGCAATGCTGGCAGAGCATCGGAATGAAGCGCGCTTCGGGATGTCCATGCGTCGCGCCTGGTCCGTCGCTTTCGACTGCGCCCTCCGCGTGCGCGCCGTGCGCCGCTGCCGGTGGATCCTCCCAGTACCGCTCGATCCGGATCCACGTCATCTCCCGCCCGCGGATCACATCGTCCTCGCCGACGGTCGGGATGTTGTTCTCGGCGTAGCACGCCGTGACGCAGGCGGAGCAGCCCGTGCAGCGCGAGAGATCGATCGCCATGCCCCAGGCCGGGTGTTCGGTGGCGTAGTTGCCGAGCTTGCGCGACTCGATCGTTTCCTGGCGCCAGCCCTCGATCGCCTCCATCTCGAGCTCGGTGTTGATCTCGTGCTTCCCGTGCCCCGCTTCGATGTACGCCTGCCGCACCGTCAGGCCGCGGCGCGCCGCGTCGAGCGGCATCGCTTCCGCGATGCCCCGGCCGAGCTGCCGCGGGTTGCCTTCGGTGGTGGCGAGCTCCTTGTAGCGACCCGTCTTCTCGAGGCGGACGCGCGTCGAGACATAGGGAATGAAGGCGGCGTTCCCCGGCGGACCGACGAGGTCGAGCGGATTCGTGCCGCGGTCCTTGGCGAACTGGCCGTACTCCGTGTGGCCGAACCCGAGGGGCATCGCGATCACGTCGTCATGGAGCCCGGGGTACGGGAACGCGGGCCCCTCGATCTCTCCGTGCGGCGAGATGAGGCGCACGATCTCCCCGCGCCGGATATCGAGCCGCCGCGCCGTGGCGCTGCTCAGCTCGATCCAGGAGTACCAGGTGAGCTTGGTGACCGGATCGGGATTCTCGAGGAGCCAGGGCCGGTTGGTGCCCCGGCCGTCGTGCAGGAACGGATGCGGATACGGAGCGAGCACGAACTCGCCGTCGCCGTCGAAGGCCGGGAGCGCGGCGGTGACGGCCTGGCTGTTCGCCGACGGGGCCGGGCCCGCAGGCGCCGGGCTTACGGCCGGCGCCGGCGCTGCCGCCGCGCCATCGCCCTGAGCCACGCCGGTCGGAGCTGCGCCACTGGGGGCCGCACCACTTCGCCCGGCGGCCTCACCGAAGACGCCCCCGCGGGCGAGCGCCTCGATCCAGAACGTTTCGAAATCGCCCGTTGCACGGCCGCGCCATGCTTCCTTCAGATGCGTCTCGAAATCGGGCGCCGTGAAGCGCGCGAAATCGCCGCCCGCCTTCTGCGCGGTCTGCAGCAGCACGTCACCGGTGTGGCGCGTCTGGAAGACCGGCTCCATCACCGGCTGCATGAGCCCCGTGACGCCGGGCCGCGGGCGCGCGTCGTCCCAGCGCTCGAGCGCGTGGAGATTGGGCAGCAGGAGGTCGCAGGCGGCCGCGGTCTCATCGAGGTAGAGCGACGTGCAGACCTTGAACGGCACCTTGGCGAGCCGCTGCGCGAAGCCGGCGCTCTTGGGCAGCGCGTAAACCGGGTTCGCGTCGTGCACCAGGAGAAGGCCGACCTGGTTCGCGTCCATCGCGGTCATGAGCCGCGTGAGACCTTCGTATCCGTCGCCCATGGCGGGGCCGGACCCGAAGAGCACCGTGCGCCCGATGTTCCCCGCCACCGAGTTCAGGATGTGCACCGCGGTGGCGAGCTCGACGGCCCCCCGCGTCTGGTTTCCCGCGCCGCCGGCCACCGCGAGCGACGGCTGCGCCGCCGCGAAGGCGCGTGCCACACGCTCGATGCTCGCCGCCGGGATCCCCGCCTGCGCGGCGACCGCCTCGGGCGTGTAGGCACCGAGCGAGCCGCCCGCAGCGCCGGCCCCGCCGATCACGTTCGCCATGGCGAGCGCGACGAGCGCCTCGCTTCCGGGGGCGACGGCGTGCCACTCGTCCGCGTTCAGCCCCGTCAGGTCCCGCCGCGGCGAAAAGGCGACGAAGCGCGCGCTGTCCCCGTCGAAGCCGTGCGACGCGGCGAAGCCCCGCTGGTCTTCCATCGGGCTCAGCCAGCCGTCGAGGAAGTCGGCGCCGAACGAGACGATATAGCGCGCGTCCGCGAAGTTGTGCGACGGTACTTCGTCGCGCCCGAAGACGGCGCGGCTCGCGGCGCGGATCGGCTCGTGCCCGATCGGCTCCCAGCGGACCATCATCCCGCCGGCGGCACTCGTCCAGTCGGCGAGGAGGTCGCTGAAGGTGCCCGGTCCCGCACCGGACAGGACGCCGACGCGTCCCCGCGCCTTGTTCACCTCGGTGGCGAGCCGCGCGATCGCGTCATCCCAGCTGATGGCGCTGAAGGTGTTCCCGCTCCGGAGCATCGGCGTCTTGATGCGGCCGGGATTGTAGAGGCCCTGCAGCGAGGCCTGGCCGCGCGAACAGAGCTTCCCGCGATTGATCGGATGCTCGGGATTGCCCTCGAGCTTGATCGCCCGGCCCTCGCGCGTCTTCACGTGGACGCCGCAGCCGCTGGCGCACTCGGTGCAGGTGCTCGCGTACCACGTCGGCACGCCCGGCACCTGGTCCTCCGACTGCACCAGGTAGGGCACCAGCTTCTCGACGCGCGTCGTGGAGCAGCCGGACAGCGCGACCGCTCCCCCGCCGGTGACGCCGAGGACGGTGAGGAACTTCCGGCGGTCGAGTGTCTGTGTCGGACCTTCGTCGGACATTGAGGCTCCGCTCAGTAATGACACGCGGTGCAGTCGCGCGTGGCCTGCCGCTCGACGTGACAGCTGATGCACCAACCCATGTTGTTCACGTTGTTGACCTTGAACACCTGCGGCATGCGGCTCACGTCGCCGTGGCAGGTGGCGCAGGCGTTCGGACCCATCGCGGCCACGTGCACCTGATGGGGGAAATGCACGTGACGCGGCAGGAAGTGGATGCGCACCCACTCGATCGGCTTCTTCTCGCTCCACGCCTGGCGCAGCTTCCGGATTTCCGCGCGCCCGCCGCTGTCGCTGCCCGCGACGATCGCATGGCATCCCATGCACGTCTCGACCGACGGAATGCCCGGCTCCGGTGAGACGTTCACCGAGTAATGGCAGTACTGGCACTGCATCTTGTACTGCCCGGCGTGGAGATCGTGACGGAAGAAGATCGGCTGGCGCGGACCCTTGAGTGAGGCGGTGTCCGTGAAGACGGTGGCGGCGATGGAGTCGGCGACGGCGGGTCCGGCCTGCTGCGCCCGCGACGGCGCCCCGAAGGCCATGACGCCCGCGATGCCGGCCAGCGCGGCGCCCCCCACGAATAGAGCGAGCCGCCGCGTCATCGAGCCCACTGTTGAGATGCGTGCGTCATCTTGTGAAGGGATTCACGAGTTGGCGAAGAAGTGCAGGGTCCCCGGTCCGGCGCGCGCATAAGTATAGTGTGGCCCATGCATTAAACAACCCGAAGTGAAGCGTATTCCGAGCGATCCTGTCGGAATACTTTCCACCCGGTGCGGCCCTACGCCTCACCGGTCCGGCCGGTGCGCTCCATGTACCGCGTGACCTCGATGCCCATCGCCCGGAAGAGGCTCGCCTCACGCCCGTCCAGATCGCCCCGATAGACGATCTCCCGCAGCGAGCGCATGACCGAATCGGTCTGCCGCGTCTTGAAGAACTCGATGGCGCCGAGCGCGCGCTCCCAGTCGGCGAAGAGGGCTTCGAGCTGCTCGTGCGTGGCCGGTGCGGCCTCCTTGCGCGGTGGCTTGAGCGGAATCGCATCCCCGCCGCGCGCGCTCCAGAGCTCGTGGCACATGATCGCCACGGCCTGGGCCAGGTTGAGCGATGGATGCGTGGGGGAGGTCGAGATCGTGACGAGCAGCTGGCAGCGATCGAGCTCCTCGTTGGTGAGTCCGCTGTCCTCGCGCCCGGCCACCAGGGCCACGGGCCCCGCCGCCATCCGCTCGACGAGCTCCTGGGCCGCCGCACGCGGCCGCAGCACCCGGCGCTTGGCCGCGCGCTCCCGTCCGGTGAGCACCGCCGCGAAGGTGACGTCGGCAAGGGCCTCGTCCAGCGTGTCGAAGAATTCGATCCGTTCGACGAGATCGGCCGTGTTGTGCGCGATCCCCTCGATGCGGTACGCATCGAAGATCTCCGGCTTCACGAGCCGCATTCGCTCGACCCCGAAGTTCTTCGCGATGCGCACCGCGCTCGCGATGTTGACGATGTCCTGCGGGGCGACGAGGACGAGGATCGGGGAGGCGGTCACGCGGGGGCTGGGAGGCAACGTCCGCCGCGGGGTCCCCTTCCCCGTCCCCAGGTCCCTGGTCCCCGGTCTTCCTCCATTCAGCCTTCGCCCAGGAACGACACATCGTGCCGTTTCGCCTTGAGCCCCGCGGCCAGGCCCGACTTGTCGGCCGCCTTCATGTAGGCCTCCTGTGGCTCGACGAGCCCGGCATCGACGAGATCGAGCAGCGAGTCGTTGAGCGTGACCATGCCGATCCGCTTGTTCGTCTGCATGATCGACGGGATCTGGAACGTCTTGCCCTCGCGGATGAGGTTGGAGATCGCGGGAATGGTGAGCAGGATCTCGCGCGCCGCCACCCGCCCCCCGCCCTTCTTCTTGCAGAGCACCTGGGCGATCACGCCACGAAGCGACTCCGCCAGCATCACGCGCACCTGGGACTGCCGGTCGGGCGGAAACTGGTCGATGATGCGGTCGATCGTCGACGCCGCCGTCGTCGTATGCAGCGTCCCGAAGACGAGATGGCCCGTCTCGGCCGTCTCGATCGCGATCGACACCGTCTCGAGGTCCCGCATTTCGCCGACCAGCACCACGTCCGGATCTTCGCGCAGCGCGGCACGCAGCGCGCCCTTGAACGACTTCGTGTGCACGCCGACGTGGCGCTGCGTCACGATGCACTTCTTGCTCTCGTGCACGAACTCGATCGGGTCCTCGATCGTGAGGATGTGGTCGGTCCGCGTGCGATTCATCAGGTCCACCATCGCCGCGAGCGTGGTGGATTTCCCGGATCCGGTCGGCCCGGTGACGACGACGAGTCCCTTCGTGAGGTAGCAGAGATTCTGCACCTCGCGTGTCAGGCCCAGCTCGTCCGCCGTCTGGACCCGCGTCGGGATGACGCGCATCACGGCGAACGGGCCGTGCCGGTCGCGCCCGGCATTGCAGCGGAAGCGCGCGACCCCCGTGATCTCGTGGGCCCAGTCCACGTCCGAGGTCTGGTGAAACTCCGCGAGGTTGTCGGGCGACATGATGCTCACGAGCATCGTCTCGAGCCGTCCGGGAGGAATCGGCGGCGCCTCGGTGCGGACGAGCTCGCCGTGGCGCCGGAAGACCGGCGGCTCGCCCGAGCGAAGGTGCAGGTCGGACGCCCCGCTGGTGCTCAACTCGCGGAGGAGCGCCTCGAGCGCGGCGCGCGCCTCCTCCTGGTCGACGCGGGCGGCGTCCGACGCCGCCGCCACCCCGCCCGCCGCCGTGCCCCGGCGCAGGAGCACCAGCATCCGGCCCTCCGGCGCGGAGAGCTCGGCCTCGACCGCACCCGACGGGGCGGCGTAGGAGAAGGCGAGCGTGCTTCCCGGCGCCACGCGCGGCGCCACGTCGCTCGGCGCGATCTCGCGCACGAGCGCCACGATCTGCGCGTCGGTCAGCGCGTCACGCGTGAGCGGCCGCGCCGTTCCATTCTGCTGGAGCGCGGCCGGCTGCCCGGTGGTGAGGCGCAGGGCGTCGGCCTGCTGCTCGTGCAGGTGCTGGATGAGCTTGTCGAGTCTCGCCACGGGAGTGCTCAGTCGAGAGGGCGGATGAGGCGAACGTGGGAACGGTTGACGAATCGCGTGGTGGAACCGGCGACCAGCCCGAAGAACGCGCCCGAGCCGTTCAGGAAGTCCAGCGTGCGCGTGCGGGTCGGCGGCAGCTCGTACGCAACGCGCCCCCGGTATTCCGTGGCGCCGATCCGCACATCCATCTCCGCATGGATCGAGACGCTCGCACGTTCGGGATCCTGCCCCGGAAGATCCTCCGTCGCACAGGACACGACGGCGACCTGCGCCTTCGAGAAGAACGCCACGCCGCCTTCGGCGACTGCCACCGCGAAGAACGGATCGGGCCGGTTGAGCAGCTCGATGGGCGACTCGGGCCCATCACGGTGCGGCACGAACGGCTGGAGGTGGAGTTCCCCGATGACGACTTCGCCGCCGGCGAGCATCACGGCCGCGGGCACGCGGTGCGTTCGGGCCCAGTCACTCACTCGCGCCTCCATTGGCTGCAGGGAGCGTTCGCCGGAAGGTTGCCCGGCGGGTTCGCGCGACACAAGAGCGGCTCATCCCTCCGCCACCCGATCGAGCGCCTCGCCCTCGAGGCGGTACGGCTGCCACTCCGCGAGCGGTGCCGCGCCGAGGTGGTCGTAGAAGTCGATCGCGAGCCGGTTCCACTTGAGCACGCTCCACTCCATCCGCGCGCATCCCCGCGATCGCGCGACCCGGGCGAGGGCGCGGAACAGCGCGAGCCCGTGCCCGCCACGCCGGGCCGCGGGAACGATGAAGAGGTCCTCGAGGTAGAGCGTCGGGCGCGCGAGAAAGCTCGAATAGGTCTCGAAGTAGAGCGCGTAGCCGACCGGAGCCGGAGGATCGCCGGCTTCGGCGATGAGGGCATGGTAGCGCGGGGTGGCACCGAAGCCGTCCTCCCGGAGGCGGGCACGCGCCGCGGCATCCGGCCGCGGGAGCTTCTCGTAGTCCGCGAGCGCATCGATCAGCGACAGCACGGTGCCGGCATCGTCCGGGCCGGCAGCGCGGACGCGTGGAGCCGGGACGGTCATCCCCGGATCTCGACGCCGGCCTGCGCCTCGATGACGCGAATGGCCTCGAGGTAATCGGCGTCGGGATCGAGCGCCCGCCGCGCCACGGCGAGTACGTCGCCCGTCACTTCCATCACCGGCGTTTCGACCCCGAGCTCGTCGGCGAGCGCGAGCGCGATGCCCGTGTCCTTGTCCAGGAGCGCGAGCCGGAAGGTTCGCGGCCAGGCGCCGGTCAGGACGCGCTCGGGAATCAGCTGCTCGCTCACGAACGACCGCCCGCTCGATGCGTTGAGCACCTCTACCGCCTTCGCGGCCGGCACCCCCGCCTTGACGAGCGTCGCCAGCCCTTCGGCCGCGGCTGCGATGTTCACGGCGAGGAGTGCGTTGTTGACCGCCTTCATCGCATGGCCGGCGCCCACCGGGCCCATGTGTTCCACCCGTCCGGCGAACGGCCGGACGACGTCGCGGACCCGCGTGAAGGTCACGTCGTCCGATCCGACCATGACCGTGAGCGTGCCGGCGGCCGCGCCGTTGGTGCCGCCGCTCACCGGCGCGTCCGCGAACGCGGCACCGGCGGCCTCGACCCGCGCGGCGATGCGCCGGGACGTCGCCGGGTCACCCGACGTGCAGTCGATCACCAGCGCGCCCGGTTCGAGCGCGGCGAACAACCCCTCGTCCCCGTCGAGCAGGGACTCGACATCGGCGGACGTCGGGAGGCAGGTGAGGATGGCCTGCGCGCCCGCGGCCGCGGCACGCGGCGTGGCCGCCACTCGCGCGCGGTGCTCGCGCGCAAAGGCGGCCGCACGCTCCGCAGTGCGGTTCCAGACGGTGAGCTCGAACGGGCCCGCGAGGTGCGCCGCCATCGGCCGCCCGATGGCGCCGAGTCCGAGGAAGGAGACGCGCACGATGTCCTTTCAGATGAAGTTCCGGATAGGCAAAGCTATAAGGTGCCGAGGATCGCCGGAACCGGGGGCATGAAAAAACGGCGGGCGCCAAGGCCCGCCGTTCTCACTTATGTCAGGGCCTTACTGAGTGCCGCCCAACGGCGACCCGGTCACGGCGTGATAGCTGTTGAGGCGTCCGTTGCCGTACTGCTGATCGTAGCCGGTACTGCCAAGGTCATCGGCCGTCGATTCGAGTCTCGCGCGGAGTGCTGCACCGCGAAGCCCCGTCTTCGATGCGACGATGGCGGCCGTGCCCGTCACCTGGGGGGCGGCCATGGAGGTTCCCTGCATCCAGCTAAACCCACCATCGAGGTAGCTGCTGTAGATGCACGACTCGTTCGTCGTGTTCGAATAGCACTCGCCGCCCGGAGCCGCGAGGTCGAGGTCGGGGCCATACTGCGTGTAGTAGGATAGCTCGTCGCGCCAGTTCGTTGCGGCCACTGAGATGGCATCCTCATCGCAAGCCGGGCATGACACTTCGCCCGCACCGCTGTTTCCCGCCGAAGCGATCACAAGAACATTCTTCGAGATTGCATAATCGATCGCCTCCGCTTCTGCGCTCGAGAGCGTGCCGCCGCCCAGGCTGAGGTTCATGGCCACGAGATCCGGTTGATCTGCTGCTTCACGGATCGCTCCTGCAATGGCCGAGGACGGACAACCTCTACGACCGCACACCTTCTGCACATATACTCTTACTTGTGCAGAGGCCCCGGCGACGCCCGCCACACCTACGTTCGTTCCTGCCATGGTCCCCGAAGTGTGGGTGCCATGGCCGTTGTCGTCGTCGGCGCGAGCGCG
>DAINRR010000025.1:0-38386 GCA_036741715.1 Gemmatimonadales bacterium
CGCAGCCGGCGCCGTGGCCGGTGCCGCGATCGGTCGTAACGTGAAAGGTGCCGTGATCGGCGCGGCGGCGGGTGGCGTGCTGGGCGCGGTGGTCGGGAGCACGATCGACGTAGACCACAGGTGATTCCCGCCGCCGCCCGGTCGGCTGACGGCGGCGAGCGAGAAGGAGGCGGCGGTTCGTGGCCCGGGGTGGATCCCGGCGCTGCGACCGCCGCTTTCGCCTAGCGCACCTGCACGCGGGCGATGCGCCCGCGCGGTCCCGCGAGCCATCCGGTGCCACCCGGTGCGAATCCGATCCCCCAGTAGGCGAGCGAGTCCAGACGGCTCCACGTCGTTCCGTTGTCTCGCGACAGATCCGCACCTTTCGGGCTTACGGCGACGAGCGTGGCCCCGGCCCCCGGCACGTACGACGCACCGTAGACCGCACCCGTGTAGGTCGTGCGCCCCGCAATACGCCAGGTGCGTCCGCCGTCCGCCGTGATCGCGACGTTGTCCGTGTGCTGGTCGGGCGCGCCGATCGGCCCGCCGAGCGCGGCGCCGTTCCGGTCGTCACGGAACGTGATCGTGGCCAGCCCGGCGGCGGTGCCACCGGCAACTGGCGCCTCGGCGACGCTCCAGCTCTGGCCGTAGTCGGCCGTGTGGAGCACGCGCGGGCGCGGTCCGTTGCCCGTCGCGATCCACGCGTGACCGCCCGCACGGGTCACGAGGCAGGTACCGCTCGCGGCGAACCCTCCCTCGCGCGGCAGCGCGGCAGGCAGCCGGTCACGCGGCACGAGTGACCACGTATCGCCGCCGTTCGAGGTTTCGAGGAGCATGATGCGGCCGTCCACCTGGTCACTGAACGCGAGGCCACGGCGCTCATCCCAGAAGGAGAGGCAGTCGTAGAAGGCGGTAGGCACGTCGTTGGTGAACTGGAGTGTCCAGCTCGCACCGCCGTCGGTGGTGCGATAGATGCGCGAGAGCTGGCCGGGGCCCGCGCTCAGGAGCCATGCGAGGTCGGCACTGAGGGCATGCACGTCACGAAACTGCAGGGAGTCGGCACCGGGCACGCGGCCGGCGGTCCATGTGGCGCCCCCGTTCAGGGTGCGTGCCCAGGTGCCGGCATGCCCGCTGACCCAGACCACCGACTCGTCGACGGCGCTGACTGCCTGGAGCAGGGCCGTGGTGTTGCTGACCTGCTGTTCGACGCTCGATACGGCGTCGGCCCGGCCGGAGCTCGAGGGATTCGCCGCGCAGCCGGCGAGCGCCGCCGCCGCGACGGCAATCGCGAACGACCTCAATGCGATTCGTACACCGAGGTGGACCCGTCGGCCTTGAACGCGACCACGTCGTACTTGTCCGCCGGCTGACCCGGAACCTCCATGCCCGGCGACCCCACCGGCATCCCGGGAACCGCGACCCCCGCGATGGCCGGATTCTCCTTGAGCAGGCGCTGGATGGTTGCGGCCGGCACGTGCCCCTCGACGGCGTAACCGCCGACGATGGCAGTGTGGCAGGAGCGGGTACTGGCAGGCACCCCGGCGTCGGCCTTGATGTCGGCGAGGTTGTCGACATCGTGCACTTCGACCGTGAAGCCGGCCTCCTTCACATGGTCGACCCAGGTCTTGCAGCAGCCGCAGGTGGGGGTCTTGTAGACCGCGATGACCGGCGCAGCCGCCGCGACATCCGGCGCCGGTTCGGCGGCGGGCGGGGTTGCGACGGGTGTGGCCGCTTCGGCAGCCGCGACGTTCTCCGGCTCGGTATCGGCGCGGGACGTCGTGCAGGACGCGATGAGAAGCGCGGCCGGCACCATCGCGGCGCGGCGCAGGAATGACCAGGTCATGTGAGGGCCCTCGAGAGCGGTGGTTTACGGGTGACACTCAACGTTCACCCCGAAATCCCCTCCGGGCAAGCGGAGGCGGCAGTGCGGATCAGACGTGACAACTCGCGAGCCCCCGCTTCTCGAGGTACCGCTGATGGTACTCCTCCGCGCGCCAGAACGGTGCTGCGGGGGAAATTTCGGTGACGATCGGCCGGCGGAAGCGACCGCTCGCGTCCCAGCGTGCCCGTGCCGCCTCGGCGGCTTTCCGCTGGGCTTCGTCGTGATAGAAGACGACCGATCGGTACTGCCGGCCGACATCGGGACCCTGCCGGTCCTTCGTGGTGGGGTCGTGGCTGGCAAAGAAGACGTCGACGAGCTGGTCGTAGCTCACGCGCTCGGGGTCGAAGATCACCTGCACCACTTCTGCGTGCCCCGTCGCGTCGCTGCAGACCTCTTCGTAGGTCGGCCGCTCGGTCGTGCCCCCGCTGTACCCGACGACTGCCTCGATCACGCCGGGGGTGTTCCGGAACGTCACCTCCACACCCCAGAAGCACCCCGCCCCGAATGTCGCGGTTTCCTTGTTCATTGCTCCTCCATCAGCCGCGCAGCGCCGGTAGGTAGCGCTCGCGCAGGACCGTGAGATGATGCCGCTCGTGACCGGCGATGACCCAGACGAGCGCGCGAACGGACATGAGGTTTCCGCTGGCCACCCCGCTCCGGCCGAGCATGTCCTCATCGAACGAACGGACCAGCGCGAGCGTCGTCCGGCGAATGTCGCGGAGCTCCTCCGCAAGGTCGCGAAGCGGGCGCCGGTCCGCCCGGGCGGCGACGGCCCAGGGATTCTGGTCGAATCCCGGGAGCGGCGTCTCATCTCCGCGGGCAAAGCGCAGCGCGCGGTAGGCGAAGACGCGCTCCGAGTCGGAGAGATGCTGGACCAGGTCACGAATGGTCCACTTGTCCGGCGCGTAGCGGTACGCTCCGTCCTTCTCGGACAACCCCGAAAAGAGGGCAAAGGTTTCCTCGCCCTGCCTGGCCAGCGCGGCGAGGACGTCGCCGTCCGGCATCGCGTTGACGTAGGTTCCGTAGTACGGTGCGAACTCGGACTGCGATGGTCTCGAGAGCATTGCCTGCATGCCGGCCTCCCGGTCGAGAGTCACGCCCCGCGGGGGCGCCATTGATAGCGCGTGAGGCTCACGCGCCCGCGCGCATCGAATTCGATCCCTTCCGCTTCGAGCAGAAGGCGCTGCTGCAGGCCGTCGCCATCGGCCCCTCTGACGCTGATGGCGCCCCTCGCATTGATTACCCGGTGCCACGGAACCGCGGTGGCGGCTGGAAGGGCGTACAGGGCGTATCCCGCCTGACGCGCCTGCCCCGCGAGCCCCGCCAGCGTCGCAATCTGCCCATAGGTGGCGACGCGCCCGCGGGGCACCCTTCGCACGACGGCATAGATGCGCTGATACGAGCTCATCTCACTCACCATGTGAAGCGGCCGTCACCGCGCGCATCCGTCGAAACCTGCATGATATGACCTGATGCGCGGCACTCCCGAAAGGACGAAAGATGACGACCGCGGGCCGACGATTGAAGGCGCTGGCTCTGGGTACGGGCATGCTGGCCGCCTGCCAGGGCGGCGCTTCGCCACTGGAGTCTCCCGAGTCGGCTGCGGCAAACGGACCGGCGCGCCTCGAGCTGGGTACCGTGATCGATGGTGACGGACGGGTCACCATGCCACGCACCGTGTTCAGTCCCTCCGATACCGTGCGCCTGAGTCTCGGGCGGGTTGCGGGCGTCGATACGGTCGTGGTCCGGTGGCTGCGCGTCGATGGCGATGACGCCGGTGTTGCGGTCGATTCGGCCAGCCTGGCTTCCGACAGCGCCGCGGTCCTCTCCTTTGCCGCATCGCCGGCTTCGGGATGGTCCCCGGGCCGTTATGCGGTGGAGGTGACGGCTGGCGGTCGGCGCGCTGGAGCCACGACGTTCGAGGTTCGCTGACCGGGCACGGTCCGCGGCGGCTGGAAATGAAATACAGAGGGCGACGGTTTCCCGTCGCCCTCTGGTATTCTGGAGGCTTCCTGCGTCAGGCCGGGGTTCTCTTGGTGAAGACCCGGTACAGGAAAAGAAGGAGAAGTGCCCCGAGGAGCGAAGCGATCCAGCCTGCCGCGTCTCCTTCGCCGTAGATCCCCAGCATCGAGCCGAGGAAGCGGGCCACGAAGGCACCGGCGATACCGAGCAGGATCGTCACGATGATGCCACCCGGATCCCGCCCGGGCATGATGAATTTGGCGAGTGCGCCTACGATAAGGCCGATGAGCAGGGTCCAGAGCAGATCCATATCCCCTCCAGAAAGTAGGAGAACCTGGCAGAGCCGGCCGCGACTGCGTACCCGCAGCCTCCACCACTATGCCTCCAAATTGTTACTCCGTAAACCCCTGCCTGTCAGTGACGCCCGCCACCCCCGGTCCCCGGACAGGGGGTTTTCAGGTAGGGGAAGTCGGAGCCCCTGACCGTTCCACCGATCGTGCCTTCGACTCTGGCCGCAAGCGTGTCCCCTCGCCGACGGTAGATGATCCGCTGGGGGAAGTCGTGGTCCGGGTTGACGAACACGGCGTGGGAATCGCTCACTTCCGCCGCGGGAAATACGGCCGGGGGCTGCCCACCCGGAAAAGCGTGGTAGGCAATGGCGCCCAGGGAATCTTCCCGGAGCAGGACGGATTCCCAGGTTGTCAGGCGGCCTCCCCGCACCGTCCGGCTCATGCCCATCATCGAGTTGCCGCGGGGCGACATCCACTGCTCCTCGATGGTCCGCTCGCCGGACGTGAACTCCCAGCATCCGGCCAGCCAGGCGAGCCGCTCGATTTCTCCGTTGCCGCCGCCGAGGGCCGACAGGCCGATGACCAGCAGAGGGACCGCCGCGAGGCGCCGGCGGCTCACAGGGTCACCTGGAGGCCGGACGTGAAGACGCGGTCTGTGCCCTCGAATCCCGGCTCGGGAAGGTGGTCGTACCGTATCTCGTAGCCGAGCGTCACGGCGAATCTCCGGGAGAGCGGAGCGACGACCGAACTCACCGAATTGATCCGAAAGTCATCGCCGACCTCGAGGTTGGGGAGGAACTCGATCTTCTGCTGCAGGTAGGCGGTCTCGGTGAGGAGGTGCTTCAATGTTCCCGCCGTCCGCGCGGCGACGAACGAATCGTCCGCGCCTTCGAGGTTGCGCTGCTGGTTGAGCGACGCGCCCAGTTCCAGCGCCAGCTCGGTACGCGGCCCTTCGAGCACCGCGTAGGAGAGGCCGAGGACTTCCTCGAAGCGCCGGCCAATGCCCGCGAACCGGTTCTTCTCGTACTCGGCCGCGACGAATGCGGAAATCCGCTGCGTGATGAGGCGCTGCGCCCGGAGGCCGGCTTCGATCCGGTTCGCTGAGGTGACCCCCTCGGTGCGACCGTACACGGCGCCGACGCGTTGCGTGAATGTCCATCGGGAGCCGATCGGCTGGTATTCGAGCTGCTGGTCGCCGCTCAGGGTGGTGATGTCGCTGTTGCCGGTGGCGCTGACCAGTCCCGCGTTGGCGGTCAGCTTGAACGGCTGGGGCGGCGGCGCGGGATCCTGCGCCCCCGCCGCCGGGACCACCGTCGTGACGAGCCCGAGGAATGCCGCTCGGAACCCCATCCCCACTGCGTACCTCTTCACGATGTCTCCCTTCGAGGCCGGCGGGGGCGTGAGAATGCCTCCCCGCCTAGAACGTGACGGTCGCGTGCACGGCCACGCGGCCGATTCCGGGCTGTACGGTGAGAGCCGAATTACCCGGGGTCCACCGTTCGGACGTCGTGAGCGCCCCGATGAGCAGGCCAACCGATCCACCGAGAAAGGCGCCGCCGAGCGTACCGATCGGGATGACTTCCGCCCCATAGTCGAAGTAGGAGTCGTCTTCGACGGCCATGGCTGCAAGGCCCAGGAGGAGCCCGGTACCTGCACCGACCAGCGCGCCGGTTCGGGCGCCGCGCATGACGTTGGATCGGCGCCCGCGGCTCACGTCCACGCGCGTGAGCGCGCTCATCGTGACGATCGCCGTATCGCCCGAGGTGCGAAGCACGGCGAGGTGGGTTTCGTCTCGCCATGCGACAGTGCCGGTCAGTGCCCGCTCGACACCCGGGGAGTGCACGCGAACTCTCGTGCCCGCCGGGAAATCCGCAACCTGGGCCGTGAGCGACCCGGCTGAAAGCGCGACGACGGCCGCGAGTGACGCAAGAACCCTGGCCATGCGGTGCCTCCACATGAAGTGAGAAGGCACAACATCGCATCCCGCATGCAAGCCGTCGTCAAGCGCTCACGCGCCCACGATGCCGAGCGGCGGTGTCGTCTTCCAGCGGCCGCGGGTGAAGTCGGGGACCTCCACCGGCCGGCTGCGGCTGGCCACCGAGCGCTCGGTGAGCGGAGTGATCACGCTCCACGCCGCCGCATCGTAGACGTTCTGGTCGGTCGGCTCGCCCCGGCGCAGGCATTCGATCAGGCGCAGGTCCTCCAGGAAGTCCATCCCCCCGTGTCCTCCCGTTGCCGCGCGCACGCGCTCGGATTTCCAGAGCGGGTGCTCGTGGCGTTCGTACCACGGCTCGAGGGGATCCCAGCCGTGCGGCTTCTCGCTCTTTCCCTCGATATAGACCCGTCCCGGCCATCCCTCGACGATGCCGCGCGTGCCCTGCAGCACGAGCGCCCTGCTGTACGGCCGCGGGTTGTCGCAATTATGACCGAGGTAGATCGTTTCGCCCCGCTTCGTGCGGATGAGAGAAACGTTGACGTCGCCGAGCTTGAACTTCTCGCGCCGGCGCGGGTCTCCGGCCGGGAAGTGCTCGCGCGCGTAGAGCTCGAGGCCGCGGGCCGGTGAGCTCATCGAGACGAGATAGTCGAACTGGTTGCCGCGATTGATGTCCATGCACTGCGCGATGGGGCCGAGCCCGTGCGTGGGATACAGGTTCCCGTTGCGGGCCATCGCGTGTGCCCGGCGCCAGAGGCCCTCGCCCTCCGTCGAGAACTTGATCTCGCGGAGGTCGTGCAGATAGCCGCATTCGGCATGCAGCAGCTCCCCCAGCAGTCCGAGTCGGGTGAGGTGCAGCATCAGCATCTCGAGCCGGTCGTAGCAGCAGTTCTCCATCATCACGCAGTGCTTCTCGTACTTCTCCGCGGCCTCGACGAGTGCCCAGCAGTCGTCCACCGTGTACGCGGCAGGCACTTCCGTCGCGGCGTGCTTTCCGTTCTTCATCGCGGCGAGGCAGACGGGGACGTGCCATTCCCACGGCGTCGCCGTGTAGACGAGATCGAGCTCCATCTCGGCGCACATGCGCTCGAAATCGCGCGGCCCCTGCGAGAAGCCGCGCGGCGCAGGCTTCCCGGCAGCGACGATCACTTCGGATGCTTTCGCCACCTTGGCAGGGACGATGTCGCAGATGGCGGCGAGCTCCGCACCTTCGATCCTGAGGAGGTTCTCCACGTGCACCATCCCCATCCCGCCGACGCCCACGAACCCGATGCGCACGCGATCGATCGGTGGGCCGTGGAAGGGGCCGGGCGCCTGGGCGGCGAGCGGGCGCGCCTGCGACAGCCCGGCTGCCCCCACCCCTGCGGCAACGCCCGCGATCAGGAAATCGCGCCGGTCGAGGCTCATCCCGGCGGTGCGGAATCGGCCGGGGCGGAGTCCCGCTCGATTTCGATGATGTCCACGATCGGTCCGACCATGTGGATGCCGGACATGTCCGGGCGCAGCCGCGCGCGCGCACGGACGCGGAGTCCATCGTGCCGGAAATCGTCGGCCAGGTTCGACGGATCGTAGGTCACGCCGTCATCGCCGCGTATGGCGAAGAAGCCACCCTCGAGGTCGAAGTGACGGACGACGCCGGAGATCGTCACCACCGAATCCGCGGAAGCGGGATCGCCGGGGCTCACGGCAGCGGTGTCGCCAGGGGCGCGGTCGGGCATCGTGGTGCCTGGTGCGTCCGGGTCCGGAGTGCGCGTGCAGCCGGCGAGGAGGAGGCAGAAGAGAAGAGTTCGCATGACCGCTCCGGTTCAGGCCAGGGAGACGAGCGCCCAGCCAAGGAGAAAGATCAGGGCGAGCCACCGCAGCACGTCGAACGCCTGCTCGGCGCCGCTCGGCGGGCTGCTTCCACGCCGCCGCCGGAGCGCGAGCGAGCTCCACCACGCGGCGACGGCCGGGAGCGCGGTGGCGGCGAGACCGGCCCAGAAGCCGCGCTGGACCGATTGCTCCGCCACCTGCCCTGCCCAGCGCCACCCGAAGAGCATCAGGACGATGCTGATGGCAAAGATGAACGCGTGCGTCGAGCCGACGCCCGAGCGGACCTCGAGATTATCCATCATGCCGCTCCAAGACCGGCTCGCCTGCATGCGCGCCGTGGTGGGTCAGGCGGCGGTCGGATCCGCCTGCATCATGCCGAAGATATTGCCTTCCGGATCCTTCGCGTATGCCAGCCACCCGATGCCGGGAATCGGCATCTTCGGCACCGCGAGGGCGGCGCCGATTGCGAGCGCCTTCTCGACCGCTTCATCGAGCTGGTCGACATCCACGGTGCAGACGTAGGCATTGACCGGCTGTCCGCCCACCGGCGGCGCGCCCACCCTGCGCACGAGTCCCCCGTCGATTCCGGGCTGCCCTTCCGACCCCGTACGGATGATCCAGTAGTCCATCGGCCCGCCGAACTGGGCGAATTCCCAGCCGAAGAGATCGCCGTAGAACTTGCGCGCGCGCTCCGGGTTCTCGGCGTGGATCTCGAAGTGAACGACTCGCGGCATGCGGGCTCCGGGGGGATCGGGTCGAGTGGGTGGGCAGGGAGTTCAGGGCGTCCGCGTGGCGGCGGGTGCGCCGCGCGACCATGCGATGTAGTCGGTCGCCTGGGGAACGAACCCCTCCAGGCGCACCAGCAGCGCGACCTGCCCGCGATGATACGCACCGTGCAGCGCCACGTGGCGCAGAATATCGGCTACCGAGCTGTCGAATTCGAGGCCGGCGCTGTTCCGGTAATGCACCATGCGTCCGAGCGCCGGCGCATCGTTCTCGATGCGCGCGAGCAGCGCCGCGTACCCGGTGCGCACGTGGGCCGCCCAGACCGCGACCTCGTCGAGTGCCAGGGCGGGCCACACCGGAAGCTCCGGCTCGCGTCCCTCGATGCGCGCGAGCCAGACGCTCTCGGCGCCGATGATGTGCGCCAGGAGCTCGCGTGCGCGGGGCACATCCGCTGCGGAGCTGCGGAGCGCGTCGAGCGCTCGCACGTCGGCCCAGAAGAGATGCTCGAAGATCCGGCCGAATCCCTCTGACGGCCCCACTCCCGCACCGGCCTGGCTCATCGGGCCACCGCAGGCGCGTCGTTCGCGGGCATGGCGTTCGCTCCGATCGGAATGCCGTCCACGGGATACCCGAGCTCTTCGCCGATCCGGCCGTACGCGAGGCCCGCCACGATGTCGTAGATGCCGTGGATCGCGATGGCGAGGAGGAGGGTGCCGCTCAGGGCCACCAGCCCGTGCAGCAGCAATGCGATCACCGCGATGATCGCCGCGCTCTTCCACCCCTGCACGATGTGGCTGAGGCCGAAGATCAGACTGGCGAGCAGCGCGGCGGCGAGCGCGCTCCCCGTGAGCCCGCCGAGCACCGCGAACATCACGCCGCGATAGGTCACCTCTTCGCACACTCCCGCGGCGATGGCGACGGCGACCCAGAGGCCGCGCTCGGCCGGCGTTCGCGGCATGAAGAGGTGAAGCTTGCGCTCGCGGCGCTCGACGCTGCGGCGCCAGAGCGGCGCCATCAGGACGATGCCGGCCAGAAGGAGTCCCGACGCTGCGACCCAGGGAAGCCATCCGCCACCCGGCAGCGTGAGCAGCTCGACGTGCTCCGCATAGGCGACGGCGAGCGAAATGACGAGAAACAGGAGCAGCTGGCAGAGCACCGCCACGAAGTGGCGCCTGCGCGGAGGGAGTGGCTGCGTGGCGAACTGCGTCCGGGTCCGCCAAGCCGCCCACGGAATCAGGAGGCCGAAGAAGACGAGGTGAAACCACCCGGCGAAGCCCGGCACTACCGGCTCCATGCGTGCCGCCTCAGCCGTTCGGTCTCCAGAGCGCCGCGTCCATGATGGACCAGATATGGATGATCCATCCGAGGAGGATCAGCCAGAGCACGGTGGCGAGCACGAACATCACCAGCGCCTTGACCGGCCGACCCTGAATGAGCTGCCCGAGCCCTGGTACGAAGAAGCTTGCGAGTGCGGCAATCACATTGCCGGTGGATCCCTGTCCGCCCATCGCTCCGTTGCCCCCCTCAGGTGGTTGTGCCGCCCTTGACCGCCCCCAGTCGCGACGCGGCGAGCGCCTCGGCCTCTTCGAGCGTCCCGGCGACCTCCTCGGCACCCTCGAAGCGCCAGAAGGGGTCCGAGAGCCCGCCGATGCCCGTGACCTCGGTCCCGTCCCAGCGCTCGAAGTCTATCTGGAATCTCCCATCGGGGCGACGGAGGATGACGGCACGCCGCTCACCGTCCTCGCTCTCCAGCGTCTTTCTGAAATCGGCCATCGGAAATCTCCATTGCGGTGCTTCCCCCCGGGCGATAGGTTCGCGGCGGGGCATTGCCGCCGAAGTTCACCTGAAAGTGGAGGGCGTTGCCATGGATGTCCTGACCTGGCTCATCGTCGGACTGGTCGCCGGTGTGCTGGCGAGTTTCGTGATGGGCGGTATCGGCTACGGGATTCTCGGCGACATCATCGTCGGGATCATCGGTGCGGTGCTCGGGGGATTCCTCTTCCGCGCACTCGGTGTCGGATCGCCCTTTGCGGGGATTGCTGGTCAGATCTTCGTGGCGTTCATCGGCGCCGTCGTCCTCCTCGCCATCCTGAGGGCGGTGCGGCGGCCGAGAGCCTGAGTCTCAGGGGAGTATGACCCGGGAAGCCGCCGCGCGCCAGCGCGGCGGCTTCCGGGCGTCCGGGGGTCAGTCGTCGGAGAAGAGCACCCGGCCGCGCACCTCGCGCGTGGCGGGAACGGCAGCGAGCTGCGCCGGATCATCGGGATACCCCCGGGGCGTGTGCTTCACGACCATGAGCCGCATGCCTGCCGCCGACGAGGTCATCGGCGCCACGAGATCACGCCATCCACCGGTGCGGGACTCCGTTGCGATGAGCGGGGTGCGGCCGAGCAGCAGGCGCGAATGCAGCTCGTATTCCTCGCCCACGCGCTCGAAGACGAGCAGCGTGCAGCCTCGGGCGCTGCAGTGTCGCCGGCTCTGAAGCAGGACGAGCGCATCCTCCCGGCCATCGCCGTTCAGGTCGATCCGCTCCACCACATGCCGGACTTCCGCGTTCCCGCGATCGTGTGCAAGAAATTGCGCCATCGCCTGCTCGATGGTGGTGCCACGAGGGCTCGAGCGAGCCGGAATCGGGGCGGCGGGCTCGCGTCGAGTCCCGACGCCGGCGGGCGGAGCCGGGCGTTCTGCGGGAGCGGACGGCCGTGCCGGCACGGGGCCCGACGATGGGACGGGCGCCGGAGACGGAGCCGGAGCGCCCGCGCACCCGAGAAGAAGGCCGAGCAACGTGGCGCTGAAGTAGCTGAGGCGGAACGACATCGCGCGTTCTCCTGGCTGAGGCGGTTCGGACGCTGCGTTTTCATGGCACGAAAGCGCAGTCGTTCGCGTCCAGCTGGAAAAGCACGTGCCGGGCCATCGGCCCGACTCAGTCGAGAAACATCTCTGCAATTATTGGCGTGGCGCCGACGAACGGACTGTCGCCATTGGCCAGCACCGCCACGACGAGCTTCTGCTCCGGATAGACGAGAAGAAACGCAGTCCCGCCGGTGGACCCGCCGCTGTGCCCGAACGTGATCCGCCCTCTGGAGTCGCGCCGCGTCCCCCACCCGATTCCATAGTTGGTCGTCTCGCCATCGAGCGTGCGCTGCGACGCGGTCAGCAGCCGGAAGGTCGCCGCGCTGAAGAGCGCGTTGTCCAGCATCGCCTGACCGAAGCGCGCCAGGTCCTCGGTGGTCGACAGGAATCCCCCGCCCGCCCACTTGTAACTGTTGTCGACATACGGCGCATTGGTGATGTGGTTCAGCGAATCGGCCGTGTACCACCGCGCCCGGAACGGAATGATGCTGTCCACATGATCGGCGGCCGTCTGCCGCATGCCGAGCGGGCGGAAAACGGCTTCGTGCATGTACGCGAGGAACGGCCGGCCGCTCGCGCCCTCGATGACCGCGCTGACGAGGTTCCAGGCGTACGACGAGTAGAGGAACCGCGTGCCGGGACGGAAGAGGAGGGAGTCGTCCTGGAAGATCGAGAGCCCTTCCGCGACGGACGCATATCGCCGCATGCTCAGGAACTCATCTCCCTCGTAATGCCGGATTCCGGCAAGGTGCCCGGCGGCGAGGCGGGTGGTGACGGGATGGCGCTTCGCGGGAAATCCGGGGACGTAACGCTGCACCGGGGCGTCGAGATCGAGCTTGCCGGCTTCGACGAGCAGGCCTACGGCGGCCGCCGTGATCGGTTTCGAGACGCTGCCGATCCGGAACCGCGTGAGCGGCGTGACCGGGACGCGCTGCTCGAGATCCGCCCAGCCGATTCCTTCGCTCCACACGACGCGCCCCTCGCGCAGCACCGTGATCGACACGCCGGGAATGCCGACCCTGGCGATGGAGTCGCGAATGAACGTGCGGGCACGGGCGATCGCCGCCTCGGCGCGTGCGACATCGGCCGCCTGCTGCGCCGCGACCGGCGCGACACCCAGTCCGGTGAGGAGCAAGGCGAGCATCGCCGCGCGCCATGGACGGTTCATCACAGGCGCTTCTCCTCCATGAGGGCCAGCGGATTGCCTTCCGAGTCCCTGAAGAGTCCGACCCAGAGCTCGAGCCCGCGGTCGCGGTGAACCACGTGCGGCGCGCTCTCGAAGACGGCTCCGCGCGATGCCAGGTCGCGCTGAACGGCGTGAATGTCCGACACGGTGAAGTAGAGGATGGATGATGCGTGGTCGAAGGGCGCTTCGGCCGGGCCGAGCATGAGGCGCGTCGGCCCCGCGCCGAAGAACGCGAGGGGCGGTGCCTCGAAGAGGAGCGGAAGGCGCAGCACGTCTCGATAGAAGGCCACCGCGCGAGGTGTGTCGTGCGCGCGGATGGCGATCTGGCCGATGACCGAAAGCGGGCCGCGCTCCACCCTCAGAACGACGGCTTCCTGGGCGTGACCCGGCTGGGTCGCGCCGGGCCCGGGTTGGCGCGCGATCCGCCGGCAGGCACCGAGCGCGCGAGCAGGCGGCCGAGGTCCGGGCGTGCGGTTTCCCATTCCTCCCGGCGGCACGTCACGATGCGTGACTGCACCGCCGAGCGCACCACGACGGCGATGTACGCTTCCTCGTCGCTGCGGCGCACATGGCGGCGGCGCGTGAACGTCCACTCCTCCCCGCGGTCGTCGGTGAACGAGCGGCGGTCCTCCCCGTCGAAGTCGTCCGGTTCGGTGGCCATGTCAGGGCTCCTGCGCCTTGAAGAAAGGATTCTCGATCACGCCGAGGAGATTGCCGAACGGGTCCCGCACTGTGGCGACGCGAATCCCGTCGCCGACATCCTCGACCGGCTCGACCCCGACGGCGCCGAGCTCGAGCAGGCGCGCATGCGCGCTGTCGGCGTTGGACACGCCCCAGTAGGCGACGCCGGCCTCGGCCCGAACCGCGGCTGC
Organism: Gemmatimonadales bacterium; assembly: GCA_036741715.1. Lineage (GTDB taxonomy): Bacteria > Gemmatimonadota > Gemmatimonadetes > Gemmatimonadales > GWC2-71-9 > CAMLLJ01. The sequence goes on from DAINRR010000025.1 coordinate 13,494, forward strand.
GTTCTCGTCCGGGACGATGCCGAGCTCGAATCCTCCGACGTTGAAGCCGACGTAGAACGGCTCGTCGAAGTACGGTGCGATGCCGAGTACGCGCGCATAACCAGTCGCGCGCTTCGGGGAGGTTCCGGGCCGTGTACTTGGCGGTCCGCAGCCCGAGGAATGCCGCTCGCGGCGGTGAGTCGGCTCCACCCATCTCCAGGACTGCCTCCGTGGCACGGGGTGATGGTCCGGGTGTGGCACAGGCAGCGAACGCGAACACCAGCGCAGTGAGCCCTACGGTGCGCCGGGGCATGAAGTTTTCAGCGGCCGCCCGTTCTCGAGAAGAAAGAACTCGACGCACATGCGCCCATCCCGCGTGATCGGCCGCCGGCCGACATCGTTCGTGGCGAAGAATTCGCGCACGCTCGTGGTCCCGTCGGCGTTCCAGTCCATTTCCTCCCACGCATACCCGGCGCGCCAGGCGGTGACGGCGAGCCAGCCATAGTAGAGGAGGACGAAGAAGAACGGCGCGAGCAACACGCTGGTCACCATCCGGCGAACCGGGTGTGCCTTGCGGCGCATGCCGTCTCCCTGATGGCCCCGCCGGCCAGTGCCGGCGGGGCGATGATTCTGGATGCTTCGAACGTCGGTCCGGATCGGCCGATGCGCAAGGTCGGCAGGAATCGGGCTATCTGGGCGGGTTGGCGGCGGACCAGGCGCGTGAGAATTCGTCGAGCATGGTGCGCAGGGCGTCCCGGACCTCACTGCTCAGTGCAGCGGGTTGCACGACCCGGAGGCGGACGGGTGCCTGCCAGGTCGTGGCGTATAGGCGGGCGTCGGGCGTCCGGTCGATGGTCACAGGTTGCATCACCTCGAGCTCGACATAGGCCCCGTACCAGCTCCGCTCCGGGTTCGTGGCCGCAAAGGCATTCACGTACACCACGCCCGCGGCGGAATCCCGTGCGCCGGGCGGCACGAGGGAGATACCGAGCTTCTGCACCGCGTCCTCTGCCTGATGCCGAAGCGCTACGGTGTCGACGCCGCCGGCCACGGCTTCGGCGGCCGTACGCTCCACCAGCACCGTGACGCTTCGAAGCCCTTCGAGCGCCTGGGGCTCGCGACCCTGCGCTTCGAGTCGTGGGGAGAACAGCGCGAGCGAGAAGAGCGTCAGCGGAACCACAATTCGGCGAGACGTGCCCACAGGTGCCTCCTGGTCGAGGTGGACGAGCTGGATCCAAGTTGCCGATCCCGGGCTCGACGGGCCGGAACCCGGCTCACCTCAGCAGCGTGACGGCGGCTTGCGGGCCTGGCTCAGCGGAGGGAGTCGACCAGGAGCGTGACGCGATAGGAAGCGGGAGGGGTGGGCTCAGCCGCGCGGGGCGGCGGCAGCAGGGCGACGAGCCGGACTTCGTGGCCGTTGGCGGTGTCCGCCACCGGGCCCTCGCGCGTGCTCAGCAACATCTCGTCGCGGCGGCCGGCATGGGCGATCTCCAGCCTGACCGTGGCGCGCCCCGCCTGGACGCAGACGGCGTCGATCGGGCAGCGGGAATCCTCGACGACTTCGACGAAGCGCACCTCGGGTCCGTCGGCGATGCTTGCCCGTGCCCCGAGCGGGAGCTCGAACTCGGTGCCGGCGGCAACCTGCTGCGGCTGGGGGCGGGCACACCCGAAGGCCGCACCCGCCCCCATCACGAGCAGTACCCGCCGCACGCTAGAACTCGCGCTTCTTCATCTCGTCGAAGAACGAGCGAAGATCCTTGTCGTCATCGGGCTTCCGCCGGAGCGTGCTGTCGTAGCGCGCAGCCTTCTCGTCCTTCGGCTTGACCTCGCGCTCCGCGTTCTTCCGGGCGAGCCTCGCGAGACGTTCGTCGTCTCTCTTCGACATGGAGCTACTCCAGGCCCATCCCGCCGCCCATGCTCCCGCCCATGCCACCCCCGCCCCCGCTCATGCCGCCTGCGCTTCCGCCCATGAGCGAGCGCCAGGTGAGCTCGGTGCCCTTCCGCCCGCCCTTCGGGGTGATCTTGAGCCCCTCGGGCGACATGATCACGGTGTAGAGCTGGCCGTCGATCTCAAGCTCCCGCTTGATGGCCTTGTCGAGCTTCGTTGCCATAGGTTCTCCTCTGATGGGCCAGCCGCAGCTGGGTGAGGTTTCTCGCGTGCCCCTGCGCTACGCGTGGTCGACGATGGTGGTGGCGCCCTTCTTGTGTGCGCAGTGGGCGCAGCAGTAGAACGTGCCGTTCGCCTCGATGCCGTGGCCGATGATGCGGCACCCGCAATGATCGCACACCGGCGCGAGCCTGTGGATCGCGCATTCGAAGCTGTCGAATATGTGGGTCTTCCCTGCGGTGACAACCTCGAAGGAGAGGTAGTAGTCGTTGCCGCAGACTTCGCATTTCGCCATAAGCGCCTCCCTGCCGGGGCCGGGCCCCGCGCCCGGCCGGATAACAACAGTGGCCGGGTCGGAGGGATTTTGCCAGCAGGGGCCTAGCGGGCCTGCATCCCGGGGCAGTCGTCCGCACCCGGCACGTCGGGGGAGCCGTACTTCGTGCGGAGGATCTGCGGCGGCTTCCCGTCGGCCAGAACCATGATGTACAGATTGCCGTAGGCGGCGTCGCAGATGTCCGGGAGCGACCCGGCTCCAAGCGCCGTCATGATGGCCGGGATCGTGTTGCTGTGGCCCACGACGAGAACGGTGCCGCCGGCATGACGCGCGCGGATCCGGTCCGCCACTCTGCGCGCGTGTGCGCTCACCCCTCCGGCGATCGGCACGGTGTCCGGCACGATCTGCCCGAGTGACGGGCCGGCGGTCTGCTGCGTCCGGAGCCGCTCCGAGACGATCGCCCCGGTAAGGCGGGCCTCGCGCAGCGCGGCCGCGAGCGCCGTTGCGCGTGCACGCCCGCGTTCGCTGAGTGGCGGGTCGGTCTCGGTTTCACTCGCCTTCTCCGCATGCCGCGCAAGAATGACGACTGTCCGGGCGCTTTCCGGCGCGCCGCCCCCCTGTGCTGCCGCGCACCCGGGAGCAGCCGCGAGGACGAGTGCGAGTGCCAGTTTCCTCATTCCGGCAGTTCACCTTCGGTTCGAGGGGCGCGACGGTATCGCGCGTTCAGCAGGCCCGCCACACCGCCGGCGATCGCGCCCAGGAGCAGGGGACCGATCTGGAGGAGCATGAGCGCGACCGTCCCGATCCCTGCGACGACACCCCACAGCATGAAATCGGTCAGGTAGACAGCCGCTCCGGCCGCAAGGATGCCCATCAGCACGGCCGGCAGGAAGACGGCCAGAATCGCCCGGCCCACGCTCCCGGCCTTGAACCCCCCGACGAGTCCCGCGATCAGCGGCCCGAATCCGGGGAGCCAGAAGAGGAGGAGCGAGAGCCCACCCATCCAGTTCATCGCGGAAACGAGCCGGCGGCCGCTCGACGTCAGGCGGACCTCCGGCGCGCAAGGAGGATGGAGCCGCCGAGCAGCGCCGCGATCACGATCTCCGCGACGGCGTCCGCAAGATAGATGGGTGAGATGCGACCGGAGAGCGCGTATCGCAGGTCGATCGCCGCGAACGACAGCGCGCTCAGGATGGCCAGGGTTCGCACCTCGGCGCCCCACCGGCGGTGGCGCACGGCGACCGCGAGGGAGATTCCGATCGTCGCCGCGAGGAGGCCGACCATCCTGACCAGCCAGTCGTCCACCTTGGGCCCGGTCATGGCTTCGAACGATCCCATGTGGATGATGGGCCAGAGGCCCGTGAGGACGTAATACCCGGCCTGGCCCCGGAGGACGAGCCGCACGAGCGGCGGCACCAGCTCGGCTCCTGGTCCGGCCTCGCTACGATGCACGCGGTGGCGACTGCCAGAGCACCTGCACGATCATCCACCGGCCGTCGTACTTCGCGAGCAGGAGATAGTCGGTGCCCCACCACGCCGTGAGCTTCGCGGCGGCCGTCTGGTCCTGCAGGTCGAGCAGCTCGATCTCCTTCGGGGCCGTCGGAGGAGCCGGTCGATTGTTGCGCTTCACGCTGTTCGCGTACGCATTCATCTCCGCGAACGACATCGGCTCGCCCTGGTATCGCGTCGAATCGCGCGGCACGAAGAAGCCGTATTTCACGACCTCCGGCCGGATGCTGCGGACCAGCCGCGTGGAGTCTCCCTGGTAGAACCCTTCCACATAATCGAGCACGGCGGCGCGCACGCCAGCGCTGTCCGCCCCCGTCTGGGCGCCTGCAGCGGCCGGCATGACCAGCAGGCAGGCCGCCATCAGGCGACGCATGACGATCTCCTCCGATTCCGGAGCCTGTCCGACGGCCGGCTCATGCCTCGGCGCCGACGACGATGCGCTCCTTGAGAATCCATACTTTCGTGGCAAAGAAGAGCCGGATCATGAACGCATGATCGTCGGCCGGGATCAGGATCACCAGTGAATTACCGTCCGTGCCCTTCGTGGGTTTCACGGCTTCCTTGCGCCGCATGCGCCCCTGAAGCGGCGTGAACCAGGCGGGCAGTTCGTCACGCTCGTCGGTCCGCACGACGCTTTTCGACTTCTCGCCTGTCGCGTCGGCCAGGGCCACCTGGCAGTACCACTTGCCGCGGGCAGCCCCGCGGGTGGCGCGCGAGAATGTCAGCGACCGGTCCGGCAGCTCGGCCCACGCCTTGACTGCGGGTGCGGTCCGCGGCCGCACCTCGACCCGGCCATCCCGCGCGGCCGGCACCCGGACGATGAATTCCCAGACGTTCCGGCTCGCGAAGTTCCCGTCCACCACGAGGTAGCTGAATTCGGTTCCCCGTACCGCATCGCCTGCGAAGGTCCAGGAGCTCTCCCGGCTCCCGGTCGGCTCTGCGGTGACCTTGTCGAGCTGGTAACGTTTCCGGGATTTCATTGGCAGGCCTCTGTATGGATGAATATGACAAGCTTACTTGACATATTGTCGGCCACGCTTTACAGTTCTGGGCAATTCAAAGGGCTCTGCTGCTAACCGCTACCGGAGGGGACAGATGAACGAGGCGCGCTCGATCCAGCGGATCACGGCCAGCCCCGTCGTACCCGGATTCGCCTGGGGCGTCACGTACATCGGCGCCCGATTCGCGCTCGAGATGGATCTGCCTGCGCCCGCCCGGGTTGCCATCGCAGTCGCTCCCGTGGCGCCGTTTCTCCTGACGCTCGTCGGCGCCGTCCGCGGAGTGCGGGCAATGGACGAGCTTCACCGGCGCGTGCACCTCGAAGCGCTCGTGATCGCCTTCCCGCTCACGCTCCTTTTCATCATGACGCTCGGCTTGCTCGAGCTCGCAGTCGGGTTGCCGATGGACGACTGGAGTTACCGCCACGTGCTGCCGTTCCTGGTGATCTTCTATGCCTTCGGGCTCTGGCGGGCATGGAAGCGCTATCTGTGAAGAACCGTCTGCGTGTCCTCCGCGCCGAGCGCGAGTGGTCGCAGGCGGAGCTGGCGGAGCGGCTCGCCGTGTCGCGCCAGACCGTGAACGCCGTGGAAACAGGCCGCTACGAGCCGAGCCTCACGCTGGCGTTCAGGATCGCCCAGCTCTTCGGTATCTCCATCGAAGAGATATTCGATCCGGAAACCGGGCCACGCTGACCGGCGCGCCGCAGCGCGACGAGCGGCACTGCTACGCCGTGCGGCGCGCCTCCCGGCCCGCCGGCGAGTCGTTCCGCGGATGCTGCCAGCCGGCAAAGCGGAGGAAGACCCAGAGTCCGAGAAGCGCGGCCACGGGGAGCTGGATCAGGCCCGTGCCGACCATGACGAGTGCGGAGCCCGAGGTCTCGAGCGGTGCCACGGCAAGCGCCGGTGCCAGCCAGCCGATGGCCCAGACCGTCACGGCGGACAGAAGCGCGGCGGCCTGCCAGGTGCGTGTGCGACCCAGCAGGACCATGCCGAGGCCCACGAGCGCCACACCGTACAGCACATTCGCTGAAACCGGCATCCGCCAGCTCCCGGCGGCGTCGGGATCGCGTGCGATTCGATCCGCGGCGATGAGCACGGTGGACGCGGCCGCCGCCCCGAAGATCCACGCGAGCCAGCTCGGACGACGCGCCATGCGGAGGTCCTCGTGTGAGGGGTCGATTCAGCTTATCGCACATCGAGACGTTGCGACAGGTTGCGGGGCCGCTCCGCCGTTGAGCGCGGCAGTCAGCCGGCGCCCAGCAGCATTGCCGCCACGAGAAGGACGGCGATGCTCGCCCAGCTGAGCAGTACGCGGCGCCGGTGCCGCAGCCCTTCGGCCGTGAGCCGGTCGGGTGCCCAACTCACCGACAGGGCGCTGGTGCCCGGCTTCCTGTGCCTGACCATCTGGACGTATTCCCACACGCCGTGCAGCCAGAGTGCCACCATGGCGGCGCCGAGCGCCTTGAGCAGCGTTTCGTTCATCGGGTCCGTGTGACGCACGTCCTTTCGCCGGAGCGGTGCCTCGGCCAGAGTCGGAAGGGCGCCGCGCCGGATCGCGGGTGCCCTTCTCCCCTCAGGAGCCTGACGATGGCCACGCTCGCACGCCTATCCCTCGCAGTCCTTCTCGTGCTGCTTCCCGCCTGCTCGCCGTCGACCGCGGATCCGGCGGCGCAGCCTCAGCCAGCGCCCGAAGGCCAGAACGCCAGGCTCGACGTGAGCAACCGCTCTTCGTTCGACATGGACGTCTTCGCCATCCGGAGCGGACAGCGCATCCGCCTGGGCACCGCACCCGGAGGCGAAACATCGCGCTTCACGCTCTCGCCGGGCGTGATCGTCGGCGGCGGCTCCGTCTACTTCGAGGCCGTCCCCGCGCGCCGGGTCGGCGTCGACAGCGGGGGCATCGTGCGCACCGACAACACGCAGGTGCGTTCCGGGGACGTCATCTCGCTCGACGTTCCGCCCCAGTAGCCGTCAGGGCGACGAGCAGGCGCGCGGCGGCGCGCGTGAGCGCCTGCCAGTCGGTGTTCGATGCGGCGCCGCGCGTGCGGTTGATCGTGTTCGTTGCGGCGACCACGGCGGTGCCGCTGGCCGGGTCGAGGAAGAGAAACGACCGGAACCCCGCCTGCTGCCCGGTGTGACCGACGAGCTTCCGTCCGCCGAGGTCGAGGAGAAAGAAGCTCAGCCCCATCGACTCCGGCCCTTCGACGGGTACGACGGTCCGCCACATCTCCTCGAGCGATTCCCGCTTGAGCACCGCGTCGAAGCGCGCGACGCTCGACGCGGTGCCGCCATCGGTGCCGAGCAGGAAGGCGGCATACGCCGCCAGGTCGCCGAGGGGCGCATTCCAGCCCCCGTTCGGGATCGTGATGCCGGGATCGAAGTCGCGCCCGATCGGATCGGTGCGCATTCCTGCGGCGCTGTCCCGGCGGATCACGTAACTGTTGGAGCGATCCGCGGCCAGGTGATAGGGCGTGGCGCCGAAATAGCTGCGCGTGAGGCCGAGCGGGGTCCAGATGTTCTTCTGGATGTAGGACTGGTACGGATCGCCGGTGATGCTCTCGATCACCCGCGCAAGGTAGATGAAAGCCGGATTGCTGTACCCGTATCGGCTTCCGGGCGCGAAGCGCACTTCCTGGTAGGGCATCATCGCCACGAGCTGCTCCCAGCGCGTCGGCTCGAACGGCTCCCACGCCTTGCCCTCCCCGTACGGCCAGGTCGGATCCTGGAAGCCGGCACTGTGCGAGAGCAGCATGCGCAGGGTGATCGAGTCGGTGCTGCCGAACGGGTTGTGCAGCTGCCGGAGCTCGGGCACCCAGCGCGTGATCGGGTCGTCGAGCGAGAGGAGGCCACGGTCGCGGAGCTGCATGATCCCGACGGCGGTCAATGTCTTCGTGATCGAGCCCCAGTGATAGATCGTCGCCGAATCCGCGGCCTGTCCGGCATCGCGGTCTGCCTGCCCGCGCTGGTGCCACGCGCTCGGCCGTCCACCTCGCACGAGCACGGCGCCGCCGCCGAGCACGCCCTCCTCGGACATGAACCGATCGAATGCGCGAGTGAATTCTCCCCACTGTGCGGGTGCGGGCGCCGGACGCTGCGCCGCAGCCGTGCCGAGCGCGCCGGCCGTGGCGAGGAGCGTCACGCTCACGGCTCGACGCAGCCGCCGCCGGACCGGGTCAGGCATCGGCCGTCGGCCCGTAGACGGGGGGAAGCGGAACGTCCCGCAGGCGGAGGTACACCGTGAGCTGGCCGCGATGGTGGATCATGTGGCTCAGGATGAACGAGCGTATCACGGGGCCGCGCGGCATCGTGAAGATCGTGTTGCCCGCCGCCTTGAGTGTCCACGGCACACCGTAGTCCGCGTCTCGCGCCTCGGCGAGTGCCGCGCGGGCATCACGCACGTTTTCGTCGAACATCGCGAGGAGCTTGTCGACCGATTCGAACGGCGTGGGAGCCATGCCCGGCCTGGGGGCCAGGTCGAGCTCGGTCTGCCTGAGGGTCGGAACGAGCCAGCGCGGGATCGTCGCCAGATGCATGGCCAGGTCGCCCAGCGAGGTGGACCTGGGGTGCGGTCGCCACGCCGCATCCTGCGCCGGCGTGCGCTCGAGCACGGTTCGCGTGGTGCGCATCTCGTGATCGAATTCGGGGAGCAGCATCTCGGTGAGCGTCATGATTCGTTCGGATCGTCGGAGAGAGAGCGTGGCGGCAGCTCGCCGGCACCGTAGCCCGCCGGGCGGAACACCAGGTCGAACGCGAGGAAGAGCGTCTTCGAGACCGGATAGAAGAGCACCGGCATGAGCAGCATGAGGGCGGCGCCGGCCCAGGTCAGGATTTCCCAGGGCGGATCGGGCCAGAGGGCGAGCAGCGCCGCCAGGAACACGGTGAGAAAGGCGAGCTCGGCCACGATGATGTTGAACATGTAGGCACCGACGATGTAGCCCTCCTCCTTTCGCTCGAGCGCGAGCCCGCAGGTGGGGCACGCCGGCACCATGCGCACCCACGAGCGGAAGAGTCCGCTTCCACCGCAGTTGGGACAGCGCCGCCGAAGCGCGCGCCAGAGCAGGCGGAAAATCTCGCTCGCGCCCGGGCGCCGCCAGTCGGTCACACGCTGTCCCGCCGCGCCTGCGGCCGTCGCGCCGCGTGAAAGGCGAGGGCGCCCATCCAGCTTGCGATGACGACGAGGCCAAGGGCGGCGCGGCCTTCCTGGATGAGGGGAGTCGCCGCTTCGAACTCGCGGACCAGCTCGGCGAGTGGCACATGCCCCGCCATCTGCGGCAGCAGCCGCCCGGCCCACACCACTGCCACGATGCCGACGGCGGCAGGAAGCCAGCGCGGCAGCCGGTCGAGCGCGCCCAGAAAGGCCGTGGCCGCGGCGGCACCGTAGATCCCCATCCAGGCGAGCGGATCCGGATCGTTGTAGAGGAAGAGCGCCACCACGAGGAAGAGCGCGCCCATTACGGCAGAGATCGCGCGGAGTGCGGCGGTCCGAACGCGCATCGCCGTGTCAGCCGGTCACGCGGAGCCGGCCGCAGCGATCGCCTGCACCTCGATCAGGCACCCCGGCCTGAGCTCGGGCACCGGAACGACCGCGCGCGCGGGCCGATGCGATCCCAGCATTTCGGCATAGACCCGGTTCACCCCGGCCCAATGGGAGCGGCTGGTGACGAAGACGGTGACCGAGACGAGGCGGTCGAGCCCGCTCCCGGCGGCCCGGAGGATCGCCTCCACATTGCGAAGCACCTGGCGGGTCTGCGCCTCGATGTCATCGGCGGCGCCGACGACGTCGCCGGTGGCCGGATCGAGGGGCAGCTGCCCTGCAACGAACACGAATCCCCCCTCGACGATGGCCTGGGAGTAGTGGCCGGCGGGCTCCGGAGCGCCGCGCGTGGTGACCGGGCGGATGGTCATTCGCCTTCGCCGCCGAACGCGCGGACGAGCTCGCTCCGTGGATCGACTCCGCGACGCAGGTCGAACGCCGCGGCGGCACCGACCCGGAGCCACGCCTGGCGCTCCCGGCGCTCCAGCGCTTCGGGGCGCGGATGCAGGAAGAGGCCGCTCGCGTCGACCGTATCGATGGCCACTGCGCCCTCGAGATCTCCGATCTCGCGGATACGCCCGTCTTCACGCGCGACGGCGTCCTCGAAGTTCACCGCCACATCCACCCGGAGCGCCGGCCGGCCCGGCAGTAGGAGCTGCGCGCCACGAATGACGAGGTCGCTCGCGCCGCCGGTATTGAACGGGAGCGAGTCGTAGACCGCCGGGTCCGCGCTTTCGAAGCGGCGCGTGGCGATCGCGTCGAGCGCACCGAGGATGGCCGGGACGTGCAGGGCACGCAGCCGCTGCTTTTCGGGGTCGCCCGGAAGCGCGCCGCTCTCGATCAGCACCGTGCTCGCGCCCCAGGTCTGCATCAGGTCGCCGAACGCGCGCGGGTTGAAGGTGTCGTCGTACTTCGCCAGGCGGCCGCGCAGCGCCGGGGCCAGGATCGTCGCGATCTCGGCTGCCACGAGGCGTGCGCGGGTCCGGACGTCGTTGTAGCTCCGCTCGGCGTCGAACGCCGGAGCGAGCAGGGCGAGTGCCGCCTGCTCACCGGTCCGGCCGACGCGCGTCCGCGCGCTCTGGTCGTGCAGGTTGAATGCGAACCGCGGCTCGATGCGATCGCGGATCGCCTTGAGGGCCTGGGCCTCCGGAGTCGCGAGGCGCCGGCCGTCGCGGTTCACGTCCACGCCGGCGGCATTCTCGCGCTGGAAGAGCTCGGCGCCATCGGGATTGAGCATCGGGACGAAGACGATCGTGAGCGAGCGGCGGAGACGTTCGCGCAGCGGGTCGCGCTCGGCTTCGGCGAGGTATCGGAAGATGTCGGCGAGTGCCATCGTCGCCGTGGCCTCATCCCCGTGCATCTGCGACCAGAGGAGCACCGGCACCGGTCCACTCCCGAATGTCACGGCGCGAATCTCCCGCCCCAGAATCGAGCGGCCGATGCTCTCCGTGCGGAAGGCCTTCGACGCGAGCGAGGGCGCCACGGCGGCCCAGAACTCGTCGTGCGTGAAGCGACGCTCGGCGATCGCGGCCACCCGGTAGCGCTCCGCGATGGCGAGCCCCGCCTCGAGCGGCGAGTCCTGTGCCCGCGTCGCATTGCCGCTCTGGGCCGCGAGCGGCGACGCGGTGAGTGCCAGTGTGGTCACCATGACGATGCGGAAGGCTGGGTGGCGCATGCGGTTCCCGGGATCAGGACGAGGGAAACGTGCTCAGCTCGCAAGAATGTACCCGCAGCCGGCCTCCTGCGCCCGGAGCGTAGCGAAGACCCCGGAGGGCTGGAGGATGATCCCCGGAATGAGATGCTCCTTCGCGCGCGCGGTCGCCGCCTCGCGCGAGAGCTTGTCGGCCTCGCGGAATTTCCAGACCGCAGCCTGGAAGGCGAGGTTGCAGGCAAGGACGATTCCGCCGGACCGGAGGAATCCCTCGATGCTGTACGCCGCGTAACGCTCCGGTGTATCCGGCCCCGTGGCCCGGAAGGGATTCGTGAGCTCCCACTTCTTCGTCGCCTGGTTCTTCAGTTTCTCTTCCTTCCCGATCCGGAACCGCTCCCAGTACCCGTCATCCATGGCCATCGCGATGGCACCGTGGCGGATCACGAGCACCGGCGACATCTCCGACGGCTCGACGCCGTAGACCTCCTTGTACTGGTCCCGCCACATGCAGGCCCGGAAGAGCGCGGCGCCCTCGGAGAGCTCCGGCGCGTCGAAGACCGCCCGGTATTTTCCGCCGATGCGGTCGACCCAGCCCATGTCCCAGGCATCGTCCAGCGCCCGGGATGGACGTCCGGCTGGCTCGAGCGCGGCGAGCGGTGCCGCGGCGCTGGCGAGAGCGCCTGCGCCTACCCACCCGAGAAATGCACGGCGCGGTGTGGACATGATCGGGGTCTCCGGAGGATGCGAACGGAACTGGCGACTGGGGGACTGCGGCCATACGTGGTGACGGCTCGCGCCGTTTCCAATTCTAACGCCGCAGCCCGCATCGGCCATCTCCGGTTCACCCGGCGGGATCCGGCCTGGCCTTCCGTTCCGCGAAATCCTGCGGAGGCGGACGGCTCCGGTTCCGCCTGGTGAAGACGCGGGTGAACTCCGCACCGAGCAGGACCACCTGTGAGGTGTAGTAGACCCAGAGCAGCAGGACGACGACCGAGCCGGCGGCTCCGTAACTCGAAGCCGTGGCGCTCTTTCCGAGGTACAGCCCGATCAGCTGCTTACCGGCGGTGAACAGCAGCGCCGTCACGACGGCCCCGATCCAGACATCCCGCCAGCGCAGCTCCACATCCGGCAGGTACTTGAAAAGCAGGGCGAAGAGCACCGCGATGACCGCGAACCCGAGGACGGAGTTGACTGCGACCCAGATCGCGGGGAGCCCCGGCGCCCGACCAAGGACATGGCCGAGGGCGGCGAGGGCAGCGCTCACGGCGAGGGACACGAGGAGCAGGAACCCGATCGCTACCACGATGCCGAAGGAGCGGAGCCGGTCGAGCAGGAACGCCCGCACCGAGAGTCCGGGCTTCGGCTGCACCCGCCAGACGCGGTTGAGCGCGTACTGCAGCTCGAGGAACGCCCCCGTGGCGGCGAGCAGAAAGGTGGCCGTGCCGAGCACTGTCGCGAGCGTACCGCCCTTTTCCCGACTCGCCCCCTGCAGCAGCGTCTGCACGGCTTTGGCTCCCTCGGAACCCACGAGCTGGTCGATCTGTGTCACGATCTGCCCCCGAACGGCTTCCTCTCCGAAGGCAAAACCGGCGATGGCGATCACCACGAGGAGAACCGGCGCCAGTGAGAAGAGCGTGTAATAGGCGAGCGACGCACCGAGCCGGGGCGCACCGTCGGCCAGCCAGGCGCTGACGGCAGTTCCGAACATCCGGACGATGGAAGGCATCCGCATGCGGAATGAGTACGCCGGCGATATCGCAGTGGCCAGTGCGTCCGGATCACGAGAGATGGTGACAGTCGTCACCGGAACGCGTCGTGCGTGGCGATAGAATGCGAAATGCGCCGCGCAGGCGAGGCGAGACCCGCAGAAACGTACGGAAGGAGCAGCATGGACACTCAACAGGCAGTGCTCGACCGCCCGATGCCCGGATATCGGGGCAATGGCACGGAGGGGCGGGAATGGAGTGATACGGAGAGTGAGGGCCGTGAAGGAAACGGCGGTTACGGATCGCCGGAACGGCCGGATGGACTGGCCCGGGCGCTCGGGATCTTCAGCCTCGGCCTTGGCGTGACCCAGCTCGTCGCGCCGCGCGCCCTGGGGCGCATGATCGGGGTCGGTGAGCACCCGACGCTGATGCGCGGGCTCGGGATGCGCGAAATCACGAGCGGCGTGGGCATCCTGTCCAACGATCGGCCGGCCGAATGGCTCTGGTCGCGCGTCGCCGGCGACGTGATGGATCTGGCGCTGCTGAGTCGCGCACTGGACGACGAGGACGGAGATCGGCGGCGCATCGTCGGGGCGGCGGCCGCGGTGGCCGGGGCGCTCCTGATCGATGCCTACGCCGCCCAGCGCATGACCCGCAGCGCCGGGACCGGTGTGGCGCGCGAGCGCGAATCCGGCATCCGCATCCAGCACGCGATCACGATCGAGCGCCCGGCGCAGGAGCTCTATGATTTCTGGCGGGACTTCACGAACCTCCCGCAGATCATGGATCACCTGGAGTCGGTCGAGGTGTTCGCCGGCAACCGCTCGCACTGGAAGGTGAAGGGCCCCGCGGGCTCCACGGTGGAATGGGATGCGGAAATCATCGAGGACCGCCCGGGCGAGCTCATCTCCTGGCGCTCGCTCGAAGGCGCGGACGTGGACAACGTCGGCACCGTGCGCTTCATCCCGATGGCGGGGGACCGCGGCACGGTCGTCAAGATCGACCTCGCCTACGATCCGCCGGCGGGCCGCGTCGGCGCCGCCGTGGCGAAGCTCTTCCGCCGCGGGCCGGAGCAGGAGATCCGCAGCGACCTGCGTCCCTTCAAGCAGCTGATGGAGACCGGGGAAATCACGACGACACGCGGTCAGCCTTCCGGGCGGCGCTCGCCGATCGGCAAGCTCACCGAGTCCATGGAACGGTGAGGGGGCCGCGATGAAAGCCAACTGCTGGACTGGAAAGAAGAGCGTCGAGATCGAAGACGTACCCGATCCGACCATTCTCAATCCGCGCGATGCGATCGTCCGCATCACATCCACCGCGATCTGCGGCTCGGACCTTCACCTCTACAACGGGTTCATGCCCGGGATGGCGCGCGGCGACATCATAGGGCACGAGTTCATGGGCGAGGTGGTGGAGACGGGGCGCGCCGTGAAGAACCTCAAGGTCGGCGATCGCGTCGTCGTTCCGTTCCCGATCTCGTGCGGCAACTGCTTCTTCTGCCGGAAGGAGCTCTTCTCCCTCTGCGAGAATTCGAACCCGAACGCCGCGGCCGCGGAGAAGCTCTGGGGACAGTCGCCCGCCGGGATCTTCGGCTACTCGCACATCCTCGGCGGATACGCCGGGGGTCAGGCGGAATACGCGCGCGTCCCGTATGCGGACGTCGGCCCGATCAAGGTCGACGGCCTTCCCGACGAGCAGGTTCTCTTCCTCTCGGACATTCTCCCCACCGGATGGATGGCGGCGGAGAACTGCGATATCGAGCCGGGAGACACGGTGGCGGTCTGGGGCTGCGGGCCCGTCGGCCAGTTCGCCATCGTGAGCGCTTTCCTGCTCGGCGCCGAGCGCGTCATCGCGATCGACCGGTTCCCCTACCGGCTCGAGATGGCGCGCCGGCATACGAAGGCGGAGACGATCAATTACGAGGAAGTCGGAGACCTGTCGGAAGCGCTGAAGGAGCTGACGGGAGGCCGCGGGCCCGACCGCTGCATCGACGCGGTCGGACTCGAGGCGCACTCGCCCGGCTTCCATGGCGCGTACGACCGCGCCAAGCAGGCCATGCGTCTCGAATCGGACCGCCCGAATGCGCTGCGCGAGGCGATCGTGAACTGCCGGAGCGGCGGCACCGTGTCGGTGCCCGGCGTCTACGGCGGGCTGATCGACAAGTTCCCCTTCGGGACGGTCGTCAATCGCTCGCTCACCATCAAGTCCGGCCAGACGCATGTCCAGCGCTACATGCGTCCGCTCCTCGAGCGGATCCAGGCCGGAGAGATCGACCCCAGCTTCATCATCACGCACCGTCTTTCGCTCGACGAAGCGCCGCACGGCTTCGAGATCTTCAACAACAAACAGGACGAGTGCCTGAAGGTCGTGCTCACGCCACGGCACTGACCATCGGGGCACGCGCCCGGAGGATATGCGCATGTTCGGACTTGGAAATCGCATCGGCTCGCGCCGCGGCATCGGCACCGCCGGCGGCGGGAGTCACATGCTTCGCAACGCCGCTCTGGCCGGACTCGGCATGATGGCCTATCGCTGGTTCAGGAATCGGCAAGCCTCGACGGCCCGGCGCACCACCACCAACCCGCCGAGCACCGCGCAGGCAACGGAGCCGAAGGACGTGTGGTGACGGTGGTGATCCGGACGTAGTGAAGCCGCTTCGAATGTCGAACATTGCAGGGGCGACGCACGCGTCGCCCCTGCGTGTTTCAACCGGCCGGGCGCCGGTCCGCTGCCCACGCCCACAGCACCAGCAGCCACATGGACAGCGTCACCCACGCCACGGCCGCCGAGCCTGGCGGTGGCGATCCAAAGACGTTCATGACATAGATGACGAGCAGGAAAGCGAGAAGGCCCCATGCCGCCACCCGCCTGGCCCCACCCGGCGGGTCAGCCCGGCGCCAGGCCCACGCTCCCAGGGCGAACATCGAGAGTTCGATCGCGACGGTGAGCGGCACCGACTGCCACAGGCCGAGCCCGACGCGCGCCTCACTCCATGGAGCGAGCTGAAGATCGGGGCGGTGCGTCAATGCGTCGAGCAGCCAGTGGCTCAGCACGAGCCCCGCGATGATCACGGCGCCGCGCGCGTCCTTCCGGAGGAGTCGCCAGATCAGCCCTCCGAGCAGCGCCCAGCCGAGCGTGGCGACGAGGCTGTGGCTGATGGGGTACGAATCGAAGCGCAGAGGGGTGAAGGGCGTGTCGCCGGGAGCCACGCTCACCTGCTCCACGCCGAGCAGGAGCAGCACCGGCCAGAGGAGGTCGGGCCATTGCGCCGCAGCGAACAGCGCGCCGAGCGATACCCGCGGTGCCGCGCGCTTCGCGGCCAGCGCGACTGCGAAATGGCCGAGGAACACCGCTCAGCCCGGCTCGGTCTCGATGGTGCGATGCACGTCGAATTCCCAGCGCAGCTGCTTGTCGAGCTCCGCGGCGACTTCCTCCCACGTAGGACGCGCGCACTGCGCCATCAGCAGCGCGATCGCCTCGACCACGGTCCGCCAATCGAACGCGTCCACGAAGAGATGACCCCGGCCCCAGAGCGGGCCGGTCCGCCGCACGTGGCCCGGCGTGACGACGAGGAAGCTGAATGCCTCCGGCGACCCCTCGCCTCTCGGCCCGATCAGCGCCTGGAACCGCACGGCGCAGTCGGATGGATCGGCCGGAAGCTCGGGGGGCACCAGGTCGGGGCTCTGGATGTCGCGCAGCTCGGGAAAGATCATTCCTCGTATTCGTCCGATCCCTGTACCCAGAGAAACGACTGGATGTCGATCATGTCGCGCGGGCGAAGATCGCCGAGGTCGCGCCGCACCATGCGCGCAAAGCCCAGCAGGCGATCGTACGCCTCGGCGCCGGGCCGCGAAGTATAGCCGAAGTCCACCCCGTACTCCCGCGCCGCGGCGCGCGTGACCATGGGCTTGAGGAAGAAGTGGCGCGCCGGCTGGGCGATGAACCCGAACACCGTGGCGAGCGGCCACGTGAGGACGCGTGTCTGGCGGCGCGGCAGCCCGGCGATCATCGCGCACCACTCGTCGAAGCGCGCGGATGCGTCGCCGGACCCGTGCAGGAACTCGAACAGCCCGCGGGCGAAGTCTTCGGCCCCCTTCGGGCTCCGCACCGCATCGCGGAGCGCCATCTTCTCGAAGGAGAAGAGGAGGTTGGTCCGTGATTCGACCCTGACGGCGCGGAGTGCGATCTCCTCGAACCGCTCCTCGTCGACGAGCGTGCGGAACTCGGCTTCGCCGAGCACGCTCATCCACTGCTCGTGCGCGGCCCACTTGTAGTCCCGCTCCCAGTCGAGGTAGGTCTCGTCGCGGAACCCGCCGGGAAAGAAGCGCAGGAACTTGCGGCGGCATTTCACGGCGCCCTTCGCCTTCGCTCGCGGCTCCTGCCGCCCCGCCGCGGCGGTCGATCGTGCTGCCCGAGTGGCCATGATATATATCCCTTCCCCGCCGAGCGGGATCGAGGTTCGCTCCGGAGCGGCTCGCGCCGCTGGCCCAATTAGGGGAAAGGAGAGGGATTGCGGCTAGTGCAGGCATCACCTTTCGCGCCGATTCCCGGCCCGCTGGCCGTGCTCCATCAGGCCATCGATCCTCCGCTGATCGACGGTGCACGAAAGCCGCTGAAGGAGGGCGGATACACCGACAGCGGGGCCGACATTGCGGCAGCCTTCCGGGGCATCGGCATCCCGGTCGTGACGCCGGGGAAGCTGCCCGACCCCGCCTGCGATGATGGCTGGACCTTCCCGGACACAGCTGACGGCATCGCCGGCGCTCGCGAGCGCGGCGCGCGGGTCCTCTGGGCCAACACCGTGCTCTTCGAGGGGCACCCGCTGGAAGCCGTCAGGGGGGTGCGCATCGTGGGCCAGCGGCCCGCCGACGTCCACCGGTTCGACGACAAATGGCAGGCCCGGAACATCATGCTCGCGGCGGGGCTGCCCTTCCCCGCCGCCGTGCTCGTCGGTGCTGTTGCGGCGCCGGGCGTCGTGTCCTTGCGTGCGGTCGATGACCCGCTGCTCGAGCGGCTCGGCATGCGGCACGGGGCCATCGTGAAGCCGGTGCGCGGGCGCGGCAGCCAGGGAGTCACCTTCGCGCCGTCCGCGGCCGAAGCGAGGGAGGCGCTGTCGGTGCTCTTCGCGACGACGAGTCCGGCGGCGGAGGGACCCGTACCGGTATACGGGGATCGCGCGATCGTCGAGGCGTTCCTGCCGGGAGAGGAGATCACCGTCGCCGTGTTTCCACCGGGGGCATACCGGTTCCGTGAACGCATCCGGAGCGAGCGCAGCCACTGGGCGCTGCCGGTGATACGGCGGACCGGCCATGCCGCCGGCATTGCTCCCTACAGCGGCGCGGTGCCGGTTTCCGTGAACAGCGAGACTCTCACGGCAGGGGAAGGTGCGCGTGTGGAGGTCGCGGCCGCCGTCGCCGCCTGCGTTCACGCCGCGGCGCTGATCGGCGCGCGCGCACCGGTCCGCATCGACTGCCGCCGCTCCGAAGCGGGCTCCTTCCAGCTCTTCGATGTGAACCTGAAGCCCAACCTCACCGGACCGGGGAGGCCAGGGCGCGAGCAGGCCGAAAGTCTGGTATCGCTGGCAGGACGTGCGGCGGGATGGAGCTATCCGGAGATGCTGTGCGAGCTCCTGCGCGGATCCTGGGTCAGCTGAGCACGCGCGCGTGCGCTCGAGCTGCCGTCAGCGCAGGAGGAATTCGACGGTGGACACGACGCGCAGTGTCTTGTACACCTGGCTCTCTTCGCGGATCCCGGCCGCCTGTTCGCGCGGGAGGATCTCGAACACGCCCTGGTTCGCGCGCCTGATCCCGCCGAGATCGCTGTCCGCGTCGCGGGCGAACTGCGCCGCGGCTTCGCGCGCCTGAGCGGTTGCCTCGGCGATCATCGCAGGCTTGAACTCGTTGAGGCGCGTGAACACGAAGCTCGGGCCCGTGGCGGCGTATTCACCACCCGACGTGAAGACGACGCCGGCGTCCACCAGCTCGCTCAGGCGCTGGCTCGCGGCGAGCACGGTGTCTGGGCGGTCGGAGCGCACCATGACCGTCTGCCGCACGATGTAGCGTGTGACGATCTCCCCCGGCGGGCGATACTGGTTCGCGTAGGCATCGATGACCTGAAAGTCCTGCAGCGCGGTCTGCGCCGTGTCGATGCCGTGCCGGGCGAGGAAGCGCTTGATCTGCGTGACGCTCTCCGCGATCGACCGCTGCGCCGAGGACAGGCTGTTGTCCGCGGCGGCGATGTTGAGCGGCCAGATGGCGAGGTCCGCCTTCACTTCCCGCTCCGATACGCCCTTCACGGTGACGAAACGATCGGCCGCGCGCACCTGCGCGATCCCCCGCCCCGCCAGCCACCCGGCCAGGACGAAGCCCACCGCCAGAATCAGGGCGGGCACGAGCGAGCGGCTGGGCGAACGATCGTCGGTCATCGGGGGCGCGTGGATGAAGTTCCCTGAATCATAGCATCGCTCCGGCAGCCGGCGAGCCCGATCGGCCGATGATCGACCAGAAGACCCATCCCGCGGCGAGCCCGCTGAACGCCCCGATGAGGATGGCGGCGCCGCCCGACGGGTCGCCCAGGAGCGAATCGAGCTCCTCCCAGGCGAGCGGCATCACGACGGCCCCGACGACGGCCGCGGCGAGCACCACGGGCACCGGCCGGAGGAGTCCGCTTCGGCGCAGGAGCCGGTGCAGGATCGAGCCCGCGACGAGCGTCGCCACGAGCGCGATGGGCCATCCGATCAGCAGGAAGAATCCGAGCAGCGACGGTGCGCTCTCGACCGCCTGGACGGCTCCGACGCTGAGCAGAATGAGTGCCGAATATCCGAGCCACGCGGCGAGCGCACCGGCGCCGGACGCGGCAAGAGCTGCGACGAAGATGCGTCCGACTCGCGCGCCCGTACGCCCGGGTCGCGCGCGCTGTGTGTCCTGATCCAGATGTCGGCTCCCCAGGGTGAGCGTGTGCTGCGTCAGAGCTTGAGCTTGAGGTCGATATCCACCAGGATCGCCGCGGGGGTCTCGACGAAGACGACGCGATCCGCTTCGCGCCGGATCACCATGCGCTCGAGCTTCCCCTTTCCCTTCCCGCGTCCCTGATTGCCTGCACGATAATAGATCGTGCGTGTATCGCCCTTCGTTTCGACTTTCACCACCTCGAATCCGCGGCGCACCAGGACTTCGCGAGTCACGGTAACGGCCTTGTCGTTGCTTACCGCATAGCGCTTCCCGTTGCCCTGCGCTGCAAGGGGTGCCGCAAAGAGAGAGAGCGCCAGGAGTGCGCCGGCCACGAGCTGCAAACGATTGGAACGGCTAGACATACAGCCTCCCTGTCGGTTCGGGATTCCAGCAGGACCGACGGAGGCACCCGGCAAGGCACGTGCCCGGAGGCGTCATGCGGTGGCGCGGGAGTTGCCTTGGAAGGATACTTGGAGGCCTTTCTCTATCCGACAGCGAGCCATGAGCGACACCCAGGTACCCGACCATTACGAGGTGCTGCAGCTCTCTCCGCGCGCTGATGCGGATACGATCAGCCGTGTGTTCCGCCACATGGCCAAGCGGCTCCATCCGGACAACCTGGAAAGTGGCGACCCGGAGCGCTTCGGGGCGATCATGGAAGCGTTCCGCGTGCTGTCGGACCCGGCGCTTCGCGCCGCCTACGACGCGAGATACGATCGCATGCGCGAGAAGCGCTGGCGGATCTTCGATCAGGAAACGGCGCTCGACGACGTGGCGGGAGACCGCCGGGTTCGCAGCGCGCTCCTCGCGATTCTGTATTCCGCTCGGCGCAACGACGCCGACAGTCCCGGCGTCGGGATCGTGGACCTCGAGCGCCTCCTCGGCTGTCCCGAGGAGCACATGAAGTTCCACGTATGGTACCTGAAGGAGAATGGATTGCTGCAGCGACTCGAGAACGGGTGCTGGGCGATCACGGCTGCGGGGGTGGATCACGTACTCGAGAGCGGCGGGCCGGCCCGAGTCGGTCTGCAGCTGCTCGAAGCGGGCGACGACCTGCCCGCGAGCGCCTAAGTTCCGGCCGTCAATCCCAGCCTTGAAGTAGTAGTAAGGGATACGACGGCTGCTTCGGCCGCTTCGATCTTTTCCCGCCCGCCCTGCTCGCGGTCCACGACGACGAGCACTCCAGCGAGTATCCCGCCGGCCTCACGTACCGCCCCGATCGCCTCCAGCGTAGAGTTCCCGGTGGTAATGACGTCCTCGACCACGACGACACGGTCGCCGCTCCGGAAGTTGCCCTCGACCCGGCGCTTCATGCCGTGGCCCTTCGCCTCCTTGCGAACGCTGAAGGCATCGAGTCGCGGCGGCACGTGCCAGCTGGCCGCGGCGATCGCGTACGCCACCGGATCGGCTCCCATCGTCAGCCCGCCGACGGCATCGGCCGTCCATCCCGCCACCTGGATGGCTTCGAGCCCGAGGGACCCGATGAGCCACAGTCCTTCGGCGCTCATCGTCGTCGGCCGGCAATCGAGGTAGAAGCTGGAGGTGAGGCCCGAGCTGAGCGTGAACTCCCCGCGCTGGACGCTGCGTTGGAGGAGGAGCCGTTCGAGTTGTTCCGTGCGGGTCACTTGCGGCCGGCGGGCGTCACTTGCGGCCGAAGAGCGAGGAGAGAAAGCCGCCCTTGGCGGGCTTTTCTTCGCGGGCCGCCGTGCAGAAAGCCGAGGTGAACTCGTCTACCGTCTTGTACCGCTTGGTACGGTCCCGTTCGAGTCCCCGCATCACGACGGCCTCGAGAGCCGGGGTGAACTTGAGGCCCTTCATCGCCTGACCGAGCGGTACGGGAGGCTGGGAGAGTAGTTGCTGAAACAACTCCCTGGGGCTGCGGCCGGTGAACGGGAGGCAACCGGTCAGGAGATAGTAGGCGATCGTCGCGAGACTGTACACATCCGCCTGCTCGCTCACGAGCTCGCCGCTCAGCGCTTCGGGCGCGACGTACTGCAGCGTCCCCACGAAGAACCCTGCCCGCGTAAGGCGCTCCTCCGGGCTCACTTCCGAATCCCGGGCAATGCCGAAGTCCAGGAGCTTCGCCTCCTGCGTGGCCGGATCGTACATGATGTTGGCCGGCTTGAGATCGCGGTGGATGATCCCGGCCTTGTGGGCGGCGCTGAGCGCGCCACCGATCTGTTCGACGATCGTGGCCGCGAGCTGCGGCGCGAGGTTGCCGGCGCGCTGGACGAAGCTCGCGAGCGGTTCGCCCTCGGCCCACTCGAGGGCGAGGAAGTGAACCCCGTCCGCCTCGCCGTAATCGTAGGTGCGGACGATCTTGGGATGGGCGGCGCGCTTGCCGAACTCGGCCTCGCGCAGGAAGCGCTTGATGGCGACCGGATCCTGCGCGAGCTTCGGGCGCAGAACCTTCACGGCGGCGACCCCCTGGTCGGGGTGCTCGGCCCGGTAGACCGTGGCGGTCCCCCCCTCGCCGATGTGCTTGACGAGGCGGTACCCGGCGACGGTGCGACCCACATGGTTTTCCGAGCTCATTGGGTGCCAAGCTAGTGATTTCCGCAAGCCACAGCAAGCGCGAAGCTTACGAAGTCGGGGGCGGCTGGGTGACCTGGCCCATTGACGCCCGTCTCAAACGGGTCGTAGTGTAACGCGGCCGGACTCACTCTTACGGGATGTCACTCATGCGCACCCTCGCGCGGTACACGTCGCTCCAGTTGCGGTGCGCGTCACTCCTGCTCCTGATCGCAACCGCCTCGTGCGGCAGCTGGCGCCGGGTCGGCGACGACGATCGTACCGGCTCCTCCTCCGAGACGCTGACCCGGCTTTTCAATATCCAGGCGTACTACCAGAGCCTCGGCCGTCTGGCGGCCGGCGAGCCGCTGCCGTTCGTCGGGAGCATCGCCTTTGCCCGCGGGGCCGGGGATTCGACGATCGCGCTCATCGGCCTTTCGCTCGAGAACCGCTCGCTCAGCTTTCAGCGCGAGGGCAACGGCTTCGTCGCGCGGTATCGGGTGGACCTCACGCTGCAGGGGCAGGGAAGGGCGCCGATCAGCGTGAGCCGGGACGAGCTCATCCGCGTGGCGACGTTCCAGGAGACGCAGCGCGCGGAGGAGAGCATTCTCTTCCAGCAGACGTTCGGGCTCGAGCCCGGCACCTACCAGGTCACGGCCGCGCTGCGCGACCCCGCCACCGGCAGCACCTCGCGCGCCGAAGTGAGCGCCGAGGCGCCGCGCTTCGGCACCGGCTCGACGTCGTCGCCCATCCTCGTCTATCAGGCACGCGGGCGCGCCGCCGCGAGCGACACGCTCTCGCTCGTGCTCAACCCGCGCGGCTCGATCGGCTACGGCAGCGATACGCTGCTCGCCTACATCGAGGGCTACGGTTTCACCGGCCCCACGCGCGTGCCGATCGAGATGCGCACCGAGACCGACAGCGTGATCTTCCGCGATTCGCTCGCCTTCCGCGGCGGGCAGCCGGTGGAGAGTCAGGTCCTCAAGCTCCGCCCCGACAGCCTGGCGCTCGGTGCGCTCACGCTCGCGATCGGGGAGGGAAGCGAGCGGCGCGAAGTGGCGGCGGTCGTTTCGTTCTCGGGAGCCTGGGTCGTCACGAATTACGATGAGATGCTCGACCTGCTTCGCTATTTCGGCCGGGACCGGATGCTCGACTCGATCCGCGACGCGACGGCGGACGAGCGCCCCGCGCTGTGGCGCGCCTTCTGGCGCGAGACCGATCCGGACAAGAGCACCACCGAGAACGAGGCACTGAACACCTATTTCAGCCGACTCGCCGTCGCCAACCAGCGATTCCGCGGCGAGGGCGTGGCGGGATGGCGTACCGATCGCGGCGAAGTCTACGTGACGGTGGGCGAGCCGGACGAGACGTTCGAAACGTCCCCGGGCCAGATGGGGGGGCGGGTCCTCCGGTGGAACTACATCAACCTCCGCATGTCGCTCCTCTTTCACGACGAGACCGGGTTCGGCCGCTACCGGCTGGTGCCGTCCTCGCGCGCCGAGTTCGAGCGGACCATCACGCGGCTCCGGCGCACCGATCAGTGAGCGCGCCGCCCGGCGCGCACGCTCGGACCTGACCCGGGAAAACGCGCGTCCGCGTGATCGCCCCATCACGCGGACGCGCTATCTTTCTCCGATGCCTTCCACCCCACCGCGGCTCTTCCTTCTCGACGGGTATGCCCTGATCTATCGCGCGTTCTTCGCGATGATCTCGCGGCCGCTCCGGACCACCCGGGGCGAGAACACCTCGGCCGCCTGGGGCGTCGCGAACTTCCTCGTGCGCCTCGTCGAGCAGCACCGCCCCGAGTACCTCGCCTGGGTCAACGACGCCGGCACCTCGTTCCGCGAGGAGCGCTATGCCGACTACAAGAGCACGCGCGAGAAGCTCGACGACGAGCTGCAGGCCGATTTCGACCGCTCCCTCGAGCGCATCCTCGAGCTCCTCGCCGCCTTCCGGATCCCGGTCGTCGCGGTGCCGGGCTACGAGGCCGACGACGTCATCGGCACGCTCGCGACGCGCGCGGCCGCGCGGGACATGCAGGCCGTGATCGTCTCGGGCGACAAGGACTTCTACCAGCTGATCGGTCCGCGCGTCGCGCTGCTCAACCCGGGGCGGGGAGGACCGGCGGCCGTCGAGGAAACGTGGGTGGACCAGTCCAACGCGAGCGAGCGCCTCGGCGTCCCCCCTTCGCAGGTGGCCGACTATCTCGCGCTCGTCGGCGACACGTCGGACAATGTGCCGGGCGTCAAGGGAATCGGCGAGAAGGGTGCCCAGAAACTGCTCGGCGATTATGGGGACCTGCAGACCATCCTCGCTCGCGCGTCGGAAGTCACGGCCAAGCGGACGCGCGAGGCGCTCATCGCCCAGGCGGACATGGCGCGCCTGTCACGCGAGCTGGTCACGATCCACTGCGACGTTCCCGTGACGGTGGAGATCGACGCGCTCCGCGCCGGCGAGCCCGATTATCCGGCGCTCGTACGGATTTCGACCGAGCTCGAGTTCGCATCGCTCGCGCGCAGGTTCGCGCAGGCGGGGGAGGGAAGCAGTGCCGCCCCGGCGCTGGCCGTCGCGGACGGTTCCGAGCCCGCCGCCGCGGGCCCGCCCGATCCGGCGCGCGGCGCGCTGGACGTCACGGTCGTGTGCAACATCGAGGAGATCCCCGCCCTCATCGAGC
>DAINRR010000026.1:0-34485 GCA_036741715.1 Gemmatimonadales bacterium
GAAGCCGGAAAAGGGCGGAAAACGGTGACGTCCTCGCGCGTCCAGCGGCGTTTCCGTTCCCGGACGGGCTGAACAGCAGCACGCGAAAGCACGAAAGCACGAATGGGGCGGTGCGGGGAGCGACTCCGGTGTGTCGGCGAGCGTGCGGGTGAGGTGGGCGCTGGCAGAATCGCGAAAGCGCGAAAGAACAGCGAAACCCGCGAAAGGCTCCGTGTGCGGGCAGGCTCCGAATCCGTGGTGGGTTCGGAGCGTTTGTTTTGTGGGCTTTCCCGTGGGCTCCGTTCGCCCGGGCGTGCAGGGAGCCCACGAACAATTCGTCAGACTCGGCCGGACACGCGGGCGCCGCCGCTCGAGGGGGCCCTTTCGTAGTTTTCGTCGTCGCGCTTTCGCGCTTTCGCGCTTTCGCGCTTTCGCGCTTTCGCGATTCCGCCGAAGCGCCACCTGCCGCGATGCCCGCCCGGCACGGCGGGCCCGCCCACGCGCCGCCCCCTTTCGTCCTTTCGTGGTTTCGTGTGCGCAGTCGACGCCCGAGCGCCCGGAGCCTGGCCGGGTAGTCGATCCGGCGCCCGCCACCCTCCGACCTTACCTTTGATCGATGCTTTCCGATCCCATCGCAGCGCTCGCGACGCCGCCCGGGCGGTCGGCGATCGCGGTGGTGCGGCTGAGTGGTGACGGGGCGTTCGACATCGCGGCCCGGGTCGTTCCCGGCTTCCGGATCGAGCCGAGGGTCGCGCAGCTGGCGTCCTTCGTGGCGGCGGACGGCGCGGCGATCGATCGAGGCCTCTACACCGTCTTTCCGGCTCCCGCGAGCTATACGGGGGAGGATTCGGTCGAGTTCTCCTGCCACGGCGGCCTGCTCGTGCCCGCGCGGATGCTCGAAGCCCTGTACGCAGCCGGCGCGCGGCCGGCGGCGCCGGGAGAGTTCACGCGGCGCGCAGTGCTCAACGGGCGGCTCGACCTGCTGCAGGCGGAAGCGGTGGGGGATCTCATCGACGCCACGGCGCCAGCACAGGCCCGCCACGCACTGGGCCAGCTCGATGGCCACCTCTCCGCCCGGATCGGCGATCTCCGCTCTGCGCTCGTGGAACTGCAGGCCCTTCTCGGCTACGAGATCGATTTTCCGGGCGAGGACGACGGTCCGGTGGCCCCGGAGCGGATCGCCGCGGCGCGCAGCGACGTAGCGAGCCGCATCGATGCCCTCCTCGCGACGGCTCCTGCCGGAGCGCGACTTCGGGAGGGTGCGCTCGTGGTGCTCGCCGGGCGCCCGAATGCCGGCAAGTCCTCCCTCTTCAACGCCCTGCTCGGGAACGACCGCGCGCTCGTCACCGAGATCGCCGGCACCACGCGCGATGCCATCGAGGCGCACACGAGCTTTCTCGGCTGGCCCGTGCGGCTGGTGGATACCGCAGGCCTCCGCGAGACGGACGACCGGATCGAGCGGATGGGCGTGGAAACGAGCCGCCGCTGGGTCGACGCGGCGGACCTCGTCCTGCTCTGCCTCGATATCGAAGGTGATCCGGGCGGTGTCACGACCGGTCTCCCGGAGGACCGCACGCTGGCACTGCGGACGAAGGCCGACCTCGCACCGGTCATCCCGCAGGGCGGGATCGCGGTATCGGCGGTGACGGGCGAAGGGCTGGACACCGTGCGGCGCGCCGCCGCCGAGCGGCTCTTCGGCGCGCGGGTGGCGCTGGCGGATCTCGAGCCGGCACTCACCCGCGCGCGGCATCGCGAGGCACTGGCGCGCGCCCGCACCGAGCTGGAAGAGGCGCGACCGCACTTCGAGACCGGCGGCGATGCAGTGCTCGCGGCCCACCACATCCGCCTCGCGACGCTCGCGCTCGACGAGCTGGTGGGGGTGGTGGATATCGAGGATGTGCTGGATCGGGTGTTCGCGGCGTTCTGTGTCGGGAAATGAGGGTTCGACTCACGCCAGCGGCCGACATATATGTCGGCCCTGCGGTTCATTCGATTGCCGGGCCGCCATCCGTCATCGTTTGTGTGTCCCGTCGCAGAACGGTTTCGTTCGCGACAATCCGCATCCGCACAGCTTGATCTGGCCGGGAATCTTCGCGGGTGGCGGCTCGATCGGATCCCCGTTGTTGTCGCGGACCTGGACCGGGCCCTCGACGATGTACGGGCCGGCCGGCTTCCAGGTGATAATGGTTGGTGGGGCGGAATCCGAGCTCATCGGCGAGTCCCATCGAGCTGGTGATCGAACGGACGCGAGCCGGAGGCCGGCCCGGATCCGATGGAACCTAACTTCGAAGGAGCCCTTCCATGAACGCGCGCCGCGCGCTGTTCCTCGCGTCGATCGCAGCGGGATCGCCGCTGCCGCTTTCCGCGCAGTCAGCGTGGCCCGTCCACTCGACGGACCGGCCCCAGCCGCCGATGGTGAAGCCCGCTCCCCCCGCCGCTCCCACGCGGCCGCCATCGGATGCGATGGTGCTCTTCTCGGGCGGTACGCTCGCCGCGTGGGAAGGGGAGCGTGGCGGACCCCCGCGCTGGCACGCGACGCTGGAGCGGTTCGAGGTGGCCCCGGGCACCGGCGCCATCCGCACCAGGGCCGCGTTCGGCGACGCGCAGGTTCACCTCGAGTGGCGCTCGCCCGTGCCGGCGCGAGGCGAAGGCCAGGATCGGGGCAACAGCGGCGTGTTCCTGATGGGCCGCTACGAGATCCAGGTGCTCGACTCGTACCAGAACCGTACCTATCCGGACGGTCAGGCGGCCGCCGTCTACGGACAGCATCCCCCACTCGTGAATGCGAGTCGGGCGCCAGGCCAGTGGCAGACGTACGACATCATCTTCCGGCGGCCGCGCTTCGACGCGAACGGCGCGCTCGTTTCGCCGGCACGGATCACGCTGCTGCACAACGGCATCCTGGTGCACGATGCGGTGGAGCTGACGGGCCCCGTGGCGCACGGAGCGCGTCCGCCGTACGAGCGGCACGCCGATCGGCTGCCGATGTCCCTGCAGGACCATGGCCACCGCGTGCAGTTCAGGAATGTGTGGGTGAGAAGCCTCGAGGAGGCGTCCGGTGGGAGATGATCAGGCGGTCTGAACGCCCCGCGCGGAGTGGTCCGCCGCCTCGAACTCGGCGGGTGAGGCCCTGAGCGCCGCGGCGATGCCCCGCTGCTCCACGAGTGCCTCGGCCATGCGATACCCGATGTAATACCCGGCGCGCTCCGGAATGACCCGCCCGCCGACGAGCCGCGCCGAGGGGCTCATGCCGCCGGTGAGATAGCGTAGGCGCAGACCGAGGCCGCTCAGGTCGAGCTCCGGAGCCATCATCCGCGAGAGAAACGACTCCATCTCCCGAAGCCGGTTGTACTGCCGCTTCGGATATCCGAAGTAATCCGCCGGATCCAGCCCTGGCGCCACCGCCTGTGCCGCGTGCACCGCGAGACCTTCGTTGAGCAGAAGCTCGCGCAGGCTGGCCCGGCTCCCCGTCACCCAGAAGTCGTAGTAGCCACCTTCTTCCGCGACGAGCCGGCGGAGGTCGCTCGCGCTCTCGGGCGAGGTGTAGCGCACCGCATGCGCCACTTCATGGGCGATCCAGACGGGAATGAGCGATGGCGAGAGGCCCATCCCGTACGTCTCCGGGTTGGCCTTTCCCGTGAAATGTTCCAGGCAGACGAAGACCGCGGCACGCCCGCCCACCACGAGCTCGCCCGCGTTCGCGGCACCCATGCCGACCATGAGATAGCAGTCGATCGGCCGGTCGGCGCGGAGCAGTTCGGCGGCGCGTCCCATCGCCTCCTCAGCGATCGCGACGACGTCGTGCGCGGCGAGCAGGGCATGCAGGTCGCTCCGGTCGGCGCGCAGCGCAGCCGAGATGACCTCCGCTGCCTGCTCCGTGTCCGGATCGAGGACGTAGTTGCGCCAGTACGCGTCGAGGATGGGCCGGTGGGCGTCCCGGTAGCGCGCGTAGGCAGCCTCGGGATCGTCGGCTTCGAGTACGGCGAGAAAGGAGGGAACGAGATTGATGAGCACGCGCCATGATAAGAGATGGGCGCGGAAAAGCGCAAGGTAGCAGGTGCGACTTCTGCGGCTCTAGAGGCTCTGCTGCTTCCGGCGGGAGACTTCGTCGAGAAACCTGCGCTCGGAGGCGGTGAGGCTCGCGATGCCCTCGGCGCTGATCTTGTCGAGCACGCGGTCGAGCTCGGCGGCCGAGGTGTCCACCTCCTTGCGGACTCGCGCACGCGGGACCGGCGAGGGACGGCGACGGGGCTCCGGGGACTCGAAGGCGCCCGACTGCACCATGACGACGCGTTCGGCGCGGCGCGGCTCCGGGGGTTCCGCGCGCGAGAGGGCCTGCAGCCGGAAGAAGAGGAACCCGAAGATGGCCCCGCCGATGTGCGCCTCGTGCGCGATACCGTCGCCGGGCAGGAGCCACGCGAAGGTGACGTCGAGAGCCAGGAGCCCGATCACGAGGGTCCGCGCCTTGATGGGCACCGGAAGCGGGAAGAGGTAGACGGGTGCGTCCGGCCAGTAGAGCGCGAAAGCCACCGAGACGCCGAGCACCGCACCGGACGCGCCGATGAAGGGCTGCACATCATGCACGAACGAGAGGAGCCAGCAGAAGACGGCCGCGCAGACACCGCAATAGACGTAATACGAGATGAACGCGCGGCTCCCCATCCGGCTCTCGACCGCGGTGCCGAAGAAGAAGAGAACCAGGCTGTTGGTGAGGAGATGGAGCAGGCCACCGTGCACGAAGAAGTACGTGATGAACGCCCAGGGGCGGCTGGCGATGGCCGCCGGATCGAACGCGAGCGCCGCTGCCAGCTCCGGCGACGTGAACAGCGTCTGCATGAGCAGCAGCACCACCGCATTCGCGGCGATGAGGCGGCCCACCCAGGGCGTCACGCGGGGATAGGGAAGCAGGCTCACGGACTCAGCTCTAGGCTCCTGACATCAGGGTCACGTGCTTCGGCGCGGGGCGCCGGAGACACCGGGATCATCGCCTGCCTTCCGCAGTGCCGCGCGGCAGATCCGCTCGCACAGCTCGGGAAAATCGATGCCCAGCGCTCCGGCCGACTGCGGCATGAGGCTCGTGGCCGTCATGCCGGGGAGGGTGTTCACCTCTAAACAGAAGAGCCCGCCCTCCGCTGTCAAGCGAAAATCGACCCGGGAGTACCCACCGAGCTTCAGGACCTCGTGCGCCAGCAGGCCAAGCCGCCGGCACTCGTCGGAGACGTCCGCCGGGAGGTCCGCGGGGAAGATCTCCTCGGACATTCCGGGGGTGTACTTGCACTCGTAGTCGAAAAGTTCGTGCCGCGGAATGATCTCTCCCACGGCGAGGGCTTCTCCGTCGAGGATCCCGACCGTCAGCTCCCTCCCCGGAACGAACCGCTCGATCATGACTTCATCATCGTACCGGCCAGCCAGCTCGATCGCGGCGGGGAGCTCGCGCGGCCCCTGCACGACGCTCAACCCCACCGTAGACCCCTGCTTCGAGGGCTTTACCACCGCCGGCCAGCCGATCTCCCGGGCGACGGATTCCGCCGTGACCGGCGCCATCAGCCAGTCGGCGGTCGGGATCCCGCCGTACCGGAAGAGCCGCTTGGAGATGTCCTTGTCCATGGCCATGGCACTGCCGAGACGGCCACTTCCGGTGTAGGGCACCCCCACCATTTCGAGCAGGGTCTGCAGCGTCCCGTCCTCACCGGGTCCACCATGCAACGCGAGAAACAGAACGTCTGCGTCGCGGATCACCGGGAGGGCGGCCAACCCCGAGAGAAAGAGACCCCGCTCGAGCGCCCGGAGGTGGGCGATCGAGGGTGGCTCCGCGCCGACCCGGGTGCCGAGCATGGCCGGCTCCTCGGCCTCGGGGATGAGGCCGCGGGCGGTGTCCACGACCGAGACCTCGTGGGCCCTCGAGCGGAGTGCGCGCACCACCTGCGCCGCCGAGGCGAGTGCCACATCGCGCTCCGAAGATGTGCCGCCGGTCAGGACCGTGATCCGCATTCTCGTCGCCCCCTATCTCGTGCCGATCATGCGCTGGAGCAGGTCGTACCGGCTCACGATCCCGACGATGGCGCCGTCCTTCCGCACGAGCGCCGCGGGGCTCTCGCGCGTGAGGGCCTGCGCGAGGCGATCCACCGCGAAGGACGCGTCCACCTCGGGAAAGGGCGTCTCCATGACCTCGCGAACCGGCCGGTCGAGGAGAGCGGGCTGCGCGAGCGCACGTGTCATGAGCGTGCTCTCGATGAGCCCGCCGACCGACTTGCCGTCGTCGAGGACCGGGATCTGGCTCACGCCCCAGGTCGCCATGAGGTTGAGCGCCTGGCGAACCGCCGCCGACGGCGCGACCTGGACCAGCGCCGGGGCTCCGCCGGCGCGGGTGGCGAGCAGCTGATCCACGGTGACGGGAGCGCGGTCGAGCAGCTGGTTCTCCTCCATCCACTCGTCGTTGAACACCTTCGAGAGATAGCGCTCGCCCGTATCGCAGAGGATGGTGACGATCAGCGCGCCGGGGTCGTCGAGCTCGCGCGCGATGTCCACGGCGAGCTGCACGTTGAGCCCCGCCGAGCCGCCCACGAGCATTCCCTCCTCGCGCGCGAGGCGGCGGGCCATCGCCATGGACGCCTTGTCGCCGAGCTGGCGCCATTCGTCGATATGGTCGAACCAGACGGTGGTCGGGATCTTGTCGCCCCCGATGCCCTCGACCTTGTACGGATGGCCTTCGCCGAGCGTCTCGGTCCGCGCGTAGCCGGCGTACAGCGAGCCCACCGGATCTCCGGCGATCACCCGGATCTTCGGGTTCCGCTCCTTGAGGTACTTCCCGGCACCACTCACGGTTCCGCCGGTGCCGGCCCCCGCGACGAAGTGCGTGACGCGTCCCCCGGTCTGCTCCCAGATCTCGGGGCCGGTCGTCGCGTAGTGAGCGTCAGGATTCGTCTGGTTGTAGAACTGATTCGCGAGGACGGCGCCCGGCGTGTCCTTCACGATCTGCTTGGCCTTCATCACGTAATTGTCGGGATGTTCGGGCGGGACGGCTGTCGGGGTGATGACGACTTCCGCGCCATACGCCTTGAGGAGACGGACTTTCTCCTGCGACATCTTGTCCGGCATCGTGAAGATGCAGCGATAGCCCTTGAGCGCCGCGGCGATCGCGAGCCCCACGCCCGTGTTGCCGCTCGTCCCTTCGACGACGGTCCCGCCGGCGCGGAGCTCGCCGCGGCGCTCGGCGTCTTCGATGATGGCGAGGCCGATGCGGTCCTTGACCGAGCCGCCCGGGTTCGCGTACTCGGCCTTGCCGTAGATCGGCGTGCGGAGGCCCGCGCCGACCCGCGCCAGCCGGATGAGCGGGGTCCATCCGACCGTGTCGAGCACGGAGTCATAGGGCGTGCGGTGCGGCTCTGTCATGGCTGCTCGGAAGGATGGCGGAAGTGCACCGGCTGCAGGAACGCGGTGGCGACGGGTGTCCCCCGACGGAGCGCCGGCGCGAATCGCAGCTCCGCGGCCCCGGCGAGCGCGGCAGAGTCGAGTGCCGGATAGCCGCTCGATTCCGCGACCCGCGTGGAGTCGGCGACGATCCGTCCGGTGGAATCCGCATACAGCCGGAGGAGGACCACCCCATCGATGCGCTCGCGCGCCAGCGCGGCAGGGTACCCCACCGGCGAGACCGCATTGAGCGCGACAGGCGGCTCGTCCCCGCGCTCCACGAGCGGCATCGCGGCCTCGCCAGGAAGCGCGGAGTCCCCGCGCGCGTCGGGACCGCATGCGGACAGCAGCGCGGCGAAAGCGAGGAGAAGCGATGGGCGGTTCACAGGCGAAAAGTACCCTCTATATTCGGCGCTCGCACGTTCCACGATCGGCGGAGAGCCCCGTACCGTGACCGACACCACCACCGCCCTCGCCCAGCCCTCCGCAGGCTTCGCGGCCAGCGTCCGCGACGCGCTCCGCGGGGTCCATCATGACTATACCGATGGCCCCATAGGCCGGGCCGTGCTCCTCCTGGCCGTGCCGATGGTCCTCGAGATGGTCATGGAGTCCATCTTCGCGGTGGTGGACGTCTTCTTCGTCTCGAAGCTCGGTGCGGACGCCGTCGCCACGGTGGGACTCACGGAGTCGCTCCTCGCGCTCGTGTATACGGTGGCCATGGGCCTCGCGATCGGCGTGACCGCGACGGTCGCGCGCCGGATCGGCGAGCGGGACCCGGACGCCGCGGCGCGCACGGCCGTGCAGGGGATCGTCCTGGGGGTGGGCGTCTCGCTCGCGATCGCGGTGGCCGGCGTCGTCTACGCCGACGAGCTGCTGCGCCTCATGGGTGCGTCGCCGGGAGTGCTGGCGATCGGCACCGGCTACACGCGCGTGATGCTGGGCGGGAACGGCGTCATCCTCCTCCTTTTCCTCATCAACGCCGCCTTCCGGGGCGCCGGCGATGCGGCGATCGCGATGCGCGTGCTGTGGACGGCGAACCTCCTCAACATCGTGCTCGCCCCGTCCCTCATTTTCGGGTTCGGCCCGCTGCCGGAGCTGGGCGTCACGGGGGCCGCGGTCGGCACGACGATCGGCCGTGGCACGGGCGTGCTCCTGCAGCTCTGGTTCCTCACGCGTCCCGGCCGCCGAGTGCACGTGGCGCAGCGGCACGTCGTCGTGGATCCGGCGCTCATGTGGCGGCTCGTGCGACTCTCGGGTAGCGGGATGCTGCAGGTCCTGATCGCCACGGCGAGCTGGATCGGGCTCGTGCGGGTCCTGGCCACGTTCGGCAGCAGCGCTCTCGCCGGCTACACGATCGGCATCCGGATCATCCTCTTTGCCCTGCTTCCGTCATGGGGCCTCAGCAACGCCGCCGCCACCATGGTCGGCCAGGCGCTCGGCGCGCGAAAGCCGGAACGGGCCGAGCGTGCGGTCTGGATCGCAGGCCGGTACAACGTCGCATTTCTGGGTGTGGTCGGGCTCATCTTCGTGATCGGCGCGCCCTGGATCGTCCGGCTCTTCACGCAGGATGCGGCGGTCGTACCGGTCGCGACCGCCTGCCTTCGCATCGTGGCGCTCGGGTTTCCGTTCTATGCATACGGCATGGTGCTGACCCAGTCGTTCAACGGTGCCGGCGATACGTGGACGCCCACGCTGCTCAATCTCGTCTGCTTCTGGTGCTTCGAGATCCCCGTGGCGTGGCTCCTCGCCCGCGAGCTGGGCTTCGGGCCGACCGGTGCGTTCATCGCGATCGCCGTCGCCTTCTCGCTGATCGCGGTGCTGAGCGCGATTCTCTTCCGGCGCGGATGGTGGAAACGGAAGGCGGTCTAGGGGCGCCGCCGTTTCCGTTCCGGTGAGCCGCCGCACAATCCGGTTCCGGCTCGATGCCTAGCTTCGGTGCTCCACGTGCAGGCGGAGCGCATGAACCAGCGGACACGCGGCCACGGAATGCGTGCAGTGCGGCAGGACCTGGCCTATCAACGTCATCTTCTCGTCAACGTCATCTTTTCCGGCCCGCCGGGGGCCGGCGATCGCGGATGGGCCCTCATCGACGCAGGCCTCGCGTTCTCCGCGGACCGGATCATCCGGGGCGCCGAATCGCGCTTCGGCAGGCGAGCCCGGCCCGCGGCGATCATCCTGACACACGGGCATTTCGATCACGTCGGAGCGCTCGGCGAACTCCTCGACCACTGGGATGTGCCGGTCTTCGCGCATCCGTTCGAGTTTCCCTTCCTCACCGGCGTGCGGCCGTATCCTCCACCCGAGCCACGCGTCGGCGGCGGGGCGATGGCGGCGCTTTCCTTTGCCTACCCCCGCGGGCCGTACGACTTCGCGCGGCGGCTCCTGCCGCTGCCACCGGCGGGGCTGGTGCCGGGAATGCCGCGCTGGCGGTGGGTTCACACGCCAGGCCACACGCCGGGTCATGTGGCGCTCGTCCGGCCGAGCGATCGCACGATGATCGCGGGAGACGCCTTCGTGACCACGAAGCAGGAATCCGCCATCGCCGTGCTCACGCAGCGGCGCGAGATGCACGGACCGCCCGCGTATTTCACGCCGGACTGGGCATCGGCGCGACGCTCCGTCGAGCTCCTTGCCGATCTCGAGCCCGAAGCAGCGATCACCGGGCATGGACGCGCGTTCCAGGGCCTCGAGCTCCGGGAGGAACTGCACGAGCTCGCCCGCGACTTCGGCCGGCGGGCGGTCCCGACGCGCGGGAGGTACGTGCGCGGTCGCGCGGGCGGAGAGCTGCTCGCCGGCTGGCCGATTCCCTGACCGAGTTGCGCGGCGCCGCGTCGTCTGGATTCACCGCGAGGGCAGCGTGTACCGCTCGAGACGCTCGAGACCGTCGGGATCGACGAACGCGGTGTAGGCGCCGCGTGAGCCCAGCGCGAGGAGGCGCCGGCTCGGCGGTAGCACGACGCCTCCGATGTACGCGCCACGGGCGTCGAAGCGGTCCCACACGGGCTGGGCGCCATTCGCGACCGAGCGCTCGACCCAGAGCGTGCCATCCGATGCGATGAGCGGCGTCCGGTCGGTGAAGGGCGGCTTCACCGTCCGGATTTCCTGCAGGGCTACGAGGCGGGAGATCGCCTCGGGCGTCTTCTCGCTCGCCGGCATCGCCGCCATGCCGGACTCGCCCCGGCCCGCGACTGCGGCCGTGGCCATGAACTGCGCCACATAGGCGATGCGGTCCCTCGCGGTCACCGGCAGGGGCGCTCGCGCGAGCGGTTTCCCGCGCACGACCGAACCACTCGCCTCCCGCCATTCGACGGCGTACGGCTCCGGGCGGACGACCGCGACGCGACCGCCCGGCGCCGCCTGCCATCCGTCCCGCGGGGCGAAGACGACATACGGAATGCCTCGCACCGATCCCTCGCGATACGTGATGCCGCGCACGCGGATGAGCCGCTCGACGGTTCCGTCACGCAGATCCAGCCGCGCAACCGACACCGAATCCCGGCTCCCGGCGGGATCCGCCCAGGCCGGAATCTCGAAGTAGATCCGTCCCCGGCCGTCGATCGCGCGAGGGGTGATGCCGTGCGCCATCCCGGGCCGATGGCTGCTGAACGCGCGCGCGATCAGGAGATCGGGCCCGATCACGACGAGCCGCTCATTGCCCTGATCCACGAGAAGCGTCGAATCGCCGGGCATCGGGAGCAGCGCTCCCGGAAGCCGGTATTCCCCGGGCCCCGCGCCCCGCCGGCCGATCTGCCGCACACTCTTCCGCGCGAGATCGACGACATTCACGGTCTCCTCGATCCAGTCGCTCACGAGGACCCGGCCATCGGGGAGCTCCCGCACGCCGCTGATCCGGCTGAAGTCGTGTTCGAGCGCCGCGCTCGGCGCCGTGAGGCGTTGATCCCGGACCTGGATGGCGGCAAGCAGGATCAGCGTCGCGGAGAGCATGGGGCCTCGAGGAAGGGTGTCCCCTTCTGATGCACGGAGCCGCGTGAGCGACGCAGTGCCGGCGTAGATTGGAGCATGCCGCTGCCCGTCGCCGACGTCCTGCCGGATCTCCTCCGTGCCCTGGAGGAGCGGGGCAGCGCGGTTCTGCTCGCCCCGCCCGGGGCGGGAAAGACGACGCTCGTGCCGCCAGCGCTCCTCGGCGCGCGGTGGCTCGCCGGGCGGAAGGTCGTCATGCTCGAGCCGCGGCGGCTCGCCGCGCGGGCGGCGGCGCGGTACATGGCTCGCCAGCGCAACGAGGAAGTCGGTAGCACGATCGGTTACCGGGTGCGCCTCGACACGCGCATCGGACCGCACACGCGGATCGAAGTCGTCACCGAAGGCATCCTCACGCGGATGCTGCAGGAGGATGCCGCGCTCGACGAAGTGGGTGTCGTCATCTTCGACGAGTTCCATGAGCGCAGCGTCCACGCCGACCTCGGCCTGGCGCTCACGCTGCAGACGCGCGACGTGCTGCGACCCGATCTTCGGGTTCTCGTGATGTCCGCCACGCTCGATGGCGCGCGCGTCGCATCGCTGCTGAACGACGCGCCCGTCATCAGGAGCGAAGGGCGGATGCATCCGGTCGTCGTGCGCTATCTCGGCCGGCCGGCAGGCCGCCGTATCGAGGGAAGCGTCGTCGACGCGGTGCGGACGGCGGCGGCGGAGTCCGAGGGGGACCTCCTGGTCTTCCTCCCCGGCGCCCGCGAGATCCGCCGCGCCGCGGAACACCTCGAATCCGGAATGCCGCCGAGCTTTTCCGTAGCGCAGCTGCACGGCTCGCTGCCGCCGGCGGAACAGGACCGGGCGCTCGAGCCGGCCCGCCCGGGCGAGCGGAAGGTGGTGCTCGCCACGTCGATCGCGCAGACGAGCCTGACGATCGAAGGCATCCGTGCCGTCATCGACGCGGGGCTGAGCCGCGTGCCGCGCTTCTCGCCGAGGAGCGGGATGACGCGGCTCGAAACGGTGCGCGTGTCACGGGCGAGCGCGGACCAGCGTGCGGGCCGGGCCGGGCGGGTGGCTCCGGGAGTGTGCTATCGGCTCTGGGGCGAAGGCGAGCAGGCATCCCTGCTGGCACACGACACGCCGGAAATCCTCGAGACCGATCTCGCGCCGGTCGCGCTGTCGCTCGCCGCGGCGGGCGTCCGCGACGCGCGCTCGCTCGACTGGCTCGATCCGCCGCCACCAGCGGGTTTCGAAGCCGCGCGCCAACTCCTTCGATCGCTCGACGCGCTGGACGCCGAGGGCCGGATCACCCCGCGGGGTCGCGAGATGGCGGCGCTGCCCACGCACCCCCGACTCGCGCACATGCTGCTCGAGAGCCGTCGCGCCGGCCTCGGCGCGCTCGCGGCGGACATCGCCGCCCTCCTGGCCGAGCGCGACGTGCTTCGGTGGACGGGGACACCTGCAGCCGATCTGCGCCTCCGACTCGATGTCGTGCGCGAGCGGCGCGGCTCGGCGGATGCCGAGCCGGGCATCGTGGCGCGCGTCAGGGCCGAAGCGGCGGATCTGCGGCGGGCCATGCAGCTTCCGCGGGATGCCGGGTCGGTCGAGGATGCGGGCATGGTCCTCGCATTCGCCTATCCCGACCGCATCGCGCGCCGCCGCGCCGGAAGCGATCCGCGGTATCTCCTCGAGAACGGGTCCGGGGTGCATCTCGAACGCGGCGATGCGCTCGCCCGGGAAGAGTTCCTCGTCGTGGCCGAAACCGACGGCGCCAGGCCGGAGGCGCGGATCGTGACCGCGGCGCCGATCGCGCGGGATGATATCGAGCGGGTATTCGCCTCGCGCGTCGTGAAGGAGGACGTCGTGGCGTGGGACCGCGTGGCCGGCGCGGTCACGGCCCGGCGGCGGCGCCGGCTCGGCGCGATCGTGCTCGACGACGCCGAGCTGTGCGATCCCGATGCGCACCTCGTTCGCGCGGCACTGTTCGCGGCCATCCGCACGGAAGGCGTCGCTTCGCTTCCCTGGTCCGATGCCGCAGTGCGGCTTCGACAGCGCATCGCCTTCGTCCGGACGATCGATCCGGCGTGGCCCGACCTCTCGGATACGGCACTGCAGG
Source organism: Gemmatimonadales bacterium (assembly GCA_036741715.1). GTDB lineage: Bacteria > Gemmatimonadota > Gemmatimonadetes > Gemmatimonadales > GWC2-71-9 > CAMLLJ01. The sequence goes on from DAINRR010000026.1 coordinate 13,433, forward strand.
CACGGCTCGACGAGTGGCTGGGACCACACCTCGACCGCATCCGCCGCCGTGACGACCTGGCTCGCATCGACCTGGGAGCTGCCGTCCTGTCGCTGGCGCCATGGGAGCTGCAAAGTCGTATCGACGCCCTCGCGCCGACGCACATCGTCGTGCCGACGGGGTCGAGGATCCCGGTGGATTACGCCGATCCCCGGGCCCCGGTGCTCGCCGTTCGGCTGCAGGAGCTGTTCGGGCTTGCGGAGACACCGGCGGTGGGTGCCGGAAGGGTGCCGCTCACGCTGCATCTGCTGTCACCCGCGGGGCGCTGCGTGCAGGTGACACGCGACCTCGGCGGCTTCTGGAAATCGTCGTACTTCGCCGTGCGGAAGGATCTGCGGGGGCGATATCCGAAGCACGCGTGGCCCGAAGATCCGATCAATGCGGAGCCCACGCGGAGGGCGCGGCGGCGCGGGGAGTAGATCGCCCAGCGCGCCGCGACACTTCGCGGCCTACGGCTCGACCGTGATGGTGAACTTCTCCCAGTCGTGCAGCGTGCAGATCCACTCATGAACGCCCGGCGTGGTGAACGGAAGCTCGGCCACGGCCCCGTACTCGCTGAGACGGGTGCTTACGATGCCCCCCTTGGGCCCGATCACATGCTCCCAGAACCCGAGATGTACCCAGCGAACTCGGGTCCCCGATGCAACCGTGACGCTTGACGGTCCCGCCTCATCGCCCCACCCCGTCGGATCGACGAACATGAAGTGCGTGAACCGGGATGCTTCCGAGACCGACTGGATGGCGCCTGCGGCCGCCTGTACCCTGAGGTCTCCCTCGTAATCCGCGGACGCGGTTACGTCGACGTACGCGTTTCCGTATTGGTTCGTCGTCGTTCCGACCCAGGTCCCGGTTCCGGACGCGAGTGACCACGCGATGGGCATCCCGGGGATCACGTTTCCGTATGCGTCCTTCGCGGTCAGGGAGAAATGGGCCGGGCTGCCATGGATCCAGTAGGGGTTTGCCTGCGATGTGGGATGCATTTCCAGCAGTGCGGGTGGTCCAGCCTCTGCGGTGGCACCGAAGCGGACGGCCGGATTCTCCAGGCGATCGATGCGCGCGAAGGCGAAGTGCTGACCCGCTGAGCGACCGACCCGCCACGACGACGTCGCGATGCCGTCGGGGCCGGTCAAGACCGGAGTCGGGTGGAACGAATACACGACCGCTTCTCCGGCGAGCGGCTCACCGTCCCACAAGACCTGCACCGAGAGCGGCTCCGGCAGCGCTTCGCCGACCGTGCCGACCTGATTGTCGCCGCTCACCCTTCGCAGCTGGGGGACCCGCGCCTCGGCCACGAAGGTCACTGGCACCGCTCCGCTCCCTTCGAGGTGGGCGGTGGTGCGCGCGCGGCCCGTCCTCCGCGGCAGGGTCCAGGCGGCGGTGGCGATGCCCTGAGCGTCCGTTACACCCGACGGCTCGAGGAGACCGTCCGCGGTATACCAGACGACATGCACTCCGGCCGCCGGCGCTCCGTCGCGCGTGACGGCCACCTGCAAAGGCGATGCAAGGGGGCGATCGGCACGACCCACCTGGCCCCCGCCGGCCACGGCGGTCAAGGCGAAGGAGGGTTGGGTCGTGTCGGGCGGACTGACGGGATCGGTGCTGCACGCGGAGGCGAGGAGGGCCAGGGCAAGCCCAAGGGCGGCCCGACGCTGACGAAATACCGGCATGAATGGCTCGCGGTCGAAGGTGACCGCACATCATGCCTTCGGACCGTCACCGCCCCGTCACCTGACCGTCGGGCGGCGCCGGGCCCGCTGTTCCGGCCAGTCAGCGGCCCGGCAGCAGCCGTTGGACGGCGGCCAGACGCTCGAGCAACTCGGGGTCGGCGCCGTCCCAGGCCCGTTCGACCCACGCCAGATGCTCCATTGCCTCTTCCGTCCGCCCAGACTCCGCGAGAGCCCGTCCCAGCAGAAGATGCACCTCCGTTTGGGAAAAGTACGATCCGACCGAGTTGAGCGTCCGGCGAAGCAGTGGATCGAGCACCCGGGCCGCCTCGGCCGACCTTCCGAGGGCCAGCAGCGACGCGGCCCACGCGTGCCGGGTCTGTCCGAGGTTCAGCGTGGGGGCGTGCTCCGCCATGCGGAACGATTCGGCTGCCTGCAGGTGCGCGCCGCGGATCACATAGAGCAGGCCACGCACGTGATAGTGGATCCGCCGGTCGCGGCCGTATGCACTCCTGCGCCCTATGACGGCGACCGAGTCGGCGAGCCGCGCGAGGCCGGCAGTATCGCGCGCCGCGGCGCGCACGTGTGCGAGATGCGCCAGCAGCCACGCCCGGCGCCGCGCGCTCTGTCCGGGCACCGGCGGCGGGTCCGGCTCCGGGATATGAAGCCGCCGTTCCAGCCCGATCCGAGCCTCGGCGAGCCGACCGACCGGGACGAGCACGCTCGCGCGGATCATCGCGCAGTCGTCGCGCGAGGACTCGGCCGCGGCGCAGAAGCGATCCGCGGCGGCTACCGCCTCCCGGAGACGCCCTCGGGTGTGGTGATAGATGACATCCCACCACAGTCCGTTGTGCCGCCGCACGCGGTCATCGCTCGGCAGGTCGTTCGCGATGAGGCGTGCGGCCTCGACGAAATCCCCGGCGCGGATCGCGGACTCGACCAGGAAGGCGGGGGCGAAGCTCGCACGCGCGTCGGCGGGCATCGAATCGCGGACGATCGCGAGCGCGGCCTCGCGATTGCCGCTGAGATCATGGGCGACGGCACGGTAGCCGAGCACGCTGGCCGGCGCGCCACCGGCTGCGCCCCACGTGTCGATCCAGCGATGTGCCGCGGCCATCGAATCCATGGCGATATACGCCTGGGCCACCAGCTGCATTGCCTGGCACGCCCGGCACGGCGCCTGACCCGACAGCGCGCTCGCAAGCATGGACGAGTCCGAGGCGATGGCGGTGCGCAGCTGGTCGATGGCGCTGGAGAATTCGCCGGCGTGCGCCAGTGCGAGGCCGAGATGATACCGGCCTTCCGGCTCGGCCGGATAGCGGCTTGCGAGCGACTCGGCGTACGCCAGCGTGCGGGGGTCGTTCGAGAGGCTGGCCCACAGGGTCCGGATCTGCAGGCGCTCCCGTTCCGGCGCGCTGTCCGCGGCCGCGGCGGCGCTCTCGACCTGCCGGCGCAGCGTATCACTCAACCCTGTGAGCGAGGTGGTGTAGAGCGCGTAGTATGCCGCAGCGAAGAATTTCGGGTCGACTTCGAGCGCCGAGCTGAAATGGCGCAGCGCAGTGGCACCGTCGCCGGCGTACAGGGCGCGCATGCCGAGCTCGTAGCTGCGGCGGGCCAGCGGTGACTGACTCGTGAGTGCGCCCAGCGATCGGGCCGGAGGGTCAAGCCGATACGCGTCGGCGATTCGGCTCGTGGCCTGAGCGACGATGTCGCCGATGCGGGACCCCTCGATCTCGAGGGCACCCCGCACGGTTCCCGAGGCCAGCTCCACACGCTGCAACTCGAGGCGGTACAGCCCGAGCCGCACACGCAGGACCCCATCGATCACCTCGGTTGCGCCTGCGCGGCGTGCTGCGGCGAGCACATGATCGCGTGCATCCATCGATCCGCGCGCCCGTGCGACCATCTCATAGAGCCGTCCCTCGCTCAACACCGCGATCCCGTCGAGCTGGGACAGGTCCGCGGTGATCAGCGACCGGAGCGTGAGGACGTTCGGATCGAGGGACGCCGCGCCGCTGCTGTCGATGGTGATGGTGCCTACCGCGAGGAGCTCACGCCCCGAGGGCGGCGTGCGCCGTCCCGCAATGAAGGCGATCGTGAGGGCGACGATCGCCACGAGACCGATGCCCGCGATGGCCAGGCTGCGCGCGCGTCGCGTCGCGGGGGGAGCCGGATCGATCTCCAGTGGCGTGGGCGGCCGCGGTCCGGTCGGCTCCGGAAGGAGTGGAGGTCCGGGTTGCGGCGCGTTCTCGCTCAGCCGCGCGCGAAGGGCGCGTGTCTGGGCGGAGGGCGCGGTATCGTATTCCTCGCGCAGCCGCTGCTCGAACCCGGCGTAGGCCCGAAGCGCGCCCGCGCGATCGCCATGCCGGTCGAGCAGCTCCACGAGCACGCGGAGGATCCGTTCGTCGTCGGGATCGAGCGACGCCGCGCGGCGCGCCCAGCCGATCGCCGCGGCGGCCTCACCGCCCGCATCCGCCTTCGCCGACAGTTCCGTGGCCCCCTTCGCCGCCAACCGCCTGAACCGGAGGCGCTCCGCATCGAGCCACTGCTCGAGCTCCGGAGCGGCATCGGCGACGAACACGCCGTCGAGGAGCTCACCCCGGTAAAGTGCCATCGCCCCGGCGGTATCTGCCGCCAGCACCTGCTCGAATGCACGCGCATCGCACCAGAGGCGAGCCGGGTCCACCGCGATCTCGGTGTCCCCACGGCTCAGGAGGACCTCACGCCCGAGGCTGGTCCGGAGATAGTGGAGTGATTGGCGGAGGGCGTGCCGCGCCTGCTCCGTCGGGAGGTCAGGCCAGAAGAGCGCGACCAGCGTATCCCGCCGGACGTAGCCGGCTGCGGGAGCAAGCGCGAGATAGGCCAGGAGCACGAGGCGCTTCGGCTGGGCGGCGCCGGCCTGTACGGCGCGCCCATCGGACGCGCGGAGGTCCGACGCGCCGAGAATCGCGAGGCGCGCCGGTGGGGAGTCGGATCGGGATGCGTCGCCGGTGTCTGACGAGATGGCGGCCATGGGTGGCTGCGGCGCGAACTGCGCCTAGCCCCGAGCTTCCTTCTGCAGCTCGGAGAGGCGGATGAGTGCCTGGATCGGCGTGAGTGAGTCGAGGTCGAGCTCGCGCAGCCGCTCCAGCAGCGGGTGCGGAATCGCCGCGTGGCCGAGGAGGTCGAGCTGCTCGGGATCCGACGGTGCTGGCGCGGAGCCGGGGACGACGCGGTGCTCCTCCTCGAGCGTGCCGAGCACCTCGCGCGCGCGCCGGACCACGTCTGCAGGGAGCCCGGCGAGCTGGGCGACGTGGATGCCGTACGACCGGTCGGTGCCCCCGGGCTCGAGGCGGTGCAGGAAGACGACCGTGTCGCCCGCCTCGCGGACCGCCACGTTGAAGTTCCGCGCGTGCGCCAACCGCTCGGGGAGCTGCATCAGCTCGTGATAATGCGTCGCGAACATGGTCTTGCACCCGACGCAGTCGTGCAGGTGCTCGGTGACGGCCCAGGCGATCGCGACGCCGTCGTAGGTGGAGGTGCCGCGCCCGATCTCGTCGAGCAGGACGAGACTCCTGGCCGTCGCGTTGTGAAGGATGGCGCTCGTCTCGCTCATCTCCACCATGAACGTGGACTGGCCGCGCGCCAGGTTGTCGCTCGCGCCGACGCGCGTGAAGAGGCGGTCCACCACGCCGATCTCCGCCGCATCGGCGGGCACGAAGCTGCCGAGCTGCGCGAGGACGACGCACAGGCCGATCTGCCGGAGGATCGTGCTCTTCCCCGCCATGTTGGGGCCGGTGACGAGCAGCACCCGCGCCGCCTCGTCGAAGTGCGCATCGTTCGGCATGAAGTTCTCGCGCGGCATCAGCCGCTCGATCACCGCGTGCCGCGAGGCACGAAGCCGGAGCGCGAAGCCCTCGGTGACGTCCGGGCGCACGTACCGGCATCCCACGGCGCGCTCGGCGAGTGCCGCCCACACGTCGAGCCGCGCGAGCACCGACGCGACCCGCTGGACGCGGCCGATCGCGCGGCCCACCTCTGCGCGCAGGCCGTCGAAGAGCACCGCCTCGCGCGTCGACATTCCCTCTTCCGCGCCGAGCACCTTCGCCTCGTATTCCTTGAGCTCGGGGGTGACGTAGCGCTCGGCGCCGGCCAGGGTCTGGCGCCGCTCGTAGTCGGCCGGGACGCGTGCCGCGTGCGCGTGCGTCACCTCGAGGAAATAGCCGAACACCTTGTTGAAGCCGACCTTGAGCGACGAGATGCCGGTGCGCTCGCGCTCACGCTGCTGCAGCGTCGCGATGTACTGGCGTCCGCCGTCACGAAGGGCCCGCAGCTCGTCGAGCTCGGCGTCGAACCCCGCGCGGATGACGCCCCCGTCGGCGAGTCCGGCGGGCAGCCGCTCCTCGAGCCCGGCCGCGAGGCGACCCGCAAGATCCGCCAGCAGATCGAAGTCGCGCTCGAGGCCGGCGAGAAGCGCGCTCTCCGCCCGACCCGCGAGGCTGGTGAGGCCTTCGAGGACATCGGGGAGGCGATGGAACGAGTCGCGCAGCGCGCCCATTTCGCGCGGCGTCGCGCGGCCGGCCGCCGCTCGGCCACCGAGCCGCTCGAGGTCACGCACGCCGTCGAGCGCCTCGCGGATCCGCTCGCGCGCGCGGGTGTCGCGCGCAAGCACCTGCACCGCATCGAGCCGGCGGTGGATCTCCCCCGCGTCGCAAAGGGGAGAGAGGACCCACTGCCTCAGAAGGCGGGCCCCCATGGGCGTGACGGTGGCGTCGAGCGTCTCGAGCAGCGTGGTGCCGCGGGCGCCGGAGCGCAGCGGCTCGACCAGCTCGAGGTTGCGCCGCGTCATCTCGTCGAGCCAGAGGTGCGAGCTGCTGCGACGTACCGTGGGGCGCGCCAGGTGCGGGAGACCCGCGGGCTGGAGATCGGTGAGGTAGCGGAGAAGCGCACCCGCCGCTCCCACGGCGAGGTCGTCTTCCGGCTCGAGGCCGAGCCCGTCGAGCGACGCGAGCTCGAAGCGTCGACCGAGCTCCTCGCGCGCGAGCGCGGGATCGAACTCCCAGCGCTCCCGTTCGGTCACGAGCGTACCGTCGTCGGGTGCATGTTCCAGCCCTGCGGGAATCACCACCTCGGCAGGGGCGAGCCGGGTGAGAGCTTCACCCAGGTCGGTGCGCGCGAGAGTCTCCAGCGTGAATTCACCCGTCGAGAGGTCCACCGCGGCGAGCCCGACCCGGCCCGCCGGAGCAGCGTGGTCCTGCCCCGCCGATCCTGCCGCGAGCGCCACCAGCCAGTTGTTGCGGCCGCCTGCCACCCACCCGTCCTGCAGGAGCGCGCCGGGCGTGACCGTCTCGACGACTTCGCGCCGCACGATGCCCTTGGCGAGGCGCGGATCCTCGACCTGTTCGCAGATGGCTACGCGATGCCCGGCGGCCACGAGCTGCCGGAGGTATTCCGCCGCGGCTTTCACGGGAACGCCCGCGAGGGGGACACCGTCTCCCCGCGACGTGAGCGTGATGCTGAGCACACGCGCGCCGAGCTCCGCATCGTCGAAGAACATCTCGTAGAAATCGCCCATCCTGAAGAAGAGGATGGCGTTCTGATGCCGCGACTTGATCTCGCGGTACTGCTGCATGAGCGGCGTGCCGCCGCCGTTACGCTGCTCGCTCACGCGCGCGCTCAATCGGACACGACGAAGGCGCCGGGAAAGTCGGCGAGGAGGCGCTGCCGGGCGGCGCCGGCCTCGGCACGCGTAGCGAAGGCGCCCGCGCGCACCTTGAGGAACCCACCCTCACGTGCGATCCGCGCCGAGAAGCCAAGCCGCTCGAGGCGCGCGATCGCCGCATCGGCTGCGCCCTGCGTCGCCGCCGCGACGACCTGGATCCGGAATGCCGGCGCCTGCTGCGCCGCAGGCTCCGCCGCCGGCGGCGGGGTCTCGGTGACGGGAACCGTCACAGGTGCTTCGGGCGCCAGGCGAATGGTGTCGGCCGGTGGCGGCTGCGCGCTGTCTGCCGCGCGGGTGTCGGGCACGCGGCTGTCGGGCGCACGGGCGTCGGGCACACGGCTCTCGGCCGGCGGCGTCGTGACGGGCGTGGCGGATCCCTGCGGCACGGAGGGGCGGGGCGGTGCCGCCATCGCGCCGGCGGCCAGCAGATCACCCGGGCAGCGCCGGGCGAACGCGTCGAGCTGGGCACGCACGTCGTTCGCTTCAGCCGGCGTGGCAGCGAGACCGGTTCCGATCCAGCGGCATGCCGAACGCTCGTCGCGCAGGTCGAAATGCACGCGCGCAGCCCAGAAAGCGGCGAGGCCCAGCACATCGGAGCGGGGAAAGTCGGAGCGGATCCGGTCGAGCTGTCGCACGGCGCCGGGGAGGTTGCCGCTCGCATATTCGAGCTGGGCCAGCTTGAGGAGGGCATCGTCCGCCCAGCGCGAGAGCGCGTGCTCGACGACGACCCGCTGCAGGTTTCGCTGCATCTCCTGGGCGGTCGGTGAGACGAGCGCGCTCGCGAAGAGGATCTCGGGATAGAGCGAATCGGTGGCCGGCGTCGACTGGAGGAGCCGGGAGAGCGCCGCGCGCGCCGAGTCGCCCGAGCCTTCCTGCGCCTGCCGCACCGCAGCCATGACGCGCGCGTCGGCCTGCGCCCGAGCGCTCGAAGGGAGACACATCGGCAACGCCGCCAGACAGAGCCGAAGCAATTTCCGTCCCATCGTCATGCCTCCACCTTCTCTCCAATCGCCAACCGCATGACCAGGTCGGCCAGCAGCGCGCGTTCATCCGACAGCGTCGTGCTCTTGAGCGAGCGATCGGTCTCGAGGGCCGCGCGAAGGGCCTCGCGCAACCGCGGTGCGGGCCACTTCGGGGCCCATCGCGCCCAGCGGAGGGTTTCGTCCTTCCACGGGAGAAGGCCGAACGGACGGGCCGCCCGCAGCGCATCGAATGCCACCCGATCGAGCGCGCCGCCCCGGGAACGGCCATCCAGCGCCGACCGCACGATCCCGAGGCCCACGAGCGTGGTCCCCAGAAGCGTCACGAGCTTGACCCCGCTCATTCCCGACTGGTCGAGCACGCGCTCGACGAGTCGCACCCCGCGCCCGGCGTCTCCGTCCATGACGGCGTCGCGCCAGTCGAAGATCGTCTCGCCGTGCCGGATGCCGACCAGGTCGCCGACCTGCTCGGCCGTGATCGGTTCCTCGCCGGCGAGCGCCGAGAGCTTCTCGAGCTCGAGCCGGATTGCGGCGAGGTCGCCACCCGTGCACTTGATGAGATGTTCCGAGGCGCCCGGCGCGAACCGGATTCCGCTGGCGGCCGCCCTGCGCTCCAGCCACTTCCCGGCCTCGGCGGCGGTCGGCGGGCCGAAGTGGACGCTCACGGCGCGCTTCGCCAGCTCCTTGTCTTCGGTCTCCTCGGTCGCGCCCTGCACCAGCACGACCACGGTATCGGGGGACGGCCGCTCCAGATACGCGAGAAAGGCATTGCGCGCCTTCGTCTTGCGCTTCCACTGCTCCACGTCGCGGATTACGACGACGCGGCGTTCGGCCATCATGGGGACGGTATTGCAGAGAGCTTCGACCGATTCAGGGTCGAGCTGGCCGGCCGATCGCTGGTCGAAGTTGAAGTCCCGCGTGGCCGGATCCACGGCGCGCTCGATGAGGTAGCGAAGGCCTTCCTCCTTGAGCACCTCCTCGGGGCCGTGGAGGTAATAGGCGCGCTCGAACTCCCCCTTCCTGAGGGTGGTGAGGAACTCCCGGGTCGTGCGGGACGGCATCCCGAATGTTAGCGCGAAGAACCGGTTTTATTAACCCGCCGCCGGGGCGCGCCGCTGCCTGACGAAGGTCTCGGTGAACAGCAGCGCCGACAGGGTCTTGGCATCCGGGATTTCGCCCTTTGCGATGAGTCGCAGGGCCTCCGACCAGCGCACTTCGTGGACTTCGACGAATTCATCGGCCTCGCGGGCGTGATCGCCGGGGCGGAGCCCGGTCGCCAGGAAGAGGTGAATGCGCTCGTCGGTGAATCCGGGCGTGGTGTAGATCGTGACGAGTCGGCGGCAGTCGGCGGCGGAGTAGCCGGTTTCCTCACGCAGCTCCCGGCGCGCGCAGGCTTCGGGCTCCTCTCCCGGGTCGAGGCGCCCGGCGGGGATCTCCCACATGTCTCCTTCGGCGGCATGCCGGAACTGCCGGATGAGGACGATGCGCGGATCCTCCGACGAGGGATCGTCGAGAAAGGGGATGGCGGCCGACGCGCCGGGGTGCCGCAGCATCTCGAGCTTTCCGGTCGAGCCATCGGGAAACGCCACGGTATCGACGTCGAGGTTCACGATGCGGCCGGTGTGGACACGTTCGGTGGAAATCAGGGGCATAGGGCAGGGTCGACCGTGAGAGAGCGGGCGTCAATGATATCGCGGGAAGCGCCGGGCGGAAACGGAACGGGGCGGCCGGAGCCGCCCCGCGCGCTGCAGCTGTCGCGTTCTACTGGAGGGCCATTCCATCGGCGTCGAGCACGGTGAGCGGACCGAGGTCGAGTGCCTCGATGCCCCCCCGGATCTGCGCCAGATCTCCCACCACGACGATCGTGAACTGATCGGGCTGCAGGTAGCGCCGCGCCACTCGCGTCACGTCGGCCGGCTTCACGGCCTGCACGCGCGTGAGGTAGTTCGTCATCTCCGCTTCCGGCAGGCCGAAGAAGGCGAGATCCGCGAGCTGGCTGACCACACCTGCGTTCGTCTCGATGGCGCGCGGGTAGCCCTGGACGAGGGTCCGCTTGGCGAACGCGACTTCCTCCTCCGTGACCGGACGGCCGGCGCGGATGTCCCTGAGCTCGCGCAGGAACTCGATGAGCGAGCTGTCGGTCTTCGCCGTGAAGACGCCGGCGCTGGCGACGAACGGACCATCACCGCGCGCAAAGGTCCAGCCGCTCCGGGCGCCGTAGGTGTAGCCCTTGCTCTCGCGCAGGTTCAGGTTGATCCGGCTCGAGAACTGCCCGCCGAGAATCGTATTCAGCACCTGCAGCGCGTAGTAGTCGGGACTGGTGGAGCGGGCGGCGCCGGGGTGACCGATGCGGATCTCGCTCTGCGCTGCGCCCGGCTTGTCCACGAGGTAGACGGTGGCCTTCCGCGCTCCGGGCCTCGGGGGAATGGCCGCGACCGACGCGGGGACGTCTCCCTTTTCCCATCCGCCGAACGCCTTCGTCGCCAGCGCCACGGCCTCGTCGGGCGTCACGTCGCCGACGATCACCAGGACCGCGTTGTTGGGCCGGTAGAACGCGCCGTAGAACCCGGTGATGTCCTCGCGCGTGATGCCGGCGATCGTCTCCGGCGTTCCGTTGCCGGGGCGCCCGTAGGGATGATCGTCGCCGTAGACCTTCGCCGCGAAGGTGTTCGACGCGATCGTGGTGGGCTGGTCCTTCTGCTGGCGGAGGGACTGCAGCCGGGATTTCCGGTCGCGCTCGATCTCTTCGGCTGCGAAAGCCGGCTGCGTGACGAGCTGGCCCATGAGCGCGAATGCGTCGCCGCTCGTCTTCTTGAGCGTCGAGAGCGTCACCGTCGTCCGCTCGTCACCGGCGAACGCACCGAGCCCGGCGCCCAGCGCGTCCACCGCGCGGGCGAATTCGAGCGCGGAGAGCCGCGAGGTGCCTTCGTCGAGGATGCTCGCCGTCATGGCCGCGAGCCCGGCCTTGCGTCCGTCGTGCACGGCGCCCGCCCGGATCACGAGCGATGCGTTGACCGTCGGAATCTCGCGCTGTGTCACCGTCCAGACCTGGAGCCCGTTGGCGAGCGAGCGCTTCACCACGGTCGGCGTCTGCACGGTCGGCAGCGGGCCGGGCGCGGGGCGGACGGAGCGATCGAGCGTCTGCGCGGATGCATGCTCGAGGGGCAGCGCGGCGAGTGCGGCGGCAGCGAGCACGCCGGCCAGCAGCGTGCGCACCGCCCGGGTGCGGACGACGCTCATGGCGTCACCTCCATCGGCTGTGCGGCGAGCTCGCGCTTGCCGGCGGGAACGGTGGACAGGATCACGTGCGGCTTGCCCACGAGGTAGGTCTGCGCGACTCGCCGCACATCGTCCGCCGTGACGGCGCGGAAGCGCGCGAGATCCTCGTTGAAGAGGTCCGGCTTCCCGCGGAACGTGTAATAGGAATTGAGCCGGTCCGCCTTGCCGAGCGTCGAAGCGAGCGACATGACGAACGACGCCTCCGCGCCGTTCTTCGCGGCGGTGAGTTCCTCCTCGGTGGGGCCCTCGGTGGCGAGGCGCCCGAGTTCCTCGTACACCGCCCGCTCCATCTGCGAGAGGCTGGTGCCTTCGCGGGCAGTGACCGTCACCTGGAACGCGCCGGCCACCTCCCGGCCACCGTAACTGGCGGAAGCGCTCTGCGCCGCCTGGTCGCGGTAGATGAGGCGCTCGTAGAGGCGCGATGTCTTGCCCTGGCCGAGCACGTTCGCGAGCATGTCGAGCGCCGGGTCGTCGGCGTGCCACGCCTCGACCGCGGGCCAGGAGAGGCTCACCTGCGGCAGCGTGACCCGGTCCTCGAGCACCTCGCGCACATCGGCGGCCAGCCGCACGGGACGCGGCGTCGGATCCGGCACCGGCTCTCCCGCAGGGATCGGCCCGAAGTACTTCTCCGCGAGACGGCGCACCTCCGCCGGCTTCACGGCGCCGGCGACGACCAGCGACGCATTGTTCGGCGCATACCACCTGCGGAAGAAGCCCTTCACGTCTTCCATCGAGGCGGCCGTCAGGTCTTCCTGATAGCCGATCGTCGGCCAGTGATAGGGGTGATCCTCCGGGTAGAGAAGCTCGCCCATCCTGATGAAGCTCATGCCGTACGGGCGGTTCTCGTAGTTCTGGCGCCGCTCGTTCTTCACGACGTCGCGCTGGTTGGCGAGCTTCTCCTCGGTCATGGCGCCGAGGAGGAAGCCCATGCGATCCGCCTCGAGCCACAGCGCCATCTCGAGGTAGTTGGACGGGACGAGCTCGAAGTAGTTCGTGCGGTCCGCGTTGGTGGAGCCGTTGAGCGTGCCGCCCGCTTCCTGGATATAGGCGAAGTGCTTGTCGTCGCCGACGTTCTCGGAGCCCTGGAACATCATGTGCTCGAAGAGGTGGGCGAAGCCGCTGCGGCCCTCCACCTCGCGGCCCGAGCCGACATGGTACCAGACGTTCACTGCCACGAGCGGGGCCGAGTGGTCCTCGTGCACGATCACGGTGAGCCCGTTGTCGAGCTTGAACACCTCGGTCGGAACCCGCAGCTGCTGGGCGTCGCCGGCTGCCGGGGACAGCGTCAGGCCGGCGGCGAGGAGCAGCGTCATCGAGCGCTTCATCGTGACACCTCGTTTCCGTTGAAGTCCCTCAGCTCGACCGGGCCGAGGGCGAGTGCCTCGAGCCCCGGCCGCACCGTCGCGACGTCTCCCACGACGACGACGGTGAGTCGTGTCGGGTCGAGGTACGTCTGCGCGACGCGCTGCACGTCCGCCGCGGTGACGCGCGAGATCGCCGCGAGCTCCTCGGGAATCGAGGTGAGCGGGAGCCCGAACTCGTTGAGCCCGGCGAGCTGGGCGGCGACGTCTCCGGTGGTCTCGAACTCGGTGAGGGCCCCGAGTGTCAGGTAGGCGCGAGCGCGCTCCAGTTCCGCGTCACTCACGGGCGCTTCGCGGATCCGCTCGAACTCGCTGAAGAAGATCGCGAGCGAGCTGTCGGTGACGTTGGTCCGCACCTGTGCACCGGCCGAGAAGGGGCCGGGCAGGGGACGCCACGCGTAGCCGGAGAAGGCGCCGTACGTGTACCCCTTCTGCTCGCGGAGAATGTCGTTGAGCCGGGCGGAGAACGACCCGCCGAGGATCGTATTCATCAGCGTGATCGCGGCGTAGTCTTCGGAGCGCCGGTCCACGCCCGGTGCGCCGATGCTCACGACCGACTGTACGGCACCGGGCTTGTCCACGAGCACGATGCGCGTTTCCGGCCGCGGGGCCTCCGCCGGCGAGGGCGGCGCCGGAAGCGGACGAGCGGGGGCGCGCCAGCTCCCGAAGCGGGCGAGCGTCAGCTCACGGGCTTCCTCGAGCGTGATGTCGCCGGTGACGATGAGCGTGGCCTTCCGCGGATCCGCGGCGCGATTCCAGAAGGCGCGCACCATCGCGGAGTCGAGCGCGGCGGTGCTCGCCGAGTCACCCCCGATCGGTGCGTGATATGGATGCCCGGCCGGGAAGACGACATGGGAGAAGACCAGATTCGCGACCGCACCGGGCTGGTCGCGCTGCTGCAGGATGCCCGCGAGCCGGAGATCGCGCTGCCGCGCGACGTCCACCCTCGAGAACGTCGGGCGGAGGACCACGTCCGCCATGACGTCCATGGCCCTGGCGAAGGTCCGCTTCGGCGCGTTGAGCGCGATCGTCATCGCTTCCCACCCGGCACCGGTCGACAGCGACGCGCCCAGGTACTCGAGCTCTGCGGCGATCGCGAAGGCATCGCGCTTCCCGGCGCCCTCGTCGAGCATGTTCGCCGTGAACGTGGCGAGGCCGGGGCGCTCGCCGTCGAGCCGTGCCCCCGCGGCGATCGTGAGGCGCGCGTTGACGAGCGGCACCTCCGCCATCCGCACCACCTGCAGCCGGATGCCGTTGGGCAGGGTGTCATGTTCCACGGCGGGCATGGTCAGCTGTGGCGCGGGCCCAAGTGCTGGCGCGGTCGCGTTGGCGGCCGGTGTGCTCGGCGCAGGACCCCGCGTGGCGGCCGGACCCGGCTCGGCCGCGGGCTCCGCCGGCGCGGGAACGGTCTCCGGCGCACTCGACGCGCACCCCGATAGTGCGGCGGCGCCGAGGACGGCGGCCAGGATCGTCGAGCGAAGTCGTGCTTCCTGCTTCATTCCGTGGCGCTCCTTCGAATGGCTCATGGTCATGGCGTGACCCTCGGCCGCGCCGCGAGATCGCGCTTGCCCTCGGGAACGATCGACAGGACGACGCGGGGACCCGACAGGTATTCGCGCGCGACACGCTGCACGTCGGCCGCGGACACCGCGCGATAGCGGTCGAGGTCGCGCTGGAACCCGTCCGGCTCCCCGATATCGTAATAGTAGGCGTTGAGCTGGTCGGCCTTGCCGCCGACGCGCTCGAGGCTCGAGAGGAATCCCGACTCGTAGGAGTTCTTCGCCTGCTCGAGCTCGCGCGCCGTCGGGCCCTCCGCCGCAAGCCGGGCGAGCTCGGCGTCGATCACCTGCTGCAGCTCCGGCAGCGACTTGCCGGGCCGCGCGGTCGCGACGATGGAGAAGTCGCCGTCGAGGCGATTGCCGTTCTGCCCGGCGAAGACGCTGCTGGCGATCTGCTGGTCGTAGACCATCTTCTGGGTGAGCCGCGCGTTCTTGGCGCCGGTGAGGATGTAGGCCGCGAGGCTCAGGGCCGCATCGTCGGGCGCCCAGCCCTTCACCGTGTGCCAGCGATAATAGAGGCGCGGGAGCTGCACGCGGTCCTCGAGCACCGCCGCGGTGTCTCCCGCGAGCTTCACCGGCACCGGCTGGGCGCGTTCGATGGCGGGTCCGCGCGGGATGGCGCCGAAATACGTCTGCACGAGCGCCTTCACCGAATCCGCCTTCACGTCCCCGGCCACGACGATCGACGCATTGTTCGGAGCGTAATAGCGCCGGAAGAAATCCTTCACATCCTCGAGCGATGCGGCGGACAGATCGGTCATCGACCCGATGACCGGCCACGAGTACGGATGCTCCTTCGGATAGAGCATGGCGATGATGGTTTCGTTCGCCCGGCCGTACGGCTGGTTGTCCACCCCCTGACGGCGCTCGTTCTTCACGACGTCCCGCTGCAGGTCCACCTTGGCGGAATCCATGGTCGGCAGCATCCACCCCATGCGGTCGGCCTCGAGCCAGAGCATGAGCGGAAGCGCGTTGGCAGGACCCGACTCGTAGTAGTTGGTGCGGTCCACATTGGTCGAGCCGTTGTTGTTGGCCCCGGCCGCCTCGAGCCGCCGATCGAACTCGGGGTACGGCGCGTTCTGCGACCCCATGAACATCAGGTGCTCGAAGAGGTGCGCAAAGCCGGTGCGCCCGAGCTTCTCGTCGCCCGAGCCGACGTGATACCAGACGTTCACGGTCACCACCGGTGCGGAGCCGTCCTCGTGCACGATGAGCGTGAGCCCGTTGTCGAGGGTATCGATGACGTACGGCACCTCGAGCGGCGCCGATGGCGTCGGAGGTGCCGACTGGGCGGTGGCCGCGGCTGCGGGCGCAAGGAGCGAGAACGCCGCACCGGCGGCCGCGCGGAAGGGACTAACGGACCATCTCATGCCTGACCCCTTTTCCTTATGTATTGAGTGTGCCCTGCTTTACGGCCCTGCCGTGGCAGCGGTTTCGCCCCGGAACCAGCGCCAGCTCCGGACCCACGCCACCGGTGCCTTGAGCCCCTCCCAGAAGAGATACCGCAGTTCCAGGTTCGGGTTGTCCGAGATCGGACTCGATTCCGTCGGCGAGGTGTAGGCCTCGAGCTCGTTCCGCCTCGCTTCGAAGCGCAGCCGGGTCATGTGAAACGGGTCGCTCACGAGGAGCACGGCCCGGAGCTTCCGCGGATGCAGCCACTCCGCCACGTCGGTCATCGAGGCGTAGGTCGACTTCCCCCTCGGGCGCACCACGATGGCGGAGTCGGGGACCCCGCGGGCCGCGAGCCAGCGCCGGCTCACCTCGGCCTCGCTCGTCGTATCTCCGCGTCCCACACCCCCGGTCACCAGGATCCAGGGGGCAAGGTTCTCATCGTACAGCCGCCGCGCATGCTCGAGCCGGGCACGCAGGACCGGGGAGGGGCGACCGTTGTACTGGGCGGCACCCAGCACCACGATTGCGTCGACCGGCCGCCGCTGGTCCTGGAGGCTCACCACCAGCACCATCACCAGCGAGACGGTATAGGCAATGAGGATCGCAAGAACGAGGATGCCGAGGAGCTTGAGGGTGCGGCGGAGGACGCGATGCACGGGGGAAAGTTACGGCTGTGGGCGGGAGAGCGGGAGAGCGCGCTAGGGGTTCAGCACAAAGCTCTCCCCATGCCTCGGCACGTGCACCTCCGGAATGCCCTCCGCCTCGAGCATGGACGCCATGGCGGTGAGCGCCGTGCCCTCGCCGTGGACACAGAACGCACGTCGGATCGGGCCGCCGAGTCCCTTGACCCAGGCGCGCAGCTCGTTGCGGTCGGCGTGCGCCGAGTAACCGCCGATCGTCTCGACTTCGGCCCGGATCGGATGCTCGTCGCCGAAGATACGGACCACGTCGGCCCCGTCCTGGATGCGCCGGCCGAGCGTATGCTCTCCCTGGAATCCGACGAAGAGAATGCAGTTCCGGTGGTCCCCGCCATGATTCCTGATGTGATGCAGGATGCGCCCGGCTTCCGCCATGCCCGATGCCGCGATGATGATCGCAGGTCCCTGCAGGCTATTGAGCCGCTTCGAGTCCTCGACGTCGCGCGTGTAGTTCACCAGCGAGAAGTCGAAGAGCGGGGAATTCGCCTCGACGAGCCGCTCGGTGCGGTCGAAGATGTCGGGATGCAGCCGGAAGACCGTCGTCGCCTCGATGGCGAGCGGGCTGTCGATGTAGATCGGGATCCGCGGGATCTTCCCGTTGCGGAAGAGCTCGTTGAGGGCGTACACGAGCTCCTGGGTACGGCCCACCGCGAAGGCAGGCACGAGAATCTTGCCGCCGCGTGCCGCGACCCGACGCACCAGCTCGCCGAGGTGCTCCTCGGCGCCCGCGACGCTCTCGTGCTCGCGCTCGGCGTAGGTGGACTCGATGATGAGGGTGTCGATCGGTCCCGCGGGAGGCTGCGGGTCACGGATGATCGGCAGCCCGGCGCGGCCGATGTCGCCGGAGAAGACGAGCCGGTGCTGGGTGCCTTCGGTGATGCGCACATCCACGCTCGCCGAGCCCAGGATGTGCCCCGCGTCGGTGAACTCCACGGTCACGTGCTTGCGGAGGTGCTGCAGCCGCCGGTACGGAACCCCGACCATGAGCTCCTGGGTCCGCGCGGCGTCACGCAGCGTATAGAGCGGCTCTGCTTCGGGTCCCGCGCGGTCCCGCCGTACCAGGAACTCGAAGTCCTTTTCCTGGATGTGCGCCGAATCGGCGAGCATCACGGCGCAGAGGTCGCGCGTGGCGGCCGTTGCGTGGATCGGGCCATGGAACCCGCGATTGACGAGCAGCGGAAGCCGGCCGGCATGATCGATGTGCGCGTGGCTCAGGATGACGCCATCGATGCGGCGCGCATCGAACGGAAGCTTGCTGTTGAGCTCGGCGGCTTCCTTCCGCTTTCCCTGAAAGAGACCCGCGTCGAGGAGGAGGCGGGCGCCAGCCGCTTCCAGGAGGTGCATGGAGCCCGTCACCTGCCCGGCAGCGCCCCAGAAGGTCAGCGTGATCGGTGCCATCGTGGTCCTCAGCGGGTTCCGAAGAGCCGGTCGCCTGCATCGCCGAGACCGGGAAGGATGTAGCCGCGCGCATCGAGCTGGCGGTCGAGCGCGGCGGCGAAGACCGGCACGTCCGGATGCGCGTCGAGCATTCGCTGTACGCCTTCGGGTGCGGCCACGAGGCAGAGAAACCGGAGCCGCGTTGCCCCGGCGCGCTTGAGCGCTCCGACGGCTGCGGCTGCCGAGCCGCCGGTCGCGAGCATCGGGTCGAGAATGAAGAAGTCGCGCTCCATCTCGTCGCTCGGAATCTTGAAATAGTAGTCCACCGGCTGCAGCGAATCGTGATCGCGATAGAGCCCGATGTGACCCACGCGGGCCGACGGGATCAGCTGCGCCACGCCGTCCACCATCCCGAGACCGGCGCGCAGGATCGGCACCAGCGTCAGCTTCTTGCCGGCCACCTGCCGGCCCGTCATCCGCTCGAGCGGCGTCTCGATCTCGACCGGCTCGAGCGTGAGGTCCTTCGTGACCTCGTATGCCATCAGCATCGCGATCTCGTTGACGAGCTGCTTGAAGTCGCGCGTCGTCGTCTCGCGGTCGCGGAGCAGGGTCAGCTTGTGCTGGATGAGGGGGTGCGCCAGGACGGTGAGGTTCGGGAAGGAGGCCATGGCGGAGTCTAGCGTGGGGCCATGGTCACGGTCCACTCGGTCCGCTCCCAGGCGAAGCGCAGTCGCGCGCCGCCATCCGCCGGATCGACGGCGATGGTGAACGCCTCGACGGGCGCGGCCAGCTCCCGGCGGTCGAGTGGAATGCGGACGAGATCGAGTGTCGGGTCGTACTCGGTGCCCCACTGGCCGGTCTGGCGGTTCACGATCAGCTCGGCGCCGTCGGGGCGCGGGATCGAGTACAGCGTGTAGTCCCCGGCGGGGATTTCCACGCCGCCGAGGAGGAGGTCCGCGCTCGTGCTGAAACCGGTGGCGGCGTTGGCCCCCGTCCGCCAGACCTCGCCCCACGGCACGATGCCGCCCATGATCGCTCGGCCGCGGGCACGGGGCCGTCCGTAATCGATCTGGATTTCCGCCGCGCCGATGACGGCGCGGACGGTGTCGCGCGGGGAGAGCTGCCCCGGGGTGCCCTGGGCCGCTTCCCGCGCCACGAACGCGCGGGCCAGCGCCATCACGTCCACGTGCCGCTCGCGAGTGACGGTGACCTTCTGCGTCGTCGCCGAACCGTCCACGCCGAGGATCCTCCCCGCGCGATCGGTGCGGATGAGCAGGGGCGCGCCGAAGAAGTCGATGGCGGCGCTGTCGGCCGCGATGCGGCGCACGCTCGTCGGGAGAGGGTTGAACACACCGGGAAAGATGAGCTCGGCGGCCGCGCTGTCGGACCCGCGCCCGATCACCCGGCGGACGAGCTGCTCGTACAGTGCGAAGCTGAACGGCAGGAAGATCGACGCTTCCGCGGTGCCCGGATTCAGGGCGTACGCGCGCGTGCTGTCTCCGCTCACCAGCGTCACCCGGACACTGTCCATGCCGAATACGACCGTGCTGGAAGCAGGCGTCGAGTCGGTGGCGAGGGGCACTGTCGACGATTCGAAACGCGTGATCGCACCATCGCTTCCAAGCGTCGCGCCGTAGCGGACCAGGGAGGTCCGCGGATAGCGGAGGAGGCGCTCGCCGTCCAGGCGGCCGGCGCCGCGCGTGAATCGCTCGACGGCAACCGTATCGGTGCCGAGGCGGACGATGAACGCGGCTTCTTCGGGGGAGGACTCGGCGGCTCGCTGGGCGGCGGCCGGCGCGGCCGCGGCCGCCATCAGGGTCGCGATCAGGAAGCGCCGGGCCGTCAGATCTGCACCGTCACTCGGCGGCAGGTGGATGTCGCTTCGTCGCAGATGCCGGCGTTGAGCACGCCCCGGATCTGCTCGGGCGGCGCGTCGATCCAGCTGGTCGGCGGGGCGGTGAAGTAGAGCGAATCGGCGCTCACGGCATCGCTGTCGAACCGCACCGTGCGTCCGTCGTCGAGCCTGAGCACCGGCTGCACGGCGGCACTCAGCTTCACCCCGTCCGGGGCCACGACATGGAGGCGGGTGCCTCCCCCCTCGGCGGAACGTGCGATCGTCAATGGAACATCGGCATCCGCGGCGATGTCGGGACGGAGGCAGGACGCCGCCAGGAGCGTCAGGGGAAGGAGTGCGGCGCGGAGCGGAAGCATCGGGGAAACGTAGCGCGCGGGGGACAAGGCGGAAGGCCGGAGCGACTGGACGGCCGGGCGGTGTGACTCCCGGAACGCGGAGCTCGCGTAAGGGAGGGATCCTCAGACTGCGGAGCTCGCGAATGATCAGGAGAACGCTGGCGCTCGCTGCACTGCTGGCCGCCGTTGCGCCGTCGGCAGTCCCGGGCCAGAACCCGCCGCCCCAGCCGACGTGCGATGGAGCGGAGTACCGGCAGTTCGATTTCTGGATCGGCGAGTGGGACGTCACCGTGCGCGGGCAGCCCGCCGGCTCGAGCGTCATCACGTCCAGGGAGAAGGGGTGCCTGATCCACGAGCAGTGGACCGCGGCACGGGGCGGCACCGGCCAGAGCATGAACTTCTACGACCGGAGCGACGGGAGGTGGCACCAGGTGTGGGTGGCGAGCAACGGATCGGTCCTGCGGTTCAGCGGGGGGCTCGAGAACGGATCGCTCGCGTACGCGTCGGAAGCGAAGCGTCCGGACGGGACGACGGTGCTGCACCGGCTCGTGTTCACGCCCAATGGGGATGGCACGGTCCGCCAGCACTGGACGAGCTCGACGGACGATGGGAAGACCTGGATCGATGTCTTCGACGGCCGCTATCGACGGCGCGCGGGGGCACCGGCCGAAGGGCGGTAACCCGTTCAGGAGCGTGCGATTCCGATGGCCACGGGCACTTGGAATAGACGGGCAGCCGCCCTATATTCCCGGCCCTTCGGCCAGGTAGCTCAGTTGGTAGAGCAGCGGACTGAAAATCCGCGTGTCGGGGGTT
>DAINRR010000027.1:0-32971 GCA_036741715.1 Gemmatimonadales bacterium
GCCGCGATCCGCGCGATGTCCCCCGGCGCCGTGGGCAAACACGAACATGCCAGCCGGCTCGGCGGCGGCGGCCGGCTCGAAGTGCGCGCTCACCGGCGTATCTCCGATGTCGATTCGCCATTCCGCGCTCGCGCGTGTCACGGTCCGAGTCCTGCGATGAGCGCATCGGACCAGAGCGGCAGGCGTGCGGCAGTCGACGGCGTGGCATTGGCACGTGCCGCCGCCGCGTTGTAGCGTCGCAGAAGCTCGCGCCCGTCGCACAGCGAGCTGACGAGCGCCTCTCGCCCATCCATCCGCTCGATCGTCGCCGCCATCGCGTATCCGATGGTATACCATGGGCCCTGCGCATCGCCGAAGAACGACATGGCCCGCTGCCGCACCGCGTCCGGCGTCTCCAGCCGCCCGGCGAGGATGTCCAGGAAGAACGCTTCGACGCGCGGCAGATCGGTCGGCACCTTCTGGTAATCCCGATCCCAGCGCGCGCGATCGGCGCTGTCGCTCGCTGCGTGGGGGTGCGCATCCGGGCCCCCGGCGGCCGCGAGCACCGCAATGCCCTCCCCGAACGCACCCAGCCAGGTGAGCGCGGTGCCCCGCGGGCCCGTGAGCGTCGAATCGCCGTCCGCGTCGCACGCAACGGCGTAGCCGATATGGTGCAGCTCATGCGCCAGCGTCACCTCGAACTGCTCGCGCGTGACCGCCGGATCGACGTATAGAAAGATCGCAGCCGAATCGGTGCCCACGTCGAAGACGAAGCTGTTGGTCTGCGGCTTGATGAGTGGCAGGAGCAGGGAGCGAAGCGCGGTTCCGTCCGGCAGGTAGGCGGCCGCCTTCACCGCGGCGCTCGCGATATCCGCCCGCTTCCAGCTCGCGAGTGTCCGCTCGAGTGACGACCTTCGTGCGGCCAGCGTGTCGGACTCGAGAAAGCGTCGAAACGCCGAATCGGTGAACGCGCGGCCCAGCGCCTGCTCCCGGCGCGCCAGGCGGCGATAGCCGGTGCTCGCCCAGAGCGCATCCCAGAGCGAATCGGGGACCGACGAGCCGCCCGCGCGGGCCGCCAGGATCGCGAGTGCCGCGTCCGGCTGATCGGCGACCAGCGTCACCGAGGTGCGCAAAGCCACGGGGCCCGGAACATCGCCGCGACCGGAGCGGCATGCGAGCGCTGCAGCAGCCAGGAGAACCGCCGCCGGTACCACTTTCATCGTCGTCTGCCTCCGTGAGTGTCGGATGCGCCTCATTCCGATCCGACCTGCGGAATCCTCCGCAGAGTCACGACAACGGGATGGCTCGCTGCGACCGTCTGTACGACAATACGAGGGACCTCCTCGCCGGGCATCCACGCGCCCTGAGGAGGTCCCTCGCCCTGCTTCCGGCTGCCCTGCCCCGAGCGGCCGCCTACGATGCGTAGCAGTATCCGCAGCCCAGCTCCTGTGCACGCCCCACGGCATAGACGCCCGATGGCACGAGCTGCACCCCCGGATACAGCGCCTCCACCCATTCCTTGCGGACGGCCGCGGCATCGAGGCCACGGGCCTTCGCCACGCCGGAGCTGTAGACGGTCATCGCGACATCACAGGCGCCCACGAGGACGCCCGATGCGAGCAGCTCGGTGATCCCGAGCCCGGTGATCGGGAGCCCTTCGATCTTGGCGAATGGATTCTTCGTGGCCGGCGTCCCGTTCACGTCGACGTGGAACACCTTTCCGAACTCGTACTTCTCCCACATCGAATCCTGAATGGCGAGCCCGAGGGAATGGTGCCGCAGGATGATCATCGCGCTCGACCCGTCCTTCTCGCCGTGCGTCGCGTCGGTCGTGTTCAGATAGACGCGCGGCCAGATCGCGACCATCCCCTCGCCCGGGGCCGGAGAATCGAACAGCATGCGGTGCTTTCCCTTCAGCTTGCCGAACCACGCCTCGAGCTGCGGATCGGCCGAACGGCTCGCTGGGCTCGTCGCTGCCGCGAGCGGGACAGGTATGGCGCTGCCGATGCCGAGCGCGGCGGCTCCGGCAGCGAGACGACCGAGAAATCCCCTTCGGGGAGTGAGCATCGGGTCGGACATTGCATACCTCCAGATGGCTGCGGACTGGCGAACAGGGGAAGCGATGCCAACTTACGGCATGGCCGGGATTTGGAAAGAGGGCGAGGACCGCCCCCGCACGGAAGGCGCAGGATGATGCCGGCACACGACATGGCGACCCCGGGAGCGCGCCCGATTGCCTCCGCGTGAGCTTCTCGTCATCGGCGGCGGGCTCGCCGGCCTGGCCGCGGCCGGCCGGCTCCGCGAGCGGGGGCATGCCGTAACCCTCGTGGAGGCCACCCACCGCCTCGGTGGGCGTGCGTGGAGCATCGAACGCCCGGGGAAATCGCCCATCGAGCTGGGCGCCGAGTGGGTCGCCGATGAGGGCGCCGTCCGGGACCTCTGTCGGGCGCATCGCCTCCAGCTCGTCGCCGCACACGGCGGATGGCTGCGCCGGATCGGGAGCGGCTGGCAGGACATGGATGGCCTTCCGGATCTCAACGCAGACCTGATCGCGCGAATACGGCGGGCGGGCGGTGCGGACCGCGCACTGGCGGCGGCACTGGCGGACTGCTGCGGGGAGAGTGCGCTCACGGAGGCGCGCTCGCTTCTCGTCGCCTATGTCGAAGGTTTTCACGCCGCCGACCCGTCGCGCCTCAGCGTCCGCTGGCTCGACGAGGTCGAGGCGAACCAGCCGGCCGATGCAGCCACGCTCAGGCTGCCCGGAGGCACCGGCGGCCTCATCGCGGCACTCGCCGCGTCACTTGGTGGCGCGACGGTGCGTCTCGGCGTCGAAGTCCGCACGGTTCGCTGGCGGAGAGGAAGCATCGTCGCCGAATGGGAGGGTGGGAGCTGGAAGGGGGAGGGCGCGATCGTCACCGTTCCCCTCGCGATCCTCAAGGCCGATCCCGACGATGCGACGGCGATCCGCTTCGATCCACCGCTCGCCGAGGCGCGCGAGGCCGCGTCACGGCTCGAGATGGGCGCCGTCGTGAAGCTTGGCGTGTCGTTCCGCGAGCCTTTCTGGCGCTCCATCCCGTCGCTGCGGGACGTGCTCTTTCTCCACGGGTTCGGGCAGCCGTTCCCGACCTGGTGGACCCCGCCGGACCCGGCGGAGCCGCGGCTCACGGCGTGGGCCGGGGGGCCGGCGGCGGCGCGGCTCGCATCGGCCGGGCGGGACGAGCTCGTCGACATGGCGGTGCGATCGCTTGCGGGGACGGTCGGGATTCCGGAGGCCGAGATCGCCGCACAGGTCGAGGACGCGTGGTTTCACGACTGGAACCGGGACCCGCTCACGCGCGGCGCGTATTCCTATGTCGCAGTGGGTGGCGCACACGCACACGAAGCCCTGGCGCGCCCCGTCGAGGACACTCTCTACCTTGCCGGCGAGGCGACGGCCGGACGCGGCCTCAATGCGACGATGGAGGGGGCGATCGAATCTGGCCGGCGTGCCGCCGACGCCGCGGGATGACGTGCAGGCCCGCCCTCGCGGAACGTCTCCCGGGAAGTCCGTGATCTGCGGATCCACTCACCCGAACCCCTGATGCCGATGCGTACTCGAATCTTCCTTGCCGCGCTGGCAGTGGTCGCCGCCTGCGGTACGACCGAGCCGGTCGATGATGGGCTTCAGTTCGCCACCAAGGGCTCGCGCTTCGAGCCGGGCGGCGTGATCACCGTCGAGCTGACGAACGGCTCGGCCAAGGACGTCGGCTACAACTTCTGTCAGCGCTTCTGGGAGCGGAAAGTCGTGCTCGGGTGGGAGCGCACGTACGAGACGTCCATCTGCACGCCGGCGTTCGAGCCCCTCGCCGCGGGTCAGAAGACCCAGGCGACTCTCGGTGTTCCCTACGGCCTCGTCCCGGGCACGTATCGCGTGAGTGCGGCACTCCTCGTCGACGAGAACGCAAAACCGATTCTCAGCAACGAGTTTGCGATCGAGCTCGGCGAGCAGCGGTGACCGCACGGATCCGTGGCGCCACGCACGACGACCTGACCGCCGTTCATACCCTGCTCGAGCGGCTCGCCGATTTTGATCTCCCGCC
The DNA here is from genome assembly GCA_036741715.1 of Gemmatimonadales bacterium. Taxonomy (GTDB): domain Bacteria; phylum Gemmatimonadota; class Gemmatimonadetes; order Gemmatimonadales; family GWC2-71-9; genus CAMLLJ01. The sequence continues at coordinate 4,059 of DAINRR010000027.1, forward strand.
GGGACGTACCGCGCGGGAGATCGCGCGGGCCGACCACCCCATCCTCGCCGCCCAGCTGCAGCACCCGCGCGAAGACACCCTCTTCCTCTATGCGGAGAACGACGCCGCGACGCCGCTCGGGACGATCTTCGCCAGAACGGTTCGCGACTACTTCACCGGACAACCGGTGGCCTACGTCGAAGTGCTCGCGGTGAGTGACGCCGCCGCGGGTCAGGGACTCGCGCGCCGTCTCATGGAGCGCGTCGAGGAATGGGCCGGCTCACGCGGCTGCATCCGGGTGGACCTCAATGTCTTCTGCGCCAATCGGCGAGCGCGCGGCTTCTACGAGCACCTCGGCTATCGAGCGGAGACCGTTCGGTACGTGAAGGAGCTCGGCTGACTACGCCGTCTTCCTGTACCGCCAGACCGCCAGCCCGAAGAACCCCACCGCGAAGACCCCGAGCACCGCCACTGGCCGCAGGACGTCCGCCGGACCCGCGCCCTTGAGCAGGATCGCCCGTGTCACCTCGACGAAATGCTTCACCGGGTTGAGCTCGGCGGCCGAGCGCACCCAGGGCGGCATGCTGTCGATCGGCGTGTAAAGACCGCTCATGAGCAGGTAGATCATCATGATGAAGAAGGTGACGAACATCGCCTGCTGCTGCGTGTCCACCACGGTAGAGATGAGCAGCCCGATTCCGAGCGCAGCCACGAGATAGATGGCGGCGATGCCCAGGAGCAGCAGCAGGCTCCCGCGGACCGGCATCCCGAAGACGGCAGCACCCAGCCCGAGACCGAGTCCGAGCTCGACCATCGCGAGGACCCAGAACGGCAGCAACTTCGCGCTGATGAACTGGGCCCGCGAGATCGGCGTCACGTTCAGCTGTTCGAGGGTACCGAGCTCCTTCTCTCGCGCCACGTTCTGCGCCGTGAACATGGTGCCGACGATGGTCACGAGCGCCACGAGGATGCCGGGCACCATGTAGTGCCGGTAATCGAGCTCGGCGTTGTACCATCCTCGCGTCCGGATCTCGATCGCCGGAGCGGTGCGGCCCCCAGCGCCTCGTCGCGCACGCTGCTCTTCGGAATACCCGAGGGCGATGCGCTGCGCGTACGACTGCACGATCCCTGCGGCACTCCCCTTCTCCGCATTCAGCTGGATCTGGACGTGCGCGGCCTCGCCGCGCGAGAGCTCGCGCTCGAATCCCCAGGGGATGGCGAGCACCATCGTGACATCGCCGGCCAGGAGCGCGTCGTCGGCCGCAGGCTGCGATCGTGCGTCGGCGACGACCTTGAAATGCGGTGATGCCGCGAAGCGGCGCGCGAGGTCGCGCGAGGCTGCCGTGCCGTCGAGATCCACGATCGCGAGCGGCGTGTCCCGGATCGCGAAGGTGGCCGCATTCGCGAGTATCACGAGCTGAATGAATGGCAGGAGCAGCAGCTGGGCGAGTGAGGCCCTGTCGCGGACCAGATGCAGGACTTCCACCCACGCGAGGAAGAGGATGCGCCGCATGGTCAGTCGAGCCGGACCCGGAACGACCGCATGCTCGCCGCGAGCAGCACGACCGTCATCCCGACCAGGACCAGGGTTTCCTGCCAGAGATGGGCCAGGCCCACGCCCTTGAGCATGATCCCGCGCGCGATCTCGACGAACCAGCGTGCGGGAATCACTGCGGCGATGACCCGGAGCGGCGCCGGAAGGCTCTCCAGCGGGAAGATGAATCCCGAGAGCATGATCGTCGGGAGCATGGTTCCCGCGAGGACCGCGGTCATCGCCACGCGCTGGGAAGGCGTGCGGGCGGAGATGAGAATGCCGAGCGAGAGCGAGGTGATGGTGAAGAGCACGCCTTCCAGGAGCAGCAGCACCACGTTTCCCCGAAGCGGCACGTCGAAGATCAGGCGCGCCTCGATGATCACGAGCACGACCGTCGCGAGCCCGACGAGCAGGTAGGGCGCTACCTTGCCGGCGATGATCTGGGCCGGGCGGAGCGGGGAGACCAGGAGCACTTCCATGGTTCCCGTTTCCTTTTCCCGTGAGAGCGAGATCGCGGTCATGAGCGCCGAGATGATCGTGATCACGAACGCGATGAGGCCCGGCACGAAGAGATTGGCGCTTTCCCGCGTGGGGTTGAAGCGCATCCGGACGTCCAGGTCGACTGCCGGCGACTGCCCTCGCATCTCGGTCTCGTAACGGCGCACCACGGCGATGGCGTAGTTCTGCATTGCGCTGCCGGTGTTCGGCTCGGCGGCGTCCGTGATGATCTGGAGCCGGCCGGGGCCGCGCCCTCCCACCTGACCGCCGAAGCCCCGCTCGAAAACGACCGCCTGATTCGCGGCGCCTCGCGCGAAGTAGCGATCGAGCGGCACGGTCGATCGGTCCACGGCGACGATGCGGAAGAGCCCCGTCGCCGCGAACCGCTGGCGCAGCGCCAGTGTGACGGCATCCGGCTCGGGATCCACGATGGCGAGCCGGATATCCTCGACGTCCGTCCGGATCGCGTACCCGAAGAGGATCACCTGGATGATCGGCATCAGGACGATCACCGCCAGGGTCCGCCGGTCGCGGAGGATGTGGCGTGCCTCCTTCCTGAGGAGGCCGGCAAAGGCACCTTGGCCGATCATGCCTCGGAACCCGCCGGGACCGGGCGCGCCAGGCGGACGAACACGTCGTCGATGGAGTGCGCCTCGAAGCGACGCTTCAGGTCTCGCGGCGTGCCGATGGCCTCGATCCGCCCGGCGACCATGATGGCGAGCCGGTCACAGTATTCCGCCTCGTCCATGTAGTGCGTCGTGACGAACACCGTCGTACCGCGGGCGGCGGCCTCGTAGATGAGTTCCCAGAACTGGCGCCGCGTCACGGGGTCCACCCCGCCGGTCGGCTCGTCGAGGAAGACGATCCTCGGCGTGTGAAGCAGGGCGACGGAAAAGGCCAGCTTCTGCTTCCAGCCGAGCGGCAGGGCGCCGACTCGCTGCGATGCGGCATTCGCGAGCTGCAGCCGCTCGAGGAGCGCGTCGGTACGCGAGCGGATCTCGGCGTGCGAAAGCCCGTAGATGGTCCCGTACAGACGGATGTTCTCGCGCACGGTCAGGTCGGCGTAGAGCGAGAATCGCTGGCTCATGTATCCGATGCTCCGCTTGATCGCCTCGCTCTCCCGGTACACGTCGTACCCGGCCACCGTAGCGGCACCCGCCGTCGGCGCGAGCAGTCCGGTGAGGATCCGGATCGCCGTCGTCTTCCCCGCTCCGTTCGCACCGAGGAAGCCGAAGACCTCTCCCTCCCGCACGTCGAACGTGACGGCATCCACCGCCGTGAAGTCACCAAACCGTCGCGTGAGCTCGCGCGCCGCGATCGCGGATGCGCTCATGCGGCCTCGGGAGCGCCCATCCGCTGAATGAAGGTGTCCTCGATCGTCGGAACCGCCCGCCGCACCTCGGCGGCGAGGCCCGCGTTGCGGAGGTAGGCGGCCACGTCCGCGACGATGCGCTCGCCAGGTGCGTCACGCCGGTCGGTGTAGTGCAGGAATTCGCCGAAGAGGTGGACCGAGCCGGCATGCTCGTAGCGCCGAAGCGCCAGCAGTGTGCGGTATCGGTGGGGCGAATCGACTTCGAAGACATCCCCTTCGAAGGACCGGGCGATGTCGCCCGGCACATCCACACCGAGCAGCCGGCCGCGCTGCATCAGGGCCACGCGGTCGCAGCGGATCGCCTCGTCCATGTAGGGCGTCGAGACCACGATCGTGAGGCCGCCGGCGCGAAGTGCGGCGAGCAGGTCCCAGAATTCCCGCCGGGACACCGCGTCCACACCGGTGGTCGGCTCGTCGAGAAAGAGGATCTCGGGATGGTGCACCAGCGCGCAGGAGAGCGCGAGCTTCTGCTTCATTCCCCCCGAGAGGGCACCCGCCCGCCGCCCGGTGAACGGCGCGAGCTGATCGTAGATCGGGGATATCGTTCGCATGCCGGCGGCCACTGTCGTGCCGAAGACGGAGGCGAAGAACTCGAGGTTCTCCGCCACGCTCAGATCGGGATAGAGGGAAAAGCGCCCCGGCATGTAGCCGACCTTCTGCCGGATCTGCCAGAGGTCGCGCACCACGTCGAGCCCCAGGACGGACGCACGCCCGCGGTCCGGCAGCAGCAGCGTGACCAGGATGCGGAAGAGCGTGGTCTTCCCGCCTCCATCCGGCCCGACGAAGCCGAACAGCTCGCCGGGCTGCACCTCGAAGGTGAGCTGATCGAGCGCGGTCACCCCGCCGAACCGGCGCGTGATCGACTCCGCCAGCACCGCGGGGCCCGTCACTCGAGTGGAGCTCCGAACCGGACATCGGCCGGCATGCCGATCTTCGCGATGCCGCCGACGTTGGGGACGCGAATCTTCACCGCGTATACCAGGTCGGCCCGCTCGTCGCGAGTCTGGATGGGCGTCGGCGTGAACTCCGCTTCCGACGCGATCCAGGTGACCACACCCGGGAGCGTCGCGCGCCTCTCGCTTCCCGTATCCAGGGTCACCTCCGCCGGTGCGCCGAGCTGAACCGCTCCGAGCTGGTTTCCGCTGATATAGGCTCGCAGCTCGAGCGTATCGAGATTCGCGACGCGATAGAGCGGCTGGCCCGCGGTCACCATCTCTCCGGTCTCCACATGCGAAGCCAGCACCACGCCTGCCTCCGGATTGACGATCGTTCCCTTTCCGAGGCGATCCTCGATCTGTGCGACGCGGGCCTCCCCGGCCTCCGCCTCCCTGACCGCCGTTCGGCGCTGCGCCCGCACCGCCCCGATCTGGCGCTCGAGCACGCGGTAATCCCGCTCGGCCACGTCCAGCTGCTGGGCCGTGGCCGCCTGCTGGGCGTGGAGGCGCCGGGTGCGCTCGTAGCTCCGGCGCGCGACGTCCAGCTGCGCCTCGAGAACTGCGATCTGCCGGTCCGCCTCGTCAGCGCGCGAAGCGATCGCCTCGCGTTGGGCCACGGCCTGCGCCCGCTCGAGCGCGATCGTCGTCGTGTCGATCGTGCCGACCACTGCACCCGCATCGACGCGCACCCCGTCCCGTATGTCGAAAGCGACCAGCCGTCCGTTCACTTCCGCGGAAACGACCACTTCGACGGCTTCGAAGTTTCCGTACGCGTCCGGGTCCGGCTCGCCGGAGCACGCCGCTGCCAGATGGACCAGCACGAGCAGGGGTGAAATCGCCGATGTCCTTCGCGAGTCCATCACTCCACCTCCAGGCCCATCAGGTTGCGGTAGCGTGCCCGCGCGCGGGCGAGCTCGAGCCGGTGCGTTGCCCGCGCAATCCGCGCTGCGAGCACGTCGGTGCTCCGATCGACGAGCTCCGCGGACGTGACGACGCCTTCGTCGAAACGGAGACGGGTCTCGCGCTCGACGGACTCGCGCAGGCCGACGATCTCGTCATCGACGGCGATGGTGGCCGCGAGCCTCGCAAAGGCAGCGGCGTCCCGGGCGGCGGACCGCGCGACGGCGGCGCGGAACGCCGCCGCCTCGGTCGCGACGATTTCCGATTCGATGCGCAGCAGTTCGCGCTCACGCCCTTCGCTCCCCCAGAGGCGCGGCGACCATTCCAGCTGGATGCCGCCGAGCCACCAGCTGCCGAACTCGTCACCGAGGAGATTGAGTCCCGGACGGCCGTAGCCCGCGCGGCCGAAGGCGGCGAGTCGCGGGCGGTCGCTCGCGGCGACCGCCCGCTCCTGCAGGGCGAGCCGCTCCTGTCGCCGCGCAAAGAGCGCCAGCTCGGGCCTGGCGACGGAGTCGGGGAGCTCGGACCCACCGACATCCGCGACGTGAAGGACGGCATTCGTATCAGCTGCGATGCCTGTCAGCTCGCTCACGATCCGGAGCGCGGCCGCCCGCTCTGCCCGCGCTTCATCGGCGTCCTGCCGGCGCCGCAGCAGCTCGGCACGAAGGGTGGCCTCTTCCGATGGGAGTGCGGTGCCTTCCCGTACCCGGGCTGCCGCCAGGACCCGGGCAGCCTCGAGTTCCTGTAGCGTCGCCTCGACCGCGTCGGCCCGTGCCGCCATGAGCGCCGCGGCGAAGAACGCTTCGATCGCTTCGGCCCGCAGCGCGTGCAGTATCGCCTCGATCTGCGCCTCGGCTTCCGCACGGCCGGCGTGCTCGGCGGCCCGCCGGGATGGAATCGTCGGATCGAAGATCGGTTGCCGGACCTCGACCCGGGCGTCGTAGGTGTCTCGCGATGGCGTGGGAAGCGGGAACGGCAAATCGGGCGACCCGGATCCGGCGAGCGAGGTCACCTCCGACTGGTGCTGCGCCTGCCCCGACACCCGGAGTGAAGGAAGGCGATCGGCACCGATGCGTTCGAGCCGGAGCGCGGAGCGGGCTCGCTCGAGCGCGACCTGTGCTGCGCGCGGGTCCTGCCGGCCTGACGCTTCGATGACCTGGCCGAGCGTGAGCGTATCGCCGGTCTGCGCCGGGAGCCGGGCGGCGCCCAGGACGGCACACGCGACGACGAGGAGGGCGCGGATCATGGCCTGAGCGCCGCCAGGAAGAAGGGCACCAGCGTCTCCTTCCGCCGTGCGATCATCTCGGCGAACCCGTGCGCATCGAGCCGGAGGAGCGCACAGAACATCGGTCTTGCAGCGAAGGGGAAGACGCAGAGCGAGATGAGGTTCATGACGAACTGGTCGGCCGAGATGGGGCTCATCGTTCCGGCGCGAACCCGCTCCCCGATCTGTGCGGACAGTCGCTCGAATACCTGAGGCGCAAAACCCTCGATGGGCGTTCCCATCAGCGCCGTGACGAGCTGCCCTGCCCGGTCCGGATTCTGGTTCAGCTCGGCCAGCACGTAGCCAGGAAGGAACGGGTTCTCGAGCAGCACGCGCAGCTCATGCTCGACGACGCGCTCGACTTTCTCTTCGAGCGACGCCTCCGAGCCGAGGAGCGTGATGACCGGTGGGAAGAGCCGCCGCGCCGCCTGCTGGAAGACGGCCTCTGCCAGGTAGCCCTTGCTGCGGAAGTAGTAGTGCAGAAGCGCCTGATTGACCCCGGCCTCGTCGGCGATCTCGCGCATGCGGGCTCCCGCCGTGCCTCGGCGGATGAACACCCGCCGCGCCGCTTCGAGGATGCGGGTTTCGGTCGCGATATCGCGTTCCCGGTCTCCGGCAGGTCGGGGCCTGCGCACGGTCTTCTTCGTCATTGGTCAGCCAGTTTAATCAGATGATTAATGCGGCGCAAGTGTGGCTGGGTTTCGGAGGATCGCTAGCTCAGTGCCAGGGACACCTCGGCGGCGTTCACGGTCGCGGCATCCAGCGCCGTGTTGTCGAAGATGCACCACACGGGTCCGGCCAGGTCCGGCTGCCGTTGCGCCGAGGCGAGGCGTCCGGCGAGGCGACGAAGGAAGACGGAGTCGTACTCGGAGTAATACATGCGAGGGGACCCGTGCAGCCGGAAGTACACCGTGCCCGGCCATCCCGCCGGCACATCCCCATCCGGTGCACAGACGGGATCCGCCCCGACTCGACCGACCCTGTGCGCCGCCAGCAGCGCTTCGGCCTCGGGGGTGAACCAGGTCGCGTGCCGGGGCTCGGCGGCGAGCGGCCGCGAATAGCGCTCCCGGAACGCACGGAAGAACCGGTCGGCGACCCGCTCATCGAACGCGAGGCTCGGGGGCATCTGCACGAGCAGGCAGCCGAGGCGCTCACCAAGTCCGTTGACAGCGGCGAGAAATTCGTCGAGGAGTGTCTCGGGGTCGGCGAGCCGCCGCTCGTGCGTGAGGCTGCGCGGGGTCTTGGCGGAGAAGCGGAAACCGGAGGGAACGGTGGCACCCCATCGCTCCCAGGTCGCGCGTCGGTGCGGGCGGTAGAACGATGAATTGATCTCCACCGCGGGAAAGCGCGCGGCGTAGCGCTCCAGGTGCGATCCCTCCGCCGGAAACAGCCCCTGATGCCGCTTCGGGAGTCGCCACCCGGCGGTTCCGATGCAGAGCGGCGCTACCACCGCTCCCGGATGGCGCGGGGCAGCATCGGCTTGATCCGGCGCCACACCGGCCGCAGAAGACGCTTTCCCGCCCGCACGACGAATGGCCGGGCCGAGGCGTCGTGTGCCCCGGCCGGCGGGTGGAACTCGAAAACGAGATAGCGTGCCGGCTGGGTTCCCGGATTGCGCATGCCGTGCAACTCGTCCGCGGCGCAGTAGAGCACGGTACGAGGTCCGGCGGTTGCCCCGATGGTTTCGATCGTTCCCGACAGCACGACGAACGCGACATCGTACGGATCCGCGTGCGCCTCATACGTGCCACCCGGGGCGAGCACAGTGAGGTGCGAGTGCAGCTTTCCGAGCTGCGCGGTTGGGCCATCGAGGAGTGGCCTGGTCCAGAAGGACGGCGCCTCCGCAGGGGGCTCGAGGGCCGCGTGGTGCACGATCGTGGTTCCCAGCTGGCCCGATGCGCCCTTCCCGCCGGCGCGCCACTTGAACATCAGGTACCCCACCGGTGCCGATCCGGAGTTCCGGATCGTGTGGTGCTGCCCTGCCGGGTAGTAGACGAACGAGCCGGGCGAGAGCCGCTCGATCCGCGGCGACCGATCCCGCGGCGATCTGGCGATGACGAGCTCGACCTCGCCATGCAGCGGAATCAGGATTTCCTCCTCCTGATGCGCATGCGGCGGGTGTGGCGAATGGCCGGGTGCCAGCACCGATGCATGACACGACATTTCCGCGAGCGTTCGGGTGGCACCGCGGAAGCCGGGGAATGCCTGCCACTCGTGCGGAGGATTCTCGAGCGGAAGGACCACCTCGTGGACGGCGGTGACCAGCATCGGAAGGTCCCGGGCATCCGGCGCCGGTGCCGGGACGATGCGATTCGGGCCCTGGACTGCACTGCCAGCCACCGCGATCACCGGGGGCAGAGGCGATTCCTGGAGCTTGAATGGCCAGTCGAGCTGCGACAGGTCGGGAATCCGCACTGCGCACTCCGCCGCCGCATACTGGAAGAGCAGCGCGACGCGCCGCCCTTCCTGCCGCGTATTGTCGGACCCGTGCCAGAGCCGGCCGTCGAAGAGGAGCGCGTCGCCGTTCGTCATGTCCGCCTGGATGAGCTCGGCGTCCGGATGACGGGCCTTCACCGATCCGAGCATGGCCTCCGGCGTCGCTTCTTCGCGCTTGAGGCCCCGTTCGAGCCGGGCTTCCTGCACCGTCTTGCCGAGGAGGTGAGAGCGGGAGATGACCTGCAGTGCCGATTCGCGGCTGGTGTTCTCGATCCCGATCCAGACCGTCACGAAGCGTCCATCGGGCGCAGAGGATTCGATATCGCTGTGCCAGGGATGCACATCGCCGGGGCCGCGCATCACGGCACTCGCACCCCAGAGAATCACATCCTCGCCGAGGATCGAGCGGACGAGCGCGAGGAGCTCCGGCCGCGTCGCGAGCCCGTGGAGAAACGGCTCGCGTACCGCGCGCCCCTTGCCCCACTCGGCCGGTGCCGGAAGATCGGTGCGGGCCAGATAGGCGGCAATCCTCCGACACTCGGCCGCATCGAAGAGACGCACCGGACCGAGGTATCCGTCACGCTGGAACGATCCGGTCATGGGAGGCGAGGCGGTGGCCGTCATGCGGGCTCCTTGCGGGTCGACACTTTCGGGAAGATACCGCGGCGTCCGGAATGCGCGATCGAGCGGTGACATGCAGGATACGGGCCCGGCGGGAAGTGCGGATTTTCCGGGGCCGGCCGCGGCGATCCGGCCGGATTGCCGGACCGCCGCAGCAGCAGGTTGGCTACTCGGCTCCCTGCCCCGCCATCGATTCGCGGAACAGGCGCTGCATGTCCTCGACCGGCACCTCCTTCACGTGGGTGCCGATGGTCCACTGGTGTCCGAACGGGTCGGTCAGGTTGCCGGTCCGGTCTCCGTAGAACTGATCCTGAACCGGCGAGCGCTCGGTGGCGCCGGCCGCGATGGCGCGAGCGAACACCTCGTCGACGTTCGGGACGTAGAGCATGAGGCTCACGGGTGACGCGCCGATTTCCCTTGCGCTCCGATATCCGTATTCGGGCCAGGCATCGGAGAGCATGATGCGCGAGTCGCCGATCTGCAACTCGGCATGCCCTACCCTGCCCTCGTGCTCGAAACGGAACAGCTCCACGGCTCCGAAGACCTTGCGGTAGAACTCGATCGCCGATGTCGAGTCTTCCATTACCAGATAGGGGGTGACGGCATGATAGCCCTCGGGTGGGTTCTGCACAGCCATGGTTCCGCTCCTGAAGGGTGGGCAGCTAGAGTACCGAACAAACACCGAAAGTGCAAGGCCTATCCCTGCATCCGGTCGATCAGGGCACGAAAGCGCGGGTTGGAGCGCAACGATGCCAGGTCGCTGTCCTGCTCGTAGGTCCGCCGGTCGTTGACACCTTCGCTGAATGCCTGTTCGAGCGCCTCGATGGCGCGATCGGCCTGTCCGAGTCGCGCGTACGCACACGCGAGGTTGTACCAGGCGATCCCCCGCGTGCTTCGCCCAGGCGGGATGCCGAGCTCGAATGCACGTTCGTAGCTTCGCGCCGCCTCGGCGTTCCGGCCGAGGTGCAGTTGCGCCCAGCCAAGCTGGCCGAGAATGAAGCTGTGCTCGACACCTCCGGCGATGGCGCGCTCGAGCAGCTCCGCGCCTTCTCCCCAGCGTTGCTGCCCTATGCGCATCTGTCCGAGACCTGAGAGCAGGCCGGGATGCGTCGAGTCCAGGACATACGCCCGCTGATAGGCACTGTCGGCGGCGGCGTAGCGCTGCAGCTGCACGAGCACGCGCGCGTGCTGGCGAAATGCTTCCGCGTCGCGTGGATTCGCCAGTGTGTGGGACGCGAGGAGATCGGCCGCACGTGCCGCATCGTTGGCGTAAAGTGTCGCCACGATCTCACGAGCGGCCGAACGCTCCCATCCCGGCTGCGGCACAGGCTCGAGGTGCGCCTTCCAGAAGGCGAGCGTCAGCTGCACGTGCCGGCGGGCCTCGTCGTCATCACTGAACGCATCGAAGCCGTGCGGCATCCGGCTTCCGAAGGTCAGCGTCCACGGCGCGCGCTCATCGATGATACGACCCCACAGCGCCGGCAATGACTCGCCCAACCTCGGCGCATCCGACTCTGCGACGAGGAAGAGGACGGGCAGGTCACTGCGCAGCGCGCCCTCGGGCACGCTGCCGTAGTACAGCACGGCCGCCTTCACGCCTTTCGGCGGCGAAGGTCCGAGCACGAGCTCCGAAGCACCGGAAGCATTGGCCGAGGCAGCATAGATCCCGAGCCGATCGGGGTCGATGCCGTGTGCGTGTCCATGCTGCTCGAGAAACGCGAAGAGCCTCCGGAGGCTCGCCTGGATGCTGTCTCCATCGGCATCCATCGAGATTCCGACGAGGCCGTGCGCCGCGACCAGTCGAGGCCACGTGCGATATATCTCCCACTGGCGCACCCGTTCCGTCGAATCGGGTCCGTCCCCGACGGCATTGATGAACACCACGGCCGGCCGGCGCTCCCCTGGCCCCATTCCCTGCGGTCGATAGATGTCCGCCAGCAGCTGCCGTCCACTGCTCGTGCCATAGGAGACTCCGGCGTGCACCTGCACGCCCCGCGTCGCGGGCACATCGTAGACCACACCATACCCGGTCGGGTCGAGTGAGGAGCGGGCCTGAGCACCGAGCGACAACGGAACAAGGAGCAGGCTCAGCGCGAGCGGAGAGCGCATGGATCACCTGGCGTTGGGGAGCTGCAGAATCCTACGAGGCGCCCAGCGGTCGAGTTTCCAGGCATTCTCGCGATCGTCCGGGAGCTGTGGCCCGGGTACGACGAGTTACTGGAGCGAGATCTCGCCCTTGATCTCGACTTCATCCAGCACGCCGGGCATTGCAAGCGTCGCTCGCACCTGCAGTGTTTCCGTCCCGGCGAGCTTTCCTTCCTCGATACGCTCTCGGATCGCCCGCTCGATCTCGCGCTGCGCCGTGATCCCGAAGCGCTTCAGGAACTGACGGGTCGTGATATTCAGGGCCTCATCGTTCATTGCTCTTCACCTCACAGTCCAAAGCTGGTGCACCACGATGAGCTGCGATTCACACCCGCTCGTACTCGCCGCCGTCGAGCTCCATCTCGACGCCGCCCGTAAACCCGGCAACGATGTTATAGAGCCACGCGATCAGGGCCCCCGCGAGCAGTCCGAAGAGTCCGTACAGGACCGGCATCGCAACGAGGAAGGCGCCACCGAAGAGGGCGGTGCCTTCCTCGCCGGCATTCGGCATCATCGAGCCGAACAGTGCCATGAGCGCCGCGATCAGGATACCGATGAGGAAATAGAGCGCGCCCATCACCTTCGCCATCTGTGCGATTCCGAGCCGCCGGATCCGCTGGATCATCAGGTCGCTCCTCGTCGATGAAGTGGACTGCGTGCCTGTTCGTCGTGCCGGAGAGGGGCCGGTCGCTCCGCGTCTGCGGCCGGTTGGACGGATGGGACGATGCCGGGAAGGATCAAGTATGGGAAGGAATTCGGGAAAGCGCGAGAGCCCGCCGTCAGGCAGGCAAGCCGATTTCGCCGCTCGTCCCATTGCGGGACTCGTAGTAGTGGTTGTCCCCCTCATCCCGGTGCTCGGCCACGAGCGTGAGGCCCGTCCCGGCAAGGAGCTTCCGATAGGCCGGGGCGCCCAGCGAGACCGAAGCGTGGCCGGTGAGAAGGTCATTCCACATGCAGGCGGGTTCGGGCGCCGTGAAAAGAAAGCTCCCGCCCGGCTCGAGCGCTGCTGCCGCACGACGAATGAGTGCGCCCTGCGATTCCGGCGGCAGAAGGAAGATGAGCCCCCACGCGACGATCCCGTGGAATCGACGTCCGAAGTACGTCGACGACTCCGCGGGCTCGCATGCCACCGGCACGCCGGGAAAGTTCGCCTGGAACGCCGAGACCATCGCGGGGGAGGCGTCGATACCGGACAGAGACATCCCTTCCTCGATGAGTGCCCGGCTGATCGGGATTCCGGTTCCGCAGCCGAGGTCGAGCACCGAGGAGCGGGGAGGCAGCAACTTCGCCCAGGCGCGCACGGTCGCTACGCCGATCGCGGGATTCCGCGAGGCGGCGAAGCCGGCGGCGGCCTCGTCGTAGCCGCCGGACAGGTCATCCACCACGCATGCCGGCTCCGTGACGGCGTCTGGACGTCCGGCGCTTCACTTCGACAACTCCCCGAAACGCCGCATCAGGCCTGTCGATCGGGAGGCGGGCCGTTCGACGTATATATGAAGGTCCCGGACCCGAGGCACATCTGCCCGGCGCTCGGCCATCGCGTTCGAACGCGCGTACCCTGGAGGGAGTGACATGCTGCTCATTCGCGAAGTGTTTCATTGCAAGCCGGGCAAGGTCCGCCCGCTGATCGAGAAGTTCGTTGCCATGGGGAAGCTGACCGAAAAGGTCGGGTGGGGAAAAGGCCGGATTCTCAGCGACTTCGCCGGTGACCGCTACTGGACGCTCATATCCGAGTTCGAAGTGCCGAGCCTCCAGGCCTTCGAGGAGATGATGTCCGGCAAGGGCCTGACCGACGAGATGAACCGCGAGTTCGAGCGGATCATGGAAGGGTACCATGACCTCATCGACCATGGGCATCGGGAGATCTACAAGATCGAGGGCTGACAGGAGCAGTCCTCCACCGCTGTGCAAGGGGACCCCGCAGCACGGGTTGCGGGGCCCAGTACCGCTTCTTATGCTCCGACTCGCACTCGTTCTCTCACGCGGAGCATCCAATGAAGTCTGCAGGACTAGCTGCACTGTCGGCCTGCGCCATCGTCGCTGCCGGCTGCAACGATATTACGGACACGTCGAGTGAAATCCCGGCTCCGGCGTTCGTGACGGGCGGCACCGCCGACGGCAACGCGCACCCCCACGTAGGCACGCTGCTCTTCGTCCAGAATGGCGAGGGTTACTTCAGCTGTACGGGCACGCTGATCTCGCCGACCGTCATGCTGACGGCTGGGCACTGCGTCGAGAGTCAGGGCCGGACGAACGACGTGACCTACGTGCGGTTCACGGAGGACGCCCTCGAAGGGATCGAGAATTATCGCAGCACGTCGGCCTGGCTCCGCTCCGAGTGGATCGAGGCGCGACGCGTCATCCCTCACCCCGAGTTCGACGACTTCGCGGCCTACCCGGCCACGTACGACGTCGGCATCGTCATCCTCTCGAAAGCGGTCGACCTCCCCGTCTACGGGACACTGCCGGAGCTCGGCCTGCTCGAGGCGCTGCTCGATGGAACCGATGACCGAAGCAAGATGTTCACTGCCGTGGGCTATGGTCTCCAGGGCGCCATCCAGCCCTTCTACGGCGACGATTTCGTGCGGCGTCAGACTACGACGCAGCTGCTCGAGGTGACCAGCACGGACAACGGCGGCGGTCACAGCGCCAAGTTCTCGAACAGTCCCGGCAAGGGGAGCGGTACGGGCGGGACGTGCAATGGCGATTCCGGCGGGCCGATCTTTCACGGCTCGAGCACGGTGATCGGGGCCATCACGTCGTTCGGGTATACACCCTGCATCGGCGTCGACTTCAATTTCAGGATCGATACCGAGACGGCGCAGAGCTTCATCCGGCAGTATATCGACTGACAGCGGGCGGCGGCGCGGCCCGGAGGCTGCGCCGTTCTGCCCTGGTCGATCCCCTCGTGCCTTATTCCGCCTGATCGCGCTCGAGCCACCGTTCGACGAACGCCCGCTGGGCGCGCGTCTGCGGGGACTCGGGGAAGTCGCGCCGCTTCGCCTCCGACACGCCCTGCCAGAGGCGCGCGATCGTCGCAAGCGCCTCCGTGCCGGTCTGTCCGGTGCGCACGAGATGGCAACCGACGGCGGTGCCGGTCCTCCCGATGCCACCCCAGCAGTGGAGATACACCTTCCGCCCGGCCGCGAGCTCGGCATCGAGATGGTCCAGGATCCGCGACATGTGCTCGCGCGGCGGCACGTCCATGTCGCGCACGGCGAGGCGGACATACACCACCTCGACCCCTCGTGACGCCGCTTCGTCGAAGAGCACCGCGTCGTACGGCCCGAGCGGATCCGTTTCTTCCGTGAGGTCGAGGAACGACCGGATGCCGGCATCGAGCAGCCGTCCGATCCGGTCGCGCGCGCTCTGCTCGATCCAGTGCCCGGGGTATTCTCCCGCACAGACCAGCTCGCCCGGGAGCCAGTACGCATTCGGGATCGGCGGCCTGGTCATGCCGGCGTTCACTGGCTCGCGGACTTCCGCGGCATCTTCGTCTCGCTCATTGCCGCGTGGTAGGCGTACGATGCCATGATGACCGCGTTCTTCATGAGGTCCTCGACGGGGATCGTGTCGAAGAAATCCAGGTTCGTATGCCCGCCGCCCCCCGGCACGCGATCCTGCAGGAACTGGAACCCCGGGAGGCCGACTTCATCGAACGCGATGTGGTCGGTGCTGCCCACGCTCTGGTTGGACACGGCGGTCATCCCCATGTCATGGAACGGCTCCATCCAGGCCGTCAGCAGCGTGCGGGCCGCTTCGTTGCCCTGCAGATAGATGCCGCGGTACTGGCCCGGCCCGTAGTCCTGGTTGAAGTACGCATAGAGCCGGTCGTATCCCGGCTTCTTTCCGACGGTCGAGTCGCCCGGGTTGCCGAAATGCTGGCGCACGTAGGCTCGGGATCCCCAGAGTCCCTGCTCTTCCCCGCTCCAGAGCGCCACCCGAATCGTCCGCCTCGGCCTGGCCCCCACCGCGCGGAGGATGCGCGCCGCCTCGAGCGCCACCGCCACGCCCGAGGTATTGTCGCTCGCGTTCGGACTCGCGTGCCAGGTGTCGAAATGAGCGCCGATCATCACGACTTCGCTCCTGAGGTCGCTGCCCGGGATCTCGCCCACGAGGTTGACCGCCTGCTCCGACCGCGCGCCGATCCGGTTCCGCACTTCGAGCTCGACCCTGACCGGAATGTCGCGCTGGAGGATCCGGTACATGCGATTGTAGTGCTCTGGAGTGATCGCGATCATCACCGGCGCGGCGCTGTCTCCGGCTGCCGACCAGCGGTCGGTGCGTGAGCCGGGCCGGGAGAAGCCGCGGACGGCGCCGATCCAGCCGCTCTGGCTCTCGAGCACGGCGGCAACGCCTTCCGACTTGAAGAACGCCATGCGCTCCTCGGCGCTCACGAGCGCAGGATTGGCAATCCGCCGGGCGCCGGCGGGGCGCGGCGCAATGACGGTCCGCTCACGCGCTGCGAGCTCCTCCGCGGTGAGGCGCTGCGTCCCGTTCACGAGCGGCGCCATGTCGATCGCGGCGGGAGGCGTCGAGAGCACTGCCCTCCCGGCGAGCTTGCCGCGCCAGGCCGCCAGGTCGTCGCGTGTCTGCAGGTCCACGATCACGGCGTCCGCCGTGACTTTCCCGCGCGTCCCCGGCGTATGTGCGATCGGGTAGCCGACCATCGGCTGGTAGTCCGGCTCGAGCATGTGCAGCGAGACGTACTCGTTGTCCCAGGCCGCGCCGAAGTCCATGAACGGTTCCGCCGCCACGTTGGCGAGCCCGATCCGCTTCATCTCATCCATCGCCCAGGCCTGCGCTTCCTTCATGTCCTCGGAGAGCGTGAGCCGGGCGCCGAGAACGTCGGTCATGTAGCTCTCGAGATCGCCGACGCGCGATCGCTGCAGCCCTTCCTCCCGGATCCGGGCGACCATCGCCCAGTCGACGGGTACCGGGTCGGCGACGAAGGCAGCGGTGACGAAGAGAAGCGCAGTGGCGAGTGGGCGATGGAGTCGTGGCATCGTTCTGGAAGTGAGGTGGAGGGAAACGGTGGAGCGCGGGTTGTCGCCGGGCGCCCAGCGCGGCCGGCGACGGAAGTCCATCAGGCCGTATAGGTGATCTTCTCGGCGATCTTGCCGTCCCGGAACGTGAAGATATCGACGCCGCGCAGCGAGGCAGAAGTCCCATCCGGTTGCGTCCACCGAACAGTCCACCGGCAGGCACCGCGGTCGCCCGCAGCGAAGACGTCGTCCACGTCGAACCGGTATCCGGGAAAGACCTCCTCGAGGCCGGGCCAGACAGCCCGGACCGCGGCCTGGCCTTCGTGCCGGCCGAAGCTGTGTCCCTCGGCCCCGATGTGCTCGAACACGCAGTCGTCGGTCATGTCGGCCATGATGGCATCGAACTCGCGCGTGTTGAAGCGATCCTCGAACCGGGTGATGAAGTCGGCGGTGGGCTCCGTGGGGGCGGCGTTGGTGGCGGCGGTCATGCGGCTCCAGTTGTCAGGGTGACTCAACATGGGGGACGGAAACGGCTCCCGCCAGTCCGGTGAATCGGGCGATCCACCCAGCATCCGACGCCGTCGTGAGGGGCGATGCTGCTCCGACGCGCGACTGGTTCGCAGGCGGGGCGCACGATATCTTGGCCCGATGCTCCTTCCCTCCCGCGGTCGTCGTGTCTGAACTCCTGGATGAATTGCGCGAGCGGCTCGGCGCCACCTACCGCATAGATCGCGAGCTCGGTGGCGGCGGCATGAGCCGGGTCTTCGTGGCGGAGGAGATCGCGCTGGGCCGTGCCATCGTGCTCAAGGTGCTGCCGCCCGAGCTGAGGCCGGTGCTCAGTGCCGCCCGCTTCGAGCGCGAAGTCCGTGTAGCCGCGCGGCTGCAGCATCCGCACATCGTTCCGCTGCTCGCCGCGGGGCACGTCGGCGATGTGCTCTTCTACACGATGCCGCTCGTCGAGGGCGAGTCCCTCCGCGCCCGCCTCGACCGCCAGAATGAGCTCCCGGTGGCCGAGGCCACGCGGCTGCTCCGCGACGTCGCCGACGCGCTGGCGCATGCGCATCGCGAGGGCGTCGTGCACCGTGACATCAAGCCCGACAACATCCTGCTCAGTCATGGGTACGCGATGGTGACGGATTTCGGCGTCGCCCGTGCGCTGGATGAAGCGGCGAGCGACGTCACGGTGACCCGTACCGGCATGGCCGTCGGCACGCCGGCGTACATGGCGCCCGAGCAGGCGGCGGCTGATTCGGCGGTCGACCATCGCGCCGATCTCTACGCGCTGGGGGTGGTGGGGTACGAGATCCTTGCGGGCCAGGCTCCCTTTCGTGGATCCACGTTTCAGGCGCTCGTCGCCGCACACTTCACGCAGATGCCGGCGCCGCTGCGCGATGTGCGGCCGTCGGTCCCGGCCGAACTGGCCGCCGTCGTGCATTGCCTGCTCGAAAAACGTCCCGCCGACCGATTCCAGAATGCGGACGAGCTGGTGTCGGCCCTGGACCGGCTTGCGAGCGGCCGCGGGCCATCGTTCACTCCGGGATCCGCGCCGCCAGAATCGCCGCCGGCCGCCGCAGCCGCCTCACCCGGGGAGCGCATGCAGCCCTCGGCCGGCGGATCCGGGCTCACCCGCCGAGCACTCCTCGTCGGCAGCGCAGCGGTAGCGCTCGCCGGCGCCTTCGGAGGTGGAGTGCTCGTCGGCCGCCGGGGCGCGCCTGGCGGGAGTGCGGCTTACCAGCGGCTGACGTTTCGGCGCGGCATGATCCGCACGGCGCGCTTCGGCCCCGACTTCCGCACCGTGCTCTACGGCGCCCTGTGGGACGGGGACGTCTGTCGCGTCTATTCCGTGAGGCCCGAGAGTCCGGAGTCGGCGCCCCTGCCGCTTCCACCCGCAGCACCTCTCGCGGTGTCGACGACGGGAGAGCTCGCGCTCGCGCTCGGCACGCACCTCAGGGGCATCATGACGTACGGCACGCTCGCGCGCGTCCCGCTCGCAGGCGGGGCTCCGCGCGAGCTGCAGGAGCGAGTCAAGTACGCAGACTGGTCGCCGGACGGGACGGAGCTCGCGATCGTCCGGGCGGCAGGTGATCGTGACCAGCTCGAGTTCCCCGCAGGAACCGTCCTCGCCGTTCCCGATTCCCCGACCGGCGGCTTCAGCTTCCCGCGCGTTTCCCCCGCGGGAGATGCCGTGGCCGTCTTCGAGCTCGAAGCGCCCGGGAATCTCGTCGGCCGCGTCGTGATCGTCGACCGCTCGGGAGTGAAGCGCGTGAGGTCGGCGCTCTACTTCAACGTATTCGGGCTCGCGTGGCGTGGCGATGCGGTCTGGTTCACCGCCGCGGACACGCGACCGCTCTTCCGCAATGCGGTCTATGAGATGCAGTCATCCGGCGCCGCCCGGATCATCGCGCGGGTACCTGGCAACACCAGCCTTCATGACATCGCGCCGGACGGGCGCGCGCTCATCGCCCGGACCGACGATCGAAGCGGCATCGCCGTGCGCGCCCCGGGCGAGGCCACCGCGCGCGATCTTTCGTGGCTCGACGCATCGATGCTCGCCGACATCTCGCCTGACGGCCGCCAGATCCTGTTCACCGAGACCGGCGTCGGCGGCGGTCCGAAGGAATCCGCCTACCTGCGCAGCACCGATGGATCGCCGGCGGTGCGGCTGGGCGACGGCCGCGCGCAGGCGCTTTCTCCTGACGGCCGGTGGGCCATCGTCCGGAGCGAGGCCCATCCGCCGCGCTTCGATGTGATTCCCACCGGTGCGGGCGAGGCGTTCCGCATGGAGCGCCCCGGACTCGCGCTGCTCGATGTCCGCTGGCTCCCGGGCGGGCAGCGCGTCGTCGCCCGGGCGCGGCCCGGAGAGGGACCGCCACGACTCTACCTCCTCGACGTCGTGGGAAGCGCGGTGCGGCCTGTGACGCCGGCCAGCCTCGCCATCGGCTCGTGGGCGCTTTCTCCGGACGGGACGATGGTCGCGGTGTCGACGGGAGAACGAATCGAGCTGTTTCCGACTGCCGGCGGTGCCTCGCGCCCGGTCCCGGGAGACAACGGGGCCTGGACTGTCGTGGGCTGGATCGAGAGCGGCGTACTCGTCTCCGACCGCCCGGAGGAAGGCAGCAGCGTCTTCGCCCTCGACCCGGTAACCGGCCGGCGAGTCGTGTGGGCCGAGGTCCGCCCGCAGGACCCAGCGGGCATCATGAGCCTGGGTCTGGGTGGCCTGGTGGTCACGGCCGATGGCCGCAGCTACGGCTACAGCTGGCACCGCGCGATGAGCGATCTGTATCTGGTGGAGGGGTGGGGGTAGTGCTCCCCCGCTTCACGTCCCGCGAGGAGGTCAGACTGATGAGGGCCCGTTTCGCAGCACCTTTCTTCCTGGCGGCCGCTGCGTGCTCACCGGCCGGGCCGTCTGCTGCACCGGCGTCCGTGCATCCGACGGAAATCCGGCTCGCCGGTGGCAGTCTGCGGATCGTCAATCTCTATCGCATTCAGGAAACGGTGCTGCGTGAGGAGCGCGGCCGGCCGGCGAACGCGATCGTCGACCGGCTCGTCCGCGATGTCTACGTCCCCTTCCCCGAATTCTGGAACGGGTATCTCGGCGACGAATCGGCATTCCGCGAGTGGGCGCCGAAACTGCTCGATCCTGCGCATCCGATCCACTCCCGTCTCGGACCCCTCGCCGCAGTGGCGCTCGACCGCCGCTTCGCGGAGGGCGTGGAATGGATTGCGCGGACCACCGGGCGAAAGCCTGAGGGGACGTGGTACATCGTCTTCGGCCCCGGCTGGACTGACATGGGCGGCCTCGGTGGAATC
Organism: Gemmatimonadales bacterium; assembly: GCA_036741715.1. Classification (GTDB taxonomy): domain Bacteria; phylum Gemmatimonadota; class Gemmatimonadetes; order Gemmatimonadales; family GWC2-71-9; genus CAMLLJ01. Next base: position 24,538 of record DAINRR010000027.1, read on the forward strand.
GGCATGGTCGCGGATTTCACCGTGCTCGAGCCCGACTCGGCGCGAATTGCCGGACTCCTCCCGCACGAGCTGACACATCAGGTGCACGGCGCTGCCTCCGCCACCGATCCGGATGCCGGAACGGTGCTGCACCGCATCGTGAGCGAGGGCTTTGCCTCCTATGTGGCGTGGGTCTACGGGGGTGGCGCCGTCTCTCCGGCCGGCGCCCTCATGTATACGGAGGCGCAGTGGAACTCGGCGCGTGCCCGCGAGGCAGAGCTCATCGCCGCGGTGAGACCGATCCTCGGCTCGCGGGAGCGGAAGGACCTCGACCTGGTCGCGTCGCGCAGCGACCACCTCGTCCCGACCGCGCCCGCTGCGGCGGGATATTACCTCGGGTTCAGGATCATCCAGGCCTATGTCGCGAATCGGGGGCCCGGCTCCTGGAAGGAGATCTACAACCTTCCGGCCCGTGAAGTGCTTCAGCGGAGCGGGTGGCTCCCCTGACCGGGACGCCGCACAGCGATCCCCGAGCGGCACGAGGACTATCTTTCGGTGGTGCTGCCGATACCGGGCGCACGCTGCGCTCCGGCCCGGCGATCCGAAGAGAGGGAAACGTGAAGCTCATGGTAGCCGCACTGGGTCCGGTCGTTGCGATCACGCTCGCAGCCGTGTCGCTCGACGCCCACGCACAGCGGGATTCCGCCGGCCGCTCGCCCGGTCCGGTCACCCCGGTCGACACCGTCGATCTGGATCGCTACGCCGGCCGATGGTACGAGGTGGCCCGGTTTCCCAATTCGTTCCAGGAGGATTGCACCGCGGAGACGATGGCCGAGTACGAGCGGCTCTCGAACGGACAGATTCGCGTCGTGAACACCTGCCGCCAGGCGGACGGCACGGTGAAGCGCGCCGAAGGCCGGGCAAAGCTCGCGGATCGCGACGGACCCACCTCGAAACTCAAGGTCCGCTTCGCACCCGCGTTCCTCTCCTTCCTGCCGATGGTGTGGGGCAACTACTGGGTCCTCGATCTCACCGAAGATTATTCGGCGGCGCTGGTCGGCGATCCCAGGCGGGAGTACCTCTGGATCCTCTCGCGCACGCCGGTCCTGGCGGACACGGCGTATCGCCGGATGGTGGATGCGGCCGCGGGCCAGGGGTTCGATGTCCGTCGACTCCGGCGCTCTCCCGTCGCGGCCGACTCGATGCCCGCCCCGGTCCCCTCGCCCGAGTAATTCGCCCCGGCCGGTCCGTTCCACGGTTGTTTGCTGGCATTCTGACCCGACGATACCTTCGCGGAGCCTGACTCAGCTCGCGGGAGCGTGCATGGAAGCGTGGGTCGAGGAGCTCCGGGCCGGGCGGGGAGACGCCGTGTGGGACCGGTTCATCGACGACCACCGCCGCCTCGTCTTTTCCGCCATTCGCCATTACCTCAAGGACCCGGACGACGTCATGGACGTCTTCGCCCAGGTCTGCGCGGCGCTGCGCGAGAACGAGTTCGCACGACTTCGGCGGTTCGCGGATGCCCCGGAGCCGCGGCCCCGTTTCTCGACGTGGCTCGTGGCCGTGGTCCGCAACCTCACGGTCGACTGGCTCCGCCAGCGCGACGGCAGGCCGCGGCGGAGGATCCCCGAGGGCCTCTCCGCCGTCCAGCAGCGCATCTACCGGCACGTCTTCCTCGAAAGCCGCTCACATCAGGAGTGCTTCCATCTCCTGGCCGCCGAGGGCATTACGCTCTCGGATCACGATTTCGCCTCGGAGCTCGCGACGACCTACCGGCTCGCCCCGGCCCCAACGCCCAGTCGCGGCGTCCTCCGCCGCCGGCAGGACCCGATGCGGCCCGATCTCGCCGCACCAGAAGCGAGGTCGCTCGAGGTCGACGCGCCGGCGCGTCTCGCATCGCTCCTCGCAGGCCTGAGCGCGGAAGACCGGCTGGCGGTCCAGCTCTTCGTCATGGATGAGCTCAGCGCCGCGGAGGTTGCGCGCATCGTCGGATGGCCGACGGCGCGAACGGTGTACAATCGGGTTTCGCGCGCGCTCGCGTCGATGCGCCAGCAGCTCGGCGCGGCCGGTCTGGCGCTCGGAGATCTCTAGCCGTGCGAGCAGTCGCGGCGACCAGGTCCGTCTCATGATGGAAACACACGGAGCTCCTGCATGCGTTTGACCTTCGACCGACTGCGCGCTGCCGAGCGCTACACCACCACCGCGCCCGATTGTCTCGATGAATTGAGCGTGGCTGCGGCGGCGGATGGCGCAGCGACGCCGCGGGCAATCGAGCACCTTTCCCGCTGCGCCGCATGCCGCGGCCAGGTCGCCCATCTCGCACGGCTCCTGGGAGACGCAGCGGTGGCGCGCGAGGTGAGCCGGCTCGAAGGCCGGGGCCTTCGCCGTCTGCCTGCCGCCCGGGTGCTTGCCGGTCTGGCCGCTGCCGCGGTGCTCGCCCTTGCCGTGTTGCCGAGCCTTCCGCGGACGGACGGCGCAGACGAGTTTCGCGACGTCAGGCCGGCCGCGAGCGCCCCTGTCCTCGACCCTCCGCTGGCGAGCGCGGGCGGCCTCGAATCGCTCCGCTGGAGCAGCGTCGAGGGCGCGACACAGTACCGCGTCACCGTCTTCGACGAAGAGGGCGGTCTCGTCTGGTCGTCGGAAACGGTCGATACGACCATCGCGTTCCCTGCGGACACGACGCTCGACCCCGGTACGCCGTACTGGTGGCGGGTCGAAGCGCGAGTGGACTTCGACCGCTGGACCGCCTCGGAGCTCGGTACGTTCACCGTGGAGCGGCAGCGGCCTCGGCCGTGAGAGTCTTCCTCGCGGGGGCACTGCTCCTCATCGCGCTGCGGGCGCTGGCCGTGTACGCAGTCCCGAAGTCGGCGACCGCACCGACGGTTGCCGGGTCAGCGAGAGGTGCCCCGTGAAAGTGCGCCAGGGTTTCCCGATCTCCGACTCCGCGCACCGAAGGCCCGCATCGCTGAAACCCGCGGCGCCCAGCGCACGCCGACCGTGCCTCGAGTGACGCGAAGCTTCGGCGGCGACCCGCGCTCATCGTCCCGACCGTCGAGCGAACGGGCCTGCATCGTCGCGATGACAGGTCCCCTGCTCCTCCTGCTCCTGGCCACGCAGGCGCCGGCGCAATCCGCAGTGCCTGCGCCGCTCGATGCGGCGGCGTTCGCCCGCCAGCAGCCCGACTCGATTCGCGAGCACTTCCGCCGGCACCTGGCGGCCGCCGTGGCAGCGCGGTCGGAGGCGACATACGCCACCCATGTTGCCGCCGCGCGCACTCTCGCCATCGGATACGCGACAGCATGGAACGATTCCCTCTTCGTCGAGGAGCTCGACCGGTTCGGGCGCTGGTCCTCACGGGATCGCGCCACGAAGGTCGCGGCCGACAGCCTTCGGCGCGCGGGATTCGACGCCTTTACCCGTGATGGGCCGGAGGCGGCGGTGCGCCTCTGGCTGCGGGGCCGCCGCCTCGCCGAATCGATTCATGATTCAACGGGTCTTGCGGCTACGCTCGGCAACCTCGGCGCGGGGCATCTCGCGCTGGGGAACATCGACACTGCCGCGGCCCTCCTCGCCCGCTCCCGCTCGCTCGCCGAGCGCGTGCGAGACTGGCGGACGCTGGGCAACATCCTCGGTCACCTTGGCCGCCTCGAGGAAGCGCGCGGTGATCCCGGCGCGGCCCGCACCGCGTACACGCGCGCGCTCGCGATCCGCGCCCTCTCGGGCGATGACCGCGGTGCCGCCGCGGACGAGAACAATCTCGGCCTCATAGCGCAGTCGCAGGGTGACACCGCCGGTGCCCGGCTGTCGTTCGAGTCCGCGCTCGCGCGCAATCGCCGCGCCGGTCGGAGCGGGGCAGCGGCGGTGAACCTCACGAACCTCGCGAACCTCGCCGCCACGGACGGACGATTCACCCGCGCCGCCGCACTCTACGGCGAGGCGCTCGCGCTGCATCGCGGTGCCGGCGAACTCGCCGCCGCCGGACTCGACCTTCAGAGCATCGGCGGGCTCTCCCTCCGCCTGGGCGACTATCGCGCCGCCATTGCCGCGCTCACCGAATCCGCGGCCATTCTCGCTCGAACCGGCCCTCCGGAGGACGCCGTCGCCGCGCATGCCGACCTCGCGCAGGCCTACGCCGGTGTCGGCGACCTTCGTGCGGCCGCCCAGGTCGTGGACCGGGCCGAGCGCAGCGCCCGCGCTGCAGGGCCGGCGGCGCTCGCCGCGCTGGCGCTCGTGCGCGGCGACCTGGCGATGGATGCCAACGCCCTCGCCGACGCTGAAGCGGAGTACGCCCGCGCCGAGTCGCTGTACGTGAGGGCAGCCGACGAGGCGGGCGCATCGGCAGCGCGACAGGGGCGCGGTGCGCTGCAGCTCAGGCGGGGCGACGCCCGGGCCGCGGTCCGCACGTTCGCGGCGTCCGCCGCCGCTCAGCGTGCCACGGGCGAGACCCGCGGTGCAGCATTGACCGAGCTCCTCCTCGGTGCGGCACAGGCCGAAATGGGTGATGAGGCGGCGGCGCTCGCCACGACGCGCCGCGCTCAGGTTGCCCTGCGTGCGCTGGGCGATCCGGTGGCCGAGGCATCGGCCTTCGCGTCGCTCGGTGATCTCGCCGAACGAGCGGGCCGGTCCGCAGACGCGGAGTCATCCTATCGACGAGGCCTCGTCGTGCTCGGGAGGCGCGAGGCGCCGGGCATGATGGCCGTGCTGCGGTGGGGGCTCGGACGCTCGCTGCGGGCCCGGGGTGATCTCGAAGGCGCCGCGCGCGAGCTGCATGCCGCCATCGCTGCGGTCGAACGCGTGGCGGGGCGTCTCCCGCTCGGCCCGACGCGGTCGCTCCTGCTCGGCGATGTCGCGGAGCTTCATGCGGAGCTCGCGCTCGTGGAGAATGCGCGGGGGCGCACCGCCCTCGCCTTCGAGGCGAGCGAGCGCCTCCGCGGACGCCAGATGCGCGAGCTGCTCGCGCGCGGTGCCGTCGCGCCACCCCCCGGCCTGGATCGCGCGCTTGCGCTTCGCGAGCGGGAGCTGCGGCGCCACATCGACGAGCTCGAGCGTGGCCCACTGCTCGCCGCGGGAAACGGCACCCTGCGCGATCTCGCCGGCCCCATCGCGGAGCCGGCTGCGGACGAGGCCATCGCCACCGCGCGCAGTGAGCATACCCTCATGCTCGAAACGCTCGGCGCCACTGCGCCGCCCTACGCCGGCCTGGTCACGCTCTCGCGGGTGGATCACCGTGAGGTGGCGTCGCGACTTCGCCGGGATGAGGCATTGCTCGAGTATCTCGTGACCGACTCACTGACGCTGCTGTTCATCGTCACGACCGATTCGACCGCCGTGGTGAGCATTCCGGCGGGGAGGCGAGAGCTGGCAGCCGCGGTGGATTTCACGCGTGCCGCCATCGAGGCGACGACCGCCACGGATGCGCGCGAGCCGTGGCGGCCGCCGCTTCGGCGACTGCACCGCCTTCTCATCGCGCCCGCCGAAGGGGCGGGGCTGCTCCGCGGAGTGCGCTCGCTGCTGATCGCGCCGCACGCGGAACTGCACTATCTCCCCTTCGCGGCACTCCTTTCGGGCTCCGGCGACACGTATCTCGTCGAGCGCTACGATATCGCCTACGTCCCCTCCGCTGCCATCTGGATGGAGCTGGGCTCCCGGCCGCGGGTCTCCGCGAACGGGGGAATTCTGGCGCTCGCGCCCTTCCCCGGCTCGTTGCCGGGCAGCCGGGACGAGGTGCGGGCGATCGGGCGGCTATTCGGAAAGGGAGCGAACGTCGTGGTGGGAAGCGGCGCGACGGAAAGCGTGCTCCGCAACGATGGTCCCGACTACTCGGTGATTCACCTCGCGACGTACGGCATCCTGAATCGTCGCAACCCGCTCTTCTCGTTCGTGTCGCTGGCGCCGGAAGGAGGCGTGGAGGGACGGCTCGAAGTGCATGAGGTCTTCGGCCAGCAGCTCCGCGCGCATCTCCTCGTGCTGAGCGCCTGCGAGACAGGGCTCGCTTCGGGCGCCGCTGCGGATGTGCCCGCAGGGGACGACTGGCTTGGCCTCGTTCGAGCGTTTCTTTTCGCCGGCGCGGACAACGTCATGGCGACGCTCTGGCCGATCGAGGATCGCCCCACCTCACGCATCATTCCGCAGTTCTATCGCGCACTCGGCGGCCGCAGCCCCGCGGCGGCGCTCGCGATCGCGCAGCGCGAAGCGATTCGCGATCCACGGACGGCTGCCCCACGCCGCTGGGCCGCCTTCGCCGTTGCCGGCGCCGGCGCGCGCTAGTCCTTCAGGTCACGACGGCTGATCAGGCGGCAGTGGCGAGGCAGCGACGGACTTCGCCGATGAGCGCCTCGGGTGCGAACGGCTTTCGCAGAATCCCGCACGGCGCCACCAGGGCCCGGCCCATCAGCTCGTTCGACGTATAGCCCGACATCAGCACGACGGGGACGGACGGCTGGATCCGGGAAAGCCGCTCGAGCAGCTCGATCCCGTTGAGGCGGGGCATCACGATGTCCGTGACGACGAGGCCGACCTCGGGACCGTGGCGCTCCGCGAGCTGGATCGCCTCGTCGCCGTCGGAAGCCTCGAGGACGTGGAAACCTTCTTCGGCGAGTATGCGCGACGCGATACGGCGCACGGCCGCGTCGTCGTCGACCACGATGATGGATTTCAAGGCGCTCCTGGGCGGACCGGGAAAGAGACCAGCGGAAGTTTAGCGCGATGTCACCCCTTCCCGGAATCGCCTCCGCGGGATGGGCGTTGAGGGCCCGGGTACTTCGGTTTATGTTCGGTCATCCCGAACGCGCCCGGACCGACGATGGATATCCAGACCAAGCTCTCGATTCTCGCCGATGCAGCGAAGTACGACGCCTCCTGCGCAAGCAGCGGATCCCGCGGCCGGCGGGCCGCGAAGGGCGGGATCGGGTCGACCGACGGGATGGGAATCTGCCATAGCTACACGCCCGACGGGCGCTGTGTCTCGCTCCTCAAGGTCCTCCTCACCAATTACTGCATCTACGACTGCAGCTACTGCATCAACCGGCGCTCGAGCGGGGTGCGGCGGGCGCGGTTCGGACCGGAGGAGGTCGTCCGGATCACGCTCGAGTTCTACCGACGCAACTATATCGAGGGCCTTTTTCTCAGCTCGGGGATCATCCGCGGTCCGGACTATACCATGGAGCAGCTCGTCGGCGTGGCACGCACACTCCGTCGGGAGCACGGGTTCGGCGGCTACATTCACCTCAAGACGATTCCCAACGCCGCGCCCGAGCTGATTCGCGAAGCCGGGCGCTGGGCCGACCGGCTCAGCATCAACGTCGAGCTTCCCCGCCAGCAGGACCTCGACGCACTCGCACCGGACAAGGAGCTGGTGCAGATCACCGGTGCCATGGGCCGCATCCGCGACGGGATCGAGGAGGCGAGCGAGGCCGGAGGACCACGCGGACTCGTCCGGTCCAGTGCTCGGGCCTTCGCGCCGGCGGGCCAGGCAACCCAGATGATCGTCGGTGCCACCGATGCGTCCGATCACGACGTGCTCACCGCGGCCGACTCACTCTATCGTCGCCAGCGGCTCCGGCGAGTCTACTACTCGGCATACAGCCCGATTCCCGACGCGAGCGCTGCACTTCCGGCCATCGAACCGCCGCTCCTCCGCGAGCATCGACTCTACCAGGCGGACTGGCTGATGCGTTTCTACGGCTTCGAAGCGTCGGAGCTGACCGCGCGGGCTGGCGGAAACCTCGATCTCACGATGGATCCGAAGCTCGCGTGGGCGCTCGCCAATCGGAACGACTTTCCCTGCGACCTGCAGCGCGCCGACAAGGCCACGCTTCTCCGGGTGCCCGGCATCGGCGTCCGCAATGTGAAGCGCATCCTCTCGATGCGCCGGTGGCACCGGGTTCGCGTGGCGGATCTCAAGCGCCTCGGCATACCCCTCCGGCGGGCCCTGCCATTCGTCGTGACCGCAGATCATACCCCGGGCCGGCTCGGAGACGCCGTGGATCTCCGGCAGCGGATCGAGTCGCGCGATCAGCTCGATCTCTTCGCCATCGCAGTATCGGCGCGCACCGGCGAACTCTGATCCATGGAGGTGGTACGCTTCGACGGATCGTACGCCGGCTGGAGACGCGCCGCCCGCTCGGCGCTCGCCCGGGAAGTCACGCCGGATTCGGTGTACTTCCTGTCCGACGGCCGGGACGAGTCACTCTGGCCGGCTGCGGGGCCCGTCGAGCTTCCACTCGATGCGGTGAACGCGCGCGTGTCGCGCCGGTTCCTCGCCCTCGCTGCCCTCGTCGCGTGCCATCGCGATGATGCACGCTGGGGCCTGCTCTATCGGGCGCTCTGGCGGCTGACGCACGGCGAGCGCCATCTCCTCGCCCTCGCCACGGACGGTGACGTCCATCGCCTCGCGCGAATTGCGAAGGCCGTGAAGCGTGCCGCGCACAAGATGACCGCCTTCGTCCGGTTCCGG
>DAINRR010000028.1:0-32824 GCA_036741715.1 Gemmatimonadales bacterium
TTTCGCGCTTTCGCGTTTTCGCGATCTGAGGAACGCCGCGCCGACCGCGATACCCAAGCATCGATCGGGAGCCCACCCGCCAACCGCCCCCTTTCGTCCTTTCGTGTTTTCGTGTGCGCAGTAGATCCACGCAGTTCATTTGCGTTCGATCTCGAGCGTATAATCCGCCGCCAGCGCCGCGATCGCGCCGAGAGCGACCCAGATCGGAATGAGGGCGACGCCCACGACGCCGACCGTGAGGGGGATTTCCAGGAGCGTCCGACCCTCGTCGTTCTTGACCTTGATCCGCCGCACGTTGCCTTCGCGCACGAGTTCCTTGACCCGTTGCACCAGCCCTTCGCCTTCGACGCGCTGTTCCTCGGTCGTTCCGCTCATCGCCTGCTCCGTAAGGTTTCCCTCAAGCTAGCGGCGCTCGGCACCCCTGCCTATCTTGCCCCGCCACGCGGGGCGTGGCCTCATCCGATTCATTCATCGCTGGAGCAGCAGGGCATGAAGGCAACCGACATCCGCCGTGGCCACGTCATCCTCTTCGAAGGCAAGCCGTGCCGGGTCACGGATTTCACGCATCGCACGCCGGGAAACCTGCGAGCCTTCGTGCAGGTGCGCCTGCGCGATCTCGTCGCCGGGAACACGTTCGACCATCGCTTCAGCGCCACCGACTTCGTCGAGACGGCACGCCTCGATACGAAGGAGCTGCAGGTGCTCTACCGCGACGCGAACGGCCTTCACGTCATGGACGCCGAGACGTACGACCAGTACACCCTCGACGACGAGATCGTGGGCGACGCGGGACCATGGCTCGAGCCGGAGATGCGCTTCCAGGCCGACTGGCTCGACGGCCGGCCCATCGCGATCGAGCTGCCGAACGTGATCGAGCTCGATATCGTCGAGACATCACCGGCCATGCGCGGCGCCACGAAGACGGCCAGCAGCAAGCCGGCACGCCTGAGCAACGGCGTCACCGTGCAGGTTCCCGAATTCCTCGGCGAGGGCGAGCGCGTGCGCGTGGATCCACGAAGCGGCCAGTATCTCGAGCGGGCAAAGTAGCGCCGATGTGACATCGGGCACATTCCCCGCCGGCGCGCGGGGTTATTGATCAGGCAGGCATGGCCAGCTCGATGCTCGAGCTGGCTTTTCACTTCAGTACTGCGAGGACCTGCAATGCGACTGACCAGGCAGCCGGGACTCGGCATCGGCCTCACTTCCGACGTCCGCATTCCACTCCCCAACCTGGCACTCGACGGCGATCTCTTCCTCCCCGCGGATCCTGCCGGGCTCGTCATCTTCGCGCACGGCGCGGGGAGCAGCCGTCACAGCGCCCGCACGCGCTACGTCGCCGAGCACCTCCACGGATCCCGCTTCGCCACCCTGCTCGTCGATCTGCTCGTGCCTGATGAGCACGCGATCGACGCGCAGACCGAGCACCTTCAGTTCGACGTGGCCCTGCTCGCCGACCGGCTCGTGGGCGTGGTGGACTGGGCGGCCGCGGAGCCCCGCCTCCGGGCGCTGCCGATCGGGTGCACGGCCTCGAATACCGCCGGGGCCGCGGCAGTGCTGGCGGCCGTGCAGCGCTCATCGGCGGTGCGCGCGATCGTCTCCCGCGGCGGCAGGCTTCACCTCGCCGGCAAGGCAATGGCGCAGCTGCGGGTGCCGACGCTGCTCATCGTGGGAGGCGCCGACCTGAAGGCGGTCCGGGCCAACGTGGAGGCGATGGGCCGGGTGCCGGGCGTCGTCCAGCTCGATGTGCTGCCGGGAGAGACGCACGCCTTCGATGGCCCCGGCGCGCTCGAGGAGATCGCCCGGCTCTCGGCCGACTGGTTCGGCGAGCATCTCACCAGCCGCCTCGGCGCCGCCTGACACGATCGGCGCCGCTGCGGGTCAGAAGCCGAAGATCTTCTTGACGGTCTCGCCGATCCGTCCGCCGAAGTCCTCGATGGCATCCCAGAGCGAGCCCTGGTGGATGTCACAGACGCGCGTGGGCTCCGTGCCGCGGCGGAACCATTCCCGGTAGGTGATCGGGCAGTGCTCGTTGGCCAGGTCGCCCGTCTGCCCGTCGATCGTGCGCGCCACGACGCCCTCCGGCGGTACCCAGCCCTCGCTGTCGTCCTCCCGCTGGCTCCATCCCGCGCGGTAGAACTCCGCCCACGCCGGTGCAGCGAGCCGCCCACCCGAGGCGCCCCATTCCAGTGGCTGCGGCACGTCGTAGCCGAACCAAAACCCCGCCACGATGCTGGGCGTGAAGCCGACGAACCACACATCATTGCCGTCGTTGGTCGTGCCGGTCTTTCCCGCCACCGGCCCCCGGATCCCGAGCCGGCGAATCTCGAACGCCGTTCCGTTGTCGACGACCGACTGCAGCATCGACGCCATCTGGAAGGCCTCGACCTCGTCGAGTACGTGTGAGGTCGGAAAGGAATCGGCGCGCCAGATGACCTTGCCGTTCGGTGTTTCGATGCTCTCCAGCAGATACGGCCGAACCCGCCGGCCGCCGTTCGCGAAGATGGCGTACGCCCCCACCAGCTCGAGCGGCGTGACCTCCGAAGACCCGAGCGCGAGTGACGGCACGTCGGCGAGCGGGCTCGTGATCCCGGCCTGGCGCGCCACCTCGATCGTGCGTTGCCTTCCGAGACGCTCGGAAAGCCGCACGGTCGCCGAGTTGGCGGAGAGCAGGAGCGCGCGGCGCATGGTCACGGGGCCCGCATACGAGCCCCCGTCATTGGCCGGCTCCCACATCTCGCCCGTTTCCGTTTCGACCGAGACGGGGAGGTCTTCGAGCTGCTCCGCCGGTGTGAGGCCGGAGGCGAGCCCGGCGGCGTAGACGAAGGGCTTGAATGCCGATCCCGGTTGACGGCGGGCACTGAAGGCGCGATTGAAGCCGCCGCGCTCGTAACTGTTCCCGCTGACGACGGCGCGGATGGCGCCCGTCCCCGGATCCAGCGCCACCATGGCGCCTTCGACATCGGCTTCCCGCCGGCCGCGCGCGCTCTCCGCCTGGCGTTCGATCTGCGCCGCGCGCCGGCGCACGGCCTGCTCCGCCGCCTTCTGCGCGCGCGCGTCGATCGTGGTCCGTACGACCACGTCGCCGAGCTGGTCGGCGCGGTCACCCAGGACGGAATCCACGGCGGCACGGATCGGGTCGAGCGCGTGCGTGGCGTCCGCCTCCGGGTACCACCCGCGCTTTTCCAGCTCGAGCGGCGCCTCCCGCGCCCGGGCGAGCGCCTCGGCCGTGATGTATCCCTCGCGCGCCATGAGCGAGAGGACGAGGTTCCGCCGCGTGCGCGCGCGGTCCGGGTTCCGTCGTGGATTGTACGCCGACGGCCCCTTGGGCAGCGCGGCGAGCAGGGCAGCCTCGGTCAGGGAGAGCCGCGAGACGCTCTTGCCGAAGAGATCGCGGCTCGCCGCCTCGACGCCGTACACGCCGTTGCCCAGGTAGATGACGTTGAGGTACAGTTCGAGGATCTGCTCCTTGCTCAGGCTCTTCTCGAGCCGCTTGGCGAGCGACACCTCGATGAGCTTCCGCCGGAGGGAGCGTTCGTTGGCCAGCTCCGGAATGAAGGCATTCCGCACCACCTGCATGGTGATCGTGCTGAACCCTTCCGCCACGCCGAGCTCGCGCACGTTCCGGAGCGCGGCGCGGAAGACGCCCCGCCAGTCGATGCCGTCGTGCTGGAAGAACCGCCGGTCCTCCACTGCGAGGAACGCCTGGCGGACCTGCTCCGGTACGCTGTCCAGCGGGACGTTCACGCGGCGGACGTACTCCAGGCGGCCCAGCGACACCCCTCGACGATCCAGCACCCGGCTCCCTTCGGACGGCCGGAAATCCTGGATGGATGCCGTGGAAGGGCAGCCGGCGAACCCGCACGACTCCGCATAGGCGATCGCGAGGCCCGCGAGTCCGACGACGGCGATCGCGACCGGGATGTACCAGCGCCGGCCGATCCAGCGGAGCGGCGCGGCGAGCCGGGTATCGGCGAACGGCCGCCACGCGGCGGCACGCAGGCGCGCGAGCGCTTCGCCGGCACGACGGGACGCGGCACCCACACGCGCGCGCGCCGCGGAGAGATCGAGCTTCATGTCTGGATAATAAGAGGAACGGCGCGCCAGGACCGTGCGCGCCGCCACGTCGGAAGGTCAGCTGGAGCCGGGGAGGCACCCGGCCCGTGCGGCCTGCCTCAGACGCTGAGCACGTTCTTCCAGCGCTCGAGGTCGTCCAGGATGAGCCCGGTCCCGCGGACCACGCAGGTCAGCGGATCGGGATCGATCTTCACCGGAAGGCCCGTTTCGTAGGTGATGAGGTCGCCGAGCCGGCGAATGCGGGCCCCGCCACCCGTGAGCATGATCCCGTGGTCGAGGATGTCGCTGGCGAGCTCGGGAGGCGTCACCTCGAGCGCCCGGCGCACGGCGTTCACGATCTTCTGCAGCGACTCCTGCAGCGCATCACGCACGCCGGACGAGTCCACGATCACGGTGCGCGGAAGGCCGGAGACGAGATCCCGGCCCTTCACGGCCATCGTGAGCTCGTTGTCGAGCGGGAGCGCGGTCCCGATCTGGGTCTTGATCTGCTCGGCCGTCGGCTCGCCGATGAGGACGTTGTAGGTCTTGCGCATGAACTGGACGATCGCCTGGTCCAGCTCGTCGCCGGCGGTGCGGATCGAGGCGTCGCAGACGATGCCGGAGAGGGCGATGACCGCGACATCGGTGGTGCCGCCCCCGACGTCCACGATCATGCTTCCCGTGGGCGAGTCCACCGGCAGCCCGGCGCCGATCGCGGCCGCCATCGGCTCGGATACCATGAAGAGTCGCTTGGCGCCCGCGGCGTCCGCCGAATCGCGTACGGCTCGGCGCTCGACCTCGGTGATCGTGGACGGCACGCAGACGAGGATCGTGGGCTTGACGCGGACGAGGTGCCGATCGAGGACCTGCCGCAGGAAGCGCCGCAGCATCTGCTCGGCGATCGTGAAGTCGGCGATGACGCCGTCCTTCATCGGGCGGATGGCGCGGATGCCCTCCGGCGTGCGGCCCAGCATGCGCTTCGCATCGAGCCCCACGCCGAGGATGGCACCCGTCTCCGCGTCCACGGCCACGACCGACGGCTCGTCGAGGACGACCCCCTCGCCCTTCACGAGGATCAGCGTGTTGGCGGTGCCGAGATCGACGGCAATCTGCCGGGCGGGGCGCCACGTCTTGCGGAGAACTGGACGCTGCGGAATGGGGTCCGGCTGGAGCTCGATGGCGGCAGTCACGCGGGCGTCCCTTCAGTGCAGGTTCGTTGCAGAAATCCGGCGCGCTCGCGTTTCACGCGGGCAATAGTCGCTATTCTGGCAGGTTATGGGAATCGGTCCAAGATCTGTGCCAATACTAGTCGGACGGTCGGACGGTCGGACGGTCGGACGGTCGGACGGTCGGACGGTCGGAAGGAAGGACGGCGGACGGCCCGCCCGACTGACCGACCGTCAGGACGATCTTCCGGCGCCTCCCGATCCCCCTCTAGATTCCTCCCCCCATGTCCGCCCCGCTTCCCACCCGCGCCGAGCTGCGCGAGCTGCTCTCTCTCGCGGCTCCGGTGGTCGCCGTGCAGGTCGGCCTCATGCTCATGGGGGTGGTCGACTCGATCATGGTCGGTGCGATCTCCGCCGCCGCGCTCGCGGGCACGGCACTCGGCAACGTGTGGTTCTTTGCCGTCGCCGTCTTCGGGATCGGCATCCTCATGGCGATCGATCCGCTCGTCACCCAGGGCATCGGTGCCCGGGACGAGCCCGCGGTGCGGCGCGCGGTCCAGCGCGGGCTCCTCCTCGCCCTCGTGCTCTCCGTCCCGGTCTCCCTCCTCCTCTTCGTCACCGGCCCCGTGCTCGCAGCACTCGATCAGCCGGCCGAGGTGGTGCCGATCGCCGCGGGATACGTGGTGCGGGAGGTGCCCAGCGTCTTCCCGTTCTACGCCTTCATCATTCTCCGGCAGACGCTCCAGGCCATGGGACGCATCGCGCCGATCGTGTGGGTCACCGCGATCGCGAACGTCGCGAACGTCGCGATGAATGCAGTCCTGATCCACGGACTGCTCGGGTTTCCCGCGCTCGGCGTCAACGGTTCGGCGTGGGCCACGACGATCGCGCGGTGGCTCATGCTCCTCCTGCTCCTGTGGTTTGCCTGGCGCGAGCTCCGGCCGACGCTCCGGCCGTGGCTCCCGGAGAGCTTTGCGATCGCCCCTCTCGGGAGGATGCTGGGTATCGGCATCCCGATCGGCGCGCACATGCAGCTCGAGTTCGGTGTGTTCGGCGTCGTGGGAATCCTGATGGGTCGCCTCGGGACGAGCGCGGTGGCGGCGCACCAGATCGCGCTGAATCTGGCGTCGCTCACCTTCATGGTTCCCCTCGGCGTTTCGGCGGCGGGAACGATCCTGGTGGGGCGCGCGGTCGGTGAGGCCCAGCCCGCCCGCGCCCGGCGCTTTGCGCGCGCGGCCCTCGTGGTGGGCGTGGCATTCATGGCGTGCACGGCGGCGATCTTCCTCGGCATGCCCAGGCTGCTCGCCTCGGTCTACAGTCGCGACGAGGCGGTGCTCGCGCTGGCGGCCATCCTGATTCCGCTCGCCGGGGTCTTTCAGGTCTTCGACGGGTTGCAGGTCGTGTCGGCCGGCGTGCTCCGAGGTGTGGCCGACACTCGGTACCCCATGATCATCGGTCTCGTCGGGTTCTGGCTCGTGGGACTCCCGATCAGCCTCTGGCTCGCGTTCGGGCTCGATCAGGGGGCGACGGGACTCTGGTGGGGCCTCGTGGCAGGGCTCGCGGCGGTCTCGCTCGCCCTTCTGGCCAGGGTGCGCGCGCGATTCGGGCAGGAGCTCACCCGCGTGACCGTGGATATCCCGCACCAGCAGGGGCTTGGCGAGCATGCTGGTTGACAAAAGGGGCGGGGAGCGCAATATTTATCGGGTTCGGGAAGGGTGACCTTCCGGAGCTACACCAGCGGACTCAAGGGGACCTGGCGTACAAAGTCGGGTCCCCTTTCCAATTAGCCCGAGCCCGCGCGGGGGCAGACACCGCGCACCAACGTCGGCAGGTACGGCATCACCGGAACTCCGACAACACAAATCTCAGGAGTACCGAATGCGTACCACCGGCAAGGTGAAGTGGTTCAACGACGCCAAGGGTTTTGGTTTCATTACCCCCGACGGCGGACAGAAGGATTGCTTCGTGCATCACTCGGCCATTCAGGGTCAGGGCTTCAAGTCGCTGGCCGAAGGCGAGACCGTCGAGTTCGATATCGTTCAGGGCCAGAAGGGCCCGGCGGCGGAGAACGTGACCAAGACGGGCGCCTGAACCAGGCCCAGTAACAACGGGGCCGTCTCTCACGAGGCGGCCCTACTGTTTCAAACACTATGATGGGCGGATCGATGATCGAAATCCGGTTGTCCGAAAACGACAGCATCGAGTGGGCCATCAAGGCCTTCAAGCGGAAGATGCAGCGCTCGGGAATTCTCCGCGAGCTGCGTCAGAAGCGGTATTACACGAAGCCCAGCGTCGCCCGCCAGCTCAAGTCGGCTGCTGCGCAGCGCCGCAAGCGCAAGGAGCGCCAGGGCCGGAGCTGAACCGCTCGCTTCCCTAGGGAAGCGGTGCAGGCGGGCGCGCCGGATCCAGACTCCGGCGCACGAGGAAAAGAGTGGGCCGCCGGTCGAAATCCTCGACTGGCGGCCCTATGCGTTCGAGGAATCGCCGCCGCTGGGCGTCGTACGCCGCCGCGCGCACCGGATCGCCGAAGGCCACGGTGTCCTCGCGAAGCTCGAACTGCGGCGCGCTCCCGAGGATGGCGAGCAGGCTGTCCGCATCCGCGAGCAGCGACTCCGCCAGATCGGCCGACGCATAGGGCTCCCTGAGCGTCGGCCTGCTGTCCCACCGCTGTCGGTCGGCAGCGCTCCACGCACGGCTCGCCTGAAAGCTCGCCGTATCCCCATACGCCTGATCGAGCAGGACGCTTCGGCGGTGGAACTGCCCGATCACGTTGAGCGCCGATGCGATCCGGCGCCGCGCCGCGCGCGCGCCGAGCGGGCTCGCGAACGAAATCGGGCTGAAGACGCTCGGGAACCCGACGGTCTCCATCTCCGCCGAAAGCTGCCGGCGCGACGCGGCGAATGTGGCGCCGTGCCGGGCAATCAGCTCGTCGACCGCCACTGGGGCGCGCGGATCCGGCCGCGCGGCGCGAACGGCTGGTGCCGCTGCCGGAGCGGCCGCCGAATCGGCGGGCAGCTCCCGAAGGAGCGTCGATGGGGGTGGCGCGGCCTCGAAGCCCGGAGCCGAGCCTGTCCGGCCGGCCAGCAGCCGGTCGCCCCACCGGACCCAGGCCAGGTAGGCACCGCCCGCCAGAATCGCCAAGAACAGGAGACGAGAGAGCCGGCGAAGGAGACCCGGCCGGCGCGGCCCATCCGCTTCGTCCCGTCTCGGCGACACCCGGGTCGCGTCGGCCGTTGCAGGCCGCGGCGCGAGCGGCGGCGGTGCAGGAGCCCGCGGCGGGGGCATGGGTGCCCGAACCGGGTATGGCGTCGGGGCGACCGGTTGCGAGCCGACCGGTTGCGACGCGACCGGTGGCGATGCGACCGGCGGCGCTGCATGCGTGCGCATCGGCACCCGGTCCGGAACTGCGGCCGGCGGCGGGAGGGGGGTGGGCGCCACCGGCTCGACCGTGATGGGAGGCGGTTCTGGCGCGGGAGGGGGCGACGAGTCCTGTTGCTCGGGCGCGGGAGGAGGCGATGGGTCCTCCAGCGGGATGGCAGGAGCGGGAACATCGGCCGCGGGGGCCTCATCCGCTTCGGGATTCGGCTCGATCGGGGTGGGTGCGGCAGGACGGGGCATGGCGTCCGCCCTGATCATCCCGTCCGTCTCGTCCGCTGGGCGCAGGCGGATTCTTTTCGCCTCATCCGCCTCGTCTGCCTCGTCCGCCCTGTCCGCCTCGAGCTTCCCCTGAAATCGCGGATGCTGCCCGATCGGCACCCACTCGTCGGACCGGCGATGGTAGATCAGCGCCTCGCGGCTCACCTCGCCCCGCTGCAGCGCGAGCGCGAGCTCCTCGATCGAGGCGAACTCCGCTTCGCGTCCCGATGGGAGCCGGATGCGGTACACGATCGCGCCTGCGCTACCTCGGCCCGACCGCCGCGAGCGAGCGGACGAGCTCGTCGTTGCTTTGCGTGCGCCGGAGATCGGTGAGCAGGTCGTTCATCGCGTTGAGCGGTGTCATGCCGGCGATCCGGGCCCGGACCCTGTGCGACGCCTCGAGGGCCTCCGGCGACAGCAGCAGCTCCTCGCGGCGGGTGGCGCTCGCGACGAGGTCGACGGCCGGGAAGACGCGCCGCTCGGCGAGCTCGCGGCTCAGGACGAGCTCGCTGTTGCCGGTCCCCTTGAACTCCTCGAAGATCACCTGATCCATCTTGCTGCCCGTGTCGACCAGCGCGGTGGCGATGATCGTGAGCGAGCCGCCGCCCTGCGCCGGGTCGATCCGCCGCGCGCTGCCAAGGAACCGCTTCGGCTTCTCGAGCGAGTTGGCATCGAGTCCCCCGGACAACGTCCGCCCCGTGCCGCGCTCGACCGTATTGTAGGCGCGCGCGAGGCGCGTGAGCGAATCCATGACCAGCACCACGTCCTCGCCCAGCTCCACGCGCCGCCGCGCGCGCTCGAGCGTCAGCTCCGCCACCGCGACGTGGCTCGAGGCCGGCTGGTCGAAGCTCGATGCGATCACCTCGCCGAAGCCCGCGCCCTCCATCTCGAACACCTCTTCCGGTCGTTCGTCGACCAGGAGAATGAAGAGCGCCGCCGCCGGGTAATTGGTGGCGATGCCCTGCGCGATGTTCTGCAGGACCGTGGTCTTGCCGGCCTTGGCCGGCGCCACGACGAGCGCGCGCTGCCCCTTGCCGAACGGACAGAGGAGGTCGATCACGCGATTGGTGAAGTCGGGCTGCCCGCCGCGCCGGATGTCACACGCGAGCGCGAGCATTTCGTTCGGGTGAACCGCTCCCAGGCGCGCGAAATCGATCCGGTGTGCCAGCGAAGCCGGGTCGCGTCCGTTGATCGAGTCGACGCTCGTGAGCGACGCGCTGCGTCCGCGGCCTCCCGGTGCCGTCTTCCCGCTGATCTCGTCCCCCGGCCGGAGCCGGGCGGAGCGGATGAGCCGGTCGGGAACGTGCACGTCGGTCGGGGCGGGGAGATAGCCGGTGTCGGCACGGCGCAGAAAGCCGGCGCCGCGGCTGGTCAGCTCGAGCACGCCGAGCGGAGCGGGATCGGTCAACGGGGATGAGCCTTGTTCTGAGGGAGTGCTGCTGCAGGAGATTAGCGCTGACCGGGTGGGCCGGCAAGCACCGCGGTCAGCCCCCTGCCGCTCGCCTGATTCGTGTCACGATCGCCGAAAGCCCCTGCGTCCGGTTCATGCCGATCGTTTCGGCCAGGCGGAGCTGGTCGAGCAGGTCGGCCGGAAGCGCTGCAACTTCCGCGCGCGTCATGCCCTGGAGGCCCTGGATCAGGAGGGAAACGAACCCGCGCACCGTCGGTGACTCCCGCGGAACGTCCGCGTGGATTTCGACGATGTCCCCGGGTTCCTCTCCCGCGTCCACCCAGAGGAAGACGGGGGTCTGACACTCGTGGACGCGGTTCAGCCCGGCGGCCCGGGCTTCCTCATGACGTGCCGGCAGGGGCGGGAGTTTCCGCGCGTAATCGAGCAACGTCTCGAGGCGGGTCTCGCGGTCGGCCTGCTGGAAGCGGCGGATGATCGTATCGAGCCGGGGCATCAGGAAGAATAGGCGCACAGCCCGTGCATGCGTGAGCGCGCTCACCACCGGGATCCGCCGATGGACCTAGCTTCGTGATCGCGAAGCCGTCGGCGGCGCAGAACGGAACCCGGAGGAAGAACAATGGCATCTGACAACGATCGGGCAGGCTATCGAGCCCAGGAATCGGGCTTCGGCGATTCCAGAACGGCCGGCCGCGTGTTCGGGATGTTCGGCAGCAGTGAGGATGCCGTCCGCGCGATTCGAGCACTGCAGGCCGCAGGCTTCGAGCCGAGCCGCATCGGGATTGCGATGCAGGATCGCGCCGTCGAGGCCGACGTGATCGATGAAACCGGTTCGGAGGCGGTGGAAGGCGCCAAGACCGGTGCCGTGAGTGGCGGGGTCGTCGGGGGGCTCGTGGGGCTGCTCGGCTCACTCGTCATCCCCGGCCTCGGGCCGATCGTCGTGGGTGGGCTGCTCGCCTCCACCCTGACGGGTGCCGGTGTCGGAGCACTGACCGGCGGACTGATCGGCGCGCTCATCGGCGCCGGCGCGTCGCGAGAGGAGGCCGAGCATTTCGACGCCGGGTTCCGCTCGGGGGGCACGCTCGTCACGATCGACGCGTCCGGCAGGGAGCCCGAAGCGAGAACCATCCTGACCCGGGCCGGTGCGGATCTGGGACCCAGCTGGGCGCTCGAGAACGAAGCGGACATCACGCCGATCGAGAGCGATTTTTCCTACGAGGGCTCGGAACGGCGCCGCTGGAGCGACCCGGCGTACGAAGGGCCGGAGCGGCGCCTCCTCGGCGTCTGATTTCAGGCAGGGGGCCGACAGGTCGAAGGCGCCGGTGCAGCCGGATATGGTCCGGCTGCACCGGCGCACTTTCTTGTCTCGCTGCCTCGAATGTTGCGACCGGGCGCGGGCGCGAGTAGGATGCGACCCGTCGCCCGCACGCTGTAGACACCCGAAAGCGGTGAAATGCGTCTGAATCCGTTCCGGGCCCTGCGCCCGGTCCCCCGGCTCGCCGAACAGGTGGCCTCCGTTCCCTACGACGTCGTGAGTCGGGATGAGGCGGCGGCGCTGGCCCGGGGAAATCCGCACAGCTTCCTGCACGTCGGCCGCTCCGACATCGACCTGCCCGCCGGCACCGACCCGCACGACGACCGCGTGTACAGGAGCGCGCGCGACGCTCTCAGGCGGCTCGAGCGGGACGGCACGCTCGTGCGCGACGCCGAGCCGTCCCTTTTCCTTTATAGACAGGTGATGGACGGTCGCGCGCAGACCGGCGTCGTCGGGTGCGTACACATCGACGACTACGAGCACGACGTCATCCGCAAGCACGAGAAGACACGCAAGGACAAGGAAGACGACCGCACGCGCCACGTGCTGGAGCTCAACGCAAATGCAGAGCCGGTGTTCCTCACGTACCGCGGCCGGGCGGAGGTCGACCGGCTCGCCGACCGGGTGATGCAGTCGGAGCCGCTGTATGACTTCACGGCGTCCGACGGGGTGCGCCACGTCGTCTGGCGCATCACGGATGCACACCCGTGGATCGAGGAATTCGGGACGATTCAGCACGCCTACGTGGCCGACGGCCATCATCGCTCGGCGAGTGCCTGGCGCGCGGGGCGGGAGCTCCGGGCAAAGGCAGGCACGTCGCATGGGAACGAGGAGTACAACTGGTTCCTCGCCGTGCTCTTTCCGGCCGAGCAGCTCAAGATCCTGCCATACAACCGCCTGGTGCGCGATCTCAACGGCAAGTCCGCGGCCGAAGTGCTCGACGAGCTCCGCGCGCTCGGCACGCTCGCGGAGACGGCTCAGCCGGCGCCCGAGGCTCCGGGAAGCATCGGCATTTTTCTCGGCGGGCGCTGGTATCGCCTCACGTTCACTCCGGAGAGCATCGACCGGGGCGATCCGATCGGCTCGCTCGATGTGAGCCTCCTTCAGGATCGCGTCCTCACGCCGATCCTCGGGGTCGGGGACCCGCGGATGGATGCACGCATCGACTTCGTGGGGGGGATCCGTGGAACGGCGGAGCTCGAGCGACGCGTGACATCGCGGGAGATGGCGATCGGCTTCGCGATGTACCCCACGACGCTCGAGCAGCTGATGGCGGTCTCCGATGCCGGGCTCATCATGCCGCCGAAGAGCACCTGGTTCGAGCCGAAGCTCCGGAGCGGCCTCTTCGTGCACACGCTGGACTAGACGGGACGCGCGTCGCCGGCCCACGATCATCAGGAGTTGCGTACCGAAATGAAGGTTCTCATCGCGGACAAGTTCGAGAAGGTGGGCATCGACGGGCTCAAGGAGCTCGGCGCTACCGTCGTATCGAAGCCGGACCTCGCCGCGGACGATCTGCCCCAGGCGCTCCAGGACGATGACCCCAATATCCTCATCGTCCGGAGCACGGAGGTCACGGCGGCGGCGCTGCACGCCGGGAAGAGCCTCGGGCTGGTGATCCGGGCGGGGGCCGGCATCGATACGATCGACGTGCCCGCGGCCTCGGCCCGCGGGATCTTCGTATCCAACTGTCCGGGACGGAATTCGGTGGCCGTCGCCGAGCTCGTCATGGGGCTCATCCTTTCGTGCGATCGCCGCATTCCCGACCAGGTGGCCGACATCCGCGCGGGAAAGTGGAACAAGGCGGAATACTCGAAGGCCCGCGGGCTGCATGGCCGGACGCTCGGGATCGTCGGGCTCGGCCAGATCGGCCGGGAGATCGCGGTGCGCGCCCGCGCCTTCGGGATGCACGTGGCCGCCTGGTCCCGGAATCTCACCATCGAGAGTGCCGAACAGCTGGGCGTCACCTACTGCGAGTCGCCCCTCGAGGTGGCACGGGTGAGCGACGTGGTCTCCGTCAATGTCGCCGCGACGTCCGAGACGAAGCACCTGGTGGATGCCGAGTTCCTCGGCTCGATGCGCCCCGGCGCCTACCTCGTGAACACGTCGCGCGGCTCGGTCGTCGACGAGGCGGCGCTCGCGGAGGCGGTGCGCACGCGCGGGATCCGCGCCGGCCTCGACGTCTTCCAGAACGAGCCCGCGGGAGGCACCGGCGAGGTCACGAGCGCCATCGTGAAGGAGCCCGGCGTCTACGTGACCCATCATGTGGGTGCCTCCACCGAGCAGGCGCAGACGGCCATCGCGCACGAAGTGCTGCGAATCGTCCAGGAGTATTCCGAGCGCGGCGGCGTGCCGAACTGCGTCAACCGCCTCGCGAAGAGCACGGCGACGCACGTGCTCGCCGTGCGGCATCAGAACCGTCCGGGCGTCCTGGCGCACGTGTTCCGGGAGCTGGCGGACCGTGGCGTCAACGTGGAAGAGGTCGAGAACATCATCTACCATGGCGCCAAGGCGACGCTCGCACGGGTGCACCTGAGCTCGCGACCCGATGAGCAGGCGCTCGCCGCCATCCGCGACGGCAATTCGGACATCATCAGCGTGGACCTCACCGCCATCGACAGGGCTGCCCCATGAGCGACCGCATCTTCAACTTCGGCGCCGGACCCGGCGTGCTGCCCGAATCCGTGCTCGTCGCGGCCCAGCGGGACCTCTGGAACGTGGCGTCGAGCGGGATCGGCATCGCCGAGCACAGCCACCGGGGCAAGGTCTTCGACAGTGTCATCGCGGAGGCCGAGAAGGAATGCCGGGAGCTCGCCTCCATCGGCGACGAGTACGACGTCCTCTTCCTGCAGGGCGGCGCGTCGCTTCAGTTCGCCATGGTGCCGATGAATCTTCTGCCGCCGGGCGCCACGGCGGACTACCTCGTGACCGGGGTCTGGTCGGAAAAGGCCGTGAAGGAAGCCGCGATCTTCGGCAAGGTGCACGAGGCCGCCTCGAGCAAGGACCGGAATCACTGCTACATCCCGTCTCCGGATGCGATCCGGTTCTCGGAGAATCCGGTCTACGTGCATTTCACCTCGAACAACACGATCTACGGAACGCAGTGGCGTTCCGAGCCGGTCCCGCCCGCCGGCGTGCCGCTCATCTGCGACGCGTCGAGCGACATCTTCAGCCGCCCCATCGACGTGTCCCGGTATGGGCTCATCTACGCGGGCGCCCAGAAGAACCTCGGGCCCTCGGGTGTCACGCTCGTCATCATCCGCAAGGATCTCGTCGAGAAGGGGCCGAAGACGCTCCCCACGATGCTGCAGTACCGCACCTTCTCGAAGGAGAAGTCGCTGTACAACACGCCGCCGACCTTCGGGGTCTACATGATGGGGCAGGTCTTCCGCTGGATTCGCGAGCAGGGCGGCCTGGCCGCGATGGCGAGGATCAACGAGGAGAAGGCGCGCATCATCTACGATTACCTCGATCAGAGCCGGGTCTTCCGCGGAACCGCCGATGCCGAGGCCCGCTCGCGCATGAACGTCTGCTTCCGTGCGGGGTCCGAGGAGGAAGAGAAGACCTTCCTCGCCGAAGCGGCCCGCCGCGGCTTCGAGGGGCTCAAGGGCCATCGCGCCATCGGGGGGATCCGCGCCAGCATCTACAACGCCATGCCGAAGTCGGGGTGCGAGGCACTGGTGGCGTTCATGCGCGAGTTCGAAAAGGCGAATCCGGGCGGGTGACCGGCGTCACGACATCGCGGCGCCGCACGGCGCATCGTCCGACCCCCGGCGCCGTCGCACCGGGGGTTGCTCATATGGCCCGCCACCGCGCGGGCGGGTAAAGGAGGACGCATGCACGTGAAGCTGAAGAAGATCGAGGATCAGGTCATCGTCATCACCGGCGCGTCGAGCGGCATCGGGCTCGCGACGGCGCGCATGGCCGGCCGCCGCGGGGCGCGTGTGGTGCTCGTCGCGCGCGGGGCCGAAGCGCTCGAACGGGCGCTCGCCCGGGTGCGCGAGGATGGTGGCGCGGGAATCACGATCGTCGCGGACGTCGGCGATCCGGACGACATGGTTCGCGTGGCGGACCGGGCCCGTGAGGAGTTCGGGCGCTTCGATACCTGGGTGAACTGCGCCGCGGCGGCGATCTATGGGCGCCTGGACGAGATTCCGCTCCAGGACAAGCGGAAGCTGTTCGACACCAATTTCTGGGGCGTCGTGCACGGGGCGCGGGCGGCGCTGCCGGAGCTGCGCGGCCGCGGTGGCGCGCTGATCAACATCGGGAGCATGCTGTCCGACGTCGCCATCCCGCTGCAGGGTGTGTACAGCGCGTCCAAGCACGCGGTCAAGGCGTACACCGCGACGCTCCGCATGGAGCTGGAGAAGGACGGCGCACCCGTTTCGGTGACGCTCGTCAAGCCGGGAGCGATCGATACCCCGTACTACGAGCATGCGCGGAACTACATGGAGCGGGCCCCGACCCCGCCGCCCCCCGTGTATGCGCCTGAGGCCGTGGCGCGCGCGATCCTCACGTGCGCCGAACGGCCAGTGCGGGAGATCGTCGTCGGTGGCGGCCCTCGCGCCATGATCGCAGCCGCAGGGGCGGCGCCCCGCCTGTCCGAGCGGGTCATGGAGCGCACGATGTTCGAGGCCCAGAAGTCGGATCGGCCGGCCCGGCGCGCGGGTGACAATCTCTACGGACCCGCGGACCCGACTGCGCGCGAGCGCGGCCGATATCCCGGCCCGGTGCTCGAGCGGAGTCTCTATACCTCGGCGGCACTTCACCCGACGCGCACCGCACTCGCCGCCGCCGGGATCGGTCTCGCGGTGGCGGCCGGGGTCCGTGCCATGCGCAGCCGATGAGCGACGGAAACGCGCTCGTGTCGACGCAGTGGCTCGCCGACCACCTCGGCGAGCCCGGGATCCGTCCGGTCGATGCTTCGTGGCACCTGCCTGCCGCGGAGCGGGATCCGCACGCGGAATACGTCGAGTCACATATTCCCGGTGCGGCCTTCTTCGACCTCGAGCGCACCTCCGATTCAGGAAGTTCCCTTCCGCACATGCTGCCGACATCCGACGCGTTCGCCGAGCGGATGGCCTCGCTCGGGCTTTCGAGCACCGACACGATCGTCGTGTACGACACGTCCGGAAAGAACATGACGGCCCCGCGCGCGTGGTGGATGTTCCGCGTCATGGGTCATGCGCGCGTCGCGGTGCTCGACGGCGGATTCGGCAAATGGCTCAGGGAAGGACGGCCGGTCGAAAGCGGGGAGGTGAGGCTGCCGCGCGGGACCTTCAGGGCGACGCTCGATCAGTCTCGGGTGCGCAATGCGGAAGCGCTCCGCGGCAACATCTCGCATCGGCGGGAACAGCTCGTCGACGCTCGCTCGGCAGGTCGCTTCGCCGGCAGGGAGCCCGAGCCCCGGCCTGGTCTGCGCGGTGGACACATCCCGGAGAGCCGGAATCTCCCGTTCACCGAGCTGGTGGATGCGGACGGCGTGATGCTCCCGCCGGCGGAGCTGACGGCACGGTTCGCCCGTGCCGGCATCGACCTGCATTCACCGATCGTCGCCACCTGCGGCTCCGGCGTCACCGCCGCCGCGCTCGTGCACGCGCTCTACCTGCTCGACCACGACGAGACGGCGCTCTACGATGGCTCCTGGGCGGAATGGGGGGCGCGGGCGGACCTGCCGGTCGAAACGGGTACCTGATCTCGCCGTCGAAGAGAGTCTAGGCGAGGGGCCGGGCGCGCCAGCTGCTCAGCACCGACCCTACGGTGCGGACCAGGATGCTCGGACAGACGGGCTTCCGCAGGAATGGCGTGCGCAGGTCGATCAGCCCCCGCTTGACGCCTTCCTCCCGGGCGAAGTCCGCCATCGCGATGACCGGCACGTACGGTCGCAGCGCCTCGAGCGAGGCCCCGAAGTGCCATGCGTCGCCATGCGGATGTGCCGCATCCACCAGCACGAGGTCCGGACGCGTGATGGGGTGTCCGGCGCACCATTGTGCCTCGGCAGCGTCACGCGCGGGGACCGCGGCATAGCCGCTTTCGCGAAGCGTCCGGCAGAGCGAGGTACGAACGGCTTCGTCCGCATCGACGACGAGAATCGTCCTCGAGCGGCGCGGGGCGTCGAGTGGCGCGGCCGGGTCGGCCATGCGGTCTCCGGGGTGCGATGTAAGGAGGGAACTGCGCTCGACGGCGCAACAGTCGTGCCTTTGCCTCGAGCAGCGCTGCGAAGGGTTGCGCGCCATGCGACGTGCGCAGCGGATCGGTGGAATGCGAGAGCCATGGTACACCGCGATACCTGTGACCACCCTCACCGTATGCACGTGGACCGGGGGGTATGCTGTCGCACATCGAGCATGCGCGCGCTGAAGGTGCCGACCTTCGGCGGTGCTGCAGGGGAATGAGCGAAGGGAGGAAGACGATGGCACGAGACAGAGATCGTGAGCGGGACGCCTCCAGGCAGTCCGATCGCGAGGAGCAGTACGGCGGCATGAACGAGGGCCAGGAATCGACTGGCCAGCAGCGATACGCAGGTGGCGGCTATGGTCGCGGCATGGGGCAGCAGGGCAGTGGATTTCAGGGGGGCAGCGGACAGGACAGGTGGCAGGACCAGCAGTATGGCGGCAGTGGCGTACGTGGTCGGGGTTTCGGAACCGGCGGCGCGCAGCAGGAGCACGGCGCCGATATCGGGCGGGAGTACGGACGTGAACAGAGCGGGCAGGGGCGCGGTGACGTCTGGGGTACGGGGGGGCATGGGTCTGGCAGCTTCGGCCAGAGCGCCTCGGATCAGGGTCGGAACTTCGGCCAGGGGAGTTACTCGCAGGGTCAGGATTACGGCGAGCGATTCGGCCAGAGCGGTCGATCAGGAAGTGGCTATGGCCAGCAGGGAGCGGGAAGCGGGTTCGGAAGCGAATACGGCCATGGGTACGAGAGCGGCCGGCAGATGGGCTACGCCGGGCGCGGGCCGAAAGGCTATCGCCGCTCCGACGACCGGGTCCGGGAGGATGTGAACGAAGAGCTCACGCGGCATCCGGGGATCGACGCGAGCGAGATCGAAGTGCGCGTCGAGAATGGAGAAGTGACATTGACGGGCTCGGTGGAAAGCCGTCACGCGAAGCGGATGGCGGAGGACTGCGTCGAGCAGTGTTCCGGCGTGACGGAAGTGCACAATCAGTTGCGGGTGAACAGGCAGGAAAGTTCGCAGGGGAACCAGCAGATGGAGAGCGAGTCGAGCTCTTCGCAGGCTCGCGGGCGGAAGTAGCCGTCGCAGCAGCGTCCGCGTGGACGAGGCGAGTCGCGGGATGGTCCGCGGCTCGCCTTCGTTCATGGGTGTCGGCCGCTCATCCCGCCCGCTCCACCTGCCCGACGCGTATCCCGCACCGTCGGAGGATCCGCCGCGGCTCGGCGTGATTCGGCGCCAGCCGGAAAGCCCGGTCGGCATGCCGCCTCGCCTGGGCGCAGTTCCGCGACTGCCGGGCGAGGAGGATCTGGAGCCGGAAGCTCCCCGGGTCGAGCGTCGAGGCCCATCCGAGCCGGGTCGAGGAGGCTCCGTCGCCCGTCACGGCGATGCTCGCGCTCTGTGCGGCGGCGTACCCGGCGCATACTACGCCCAGCAGGGCGATCAGCACGCCGATCGCGCGCTGCGCGGAGGGCCGCCCGATTCCTG
The DNA here is from genome assembly GCA_036741715.1 of Gemmatimonadales bacterium. Taxonomy (GTDB): domain Bacteria; phylum Gemmatimonadota; class Gemmatimonadetes; order Gemmatimonadales; family GWC2-71-9; genus CAMLLJ01. The sequence goes on from DAINRR010000028.1 coordinate 19,236, forward strand.
CGATCTCGCGCGGGACGGGATGGAGCGAGCCCAGAATTGCCCACACGAAGAAGCCCGGTGCGGCGAGGAGCAGGACGGCATCGAAGGCCCCGACGACTCCCGTGACCACGATCGTCGCGATCATGGCGAGGCCGCTGAGTCCTTCCGTCGTTCGGCCCTCCTGGCGTGAGCGCCGCCAACCGACAAGGGCCATTGCCGCGCCGGCAGCGAAGAAGAGGAGCGTAGCCGGTATGCCGCGCTCCGCTATCATCGCGACCCAGTCGCTGCTCGGCCAGGGATTCGTGGGAATCGGGTCGCCGGCGTCGTAGGCGGGATCGCCTGGCGTGGTGTAACGCGGGTATTCGACCGGCCAGTTCCCCGGGCCGACGCCCAGCATCGGATTGTCCCGCGCCATCCGGAGCGAATTCTCGTACTGGATCACGCGTCCCCGGCCGCTTCCCTCGCGAAAGTTCGCGACGCGGGCGAGCGATTCGAGATACGGAGATTCCGAGCGCCACTCTAGCGTATTCGGAACCGCGAGTGCCAGCACCAGCCCGACGGCCGCCGCGCCGAACGCCGCAGCGATACGCCGGCGGATCCGGGGATCGCGCCAGAGTCCGCTGACGAGGATGCCTTCGATCAGGAAGATCGCGAGGCCGGCCGCCACGGCCAGCCAGGCGGCGCGCGAGCGCGAAAGGAGGAGGGCGGCCGCGGCGATCGCAATTCCGAGCGGACCGAGGATCGACGCACCGCGCGAGCGCGATTCGATCGTGAGGAAGGCGAGCAGCGGAAGGCCGATGGCGGTGAGGTGCGCCATGAAGTTCCGGTTGCCGAAGGACCCGCCCGGCGCGCGGCGTGGCGACGCGAACGGAAGCTCGACGCCGTAGGCCTGCAGCAATCCGGTGGCGGCGCCGAGGACGGTGGCAAAGGCCAGCATCGCGAGGAGCGGCCGGGAGAATCCCGCGCGCGCGATGGCGCGGGTCGTCCAGAAGAGTACGAAGCCCGCGAGGGTGACCCCGGTTGCGCGCGTGGCGAGCCAGGGATTCGTCGCGAACGCGGCGGAGACGATGCTCAGGACGGCGAAGCCGCCCAGGGCGAGATCCACGGCAGCGACAGGCATGCGGCGCGCGTGCCGGAGGGCCAGCAGCGCAGCACCGAAGGCCGCGACGTGGAGCACCAGCTCCTTCGGCACGAGGTAGCGGTCGAGCTCGAAGACCGCCCCGGGCATCGCGATGAGGACGATCAGGGGGGCCGCGGCCTGCAGCAGACGTCGGGGGCTCCGCACCGTCAGGCGGCGGCATCGAGGGACATGCGACGAAAATAGCCGCAACGTTTCTCCCCCGCCGCCCGTACTATTCTTCTGGCGCGCGCTGGGCGCGCATTCATTACTTCGGAGGCACGATGCTGTCGTTCCTGACGTTGCTGACACTGACCGTTTCCGGACCTGTGCCGGGACCCGGCACCCTCGCCATGAGCGCGCTCCCGGCTCCGGCCGATACCGCCACGTACCGGATCGACGTGGGGCACTCGGAACTGTCGTTCCGTATCCGCCACCTGATGAGCCGCGCGAACGGGACCTTCCGCGAATGGGCCGGGACGCTCACCGCCGATCCGGCGGACTGGTCCACCGGCTCGGTCGACGTCACGATCCAGGCCGCGAGCATCGATACGCGGCACGAGCGGCGGGACGCGGATCTCCGGTCGGAGAACTTCTTCGACGTGGCGAATCACCCCACCATCACCTTCAAGAGCACCAAGGTCGAAGTGGACGGAAGCCGGATCACCGTGACCGGCGACCTCACGATGAAGGGAGTCACCAGGCCCGTAGTCCTGACCGGCGAATTCCTCGGCCGCATGGGCGCCGGCACCGAGCGCGAGCGGATCGGCTTCAGTGCCACCGGGAAGCTCAACCGGATGGATTACGGAATCGTCTGGAACCGCGCGGTCGAGGGTGGCGGGGTTCTCCTCGGCGATGAGGTCGAGATCACACTCGCCATCGAAGCCACCCGCATGTGACCGTCCCCACCGCGTCAGACCCGGGCGGGCCGTACACTTGGCTCGTCCGGGTTTTCATTTGGAAGTCCATTCATGCCAACGACGTAGGGGGATCCATGCGCCGTCTGCTCCAGCCGTTGCTCCTGAGCGCGCTCGCCGCTGTCGGAGGGTGCGGAGGGATCTCGCGGGAGGAGATTCATGCCGCATTGGCAGTCGAGCTGGCCGACTCCACCCCACCGGAATACGTCGAGACGTCCTTCTGGAAGGTGTCGCGCGAGATCTATGCGGACGCCGGCGGCGATCCACTGTGGGTGGAGGGGGGCGCGCCGAAGAAGCGAGCGCGCGCGCTCGTCGAGGCGGTCGCGGCCGCCGAGGACCAGGGACTGCGGACGGCCGAATACGATCTCGATGGCTTGGGCAAGGCACTGCAGCGGGCGTACAAGGACGGTAAGACGACGGCCCCCGAGCTCGCCGAGCTCGACCTCCGGCTCACGGCGCTCTATGTCGACTATGGCCGCCATCTGCTGTCTGGCCGGCTCGACCCGTCGCGCGTGAATCAGGACTGGTTCATCCGCACACGGCGCGCGAGCGTGGACAGCACGCTCCGTGAGGCGGCGGCCGCGGAGGATGTCGAGAAGGCGCTCGCCGAATTTCTCCCGAGGCAGCCCGATTACCGGACACTCCTGGAAGCACGCGCGCGCTACGCTGCAATTGCGGCACAGGGCGGCTTTCCGGACGTATCGGCTCCCGTCGCCGAGGGCGACAGCGGTGCGACCGTTGCGGCAATCGTGCGACGGCTGGTCATGGAAGGCGATCTCGATTCATCGGCCGTATCGCTCACGACCTATGACGGGAAGGTCGCCGCAGGCGTCGAGCGATTCAGGCGGCGCTTCGGTCTCGAGCCGGGCAAGGGGGCGGACAAGGCGCTCGTTGCGGCGATGAAAGTGCCGGTGGACCGGCGCATCCGGCAGATCGAGCTCAACCTCGAGCGGCTGCGCTGGCTGCCCAATGAATTCGGCACGCGGTACGTGGCGGTCAACATCCCGGATTTCCAGCTTCACGCCTACGATGAGGGGCGCGAAGTCCTGACGATGCGCGTGATCGTCGGCGACGAGTACGACGGAACGACGCCCGTCTTCGCCGATACGATGAACCAGGTGGTCTTCCGCCCATACTGGAACGTTCCGTCGAGCATCGCACTGGAGGAGATCCTGCCGCTGGTGCAGAAGAACGAGTCGTACCTCGCGCGCAACGAGTACGAGGTGGTCCCCGTGAAAGGATCCGAGCCCGTCGATCCCGGCTCGGTGGACTGGGGCGATCTCGACAGCACCAACTTCCCCTACCTGATCCGGCAGAAGCCGGGTCCACAGAACGCGCTCGGGCTGGTGAAGTTCCTCTTCCCCAACCGATTCGACATCTACATGCACGACACGCCTGGCGATCATCTCTTCCAGCGGACTCGGCGCGCGCTGAGCCACGGCTGCATCCGGCTCGAGCATCCGGACAAGTTCGCCGAGTACGTGCTCCAGGGGATGGAGGAATGGACGCCGGAGCGGATCGAGGCGGCGATGAACGCGGAGGAGCAACGCCAGGTGGTGCTCAAGCGCCCCATTCCGGTGTACATCCTCTATCTCACCGCGTTCGCGCGCGATGGCGAAGTGCATTTCCGGCCCGACCTCTACGATGCCGATGCGCGCGGCATGGAGCGACTCGGGAAGGCGCCCCCCGCGGCGCAGATCGCGGCGCTCCGGGCCACGTTCGACGAGCTCATGAAGGGTTAGGCCTCCCACTTCCGGCCGGCCGGGCAGAGGCTATCGTAGAGGCATGTGGCTACTTCCATGGCTCGGGCCGATCGCCCGCGTGGCGGCCGGGGTCTATTATCGCACCACGATCGCCGGTGCCCCGCTCCCCGCGGGGCCGCTCCTCGTCGTCGCCAATCATCCGAACGGCCTCATCGACCCACTGCTCGTGAGTGCCGCCGCGCGCCGCCCGGTGCGCTACCTCGCGAAGGCGCCGCTGGTCGAGGACCGGCGCATCGGCTGGTTCTTCAGGGCCCTGGGAACCATCCCCGTCTATCGCCGGCAGGACGATCAGGCGCAGATGGAGCGCAACACCGATTCGCTGCGCGAGGCTGAGGCCGTGCTGCGCGGTGGCGGCGCGATCGCGCTCTTTCCCGAAGGGATCAGCCACGACGCGCCGTCACTCTCCGCGCTCAAGACCGGGGCCGCGCGCATCGCGCTCGGCGCGGCGGCAGCGGCCGACGCCCCCGTCTCGGTCGTTCCGATCGGCATCGTGCTGCGGGACAAGCCGTCGTTCCGCTCCGAGGCGCACGTGATCATCGGCGAACCGATTGCGTGGAGCGACCTCGCGGCCCGGGGCGCCGCAGACCAGGAGGCCGTGCGGGCGCTGACGACCCGGATGGAGGATGGGCTCAGGAGCGTCACGGTGAATCTGGAGGCGTGGGAGGATGCGCCGCTCGTCGAATGCGCCGAGGAGGTGTGGGCGGCGGAACGAGGCGCGCCGAAGGATGCGGCGACGCGCGTCGCGCGAATCCGGATCGCGAGCGAGCTCCTGCGCGAGATCCGGCGCGACCCGCACGTGCGCTGGGCGCCGCTCGTCGCATCCGTCGTCCGGCATTGCCGGTCGCTCGAGCGACTCGGCCTGGCGCCCGGCGATCTGCACGCCGACCTCTCGGCAGGGAACGCGCTGCGCTGGTCGCTGCGACGGATTCCCCTCGTCCTGTTGCCGGTCGTCGTCGTCGGGGTCGCGGGGTGGATTCTCTGGTGGCCACCGTATCGGCTCACCGGTCTCGTGACCGACCGCCTCCCCGGCACGCGCGACATCCGGGCCACCTACCGCCTGGTCGGCGGCGTGCTCCTCTACGCGATCTGGCTCGTGATGCTCGTCGCGGCCGCCGCGATGTGGGACGGCGCGCTGACGGCCATCCTCGTCGCTGTCGGCGCCCCGGCCCTGGGGGCGGCCGGGCTGTGGATTCGCGAACACTGGCGCGCGGCATGGCTCGATGCGCGGCGCTGGTTCCTCCTGCGCGGGCGCCGATCGCTCCTGCGCGACCTGAGTCGCCGGCAGTGGGAGATCGCCGAACGCCTCGAAGCCCTCCTCCGATCGAGCGCACGCTCCAGCCCGCCGGACCCCGTCCTTCGTTGACTCGAATGGGTGCTGCGTCACCGCGGCACCCCGTTCCGGATGACACCGTTGCTCCTCCCGACCGGGGGCACTGCGAAGCCTTCGCACGACGGTCGTCAGGAATGCGACGAAAGCAACCGGAGAGTGGAGCCGCATGGGATCCAAAGCCAGGCGCCCGGGCAGGAAGCCGGCCATCGCGTCCCCCGCCGAAGGTCGCACGCCCACGCGCGGCAGGCTCGTCGTCATCGGCGGTCATGAGGAGAAGGATGCGGATTCCATCATCCTCCAGGAAGTGGCCCGGCAGGCGGACGGCGGCCAGCTCCTCGTCTGCACCGTGGCGAGCGATGAGGCCGGAAGCAGTCTGGAAGGATTACCGGAAGGCGTTCACGCGGCTCGGTGTGCGCCGGGTCGCGCACCTGGACATCGACGCGCGCGAAGACCTGCTCACGAGGCCGGCGGACGGCCTCCTCGATGAGGTCCGCGTGGTCTTCTTCACGGGCGGCGGACAGCTCAAGATCACCACTCGCTTTGCCGGAACCATGCTCTGCTCCGCCGTCGAACGCTTCTACCGGAGCGGCGGCACGGTGGCCGGCACGTCCGCCGGTGCGTCCGTGCTCGCCGATACCATGCTCGTGTCCGGCGAAGGCGAGTCGTCGCACCGGATCGCCACCAACCTGCTGATGGCGCCGGGACTCGGCTTCATCCGGGATGTGCTCATCGACCAGCACTTCGCCGAGCGCGGGCGCATCGGGCGCCTTCTCGGCGCAGTCGCGCAGAACCCGCGGCTCCTCGGTCTCGGCATCGATGAGGACACGGCGGTGATCGTGGACCAGGAGCGCACGCTGTCCGTGCTCGGGTCCGGTGCGGTCTACGTGGCGGATGCGCGCGAGGTGACCTACACGAACGTCGCCGAAGAGTCCCCCGAACGAACCCTCTCGATCTTCGACGTGCGCCTGCATGTCCTCAGCCAGGGCGACGAGCTCAGCCTCGCGAGCCGTCGCCCGACTCACAACTTCGCGTCGTCCGCGGAGAACGGTCGTCCCAGGCCCTGATTCCCATGCTGCAGACCGATATTCCGGTTCACGCCGGCTCGCTGGAGATCCAGCGGCTCCGGCCCCTGCGCGGTCCCAACGCGTGGAGCCTCGATCCCGTCATCGCGTGTGACGTCGTGCCGGGCGCGCTCAGCGGCGTCGACAGCGCCGACCTCCCCGGATTCGCCGACCGGCTGGTCGAGGCGCTCCCGACGCTGCACGACCACCCCTGCTCCGTCGGCGCGCCCGGCGGTTTCGTGCGCCGCCTGCGTGAAGGCACCGAGTGGCCGCACATCCTCGAGCACGTCGCCCTGGACCTGCAGGGAGTCGCGGGGAGCGAGGTGCGCTTCGGTCGCGTAGTGCGGGGCGGCGATCCGGGTGTCTGGCGCGTCATCGTCGAGTACGAACACGAGGAAGTCGGCCTCGAGGCCATGCGCGAGGCCGTCGCGGCGATCCGCGCGTGCATCGGCGGCGAGACGCCCGACATGCGCCCCGTCGTCGAGAAGCTGCGTGCGCTGCATGCGTCGCTCCGGCTCGGTCCGTCCACGGCGGCGATCGTCGAAGAAGCCCGCCGCCGGGGCATTCCGGTCCGCCGCCTCAACACCGGCTCGTTCATTCAGCTGGGCATCGGCAGGCATCTCCGGCGGCTCAAGGCCACCATGAGCGACCAGACGAGCATCATCGGCGTCGAGATCGCGCAGGACAAGGACCTCACGAAGCGGATCCTGGGGAACATCGGGCTCTCGGTCCCGGCGGGCAGGCTCGCCTCGACGGTGGACGAAGCGGTGGCAGCCGCGGACGAGATCGGCTATCCCGTGATCCTGAAGCCGCGGGACGGCAATCAGGGGCGCGGCATCTCCGGCTGCCTCGAGACCGCAGCGGCAGTACGAGACGCGTGGGACGCCGCGAGCGCCGTGGGCCACTCCGTGATCGTCGAGACCCATTCCGCGGGGCGGGACCATCGCGTGCTCGTGGTGAACGGCAGGGTCGTGGCGGTTGCCGAGCGCGTCGCCGCACATGTGATCGGCAACGGCCGGTCCACGATTCGCGACCTGATCGCCGAGGCCAATCTCGACCCGCGGCGCGGCGAGGGGCATGGCAGCGTCCTGACCTGGCTGCCGGCCGATGCCGCCACGCTTGCCCACCTGGCCCTCTCGGGCCGCTCGCTCGAGACGGTACCAGGAGATGGCGAGCGCGTGTTTCTCCGCGCCACCGCGAATCTCTCCACCGGCGGCACGTCGATCGACCGCACCGACGAGATCCATCCTGACAACGTCACCGCCTGCGAGCTCGCCGCGAGCGTCGTCGGGCTCGACATCGCGGGGCTCGACATCCTCACCCCCGACATCTCGGTACCGTTTCACGAGAACGGCGCCGTGATCATCGAGGTGAACGCGGCGCCCGGCGTCAGAATGCATACGCATCCGGTCGAGGGCAAGCCGCGGAACGTGGCCGGCGCGATCCTCGACATGCTCTATCCCGCCGGCACGCGCACCGCGATCCCGATCATCGCGGTCACCGGTTCGAACGGAAAGACCACGACCACGCGGCTCGTGGCGCACCTCTTCCGGCATACGGGGCGCACCGTCGGGTTCACGACGACGGACGGGGTCTACCTGCAGAATCGGCTCGTGGCCTCGGGTGACATGACCGGCCCTTTTGCGGCAGGCATCGTGCTGTCGAATCCGATCGTCGAGGTGGCGGTGCTCGAGACGGCGCGGGGCGGGATCCTGCGATCGGGGCTGGGATTCGAGGAGTGCGATGTGGGGATCGTCCTCAACGTCACGGGAGATCATCTCGGCCTTCACGGCGTCCAGACGCTCGAGGAGCTGGCCGAAGTGAAGGCGGTGGTTCCGGCGGTCGTCAAGCGGCGGGGCCATGCGGTGCTCAATGCCGACGACCCGCTGGTGCGGGCCATGGGCGAGCGGACGAGCGGCGACATCGTGCTCTTCTCGACCGAACCGGATGGCGCCAACCCGGCGGTCAAGGCGCACGTGGAGGATGGCGGCACCGCGGCGTGCATCGAGCAGGAGACGTTCGTGATCCGGCGTGGCCGGCTCCGGATTCCCATCGCGTCGGTGGGCGAGGTGCCGCTCACCATCGGGGGCGCCGCGCATTTCCAGTATCAGAACATCCTCGCCGCGATCGCGGCCGCCTACGTCCAGGGGATGCGGTACGAGGACATTCGCGCGGGGTTGATCTCGTTCTTCCCATCGCCCTCGCTGACGCCGGGGCGGATGAACCTGCTGCGTGTCGGACGCGGGCACGTGCTCGTGGACTACGCGCACAACTCCGCGGCGATGGCGGGCCTGATGGAGCTGGTCGGGCGGATCGATGCGGCGCGGCGGATCGCGGTGCTGGCGGGTCCCGGCGACCGGCGCGACGAGGATCTCCGCGCGCTCGGCCGCACGGCGGCGGGATTCGACTACGCCATTCTCAAGGAGGATGACGACCTGAGGGGACGGGAGCCCGGCGATGTGATCGAGCTGCTGCGGCAGGGCCTCGTCGAGGCGGGCATGGCGCCGGAGCGAATCGAGGTTCGTCCACGGGAGCACGACGCCGTGGCGCGCGGGCTCGAGCTGCTGCAGGAACACGATCTTCTCGTGATCCTCGCCGTGGACGTGCCGGCGGTGCTGGAGCAGCTGCGGCCGGTCTCGACCAGCCTCTGATCAGGCGGCGCCGGCCGTGGTCCGGGCGCCGGCCCGGCGGAGGAGGTCGAGCACCTGGTCGCGCTCGTCGTGGACCAGCAGGACGAGGAGGTCGCCGGGCCGGGCCCATGCGAGGGCGCGCTCGACCGCCTCGGGTTCCGATTCCGCGTCGTCGATCGCGCCCGGCGGGAAACCGCGCGCCGTCAGCGCATCGCGCAGCAGCGCGCGGACCTCGCCGGGCTCCCGTCCACGCCGGTAGTTCGCGAGTTCCTTCAGCACGATGTGGTCGGGGTCGAGCGACAGCGCCGACGCGGCGAGGTCCACGATGGCGGCGTCCTCGCGGTCGCCCGCCTGGCCCAGCAGCACCAGCCTGCGCTCCGCCGGGATGGTGGCGAGCACGTTGCCCAGTGCGGCGAGCCCGTGAGGATTGTGACCGTAGTCCACGATGATCCGGATCCCATCGAGCTCGAGCGACGTGCCCCGGCCCGGGTTGTCGGCGACCGGATCGAAGCTCCGCAGCGCGGCAGCGATGGCTTCGGGCGCGATGCCCAGCGACAGGGCGAGCGCCACCGCCGCCAGCGCGTTCTCGATCTCGTGCGGAGCGGCCCGTCCGCCCGCGGAGGGCACGTCTCCCAGCGGCGCGATGACGATGCGGCGGTCGCCGTTGAATACGAGCGCATCGTCCTCGACCGTCACCCGACGGGCGGGGCTCCCCACGCTCCCGGTCCGGGAGAACCAGGTGACCCGGGGTAGTTCTGCACCGCGCGCACGCAGGAGGGGATCGTCCGCATTGAGGATGACCGCTCCCTCCGGCGGCACGACCCGCGTCACGACCAGCTTCGCCTCGAGGAGCGCTTCGAGCGACCCGACGCCGAAGTCGCCGAAGTGGTCCTCGGCGATGTTGGTGATCACGGCCGCGTCGGCACTCCGCACGGCGAGACCGCGGCGCAGGATGCCCCCGCGCGCGGTTTCGAGGATGGCGATCGTCACGCGTTCGTCGCGGAGCACCGCGCGGGCGCCCATGGGACCGGCAAAGTCCGTCGGCAGGATGATTTCCCGGCCCACGGCCACGCCGTCGGTCGAGGTATAGCCCGGAACATGCCCGGCGGCCCGCGCCATCGCCGCGGTGAGCCGCACGGTGGACGTCTTCCCGTTCGAGCCGGTGACGAGTCCGATGCGGACATCGCCGAGCCGGCTCCAGGGCACTGCCTCCACGGCGGGGAGATCATCCGACGGCCAGAGCATGGCCCCGCGACCGGAGCCGATCGAAACGCCGTCGTCGTCGTGGAGAAAGGTCAGCCCCCGCTCGTTCGCTGCGCGCTCCAGGACGAGCAGGGCAGGATTCCTCTCGCGCGCGATGCGGCTCCGGAGGCGCTCGACCTCGGTGGGATCGGACGGGTCGCCGGCCGCGTCCCGCCATGCGAGCTCCGCGAGGTCGGTCGCAGCGTAGAGCGAGTCGGAGGGAGCGCTCACGAAAAGATGAGCGCCTCCGGGAAATCGCGCGACGGCCGTCGTCTCGTCGGTCCACCCGACGCTGCGGAGCAGCCGGCGTGCGGAGGCCTCCCAGGCATCCACCAGGCGGCGGTCCGCGTCGGGGAGGTGCACGTCGAGCGCCGCCCCCGTGCGGTCTCCCAGCAGGTGAGGGCCCGTGATGCGGCGCGCCTCGATCTCCGCGCTCAATCCTCTCCCTCGACCTCGCGCGCGATGCGTACGCCCCGCACGTCGCGCACGAACGTTCGCACCGGGGGCGCTTCCGGAGCGAGCGCGGGCGCCACCGGGTGCGTCGCTGCCGCGCCATTGCTGCCGGGGCTGCCTCGCCTCGCGCTCCGGCGCTCCACTTCGACCGGCCGGAACGCCGAGATCTGCTCCCACGTGCGCGTCACGGCGTCGCCGAAGATGAGGACGAGATCGCCTGCGCGTGCCTCCGAGAGCGCCTGCGCCGTCGCCTCCTGCTCGTCCGGCACCACGGCGATCTGCTCCTCCGGCACGCCGAACTCGACGAGCGCGTCGCGCAGCATCACCGGAATCTCGTCCGGCTTCCTCCCGCGCAGCGAGTCGTCCCGGCGGCAGATGTAGCGGTCGAACCACCCGGCCGCGATCCGGGCGATCTCCTTCACGTCCTCGTCCCGCCGGTCCCCGGGCGCGGCGAGCACCACGATGCGTCGTCCCCCCGTCTGCAGCCGGTCGACGAACTGCACCATCGCCTCCACCGCGGCCGGGTTGTGTCCGTAGTCGAGGATCACCTTGAACGGGTGGTCGTCGAAGACATTGCCCCGGCCCGGCGCCTGGAAGAACGTCGTGTCGAACGTCTGGAGCCCGTGGCGGATGTTCTCGAGCTTGAGGCCCATGCTGAACGCCATTGCGGCGGCGAACATCGCGTTCTGCACGTTGTGCAGGGCACGGCCATCGAGCGTCGCCGGGACGAGGTGCGCCGGCAGCAGCGGAATGTGGGCCCCGTGATCGTAGAGCGTGATCATCCGGCCCGTCATGCTCCCCTCGAGCACGATGCCCCGGCCGCCGGCCTGGATGTGCTCGCGCACGAGCTCGTGGTTCGGGTCCATCGTGACGTAGCAGACGTGCTTCGCGTCCGTGTGGTCGGCCATCGCGAGGCAGAGCGGATCGTCCGCGTTGAGGACGGCCGTATCGCGCGCGACCTCCACCACGATCCGCTTGACCTTCGCGAGCTCCTCCACGGTGTCGATGCCGCGGCGGCCCAGGTGATCGGACTTCACGTTGAGGACGGCGCCGACGTCCACCTGGCGGACGGCCATGCCGGCCCTGAGGAGCCCGCCGCGCGCCATCTCGAGCACCGCGACGTCCACGAAGGGATCGCTGAGGACCATGCGCGTGGCGCGCGGGCCGGTCATGTCGCCCGCCACCGTCCGCTGCCCGTCGATGTAGACGCCGTCCGTCGTGGTGAGCCCGACGTGGTGGCCCGCGAGCTTGTGAATGTGGGCCAGCATGCGCGCCGTCGTGGTCTTGCCGTTGGTGCCGGTGACCGCGGCGATCGGGATCCGGCTCGGCGACCCCGAGGGGAACAGCATGTCGAGCACCGGACCCGCCACGTCACGCGGCTTCCCCTCGCTCGGCGCCATGTGCATCCGGAAGCCGGGAGCCGCGTTCACTTCGACGATCGCCCCGCCGACCTCCTTGTACGAGCGGGTGATGTCGCTCGTGAGGAAGTCCACGCCCCCGACGTCGAGCCCGATCGCCTCGACGGCCCGCACGGCCATGTCGGCGTTGTCGGGGTGGATGGCATCGGTCATGTCGATCGCGGTGCCGCCGGTGGAGAGATTGCCGGTCGAACGGAGGAAGACCCGCTCGCCGCTCGCCGGGATGGTGTCGCGCCCGTAGCCGAGCTTGCCCAGCAGGTTCTCGGCATGCTGATCGATCTCGAGGCGGGTGAGCACCTTCTCGTGCCCGATGCCGCGCCGCGGGTCGTCGTTCACCTCGGCGACGAGCTCCTCGATCGTGTGGACGCCGTCGCCGATCACGTGCCCGGGGATCCGCTGGGACACGGCGATCAGCTTCCCGTTCACGACGAGGATACGGTGATCGTACCCGGTGACGAACGTCTCGACGATGACGCTCCGGCTGTGCTCGCGCGCCACCGCGAACGCCTGGGTGACCTGGTCGCCGTCCAGCAGGTGGATCGTGATGCCCCGGCCGTGATTCGCGTTGAACGGCTTGACCACCACCGGATACCCGATCGCCTCCGCGGCGCGTACCGCGCCCTCGGCCGTCTGCACGAGCCGCTGGATCGGGACCGGAAGGCCGAGATTGGCGAGGAGCCGGTTCGTTTCTTCCTTGTCCGAGGCGAGCTCGACCGCGATGTGCGAGGTGTTGCTGGTGACGGTCGCCTGAACGCGGCGGCGGTACCGCCCGTGGCCGAACTGGATGAGGCTGTTCGAGCCGAGCCGCATCCAGGGAATGCGCCGCTCCTCCGCGGCGTGCACGAGCGCGGCGGTGCTCGGGCCGAGCGCGTGGCGCTGCGTGAAGCGGATGAAGTCGTCGCGCTCGGCGGCGAAGTCGAACCCCTCGGGCACGGCCTCCTCGTCGCGCAGCTCGCGCGGGAGGAGGCTCAGCAGCAGGGTCCGCGCGAGCTCTCCCGCTTCGAGGCCGACTTCTTCCTGTTCGTACTGATAGACGATCCAGTAATGGCCGCGGGGGCCCAGCGACCGCGTCTTCCCGAACGTGAGCGGATGCCCCGCCACGTTCTGCAGTTCGATCGCGACGTGCTCGAGGATGTGGCCCATCCACGTGCCGTCGCCCTCGTTGAGGCGGCGCACGAAGCCGCCCGGCTCGCCATAGGAGCAGCCGTGCTGCGACAGCCCGGGCAGCGCCGCGAGGAGGCCGTTGACGAACTCGGGTCCGAGCTTCGCGGAGGGCCAGTCCTCGAGCACGCCAAGGTCGACGTCGAGACGGATGACGGGAAAGTGGGCGTAGAGGTTCGGGCCCACGTACACGGCGCGGTCGAGGATCCGCATCTTCGGGTTCCGTTAGACTCGCAGGGCGAGCGCCGGTGCCGGCGCGGCCTCGCGCGTATGGAGGTTGTACGTCGAGCCGTGATCGAGGATGTGCAGGCGCAGCCCGATCAGGCAGATCGGGTCGTTCTTCCGCACCCGCGCCATGGAACTGAACTTGATCTCGGAGGGATCCACCACCGTGAGGCAGCCTCCGCCGACGACCTCGAGCGTGTTGTCCGGCCCGATGAACGCCGCCGTGTTCTCGTCGAGCCCGATGCCGATCGCGAACGGGTTGTAGCTGATGGCCGTGAGGAGCCGGCCGAGCC
>DAINRR010000029.1:0-31552 GCA_036741715.1 Gemmatimonadales bacterium
ACGGACGATGACGTCCATCGCCTCGCGCGAATGGCGAAGGCCGTGAAGCGTGCCGCGCACAAGATGACCGCCTTCGTCCGGTTCCGGCATACGGGGTCTGGACCCGGCGAGCCCGATGAGTACGTCGCCTGGTTCGAGCCGGAGCATCACGTGGTGGAGCGCACGGCGCCGTTCTTTGCGCGGCGGTTCGCCGCGATGCGCTGGACGATCCTGACGCCGGACCGGTCGGTTCGCTGGGACGGTACGCAGCTGCTCTTCGGCCCCGGTGCGCGGCGCGCATCCGCTCCGAATGCCGATGAGCTCGAGGAGCTCTGGCGCGCGTACTACGCCAACATCTTCAACCCCGCTCGCGTGAACCCTCGTGCGATGCGCGCGGAGATGCCGAAGGGGTACTGGAAGAACCTTCCCGAGGCGCAGCTCATTCCCGGGCTCGTCGCCGGGGCACCGGCACGCACAGAGACGATGCTGCGGCAGGTGCATGCCCCTGCCGAGCCGGTACCATCCGAGCTGGAGGCGCTCGACGCTTCGCCGGTGGCCGAAGCGAATCTGGCCGTGGCCTCCCCGCTCGATCTTCCCGGCGCCGACGCCATTCACGACCCCGGAATCGGCACCGCCGTGCGCCGGGCCGGTCGCGTCCGCCTGCACCGGCCGGAAGGGGTGAGGATGCCCGATGGTCGTCGCGTGCTTGCCGGGGTGGCGAGCTGGACCGATCCGACGCTGGTCCATCCCGGTGCGTTCTACCCACCCGAGGCGAACGACGCCGAATCCCGGCTCCGCCACTATGCGTCGCTCTATCCCATGGTCGAGGTGGACGCGACCTACTACTCGCTCCCGACGCGCGCGATGGCAGTCGCGTGGGCAGCACGCACGCCGGCGCACTTCGTCTTCCACGTGAAAGCTCACGCTCTCATGACGGGGCACCCGGCCGATGTCCGTCGGCTCCCCGACTGGCTGCGCCGCCAGGTACCGACCGCGGCCGTGCAGGCGGGGCGCCTCTATGGCAAGGACCTCCCTCCCCTCCTGCTCGACGACATCTGGCACCGGTTCGTCGCGGCACTCGATCCTCTGGTCGCTGCGGGAAAGCTCGGCGCGATCTTCCTGCAGTTCCCGCCCTGGTTCCGCCCCACCCGCGAAGCGGCTGCGACGCTGCGCGATACGCGCAAGCGGCTCGGCAGCCACCTGGCCGCCGTGGAGTTCCGGTGCGGCGAGTGGATGGCGCCACGGATCGCTCCGCGGACGCTCGCCCTCCTGGAGTCGCTGGAGCTCGCGTACACGGTCGTGGACGCGCCGCAGGGCATGCCGAGCAGCATGCCGGCCACCGTTGCGGTGACGTCACCGAAGCTCGCGGTGATCCGCCTCCATGGACGGCGCGTCGAGACGTGGGAGAAGCCGAATGCGGTGGTGACGGAGCGGTACCGGTACCTGTACGATCGCGGCCAGCTCGCGAAGACGGCGGATCAGGTCGAGAAGCTGCTCGAATGGAAGGGGCCGGACGTGCACGTCGTCTTCAACAACAACCACGGAAATTACGGGACCACCAACGCCCTCGAGCTCACCGAGCTGCTCGCCGAGCGCATTCCGGCAGCATGACCGTCCGCCGTGTCAACAGCGATGGCGAGCCCGGGGGGCCATGCGCAGGTCAGCCCGAGGAGCGGCCACTGCCTGGTGACTGCTCGTCGAGCGACTGGCGGTAACGCAGGCAGCCGCGAAGGAACTCCGGCCACGGAGGTACCTCGGGCACGGGGTCGGTTCGCTCCGGGAGGAGCGCCCAGAGCGCGGGGTGGTGCCAGCAAAGGTCCTGGCCGGTGCTGTCGCGGTGCCGCCGTATGCCCGCGCGAAGCATGCGGACCTCAGCGACCAGCTGATCGCGGGACATGGACGCCAGGTCGTCATCCATCGCGCATTGCCCCTCCCCCGGGCAGCTACTCCTTCAGTTCGCCGAACCGCTCGCGCATGCGCTCCCGACGGAAACCGAAGATCTGCCCGAGCTGCCGGCGCACGAGTGCGGCATGAACCATCCGGCCGAGCGGGCCGAACGGAAGCTCGTACTCGACATGATCCTCGATCTCGACGCCGCCGTCCACTGGCCGGAAGAGATGGCGATGGTACCAGTACCGGTAGGGGCCGCGCACCTGTTCATCGGCGAACATCCGACCGGGCTCGAACTCCGAGATCACAGATTCCCACCGCAGTGGTATGCCGTTGAGCCGGAGACGGTAGCGGATCCGGGTACCGAGACGCACCGGGTCGTCGGTGACGCCCACGATCCGGAAGCCGAGCCAGGGCGGCGTGAGTGACTCGAGGTTCGCCGGATCCGAGAAGAAGGCGAACACGTCCTCGAGCTGCGCCGGGACCCGCTGGACCTGGTGAAGCTGATATCGCATGGACGCTCAGCGCGCGCCCTGCAGCGAACGCGAGAAGTGATAGCCGAGGATGTGCATGCCCTCGCGGAAATAGAAGCGATGCGCCGCGTGGCGCTGGACGCCCGAATCGAGCTCGATGACCGAGCAGCCCAGTGCGTGCGACTCGTCGACGAGCCAGTCCATCAACGCCTTTCCGTAGCCGCCCGAGCGCGCACTCGCGTCGGTCACCAGGTCGTCCACCTCGAGCATGAGCCCGGTGCGCAGCAGCTCCGTGATGCGGTACCCGGCAACGGCTCTGATCTCGCCCGCGTCGTCCTCCGCGAAGATGAGGCGGAATCCGTGCGCCTCCATGCGTCGAACGGCTGCGACCAGGTCCGACTCGTCCAGATGCGGCCTCAGCTGCCGCAGCACCGGCCAGCATCGCCGGATGTCGTGGTCCGAATTCGCGGGGTGGATCGCGGGCATGGCAGAGCCTCGGTTCGGGCGGGGACGCAGGCCCATCAATCTAGACCCCCCTGGAAAGCCGGGTGAAGGTGTCGCGGTGGCAGGCTGGCTCCGTGCAGCCGGATATACTTGAGACAGTCAGGCACGCTCGACCGAAACGAGGGACCACCGATGGAGCCAGGCAGCCGACGCATCCTCCTCACCGGAGCCACCGGGTACGTGGGCGGCCAGCTGCTGCCGGAGCTGGAGCGGGAAGGGTATCTGGTTCGCTGCCTCGCGCGCACGCCCGAGTCACTTGCCGGGAAGACCGGACCCGGCACCGAAGTCGTGGCGGGCGACATCACCGATCGCGCCTCGGTGGACGCCGCGATGCGCGGTATCGAGACCGTCTACTTCCTCGTGCATTCGATGGGCCAGGGCGAGCGCTTCGAATCGCTCGATCGAGCAGGCGCCGCGAACATCGCCGAGGCGGCCGTCGCCGCCGGCGTGTCGCGCATCATCTATCTCGGCGGTCTCGGTGACGATCGGGAGGCGCTGTCACCCCATCTCCGGAGCCGGCATGAGGTCGGCGAGATCCTCCGTGAGCGGTGCGGCGTGGACGGCGGTCCCCAAGTCGTCGAGTTCCGCGCATCGATCGTGATCGGCTCCGGGAGCGTGTCGTTCGAGATGATCCGGGCGCTCGTCGAGCGCCTGCCCGTGATGGTCACGCCGCGCTGGGTATCGGTGCTGGCCCAGCCAATCGCCGTCGCCGACCTTCTCGCCTACCTCGTTGCCGCGCTCGACCTCCCGCGCGGCGCACATCGGACGTACGAGATCGGCGGCCGGGACCAGCTCTCCTACCGGGACATCATGCGGGAGTACGCCCGCCAGCGCGGCCTTCGTCGCGCCATGCTGCCCGTTCCTCTGCTCACGCCGCGGCTGTCGAGTCTCTGGCTCGCGCTGGTGACACCGGTGCATGCGCGGGTGGGTCGCGCGCTCGTGGACAGTATCCGGCATCCGACGCTGGTTCAGGATGACTCCGCCATCCGTGACTTCCCGATCGTGCCGCTGGGTGTCGAAGCCGCCATAGCGGCGGCGATCGCGACGGAAGCCCGTGACCGCCGGAACCGGCTCATCGACGACCGCACCATCGCGGTGGATGTTCCACCGGAGCGCGCGTTCGCGGCCATCCGGCGCATCGGCGGGCGGAACGGCTGGTACTACGGCAACTGGCTCTGGCGGATCCGCGGGGGGCTCGACGTCATGGTGGGCGGCGTCGGCATGCGCCGGGGGCGGCGCGACCCCGACGCGCTCGCGGTCGATGACCACGTGGACTGGTGGAATGTCGAGGCGTGCGAACCGACCCGACTCCTGCTCGCCGCCGAGATGAAGCTGCCAGGGCAGGCCTGGCTCGAGTTCCAGGTAACCCCGGCTGCCGATGGATCCACGATCCGGCAGACGGCGGTCTTCGACCCGAGGGGGCTCGCCGGACTCGCCTACTGGTATGCGGTATGGCCGCTGCATGCGCTCGTGTTCAAGGGAATGCTGCGCGGAATTGCGAAGGAGGCGGCGAAGGAAAGAGCCGCCCCGGAAATGGGTTGAAACGAGAGGCGTCGCGAGAGGCGTTTGCCCCCGCGACGCCTTCCCGTCCGAAACGGCCCGGACTACCGCTTCCGATTCATCTTGTCGATGTACCCGAACTTCCCTTCGAGCATGGCCATCGAGCGGGCCTCATCGTACTTCCGGTCCATGGCGCCGTAGACGCGCTCCTTGAGCAGCCGCGCCTGCGCACGCATGTCCCGGCTCTCCTCCGCAACGGCAGGTGACGTCATGTACGGTGCACAGGCGAGCGCTGCGGACTCGAGTCGTGCCGCCGCCTGCTCCACCTCGCCGCGATCGGCAAGCCGCACGGCCTCACGCCGCGCCTCCGCGTTCCGGAACCGGAGCAGCGTCTCCTCGACGACCGGCTCCACATGGTCGGCACCATCGAGGTTCGCGACGACCGGCATGGCGATCGTCCGGTGCACGATCCCCTCGGCCGTCACGACATCCGCCTCGATCTTGACCCGCGCTACCTCGATCTGCCCGAGATCGGCCACGTCTTCCACGTGGAAGATGAGTCCGACAGGGCGCGGCGATGTCGCATACAGGTCGCCGATGGTGACACGCCAGCTTCCATCCGGGTTCGCCACGACCGGCACGGAGTGCAGGAAGGTGACACCCGCGGTTCGGGGATGGGTAAGCCGCACTTCCATCTCGACGTTCTGCGCCGACAGCGCGACCAGGCCCTCGATCTCGCTCTCGAAGATCCCGGTCATCTGGTCCTCCGACTCGACGAACCAGTAGTTGCCCCCGCCGGCGTGGGCCATGGGATCGAGCAGGCGCTCGTTGAAGTGGGCGCCGAATCCGATACAGCTCGTGCTCACGCGCTCGGCCGCGCTTCCCGCCGCCATGCCGACGAGCTGGTCCACGTCGGTGATCCCCTCGTTGGCCTGTCCATCGGTGAGCAGGATGACGCGATTGGTGCCGTCGACCATCCCGCCTTTCACATGCTGCATTCCCTTGAGCCATCCGCCCGAAAGATTGGTGCATCCCCGCGCCCGGATCTGCCCGATCGCCGCAGTGGCTGCCGGGTCGCCGCCCGGTCCGGGACCGAAGATCGTCTCGACCCGGTTGTCGAACGTCACGACACTGACCCGGTCGTTCGCGCCGAGGAACGAGGCGAACCGCGTAGCGGCTGCCTTGGCTTCTTCGATGGCCGAACCGTTCATCGAGCCGGAGCGGTCGAGGACGAGCGACACGTTGATCGGTGCGCGCCTCACCGGCGCGTCTCCTTCGAGCGTGACCAGGAGGCCGACCTGATGGGCGTTCTGCGTGGTGGAGAACTTCGTGGACAGCTTGACGTTCGATCGCATGGTCTCTTTCCCCCTGGTTGACGGCCGGAGCCTGCTGCGCCATGTTGTGTTCACCGCTCAGTGAACGTAGCATCAGGCTCCGACAATCTTACTAGATAGTCAACAACGGCGCAAGAGAGCAGTAGTGATTGCGCGGTAAACAACCTTAAGTTGGATGACAGGGGGTTCCACATGCTGCTCGGAAGCGGCGGCTCGGAGATGGGCACGGATCCGGTGACTGAACGCCTGTTGCGGCTGCTCCGCCGCCGGCGAAAAGCCAAGGGCTGGACCGTCCGGGATCTCGCCGAAGCGGCTGAGATCTCTCCCTCGTACGTCTCCCTCATCGAGAACGGCCACAAGAGCCCCGACCCCGCGATAACCGACCGGATCGGCCGGGCGCTCGGCATCGACCAGGAGCTCCTCGGAGCGCTCGTCCGGCTCCAGGAACGGCCTTCCGACCCGAACGAGACGATCGACGTCGCCGCACGGCTGCTCAAGCGGCTCGACGAGGTCGAGGCGGCGGACGGCGTCGAGGCGGAGCGCATGGAGTCCCCGATGTTCGCACTCCTGTCGCGGGATATGATGAGTGCGCCCCGGGCCGTTTCCGAATCGGCCATGATCGCACGGGCCGCCCCCGCCCCGGAGTACGAGCCGCTCAATCCCGCACGGTATGTCATCCCGATCCCGATGATCGACGAGGGCACCGAACCCGCCGATGCCACGCGCGAGCGCCGGCCGATCTGGATCGACCGGCGGGCACTCCCCGAGCGCGAGGAACTGGAAGGCGCCTGGGCGTGGCGTCTCTCCTCCCGCGGTCTCGAGCGGGTCCGCGGCCTGTACCGGCGCGGTGACATCGTCGTCATCTCGCCGACCGCCTGGGCGCCGGATGCACTCAATCCCCGGATGGTCTTTGCGGTGCGGAGTGAAGGGGAGGTCGTACTGAGTCGGGTCGGATGGACCGGCACGCAGCTGGTGCTGCAGAGCTCGGGGAGCAGCTCGCCCGTCATTCTGAGCGCGAGCGGGGATGCGGGACTTCGGAAGCGGATTGCTGGGCGGGTGATCGTGGCGGTACAGCGGTTCAGGTAGGTCGTCTCAGGTCTCGTCGTCCGGCCGGAGGTCTCCATCGAGCTCCCCATCGAGAGCGACATCCAGGATCACCAGCTCCTCGAATACGCCGTCGCTGTCAGGCGCTGGCGCGTGAGCGCCTGCGCGGGGCGCCGCCGCGCGTGAGGTTCCGATGGCGAACGCGATCAGCAGCACGGCGGCCACGGTGAGCATGAGTGTGAGAATCATCGCTCGAGTCTACGATCTCCCTCCGACAGTGCCGGCGCGTCCCTGCCCCTCACGCATTCCCGAACCTGCCCCCAGATTCCTCGTAGCCGCGCCGTCGCACGCACACCCTGGAGGCCCCCATGCCGACGTATCGCCGCGTCACCGCCCCGAGTGCGCTGCTCCTGCTCGCCGCCTGCGCGAGCGACGGTACGACGGGCCCCGCGTTCGAGCCGCCCGCGAATGAGCCGGGCACCATCGCGCTCGAAATGCGCGCCAGCGGGACGATGCTCGATCCCGACGGATACACGGTGCTGGTGGATGGGATCGATCGGGGCACGGTGGCCGTGAAAGGAACAACCTGGCTCCGCGCCGTGCCGGCGGGCGTAGCGGAAGTGCGGCTCGACGACGTGGAGGCCGACTGCAGCGTGACGGGCGGGAATCCGCGCACCGTCGCCGTGCCGGCGGGCGCGATCGTCCGGGTCCCGGTGGATGTCGTGTGCACTGGTGTCCCGGGCCCCGCAGCGCCCTAGACGCCGCCGGCCCTGGTCAGCGGCTGCGCACCCCCGCCAGCTTGACGAGCACACCTTCGCACCCCACGCCCATCATGCGATCGCGCCAGTGCTGCGCCACTCCCCGGTCGATGCGCGCGGCATGGGTGCCCTCATTCCTCACCTGGCGGAAGGCGTCGAGAATCACCGGCAGCTCACCGCTGAACCATGCCGCGTGCACCAGCCGCTGCGCGAGCGCCGTCCGCAGCTCATGTTCCCCCGTGAGAGCCAGGACGAGCTGTCCCAGGGTGAGCGATCGCGTGGCGACGTCCACGGTTTCCCGCTCGATGTGCGCGAGCCGGACCGCCGGTTGGCTCCTGGCGAGTCCTGCCCTGAGCCGCCGGTTGCACTCGATCTCGAGCGCCTTCGCGAAGCTGCCGAGCACCGGCGCAAAGTCGAATCCGGCATTCGCCCGGTTGTCGCGGAAGATCCGTTCTGCCGTCGTGATGAACGATCGGGTGCCCACATCGAGCGAGGTCCATACTGCGTCGCCCAGCAGGTTGTCACGCAGGTCGCGCTCGAGGACGCCGAGGCCCCCGCGCTCCGAATCCACCTCGACCCAGAGCCGGCCGTCGAGCAGGCGCTCGCGATCATCGAAGAAGCGCACGCCGTCATCGCGATAC
This sequence comes from Gemmatimonadales bacterium, assembly GCA_036741715.1. Classification (GTDB taxonomy): domain Bacteria; phylum Gemmatimonadota; class Gemmatimonadetes; order Gemmatimonadales; family GWC2-71-9; genus CAMLLJ01. The sequence continues at coordinate 8,124 of DAINRR010000029.1, forward strand.
ACGACGAGCGGGAGGTTCACCATCCCGCCGTAGATCGAGACGGGGCGGTCGTTGTAGTGCACGTTGCGCAGCTTCCTGAGCTCCGCCACCACCGCGAGCGTGTCGTCCTCGACGATGCGCCGGATGTCGAAGAGCTGGAACCAGCAGTCGCAGTCGAGCCGGAGCTTCCGGTAGTACTCCGGAACGGACGCGGGATCCTCGGCGGCCATGTCGTCCCGGGTGATGCTGCCGAGCTGGCCGACGTAGAGCGAGCGGAAGTCCGTGAGATAGAGGTGCGCCTCGCGCGTGTCACGCTCGTCGACCGGTGTCTCCGCGTCGAGCGCCAGGACTTCGTCGAAATGCGGGAGCGATTGCTGGCGATTCGGTGACCGCACGCGTCCGAACCAGACGCACGGGTCCGCGTCCGAGGGTCCTTCGCGGAACCGCCGCAGCCCGGCGAGGAGCACCGCGATGTGGTCGTCCATCGCTTCAGGCGCGATGGAGGGGTTCCATACGGTGACGAGATGATGCTGGCGCGTCTCAGGCACGTGCCGCCATCCGCTCGAGCCGGTCTCGCACTGCCCGCCGCACCGCCTCCGGCCCGATCACTTCCGCATCCGGCCCGTACTGCAGCACGTGCCGCACCGCCCAGTCGGTGTCGGCGCACGGATGCTCGAGCGTGAGGCCTCCATCGGTGTCGACGGCGCTCGCCGAGCGTTCGGCGATCCATCGCGCGATGGCCGGCGAGTACCGGATCGTCACGGTACCCGCACCTTCCGCCCGGAACATCGGTCCGGAGGGCAGCTCGGCCGCAGGCTCCGGGCTCGGCTCGAATCGCTCGTCGAGCACTTCGACGCGATGGACCCGATCCATCCGGAAGAACCGGAGTCCGCCCTCGTCGCAGTGCGCGACGAGATACCACATCCCGCTCGCATGGACGAGGGCGTGAGGACAGACGGTGCGCAGCGTCGGCTGGCGTGCATCGGCTTTCTGGTAGGCGAGGCGCACCTTGCGCGACTCCTCGATCGCCGAGCGAAGGAGGGCCCGGTGCGCCGGGTCCTCGCCGGCGGCGATGAGTGGCACACCGATCCGCCCGTCGGAGAGCTCGTGATCGGCATCCTCCGGGAGCTCGGCCACGACGGCATCGAGCCGTTTCCGCGCACTGTCGATCGCGCGATGCTCGTCCGGCGGTCGCTCGCCGCGAATCATCGCGAGACCGAGCTCGAGCGCAGCGAGCTCCCGTCGCGTGAGCCGCATCGGCCGGTGGAAGTGATCGGTGCGCACCGACACGCACTCCGGGTCGATGAGGATGGCCACGCCCTCGACGAATCCGCCCGGATCGTCGAACCGCTCCGCCACCGAGCGCAGGTCCTTCACGATCGTCTTCCGGTCCACTCCCGCGAGCCGCGCGACCTCCTCGATCGGATGATCCTGGTCGTCCGCGAGCGTGGGAATGACGTGGAGGATTCGCTTGAGCTGCGCCGCCGCCGTTTCCATCATTGGCCCGCCTCGTAGAGCGCGAGTGTCGCGGAGAGCTGCCGGCGATAGGCGTCGCGTGCGGCGTCCGGGCTCACGACCTCCACCGACGGACCGAGCGGCAGCAGCCACCGGATGAACGAATCGAGCCGCCGCACCGTGAACGCCCGGGCTCCCGGATCCCCCGGGACCGGCACCCCGAGTCGCGCTGCCGCCACGGCTGCCCCGGAGCCCTCCCTGAACCGCACGACCACTTCCCCGCCCGCGCCGTCACCGAGCTCCCACGCGTGACGCGAGCGCGCATGCTCCCGGAGGCGGAACCCGGCGGGCGTCTCGAAGTCCGGCTTCCCCGGCTTCTGCCGGTTGACGGCGACATTCTGCATCCGGCTCAGCCGGAAATTCTTCACCCGGTCGCCGTCGCGCTCCGCCGCCGCGAGATACCAGTGCTGGCTCATGAAGAAGAGGCCGAGCGGTGCCGCCTGGCGACGCGCGAGCGTGGCGGAGGACATCGAATCGTAGTCGAACTCCACCCACTTCCGTCGCTCGAGGGCGTCATTCAGCAGGTCGAAGATCTCCGCGGGCGTCTGGACCGGCGCCGCCACCCGTTCGTCGGGTCCCTCTCGCACCAGGCCGGCGTCGAGCGGCAGGTCGACGGCGAGCTTCCTCAGGGCGGAGCCCGCGTCATCGGCGAGCGTGGGGTCCCCGAGTTGCCGCACGCGCGCGCCCGCCTCGACCACCGCCCGGAGCTCGTCGGCCTCGAACGCGAGCCGCTCCAGCGCCCGATACCCGTCCCGGTCGACTCGCTTCGGCTCCGTCTGCCGCCCATCGAGCACGAGGGAGAGGTAAGGCATGTAGAAGTCGCGCGGCGGAAGGCGGTAGCCGACGACTTCGTTCGCCTCGTCGGTGATCGTCTGCAGCGGAATCCCGAACGCCCGGAGCTCCTTCTTGTCGCGCTCGAACATCCGCTGTGCCGCGGCCTTGGCGGCGTCGTCGCCCTCGCGGAAGGCGTAGGCCGGGACTTCCTCGCGGATCTGCTCGAACGTGACGGCATAGCGGCGTCGGAGCAGGGCCGCGAGGAGGTCGACCCACCGCTGGAGCTTGGGCCTCTCACGTGCCATTAGCCGGCACCTCCGATCGCGCGGCGCATTCCGAGAACGGAGGCAAGGCCCGAGCGACGGATGGTTGGCCTCGCGAGGCTCATTTCGATGCCCTCGCTGGTTCCTGCGATGTCCACTGCCTCACGCGCCCGGGTCACGGCCGTGTAGAGGAGCTCTCGTGAGAGGACACGCGTGTCCCGGTCCGGCAGCAGGAGCAGAACCCGGTCGAATTCCGAACCCTGGCTCTTGTGAACCGTCATGGCCCAGGCCGCCCTGTGCGCGGGAAGGCGCGCCGGCGCAAAGCTGCGGACCGTCCCCGAATCGTCCGGGAACCACGCCCGACGCTCGTCGCCTTCGCCGAGAATCACGCCGAGGTCGCCGTTGAAAAGGCCCACCGCGTAGTCGTTCGACGTGATCAGGATCGGCTGATGGTCCCAGTGCATGGCGCCGCCCGCCGCACTCAGGCGTCGAAGCCGAGCTTCGATGAGCGCATTCATGGCATCGACGCCCCATCTGCCCGCGTACGTGACGCAGAGAATCCGGAACCGTGCGAGCGCAGCGAGCGCCGCCTCGGGCGACTCGCACGCGAGGAATGCATCGATGAGGCCGGTGACCGGCGCCAGAACCGCTGCAGGATCCACCGGGTAGGGACGCAGGGAGACCTCTGCGTGCTGCGGGTCATCGAGGGCCGCGACTGCCGTCTTCGCATCCCCGACCCGCATCGCCCCGGCCACCGCGCCGATCCCGGGCCGTTTTTCGAAGCGGTAGGAGCGGAGCAGCTGTACGACCGTTCCTCCGTACGGCTCCGGCCCGCCGATCGCCAGTCGGCAGTAGTCACCCAGGACGGCGCCGGCCTCGACGCTCGCGAGCTGGCCATGGTCTCCCAGCAGCACGAGCCGCGCATCCGAACGGAGTGCTGCAAGCAGTGCGTCCATGAGGAGGAGATCCACCATGCTCGCTTCGTCCACGATGACGACGTCTTCCGTGAGCGGACGCTCCGCGTCGCGCGCAAAGCGGTCATCATGCGGCCTGTACCCGAGCAGCCGGTGCAGTGTCCGGCCTTCGACGGGAACCCGGGCGCGTACGGCCGCCGGCAGGTCGAGCTTGCCGACTTCGGACGCCACTGCCTCACGCAGTCGTGCCGCTGCCTTGCCGGTTGGCGCGGCCAGGGCGACCTGCCGCGCAGGATCGTCCGCCAGCAGCAATGCGACGATGCGTGCCACGGTGGTCGTCTTCCCGGTGCCTGGTCCGCCGGTCACCACGGCCAGGCGCCGGGTCAGGGCCACTCGCGCGGCGGTGGCCTGAAGATCGGGTACGTCAGAGGGCGGCGGTGGGAACAGCCTCGCGAAGAGCGCCTCAGCCTCGGCCGATACCGAGTCCGGCGGATGTTCGGCGAGGCGGCGCAGCCCGAGGCCGAGACGCCGCTCCGCGGCCCAGAAGCGATGGAGGTAGAGGCAATCGTCGGCTAGCACGAGCGGCGTCGGTTCGGCACCGCTCCCGCACAGGCCTGCCGCTCGCGCGGCTTCGAGCAGGTCGCGCCAGTCGCCTACCGGCGGCACGGCCGTCAACGCTTCGCGGGGCATGCCTCCGAAGTCGGGGTCTGCGTCCAGCAGCGGCACGTCGGCAAGCTGCGCGACGGGAATGCAGGCATTGCCACGCCGCCGGTCGGCGCTCACGCGTGCGGCGGCCGCGCCAAGGAGCGCAGCGCCGTCCGCGCCGAGCCGCACCCGTGCCGCGCGCTCGAGCAGGCGGCCGACCTGCAGATCGATCGGCTCGAGGGCGCCCGCACGATGCAGCTGCTCGAGGTGTGTCATCCTGCCGCCTCAGCCCGCATTGCCGGCGCCACGAGTGCCGCGTCGAGCGCTTCGATGAGCGCGCGCGGTGGCCGATCGTGCCACCACCCCCGGCCCGGCGAGCCGTCGATACCGCGCACGAAGGCGTACCACGCGCCGCCGATGTGCGAGTCGTAATCGTAGCCGGGCTGCCGGACTGCGAGGTACCGATGCAGCGCAAGCAGGTAGAGATGGTACTGCAAGATGTAATGGTTCGCGCTCATTTCGCGCAGGATGGTCCCCTCGTCGTAGGAGGCAGGCGAGTCTCCGAGGTGATTCGACTTCCAGTCGGCGACGTACCAGCGGGATCCGTGCGTAAAGGCGATGTCCACGACACCCGTGAGGTAGCCCCGTACTTCGTGGCGCGAGAGGCGCGAGAGCTGCCTGCCGTAGGCACGAATGGCCGGATCGCCTCCGTGCATCTCGAAGATGGCTGCGAGGCCCTGCCCGGTGACACGTGAAAGGGGCAGCAGGAACGGCCATTCACGCAATGTGCACTCGCGTGCCACATCGGCCAGGGTGAAGGCGACGCCCGGAAGGGGGGCACGGACGGTGCGCTGCACCATCGCAGCGACTGCCTGCTGCGCGGTGCCGGCGTCGAGTCCGCGGAAGACGAGCGGGTCCCGGGCGAGCACCTCCCCGATGAGTGTGCTGGTTTCCGCCGAGTCGGTGGCCTGGAAATCGACATGCTCAAAAATCGCGTGGAAGATGTCGCCGGTCCGGCGTCCCGCGGCGAAGGCAAAGATCGGATCGCGCTCCGCCGTTTCGGCGGTCGGAACCGCAGTCGGGGCTTCGCCGGTATCACCGACTTCTCCCGCCCCGGGGTCGGCGATATCGCGCTCCTCCGCAAGCGGATCGTGCAGGCGGGTAAGGCTGGAAAAGCTCGCCGTCGCGAGGCGCACGAGCTGCGCGTGGGCCCTGAAGGTGCGCGGCCACGGCTGCCCGGTGAACTCGGGGCCGGGTGACGTCCAGGTCCGCAGTTCCTCGAGCCCTGACAACACGTGGCATTCCATGAGCGTTGGGTGCTGGCCGGCGAACTCCTGCAGGCTCGCGAGCCAGCGGTCCATACTCCCCTGCATTCCTTCACGCGCAAGCTCGAAGAGGTCCTCGCACGTCGCATCGTCTGCGGCGGTGGAGTCATGGCGCAGCAGCCATGAAAGGGCCGATCCCGCCGCACTGTTGATCACGCCCCAGCCCACGTAACACCGCCACTTCGCGCGAGTGAGCGCGACGTATGCAAGCCGGAGCGCTTCCGCCGATTCCTCGGCAGCGGCGCGGCGACGACGGTCGGCCATGGCAGCCGAGCCGTAATCGAGGACGATCCCGTCGTTCTCGTGAACGGAAACGGCGTCGTCGCTCTGCTCCCGGCAGTTCCAGAGGCAGTTGCAGAACACGATCCCGTACTCGAGGCCCTTTGCCTTGTGGATCGTGACGATCTGGACCGCCTGGGCGTCGGTCTCGAGCCTGAGCTCGCGGCGGTCCCCGTCGGTCACGCGCGTCGCGCGCTCCCGCGTGATCCACGAGAGCAGCCCCTCCGGCGAAAGCCGCTCCTCCTCCGATACCGCCTGGAGCAGCTCCATCGCATGCCGCAGGTTGGTCATCCGCCGCTGCCCGTCCGGACGGTGCAGCATGCGCTCGGCAACCTGTTCGTCATTCATCCACCGCTGCATCGTACGCATGAAGCCGGAGCGAATCCACGACTCACGCTCCCCCAAGAGACGCTCGATCAAAGCGGCCCACTCGGATTCGCTGTGCGTTTCGGAGAGGCTTCGGATCCGCGCGGCTGACCATCCCCATAGCTCCGTTCCCAGGGCCGAGCGCACCGCGTCGCCATCGCGCGGCATCGCCAGGGCCCTGAGCACACGCTCCAGCTCGCGCAGCTCGGCACTCGCGAGGATGTCCCCGGTGCTGGCGACGACACTCGGCACCCGGGCTTCCTGCAGCGCCCTCTGCACCGCGGCCGCTTCATGATGAGTCCGGACGAGAACCGCGATGTCCGATGGCAGGACAGGGCGCGCCCCGCCCTTCTCGGCGACCTGGCAGCCTTCGAGCAGGGCGACAATCTCCAGGGCGGTGCGGCGCTCGAGTCGCGCGCGGGCTTCGCCCTTATTGCATTCCTGTCCATCCTCGGACGGGACGAACCACCATTGCAGCGGCGCGCGCGTGTCCGACATCGGGCAGGGGTCATTTCGTGCAGCCGCCATGCGCGCGAATCCGATTTCATCGGCAGGGCGAAGAAAGGCCCTCGGCGCGCGACCGAAGAGGGCATTGATTCCATCGACCAGCACGCTCGTGCTTCTCCAGTTGGTGGGAAGCGAGAATCGGCGGTCCGCACCGCGCGCGGCTGCCCCGTACGCGAAGATGTCAGCGCCGCGGAAGCTGTAGATCGCCTGCTTCGGGTCTCCGATGAGGAAGAGCGGCCGCCCGCGGAAGGCGGTGTCGAAGATCGGATACTGGAAGGGGTCGGTGTCCTGGAACTCGTCGATGAGCGCCGCGTCGTAGCGCGCCCGGATCGCCGTCGCGAGCTGGCCGTCGGGGCCCTCCTCCTCGATCGCTGCGTGCACCCGCCGAAGGAGGTCATCGAAGCCGAGCGCCTGCCGGCGCCGCTTCTCGATCTCGAGGGTACGGCCTACCTCACTGATGAAATCGCAGCGGAGTGCATGCTCGAGGGCCACGACGGGCGCTGCGAGCTGGCCGCATGCGGCAAAGAAGGGATCCTGGCTGATCGGATCGAGCGCGTTCTTCCGTCGCTTGTTGATGTGTTCGGCGATCGCACCTTCTGCACAGGCGCCCAGCAGTTCGATCGCATCCAGCTCGTCGCGGCGGAATGCTGCGACGGCACCGGTGATGCTCGCACGCGGCGCGGAGCCGAACGGCGACTTCCGATTCCACTTGACTCCGTCGAGAACCCGGCCGACCCGGTCGGCATCCCACGCTGCGAGAACCGTGCTGCCGGCGGCGTCGAGCGCGGCAGTGGCAGCTTCGATGGACAGCGCCGGCGGCTCGATCGTCGTTCGCGGATGCCTCCTGGAAGCGCGAAATGCATCGAGAAAGGTCGTCGGCTGCCAGCATCGGCAGACGGCGAGCGCCGCGAGCCGGGGATTCGCATAGAAAGTCCGCCGCCACCAGTCCTGAGCCATCGTCTCGAGGAGGTCGTCGGCGGCTTCGATGAACTCGGCCCCGAACGGCGTTCCAGTTTCGAGGGCGCTTTCTTCGAGAACACGCCGACAGAATCCGTGGATCGTGAATACCGCGAGACGATCGAGCTCGGAGAGCGCCTTCCGAAGGCGGAGAAGGCCCTGCTCGAGCAGCCCGTCGCTCTGCGCTCCGTCGCGTAGCCTGAACCAGATTTCCGTCTCGTTCGTCCGGTCGATGGTGCCGGCAAAGGTCCGCTCGGCGGTCCGGAGCGCCGATCGGATCCGGGTGATGAGCTCGTCGGTCGCCGCGTTGGTGAACGTCACCACGAGGATCCGCTCGAGATCCGTGGCGGATTCGAGCACGAGGCGAACGACGAACACCGTGATCGAGAACGTCTTTCCCGTCCCGGCGCTCGCCTCAATCAGGGTTACGCCCGGATCGAGAGGTGCGAAGACGGGATCCAGCTGCGCGACCCTCGGCGCGCCGACGACGGTCACTTCCGCACCTCGTGCTCGCACGCGTCAGCCCAGAGCACCAGGCTCCAGCGCTGGAACTCTGCTGCTTCGTTCTCGAAGGGATCGCGCCCGCGCCAGCACAGCGCGACATGTGGCTCGGCTGCGTCGGTCGTGGTGCCGTTCCCCTTCGTCCAGCCGGTTCCTTCGAACTTCTCGATCGCGGCCTCGAGCGGAGACTTCGTGCTTCGCTTCGCAGGACGGGCGAACTCCCAGCTGGCCTGCTCGAACACCGGAAGCGGGGCCACCAGCGCGGCACGGTACCCGGCAATGAGGCCGTCGAGGATTGCAACCGGGTCAGCGGGGCGCTCCCATTCAACCGCTTCATCCTCGGCAATCACTCGTGTCCTGACGTCCATACCAGGCCGCTGCGCCGAGAGCGCCACATGCGTGATCCATCCCCGCACGCGGTCCTTCACCTTGAGTTTCGCCGGGCGGAATTGAAGACATCCGCCGGCCACGACGCTGTCGACCCGCCCCGTCAACGTCCACGTGTCACCGCGCACTTCGAGGGCCACCGGTTCCAGGTATTCGACGGCGCCCACCGATTCGAGGAACGCGTCGACCTCGGCGATGTATTTGCGATGCCACGGCGACGTCAGCCCTGCCGGGGGCAGGTCGCCGCGCGCGGCCAGCAGCTCACGCTCGACTTCGACCGCCACCTCGCCCCTCAGCCGCCGCTCGACCATGCCACTCTTGATGCCGTAGCCCGCCAGGGCATCCATCGTGAACGGCTCGAGCTCTGCCGGGGGTCCGACGCCTTCGCGCAGGTCCATCCTCAGTATCCGCCTGCACCAGAAACGGCTGGGATTCAGCCAGCAGTCGATCAGGTCGCCCAACGACACCACGAGGGGGCCGCCCGCCTCGCCCCCACCGGAAACGTCTGCGAACGGCTCGGGCTCGGATCGGGCTGCGCTCGCCGCGACACCCGCCGCGTTCGCCGCCGAATAACTGAAGAGACGGCTCGTGCCGACGAAGTAGTCGGGGCTGAAGGGCTGCAGACGGTGCTCCACGGTGATCGCATCGCCGAGTTTGGCTTCGGGCGCCTGGCTGTCGAGGTGGTCGAGCAGCTCCGAGATCACGACGGACGCGGCGCGGCGGGCATTGCTGACCGCCGATCGAGCCACATAGCTCAGCATCACGCGGCTCTCCGCCGCAAGCAGCGAATCCAGGAAGAGCTGCCGATCGTCCGTCCTGAGACTGCGGTCGCCCTCCCGCGGCGCCGCCGCGATCAGGTCGAAGGCATGGCGACGATCGCGCCGGGGAAAGCTCGCATCGTCCAGCCCCGCCATCGCGATGACCTTGAACGGGATCGCGCGCATGGGCTTGAACGCCGCGAAGGTGATGCCGCCCGCGAGAAAACCCGTCCCGAACGAATCGTCCGAAAGCACGTTTCCGATCCAGTCACGAACCACTTCGAGCGGTACAGGGCGGGCGTGACCGGCGCGGAACTGCATGCCGGCGAGTGTCTCGAGCCGCGACCGAATCAGCGCGAGTGCACGATCCTCGGCCTCCCCCTCCGGCAGGAGCGTCTCGTCGATCAGACCGAGCAGGGCAAACCGCCATTCAGAGAGCGTGCGCGGTGCCCTGAGTGAATCGAGTGCGGCAAAGAGCCGCGCGGCCCAGCCCGCGAAACACCCCAGCAGCGCCGAATTGCCTGCGGTATCGCCACCCGATGGGAGAATGCCCGTAATGAGCGCTTCAACCGGGCCGGCAACGTGGCCCATGAGCAATCGGTCCAGCCCTGCGCGCCACGTGTTGGCCTCGACCGCCGGAAGGCCGAAGACAGCTTCCCGCTGCAGGCCATCGGCGCCCCACCGGATGCGCGTCGCTTCGGCCCAGGACTTGAGCGTCGCGACATCGGCTTCCGCAATGCCGGCGCGACCACGAACCGCCGGGGCCTCGAGCAGCGTCAGCACGTCGACGGCCGTTCGCCGGTTATCCACGAGTGCCAGGAGATCGAGCGCATGTCGTGCGAGCGAGAACTCGCGGGCGAGCGGCTTGTCGGCGACATGGTGCGGAATAGCGGGCCCGTCGGCCTGTGCGCCAAAGACGGTTTCGATGCAGGGCCCATAAGCCTCGACATCGGGTACCATGACGAGCACGTCGTGCGGCCGGAGCGACGGATCGCGATCGAACGCATCGAGGAGCTGATCGCGGAGAACCTCCATCTCCCGCAGCGTGGAATGACAGAGATGGAGCTCCAGGCTCACGTCCCGCTCACCCTGGGCGAGCGGAGCCTCGCTGCCGGTCGCGAGCGCATTCTGCAAGCCGGCAAGCAGGTGCGTCCCGGGCGGTCGACGCGACGGAGAGGGGAGCCACTCCGTCCCGGGCCGGTCGAGCAGATCGAGGAGTTCGCGCGATTGGCCACCCCAGGCCTTCGAGAGCGGGTGACCGCTCCGTGACGGCGAGGCTGCGAGGTAGAAGGTGACCGGAACCAGTCGCGACAACGCCCGGAGCACTGCGATGAACAACGGGGGGAGCGAGCTCACGCCGAACACCGCGATTCGTCGCGGAAGACGAGGCGGAAGCGTACTGCCCATCGACTCGAGCGCTGCGACGAGCCCCATCAGCTTCTGTGCCGCGTGCTCGACGGGGCTCGCCGAGCGGATCAGCCGCCAGAGCTCGGCCTGCCAGGCCTCGTGCGGCGACCCCGGCATCAGCAGCTCGCCCATTTCCCACGCGGCGAGAAGCTCCGGCCGGTAGAGGAAATAGTCATCGAACGTTCCGGCGAGCCTCGCCGCGAGCCCCAGCCGCTGACGCGCGCTGCCCGAGCAGAAACGGCGAAGAGGCGAGAAAGGCGCGCGCGAGGCGACCCCATCCTCAAGGAGATCAAGGATCCGCCAGGTCATCACCTCGCGATCGAAAGGATCGTCGCCGACGTCGAACCGGCCTGCCGCGACCTCCCGTGCCGAAGGAATGACGAGATCGACGAGGTCCCGCGCGAAGCGTGCGGGGAATGGAAGTCGAAGCGAGGCGGAGCACCCGTGTCGCTTTGCCAGTTCCTGCTGAATCCATCGCCGCATTCCCTGGCTCTGGACTACGATCACCTCATCCGTCAGCGGTCCTAGCGGCGCCGCGGCCAGGTCGGCGGCGAGACGGTCGATCAGGCTGCCGAGCTGGTCTGCGGTGACGACGCGGAAGCGCGGTGGCGTCGAGGAGGCGTCGGGCAATGGACTCACGAGATGAAGAAGGACTGGCCCGGCGATCCGTATCCGGAGCCGGATGCTGATGGCACGCTAAGACGGGGGTCTGACAGGGGGCGAGTGAGGATAGCCGGAATGACGGCACTTCGGAAGTAGGACCCCGTCCCCGCCGTTGCGCCCACGGGCCGGTGGACGCACATTCGCCGGCACCCTTCCCCGGACCCTCCCCGGACGCCATGCCGAACGACGATATCCGCGCTGACGACATTGAAGCCCGTGCCTACCGCCACGGCGTCTTCATCCCCCTCGACGATGCGGGTCTCGCCGAGGCGCCGGCGGCCGCCGCGTTTCCCGATCCGGGAGACGGGCCACCCTTCCGGCGCCACGACGAGGTGCCCCGCGTCCCGCGCCTCCGCCACCTCATCGGCCCGTCCGTGATCGCGCTCGGCATGGGCCTCGGTGCCGGGGAATTCCTCCTCTGGCCCAACCTCATCACCGTCAACGGCTACGGAATCTGGTGGCTCTTCTGGGTCGGCGTCGTGACGCAGTTCTTCGTGATCCTCGAGATCACGCGCTGGACGATCGCCACGGGCGAATCGGTGTTCGCGGGAATGGCTCGGCTCGGTGCGCGCGGGTTCTGGCCGTGGTTCTTTCTCGCCGCGACGCTCGCGAGCTTCTTCTGGCCCGGGTGGGCGTCCGAGTCGGCGCACTTCACCGCGCGCGTCATCGCGCTCTTCACCAGCGCCGAGCTCGCCTGGCAGCCGATCGCGCTCCTCATGCTCGCCGTGATCTACATGGCGCTCGGCCTCAGCACCATCGTCTACAACGCGCTCGAGCGGTTCGAGCTCTGGCTCGTCGTGGCGCTCTTTCCGCTTCTCTTCATCGTGCTGTTCATCGTCGGCATCCTCCCGGGCGACGTGTTCGCGCTCGCGACGGGCGCCGCATCCATCGGCACGGCGCCACCGGAGCTGCTGCACGGAAGCCAGTTCTCCACCCTCCTCATCGCCGTCGCCTACGCCGGGAGCGGCGGCACGCTTCTCCTCGCGCAGTCGCTCTGGCTCCGCGACAAGGGTTTCGGCATGGCGGCGTACCAGGGGCGCATCGCCGGCATCCGCGGCGAAAACGAGCGCGTGAGCGAGACGGGGTACGCCTTTTCGGCAGAAAACCCGACGGCGCTCGCGCGGTTCCTGGCGTGGATGCGGGTCGCGCGACTCGAGATCCTCGTCACCTTCGTCGTCCTCTGCATCCTGAGCGTCGTGATCACTTCGCTCGTGGCCACCGCGACGATCGGCACCGGCAACACGGCGCTCGCCGGCAAGCTCGGCGAGATGGTGGCACAGCAGTCGGCGGTGATCGCGCGCGCCGGCGGGCGCTGGCTCGAGGTGGCGTTTCTGCTGGGTGGCGTGCTCGTCCTCTTCAGCACGCAGGTGGCGATCGTGGACACCGTCACCCGCATCTGCGGCATTGTCTTCTACGAGCGCTACGGGCGGCACACCGCCTTCTGGACACTCAAGCGCACCTTCCTGATCTTCCTCACGCTCATGGTCGGCGCATCGGCGGCGATCATCGTCGCGAGCTGGGTAGGCGGCGGAGCGCTCGAGGGGATGCAGCCGGACTTCCTGCTGCTCGTCGCCGGGCCGTTCACGATCGCGAGCATGTTCATGTTCACGCTCGTCGTCGGGGTGATGAACGTGCGGCGGCTGCCGGCGGCGATGGCCCCGCGCGCGGGCACGCGCATCATGCTCGTGTGGGCATCCGTGCTCTGGGGATGGTTCACCGCCGAGCAGATCAGCCGCGTGATCCTCACCCGATCAGGCGCGGACCCGGCGACAGTGACGGAGATCGTCTGGCATCCGGTCCGGATCGTCGTGTACGGGCTGTGGGCGGGCGCGGTTCTCTGGTTCGCAGGCTGCCTGATACGCCGGGCGGGCATCGACCCCTAACCGGGCGTCGGGTCAGACCGTAGCTTCGACTCCGATGGACCGCCCGGCACCCGGCCTTCACGACCGCCTCGCATCCGCCCTCGCCGACCGCTACCGCTTCGAGCGCGAGCTCGGTCAGGGTGGCATGGCGACGGTGTACCTGGCGCACGACCTCCGCCACGACCGGCCCGTCGCCATCAAGGTGCTGCGGCCCGAACTCGCGTCCGCGCTCGGCGGCGAGCGCTTCCTCGCGGAGATCCGCACCACCGCGCGGCTGCAGCATCCGAACATCCTCCCGCTCCACGACTCCGGCGCCGCCGGGGATCTCCTCTTCTACGTCATGCCGTACGTCGAAGGCGAATCGCTGCGCGATCGGCTCGAGCGCGAAGGTCAGCTGCCGCTCGAGGACGCTGTTCGCATCGGCAGCGAGGTGGCATCGGCACTCGACTACGCGCATCGCAAGGCCATCATCCATCGCGACGTCAAGCCCGAGAACATCCTGCTGCATGACGGTCGGGCGATGGTGGCGGACTTCGGCATCGCGCTCGCCGCGAGCCGGGCCGGCGCCGATCGGCTGACCGGCACGGGGCTCAGTCTCGGCACGCCCCGCTACATGAGCCCCGAGCAGGCGATGGGCGAGCGCCAGATCACCGCCCGCTCGGACATCTACGCGCTCGGCTGCGTCGTCTACGAAATGCTCGTCGGGACGCCACCGTTCACCGGGCCCACGGCGCAGGCCGTCGTGGCGCGCGCGCTGAGCGAGACGCCGCCACCGATCCGCACGGCTCGGCCGTCGGTGCCTCCTGCGCTCGAGCGCGCCGTCCTCAAGGCGCTCGAGCGTGTGCCCGCCGACCGATGGCGAAGCGCGGCGGAGTTCGCCACCGCCCTCCAGCCGGGGAACGCGCCGCCCGGGGCACCTGGCGACGCCCCTTCGGCTCGCACGCAACACCCCGGGCCGCGGCTCGCCGTGCTCGCCGGTATCGCAGCGCTCATTGGACTGGGATTGCTCGGCGCGTGGGGCATGCGACGATTCGGGGCCACGCCGGCCACCGCCGCCGTCGCACGGCTCGTCGTTCCACTCGATTCCGGGCAGGCGATCGCCGCCGATGCCCTTCCCTTCGCCATCTCGCCCGATGGCTCCACGATCGTGTATGCCGGCGAGACAGGCGGGCGCCGGCAGCTCTTCCTCCGCCCGCTCGCGAGCTACGACGCGCGGGCGATCCCGGGCACCGACGGCGCGCGTCAGCCGTTCTTTTCGCCCGACGGCAGGTGGATCGGATTCGTGGCCGACGGGAAGCTGCGGAAGGTGGCCCGCGATGGCGGATCGCCGATCGACCTCGCCGCCGTGCCCGCGTTCTGGGGAGCAGACTGGTCCCGCAGCGGCACGATCCTCTATGCGGTGCGCGGGCCGACGCTCTACACGATTCCCGATCAGGGAGGCCGCCCGACGCCATTACCCGTCGATTTCGATCCGGACACCTCCTCGCGCGACCTCGACCCCGCACCGGTCCGCTGGCCCGAGCTGCTCCCCGACGGCGAGCATGCGATCGTATCCGCCGATCTCGACATCGCGGTGGTGACACTCGCGACGGGTGAGCTGAAAACGCTCTTCCCGGGCCGCCAGGCGCGCTACCTGCCGAGCGGACATCTGCTGTACGATGAGAGCGAGGGCCGCATCCGCGTCGTGCCGTTCGATGCCGACCGGCTCGAAGTCACCGGCGATCCCGAGCCGGCGTTCGAAGCGTTCCGGAGTCCGGGAAACGGCTCCTCGCACTTCGCCGTGTCGGACAACGGGACGGTCGTGTACGTCGCAGGCGGGTTCGCGCGATCGCTCGTCCTCACCGATTCGGCGGGCCGATCCACGCCGATCGGCGTGGATCCTCGCGGATACCGCTTTCCCGTCTTCTCTCCGGATGGACAGCGTGTGGCGGTCACCGTCGACCCGCGTCCGTCGCAGATCTGGATGGTGGACCTGCGGCGCGAGAGCGCCGTGCCGGTGGTGGCCGGCCAGCACAGCATACTCCCGACCTGGGCGCCCGACGGCACGCAGCTCGCCTACGTCTACCAGGGCCTTCGTGTGGTTCGGTGGCCCGGGGGTGATTCGAGCGTGGTGCTCATGCCGCGGCTCGAGCGGGCCAACTTCTGGGTCTTCGACTGGTCGGCTCGGCGCGGCTTCATCGGCGAGCTGGCGGACACGCTGGGCCGCCACATCGCGTACTACACCATCGGCGGGGCCGCGCCGGTGCCGATATCGCCGGCCGGCATGGATGCGTGGAACCCCAGGCTCTCGCCGGATGGAGATCACATCGCCTATGTCTCCGACATCTCGGGCGTTGCGGAGATCTACGCCCGGACGTTCGACGGATCGGCCGAGCCGCTTCTCGTGTCCGCGGGTGGCGGGAGTGACCCGCACTGGACGGCGGACGGCCGGGCGATCGTCTATCGCGTGGGCACCCGTATCATGCGCGCAGACCTGCGACTGACCCCGACGCTCGAGCTCGCCGGCCGTCCCCGCGAGCTCTTCGCCGCACCGTACGACTTCTCACAACTGGGCAACTGGGACCTGGACCGGAATGGCCGCTTCATCTTCGTCCGAAGCGATCCGGCCACCGTGGGGCGGCTGATGGTGGTGACGAACTGGTTCGAGGAGTTGAAGCGGTAATCAGCGCTTCTTGACCGGTCGCGTCATCGGGGCGACGCTTTCCCGGCGTTCCAGCATCCGCACCAGCTCCTCGATCTTCCGCTTCCGCCCCGCCGGCGTCTTCATGTTGTTCGTGCGGAACGCGAGTGCGAAGAGATTCATCCGGTTGAGCGTCCGGAACATCGCGAGCGCGCGCGGGCTCGCTTCGATCGCGGCCCGGAGGTCGGCCGGGATCGTCGCCTCGCTCGCGCTCCGGATCGGCGCGTAGGCGGCATCCCATCGCCCATCGGCCTTTGCCGCGTCGACCTCGCGCTGCCCGGGCTCACGCATTCGTCCCTCGGCAACGAGCCGCGCGACGTGCTCCCGGTTCACCTGGCTCCAGATGCTTTTCTTCCGACGCGGCGAGAAGCGCTGGAGGAAGGATTCCTCGTCGAGCCCCTTCCGGATCCCGTCGATCCACCCCCAGCAGAGCGCCGCGTCGAGCGCCTCGGCGTGCGTCACCGTGGCGATTCCGCTCGCCTTCTTGTAGATGCGCACCCAGACTTCGGTCTCGCGATCATGATGCTTCTCCAGCCATCGCTCGAACGCTGTGGCGGTCTTGAAGGGCGTGATCTTCTTCGAGTCAGGCGCAGGCATGGGAGGCCAGGGACGCGAGGGTCCTGGAAAACATAGCGATGTCCGTCCCTCCGACCGTCGGCTGGCGGCGGAAGGAGGCAAATGGGCATATTCGGGGAATGCCTGCCGAGCCCATTCAGCGAGCGTCTCATGTGCCGCAACATCAAGACCCTCTACAACTTCGACCCGCCGGTCACCGATGAGGAGATCCGCGCCGCGTCCCTCCAGTTCGTGCGGAAGCTGAGCGGCTTCAACAAGCCGTCGCACGCGAACGAGGCGGCGTTCGAGCGAGCGGTGGACGAGACGGCCGAGGTCGCCCGCCGACTTCTCGACTCCCTCGTCACCTCGGTGCCTCCGCGCGACCGGGAGGTGGAGGCGGCGAAGGCGCGGGCGCGAGCGGAGGCGCGGTTCGGTGATCGCTGAGGCTTCGCGGCGTCGCGGCTGAAGCCGCGGCTCGGCTGATGTCCGCTGAAGCGGACCTGGCCCTCGAGGGATCAAAGGGCCATGCTCCCTTCGGCCGCAGTGCCAGCGCCCTGACTGTCCGACGCCATCCGAAATCCAGGCACAATGGCCGGAGAACCCGGCCTGTAACCGGAGCCAGTCCGCTTCAGCGGACACCAGCCGAGCCGCGGCTTCAGCCGCGAAAGCGCTGCGGACGAGCACCTTGTTGCAAAGAGGCCCGGGTCAACGACCCGGGCCTCTTCTGTTAATTCTCCCGATCCGTCCGTCCGCCCCCCTCTCAGGGCCGCGTCGCCCTGAACACCAGCGGCGTCTCCACCATCGGCCCCGACACGCGCATCTCGTACGTGCCCGGGCTCATCGGCACCAGCCACCGGATGTAGCCGCCCGTCGACATCTCGGCGCCGGTCGGCATCTCGAAGCCGCCCCAGTTGTAGAAGCGGCCCGCGTCCCCCACTTCGGCGATCGTCATCGGGTAGTTCGCCGACAGCGCGCCCTCGGCGTCGGAGGCGGTGACGAACAGGCCCGCATCCTCGTAGAAATCCTCCAGCTCGAAGTCGGTCGGGCCGACGACCTCCCACATGTCCAACCCCCCGACGATGCGCACGGCACCCGTCGCCCCGATCACGTTCACCATGCGCGCGAGACTGGTGTAGCCGGGCGCGATGATCTCGATCGTGGTCGCGCCGCGCGCGACATCGAGTGTCGGCGGCGCCGTCCTGCCGTCCGCGCCCGTCGGGACCGAGCTGCTCGAGATGGTCCCATCCCCCGCAATCACCCGGTAGAGCACGGTCGCGCCGATGACGGGCCCGCCGTCGGTGACGCGCACGACCGGCAACTGCACCGATGACCCCGTCGCCGCCGCCGAGTACTGCCGCGCATCCACCAGCTCCATGTCGCCCGAGACCGTCGGGATGATCTC
Source organism: Gemmatimonadales bacterium (assembly GCA_036741715.1). Classification (GTDB taxonomy): domain Bacteria; phylum Gemmatimonadota; class Gemmatimonadetes; order Gemmatimonadales; family GWC2-71-9; genus CAMLLJ01. The sequence goes on from DAINRR010000029.1 coordinate 25,863, forward strand.
GAACCAGACCGACTGCGTCGTGCCCACGAGCGCGGCGAACACCCGCCCCTGCATCGGCAGGGCGGTCAGCTCGATCGAAGGCACCTCCGCTTCACCGTTGGCATCCGTCTCCACTGACGTCGCCGCCAGCGTTCCGCCGGCCGAGAGGGAGAAGGCGATCTCCGCGCCCGCTACCGGCTGCAGCTGCGCATCGACGAGCCGCACCTTCGGCCCCGGGGAAATGACACTGCCTGCCCGGACCGTGATTCGCGTCGGCGAGGCACGCGAAAGAAGGCCGCTTCCCTGGACGAGCGATATGGTGTGGGTGGCCGCCGGGAGGTCGCAGCAGCTGAACTGCAGCCCGACCAGTGCGTTCCCGCCGGTGACGACGAGGCCGGAGAAGACTGCGCGGCCTTCGGCATTCGTCCTGGCCGTCGTCGTTCCCCCGATCTCACCGCTGAACGCCGATGCCGTCACTTCGATCCCGGCCACGGCCACCGGCTCACCGGAAGCCGAACGCAGCTCGACGATCGTCGGCTCCGGAATCGGCGCGCCGATGAGCGCTGCCGTCGGCGCCGACACGACGGCGATGGACGCGACGCCATCGGTGCCGGGCCCCGCTCCGTCACACGCAGCGAGCAGGAGAGGAACGATGACGGCGAGCCGCCTCAGGCCGGGCCCGGCGAGCAATGCCTTCGTCTGCATGACTATTCCTCTCGAACGGCAGTGAAGATGAGCGGCACCGCCGCGTAGGGGCTCTCGACCTGAATGCGATAGGTGCCCGGGTTCGACGGCACCCGCCAGCTGACCATCACCCAGCCGAGCTCGTCTGTCGGGTAGGTACCGACGCCGGCGGGACCGAACATGTCCCACCATTCGACCACTCCCGCTTCGCCGAGCTCGCTGAACCGCACCGGCGCGTCCATCACCGGCTCTCCGGCGGAATTCATCATGCGAACCCCGACGAACGTCCGCCCATTCGAGCCTTCGAGCGCCGAGACGTCGGCGGGCTCGCGCGAGACCAGGCTGAACGGCGCGCCAGGGGAGCCGACGATCTCCAGCACCAGGGGGGTCGCCGAGTATCCGATGGCCCACGCCTCGTAGACATTGATTCCCTGTTCGGGGCTGAGCGGCAGCGCGACCGGCGGCGTCATGCCGTTCGCGTCGGTCACCGCACTCACCGATGCCGGGCCGTCGGAGCCGCCCGATCGCAGGAAGGAGACCCTGACATTGCTCTGCGGAACGCCGCCGTACGTGACCCGGATCGGCGGCACGATGAACTCGCCACCCGGCTCGCCGATGAGCGCTTCGCCGCCATCGAGGAGCTCGACCTCGCCCTCCGCCGTCGCCTTCAGCACGAAGGTGATGTTCTGGCCCGATTCGAGCCGCGCGTGGAGCAGCGAGGTCCCCGGGCGATCATGAAGGGTGAACGACGGCAGCTCGGCGACGCCCTGCGCGTCCGACACAACCGAATCGACCGGAATCGTGCCGGGGCCCTCGAGCGCGAAGCGCACGACCGCGCCTTCGACCGGCATGAAGAACTCGCTGGTGAGATTCACCGATGGCCCCGGAGTCAGCTCGGTTCCCGCGCGCGCCTCGACCCGCTGGGGTGAGATGGCGCCAAGCACGATACCGGCCGCGCCCAGGTGGACCACCAGCGGATGCTCGGCGGGCGCTGCCTCGCAGCACGAGAAGCGGAGCGTCACGAGTCCGCCCTGCCCGTCGACCGCCAGGTCGGTGAACGTCGCCCGCCCCTCGGCGTCGGTCATGACCGAGGTGGTCCCGCCCAGGGTGCCGGGGGAAACCGTCGCCTGGATCTCGACCCCCGCCCGTCGGATCCGGGCCCCCGCGGCTGAGCGAAGTTCCACGACCGGCTGAACCTCGAAAGTGACGTTCCTGTCGGCCATGTCGGGCGGTGGTGTCACGACGGCAATGGAGACGACCTGCTCCGGCTCCCCTTCCGGGGATGTCGACTCCTCGCACCCGGGGAGGAAAAGGAGAGCAGGAAGCAGCAAACCGGCGAGCGTGCCGGCTCGGGTGGACGGATTCCGCGGACGCATTGGGCCTCTGCAGGGGGAAGGGCGTCGAGTGCGTATGTCTGGAGATGCACCATCGCCAGGACGCGTCACTTGAGCGTCACTTGAGCGTTGGGGGCGGCTCAGGGCCGCGCCGGACCTTCCTCGCACCTAGCCGCCCCCCGCCCCCTGCGGCATTATTAAGCCCTCCCCCTCAGGAAAACCGATGTACGACCCGCGCGGCCCGATCGAGCAGGCACTGTCCGGCACGCACGACTTCCAGCGCGAGCTCGGCGGCGGCGGGATGTCGCGCACCTACGTCGCCACCGAGCGCGCGCTCGGCCGGGAGGTGGTGGTCAAGGTCCTGGCCCCCGAGCTGCTCGCCGGCATCTCGGTCGAGCGCTTCCGGCGCGAGGTCATGACCGCGGCGCGCCTGCAGCACCCCCACATCGTGCCGGTCCTGGCGACGGGGGAGGTCGACGGCCTCCCCTGGTTCACGATGCCGTACGTGGACGGCGACAGCCTCCGCCACCGCCTCGGCAAGGGCCCCCTCCTCACGGGCGAGGCCGTCAGCATCCTCCGCGACGTCGCCCGCGCGCTGGCCTACGCGCACGAGCGCGGCATCGTCCATCGCGACATCAAGCCCGACAACGTCCTCCTTTCCTCGGGCAGCGCGACCGTCACCGACTTCGGCATCGCCAAGGCCATCAACGCCGCGCGCACCGCGGGCGAGACGAACTCGACGCTGACGCAGGTCGGCACCTCGCTCGGCACGCCCGCCTACATGGCCCCCGAGCAGGCCGCGGGCGACAGCGACACCGACCACCGCGCCGACATCTACGCCTTCGGCGTGATGGCCTACGAGATGTTCGCCGGCCACCCCCCGTTCCAGGCGGAATCGCCGGCGCGGGTCGTGGCTGCCCACCTGATGGAAAAGCCGCGCGAGATCAGCGAGCTCCGGCCCGACCTCAATGCCGCGCTCGCCGCCCTGATCATGGCGTGCCTCGCCAAGAGCCCCGGCGACCGCCCGCAGCAGGCGCGCGAGCTGGTGCGCCTGCTCGAGACGGTGACGAGCAGTGGCGACTTCGGCACGGTGCCGCCGATCCTCCGCGGCGGACGCGTCAAGCTCGCGAAGGCGTTCCTCATCTGGGCCGCCGCGGCCGCCGCCGTGATCGTGACGGCGTGGGCGGCGACCGAAGTGATCGGCCTCCCCGACTGGGTGCTTCCCGGCTCGATCGGCGTGATGCTCGCCGGCCTTCCGGTCATCGCCTTCACCGCCTTCGTCCAGCGCTCAGCGCACAGGGCGTTCACCGCGACGCCGACCCTCACGCCCGGCGGATCGCCGTCCGCCGCGCAGGGAACGCTCGCGACGCTCGCGCTCAGGGCGAGCCCGCATGTTTCCTGGCGCCGCACCTGGCTCGGCGGCACCGCGGCGCTCATCGGCTTCACCGTGCTCGTGCTCGGCTTCATGGTGAGCCGCGCGATGGGCATCGGGCCCGCCGCGTCGCTCCGCAGCACCGGCGCGTTCGGCGAGAACGAGACGCTCGTCGTCGCCGACTTCCGCTCGCCGGCGAACGACTCGACACTCGGCCCCACCGTCGCCGAGGCGCTCCGGACCGACCTCGCGCAGTCCTCACAGCTGCGTGTGCTCACCCGCGCATCCATCCGCGAGATCCTCCGGCTCATGGACCGGCCGACGGAAAGCTCCGTGCCGTTCGAGGTGGCGCGCGAGATCGCGACGCGCGAAGGCGCCAAGGCGGTGCTCGACGGAGAGGTCGTGCGTCTCGGGCAGAGCTACGTGGTCTCCGGCCGGCTCGTGTCGGCGCTCGACGGCGAGGAGCTGGCGGCGTTCCGCGAGACGGCCAGCAACGAGGACGAGCTGATCGTCGCGCTGGGCGCGCTTTCCCGCGCGGTCCGCGAGAAGGCGGGGGAGTCGTTCCGCACGATCCGGGCGAGCTCAGAGCTCGAGCGCGTGACGACCCCGTCGCTGGCCGCACTCCGCAAGTATGTCGAAGGCTCGCTTCTGGCGGACGAGCGGGGTGAGGTCGATCGCGGCATCGCGCTGCTCCGCGAGGCGGTCGAGCTCGACACCGCCTTCGCGATGGCATGGCGCAAGCTCTCCGTGCTGCTGGCGAACGACCGGACCAGCCGCGCCGAGGCGCTCGAGGCGATCAGCACCGCCTACCAGCATCGGGACCGGCTCACCGAGATGGAGCGGTTCCTCACCGAGGGCTATTACTACACGCGCGGCCCGGATCCCGACCATGATCGTGCGCTCGTGGCCTACGGGGAGGCGATCCGGCTCGATTCCCTGAACACCAGCGCGCTGAACAATTCGGCGGTCATCTACACCGAGCGGTACGAGAACGAGCGCGCGCTCGAGCTCTTCCAGCGCGTCACCCGCCTCCCCCGCACCTTCGGCGGCGCATTCAGCAATACGATGCGCGAGCAGATCCGCCTGGGCCGTCCGATTGCCGACATGGAATCGACGCGCGCGGCGTGGGAAGCACGCTATCCGGGGAGCACGGCGCTCTGGATCGGCGACTGGACGCTCGCCTGGGCCCGGCAGGATCTGGCGGCGGCGGACAGTATCGGCAAGGCGGTCGCGCGTCGCTCCGGCAATCGCGATCCGATCTTCGGCGCCAACCTCGCCTCGGCGACACTTCGGATGCAGGGTCGCTGGCGCGAGGGGTTCGAGTGGGCGCAGCGAGCGGCGGAGGGTCGTGCCCGGGTCGAGCCGCCATTCGTCGGGCTGCAGGCGCTCATGATCGACAGCGTCTCGTACGCCGCAACGCGAGGCGATCTCGAGGGCGGTCGCACAATGCTGGCCCGCATGCTCGTTCGCTACCCGATGGATTCCCTCGAACCGGCCGACCGCGACTGGGACGCAGTCATCCTCGCGGCGATGGAGGTCGGCGATGCCGCGACGGCCCGTGCCGCGCTCACCGGGTTCACCCGCGACCTCGCTTCGGGAGTTCCTGATTCGATCGGTTCGCATGCCCGGTATGCCGCAGGCATCGCCATCACGGAGGAGCGCTGGGATGACGCGATCCGGTTGATCGCCGAGGCTAAGGACCGCCACTCGGTCCTCCTCCGGGTCGCAACGTATTACACCGGCGTCGCGCACGACCGTGCCGGCCGCGCCGATTCAGCCATCGGCTACTACGCCCAGTTCGTGAGCGGGCTCGGGCCCGATCCCTGGGACGATGCCCAGTTCCGCGCCCCCACGCACTTCCGGCTCGGCGAGCTGTACGAGGCACGCGGCGACCTGCAGAAGGCGGCGGATGAGTACGCGGCATTCGCGCGCCTCTGGAAGGATGCGGACCCCGAGCTGCAGCCGCAGGTGCGGGAGGCGAAGGCGCGGATGGCGAGGCTGGGGGCGAGGACGGGGTGAGGAGGGGCGGACGGGGCGGACGGGGCCAACACGGCGGACACGGCGGACACGGCGGACGGGGCGGACGGGGCGGACGGGGCGGACGGGGCGGACGGGGCGAGCGAGGCGAGCGATGTCATCCCGAGGGAGCAACGCGACCGAGGGATCTACTCGCCGGTCCCCGGGATTTCCCAGCTAGATCCCTCAGTCGCTGCGCTCCTTCGGGATGACACGCGCCTTGTCAGTTCCTCCGGCCACACTATCCCGCCGTGTCCGCCGTGTCCGCCGTGTCCGCCGTGTCCGCCGTGTCCGCCGTGTCCGCC
>DAINRR010000030.1:0-30461 GCA_036741715.1 Gemmatimonadales bacterium
CGCCCATCAGCCGCCTCGTCACCGCGGAACAATGTCTCCGGTAGCGACATCTAGCGCCGGCCATGCGGCCTTTCGTCTCGCCGCGTCTTCAGTGCGCCGTCGTGCCACGCCGACGGGCGCCGCCAGCCGGGCTCTGCGCCACCGCACGTGACCCGGATCACGTATCCACATCACAGACACCGATCTGTGACCGCCGCACATTGCAGCGACTGTCGAGACATAGAACCCTGGGCGAACAGCCCTGACTCACGAGCGGAGCCGCGCGAATGGCGTTCTTTACGAAGATGATGGACCTTGCGACCGGAGGATCGGAGTCGCCGGTTCGTCGTCTGATGGTGTATTACGCCTTCCTCCTGCTCGTCACGAGCGTCCTCGTGCGGGTCTTTCCGCCGGCGGACGTGCTCTTCGCCGGCGAGCGGATGGAAGAGGCGATCGTCGTCCCGCAGCTCCTCGACGACGGGCTCGCCGGCGCTTCACCCCTCGGCATGCTCGGCGAGACCGATCTCTCGCCCCGGCTGCAGTCGGTGGTGACGGCGTTCGTGGTCATGATCGGCGCATTGTTCCTGATGCTTCCGGTCTCGTGGGTCTACATGGCGGTCCGGCGCTCGACCGGGTACGCGCAGTCGATCGTGCAGACGATGCTCGTGCTGCCGATCGTGGTCGCCGGCGTGGTGCTGGTCGTCCGGAACAGCCTTGCGCTCGCCTTCAGCCTCGCGGCGATCATGGCGGGTGTCCGATTCCGTAACAACCTCCGCGATCCGCGCGATACCGTCTTCATCTTTCTGTCGATCGGCGTCGGACTCGCGGCAGGCGTCCAGGCGCTGAGCATCGCGGGGGTGCTCTCGCTCGTTTTCAATGTGCTGATCCTGACCATCTGGCGCACCAACTTCGGCCGCAGTCCGCTCAACCTCGCGCCGCGCGCCGGGTGGGCCGAGCCGCTCGAGACGCTGATCGATACGGCGGATGCGCGCGCGATCCCCGACCGCGACCTCGTGCTGTCGCTCACGCCGGAAAAGGCCGAAGCGCTCGCCGACCGCTTCGCGCGGGTGCGTGACATGCTGGGCGCCGGCAGCCCCGATGGCAAGCCCAGGAAGCCGCGCTATAACGGGGTTCTGAAGGTGACGGTGACGGAGGAGGCGGCCGGACGCGCCGCGGTCGAGCCGGTGCTCGAGGAGCTGACCAAGCGCTACCATCTCGATGGGGTGGACACGGCGGAAGGTCGGCCGACCGCCCTCTACTACCTTGTCCGGGTGCGCAAGAAGGCGGCGGACGACGTGGTGGGGGCCATACTCGCCACCGGCGGCGAGACCGTCCAGGGTGCCGAGTTCGAGATCGCGACGAAGCACGATGCCGCGAAGCCGTAACGTCGCGCTCCTGCTGGTGCTCCTGGCAGGTGCCTGCGATCCGGACCGGGGCGCGCGCCTCGAGCGCGCGGCAGAGGAGCGCCAGGCGGCATTCGAGGAGCGTGCGGCCGGAGCCCGCGCGGCCGGCGAGAGCGACCGTCCCGTGGCCCGGTGGGAATTGCCCGGCGCCCTCACCGAAGTTTCCGGACTCGCCCTCACCCCCGACGGGCGCCTCTTCGCGCATGGCGACGAGACCGGGGACGTGTTCGAGATCGACTACCGGAGCGGCGTCGTGGTGAAGCACTTTTCGCTCGGACCGGAGGCCGTGGCGGCGGACTTCGAGGCGCTCGCCATCCGCGATTCGACGTTCTGGCTCCTCACCAGCAAGGGCCGCCTGTACGAATTCGCGGAGGGACGAAATGGCGAGCGCGTCACCTACCGGACCCTCGACCCGCCGCTCGGGAGCGATTGCCAGGAGTTCGAAGGGATGACCATCGATGGCGATGCGCTGGTCTTCGCCTGCAAGAAGGCGCGCCGCGCCTTCGGCGGAGACCTCCACCTGTATCGATGGCCGCTCGGTGGCCGAGCGGCAGAGCGCATCGACGTGCCGGTCGATTCCATTCGCGCGAGGATCGCCGGATGGGACGCATTTTCCGCTTCGGGAATCACGCGACGCGGGGACACCGGGACATTCCTCCTCGTCTCCGGTCCTGAGCAGGGGTATATGGAAATCGACTCGAACGGGCAGATCCTCTTCGCCCGCGAACTTCCCGCCGACCACGGACAGCCCGAGGGCGTGGCATGGACGGGCGACGGGCTCCTCTTCATCGCCGACGAGGCAACCGGCCGGGCCGCCGCGCTTACGATTTATCCGGAGCCGCTGCGATGACGCCGGCTCGCTGGATCACCCCGGCCATGCTCGCCCTCCTTGCAGGCTGCAGTACGGTCATTCGCGAGCCCGAGCCCGCTGCTCCGGCGGTGGCCTCAGCCGAGATCGAAACGTCGGTCTTCCTCATCGGTGACGCGGGAGATCCGCACGGGGCCGAGGAGCCGGTGCTCATTGCCCTCGAGCGGGTAGTCGCGGAGGCGCCGGCCGCCAAGCTCATCGTCTATCTCGGCGACAACATCTACCCGATGGGACTGCCGGATACCGGAGCGACCGGCCGCGAGGGCGCGGAGAAACAGCTGCTGACCCAGATCGCGGTCGGATCGCGCACGCAGACCCGCACCATCTTCGTCCCCGGAAATCACGACTGGGAGTACATGGGCCCCGGCGGGTGGGACGCGATCCGGCGCCAGGCCGCGTTCATCAATATCCATGGCGCGCCGTACGTCTCCATGCTTCCGACCGGCGGCTGCCCCGGCCCCGAGGTGATCGATACCGGACGCGTGCGAATCGTGTTCATCGACACCCAGTGGTGGCTGCACGACTTCGAGAAGCCGCGCGATTCCACCGATGGGTGCCGCGAGTACGAGCGGCCTCAGGCGATCCGCGCGCTCGATTCCGCCATCGCCCAGGCCGGCGAGCGGCACGTCATCGTGGCGGCGCATCATCCGCTCCGGACCGGTGGCATCCACGGCGCCCATCTCGGGCTGCTGCCGCATCTCTTTCCCCTGCGCACCCTGTTCGACGATCTGTGGGTTCCGCTGCCGATCATCGGCTCCTACTACGCATTCAACCGGAAGCAGGGCGCGTCCAACCAGGACGTGAACGGTCCCGAGAATGTGCGGATGCGGCGTGCGCTCGACTGGGTGCTCGCGCGCCGGAAACCCCTCGTCTACGCCGCAGGCCACGAGCATTCGCTCGAAGTGCTCCGGGGCCACTCGGCGCGCCACCTGCTCGTCAGCGGCTCGGGCATCTACGGCCACGTCACGGAAGTGCACCAGACGCACGTGACCCGCTTTGCCGCGTCGCTGAGCGGATTCATGCGCCTGGACTTCCTGCGGGACGGCCGGGTGCGCCTGGGCGTGCTCACCGTGGACTCCGACGCTGCATCTACGGAAGCCTTCTCAGCCTTCCTCGAATAAAGGACGTGACGATGCGCCGCTTCTCCAGTCTCATGGTCCTGGCCCTCCCGATGACGCTCCTGGCCGAGTCGGCATCGGCGCAGCAGCCGAGACTCGAGCGGCCCCCGCGCGTCGGCACGGACTCGGTGATCACGGCTGCCGACAGCTCGCACGCCGGCGGCGCCGTTCACCGATTCTTCTTCGGGTCGGGCTACCGCGATCTCTGGGTCAAGCCGATCAAGGTCCCGATCCTCGATCTCGGCCGCTTTCATGGCGGCCTTCGCGCGACCGAGTCCGGCGGCGGCCAGCAGACGAAGTCGCTGCGGCTCGAGAATGCGGAGGGATGGGAATGGACCTTCCGGTCCGTGCAGAAGGACGTGAGCTCGATCCTTCCGGAAGGCCTCCGGCGCTCCTTCATCGTCGGAATCGTGAACGACCAGGTGAGCCACGCGCATCCCGGCGGGGCGCTGATCGTCCCGCCGCTCGCCGATGCCATCGGCGTCCTCCACGCGCAGCCACAGCTCGCCATCATGCCGGACGATCCGCGGCTCGGCGAATTCCGTGAGGACTATGCCGGCATGCTCGGCCTGATCGAGGAGTTCATGGACGACCTCCCCGACGGCAAAGCCGGTTTTGCCGGGTCCGACGATATCGTGAACAGCCTCGACCTCCTCGAGGAGCTGTGGGAGGACCCCGAGGTCCGCATCGACGCGCACGCCTTCCTCAAGTCGCGCCTCCTCGACTTCGTCATCAACGACTGGGATCGCCACAAGGATCAGTTCCGGTGGGCCAAGCTCGAGCGTGACGACCGCGAGTGGTGGATGCCGATCCCGCGCGACCGGGACAATGCACTCTTCCACTTCGATGGGTTCTTCCCGAGCATCGCGCGGTTCGCGGCGCCGAAGCTGCTGCCGTTCGGCCGGACGATCTCCCTCAAGGGCCTCACGTTCAACAGCCGCACGCTCGATCCCGCCGTGCTCGCGCCGCTCGACAGTGCCGCGTGGGATTCCCTGGCGAACTTCGTCACGGCACGCCTCAGCGACAGTCTCATCCGCTTTGCCGAAGCGCAGCTCCCAGCGGAGTATCGCCCCGAGCGTGAGGAGCGCGTGACGAGCCGGCTCATCGCGCGGCGCAACGCGCTTCACGCCACGGCAATGAAGTATTACGCCATGCTCGCCAGGGTCGTGGACGTGCACGGAACGGACGAGCCCGAACGCGCGCGCATCGAGTATGACGCCGACGGCGGGGCGACGGTGTCGCTGTTCGACGGGCGGGAGGATGCCGAGGGGGAGGATCCCTACTTCGAGCGGCGGTTCGTGCCCGGCCAGACCAGGGAAGTCCGTGTCTACCTGCACGGCGGGGACGACAGCGTCTCCGTGACCGGCGCGGAGCGCAGCCGCATCGTCGTACGAGTCATCGGGGGCAAGGGAACAAATTCGGTTTCGGATGCCGGCGAGCTCGCCCGCCTTTACGACTTTCCGGAGCCACCCGAGGAGTTCACCTACGGGCCCGACACCCTCTTCGATCGCCGACCCTGGCGGGTGGAGGGAAAGGACACGCTCCCGCCGCTCCCGGATCGCGGTGGGTCGATGGCTCCGGTGGTGGACGTGCGCTACTACAGCGACCTGGGACTCGTCACGAGCCTGGGGAGCCGCATGACGCGCTACGGATTCCGCACCTGGCCCTACGCGCGCCTCACGACGGTCGAGCTGGACCACGCCTGGGGCCCGAACGATACGCGCTTCCGGGTCGGCATGGACCTCCGACGGGAAGGGGGCGGCCTGCACCCCACCTTCCGCGCACTGGCATCCGGGCTCGAGGTGGTCCGCTGGTATGGCCCCGGCAACGAGACCGTGCGAACGGCTGATGGAGAAGACAGCTGGATCGAGCACGGCCGGTACGCAGCCGAGCTGATGGCGGGGGTGGATGTGCTGGGGGGAACGTTCGAGCTGGGCCCCGCCATGCAATACGCGCGCACCGACCCGGTGCAGCCGGCCTTTGCCGGAACTGCTCCCTACGGGACCGGAGATTTCGGCCTCGTCGGCGGGCGCGCGCGCTGGCGCGCCGATACCCGCCGCGAGGGCGACGACGCGCCGCTCGGGATCGTCTTCTCGGTCGAGGGCAGTGCGTTCCCGGCCGCCTGGGATGCGGAGGAAGCATTCGGGTCGGTGGGGGCGGACGCACGAACCTACCTCACGGTGGCGGCGCCGCTCGATCCCGTACTCGCGCTCCGCGCCGGCGGCCGGACCGTGTTCGGCACCTACCCGTTCTTCGAGTCCGCGTTCCTGGGCGGCGTATCCACGCTGCGCGCATTCGACGAGCAGCGCTTCGCCGGCGACGCGATGGCGTACGGAGGGGCCGAGCTGAGGCTCGCCCTCTTTCGCGTCCCGTTGCTCGGGCTCGACTTCGGAGTGCACGGGATCGCGGATGGCGGGCGAGTCTGGGTGGACGGCGAGGATTCCGACGAATGGCACCACGCCGTCGGCGGCGGCTTCTCGCTTGGCTTCGACCGGCCGGAGGGCGTCCTGAGCGTCACCATGGCCGACAGCGACGAGCGTTCCGGCCTCTATATCGAGCTCGGCTTCACATTCTGAAGATCCGGCGGTTCCGGGCCCTCTGGCACCGCATCGGCGCCGGATCGGATGCCTCGGCGCTTCACCGTGAGCTGATCGCGCGCCATGCGGAGCCCTGGCGTCACTACCACGTGATCTCGCACATCGCCGAGTGCCTCAAGGAGCTCGACCGGGTGCGCGACGACGCCGACCGGCCCGACGAGATCGAGGTCGCCATCTGGTTTCACGATGCGGTCTACATCCCCGGCCGCCCCGACAACGAAGAGGCGAGCGCCGCCCTCGCCGGGCACGCTCTCTCGGAGGGGGGTGTGGAGCCGGCGATACGGGAGCGGGTGCGGGCGCTCGTCCTTGCTACCCGGCACACCGCCAGTCCTCACGGCACGGATGCACGGCTCCTGGCGGACATCGACCTGGTCATCCTCGGCGCGGACCCGTACCGCTTCGGTATCTACGATCGCGCGATCCGGCGGGAATTCCAAACGCTCTCCGATACCGAGTACCGGACGGGACGAGCGGCCGTGCTGCGCTGGTTCCTCGCGCGGCCCTCCATCTATCACACCGACACCTTCCGCGAGCGCTATGAGGCCACCGCGCGAGCCAACATCATGGCCGCCCTGGCCGCGCTCGAAAGCCGCCAGGTGGCCCCGATTGATTCGCAGTCGGCGGGGCGCTAACTTTCGCTCCAGAGAAGGGGAGTAGCTCATCCGCCGGACGCCCGGCGGACGGCCGAATCGTCAAGACTGTCCGCCCAGGCGGGCACGGTTCGGCCGGGACAAGGAGGATCCAGCCTCCAACCTCAGAGCGAGACCTTCGTCCGGCGCTGCCATGGCAGTGGGACGAAGGTCTCGCTTTTGTCATGCAGCCAACGCAGGAGCAGGAGCGGCGATGCACAACAACGTGAAGACATTCGTCCTGATGGCGGGACTCATGGGCCTCTTCCTCCTGGCCGGGCAGCTGCTCGGCGGGTCGAACGGCCTGATCCTGGCTCTCGTCATCGGCGGGGCGTTCAATTTCATCATGTACTTCTTCTCGGACCGTCTCGTCCTGAAGATGTACCGGGCGCAGATCGTGACCGAAGCGCAGGCCCCCGAGCTGTACCGGATGGTCGACCGGCTCCGCCAGCGGGCGGACCTGCCCATGCCGGTGGTCGCGATCGCGCCGCACGAGCAGCCCAACGCGTTCGCCACGGGCCGGAGCCCGGAGCACGCCGTGGTCGCGGTGACGACCGGGATCCTCAAGCAGATGCCGGCGGAGGAGCTCGAGGGGGTCATTGCCCATGAGCTCGCGCACATCAAGAACCGCGACATGCTGATCTCCACGATCGCGGCGGGCATCGCGGGCGCCCTCTCGAACCTCCCCTACCTGCTGATGTTCGGCGGCGGGGGCGACGACGAGGGCGGCCATCCGTTCGCGCAGCTTGCGCTCATCCTGCTCGCGCCGATCGGGGCCATGCTGATCCAGTTCGCCGTGTCCCGGCAGCGCGAGTTCGAGGCGGACCGGGTCGGGGCCCTCATCCTGGGCCGGCCGCTCCCGCTCGCGCGCGCACTCGAGCGGCTCGACACCATGTCGCGCCGCATCCCGATGCAGGTGGCCCCGGCCGCGGCGCCGCTCGCACAGGTGAACCCGCTCGCCGCCCGCGGCGGAGGCGTGGCGAAGCTGTTCAGCACCCACCCGCCGACGGCCGAGCGTGTCGCGCGCCTCGAAGCGATGGCCGCAGGCCGCTAGGTGGGCGATCACAGCCTGAGCGTCTGGCTCGGGTTCAGCGGCGTGGTCGCGGTGCTCCTCATCCTCGACCTCGCCGTCCTGAACCGGCATTCCCATGTGCTCTCGATGCGCGAGGCGCTGCGGTGGAGCGGTGCCATCGTGACCCTCGCGCTGCTCTTCGGGCTCTTTCTCCTCTTCCGCGAAGGCACCAAGGCGGCGCTCGAGTACTACACGGGCTACCTGATCGAGCTGAGCCTCAGCGTCGACAACCTCTTCGTCTTCATCCTCGTCTTCCAGTACTTCGGCGTCCCGCCCGAGCTCCAGCCGCGCGTGCTCAAGTGGGGCATCCTCGGCGCGATCGTGATGCGGCTCATCATGATCATGGCGGGCGCGCTCCTGCTGGAGCGCTTTCACTGGATCATCTATGTCTTCGGCGCGATCCTGATCTACACCGGGTTCCACATGTTCTCCTCCAAGGAGGAGCGGATCGAGCCCGAGCGGAACCCGGTGGTGCGCCTGGCCCGGAAGGTGCTGCCGTTCACCGAGTCGTATTCCGGCGAGCACTTCTTCGTGCGCTCGCTGCGCGGCACGCTCATGGCCACGCCGCTCTTCCTCGTCCTCCTGGTCATCGAGTGGACGGACCTCGTCTTCGCGATCGATTCGATCCCCGCGGTCTTCGCCGTGACCCGTGATCCGTTCATCGTCTATTCGTCGAACATCTTCGCGATCCTGGGCCTGCGCGCGCTCTTCTTCGTGCTCGCCGACATGATGCACCGCTTCGACTACCTGAAGCCGTCCATCGCCGTGATCCTCATCTTCGTCGGCATCAAGATGCTGGTGAGCAACTGGGTGCACCTGCCGACACTGCTGTCGCTCGGGTTCATCGTAGTCACACTCACGACCGGGGTGCTTCTGTCTCTGAGAAAGACCCGGCGGGAGGCGATGCGGGTCGCACAGTAGCCAGGTATTTTCGAGCGCGGGAGGGCGGAGCAGGCATCGGGGACAGAGCCGGGTAAACCGCGGCACACGAAAACACGAAAACGCGAAAGGGCCCGATCCCGAAATGGCTCCGCGCGCCCTGCCGACATCGGACGCTTTGTTTTCTCGGGCTTAACCTGAGGCGCCGTCCGCCGGGGCGCAGGGAGCCCAGCAACAACCATCAAGAATATCCGCGCGGCCTATCGGCGCCTGAACGCACACGGCGCCCTTCGTGTTTTCGCGCTTTCGCGTGCTGCAGTTTGCCTGCCCATTCGAAATCCCTGCGCTCTCAGCTCTCCGCCGAGCTCGAACGAACCCAAAGCACGACTCTCGTCCCGAATTCGTTCCGCCCGTATATTCCACCCGATGCCTCCATCGTCGACCGATGCCGCGGGTCCCGCCCCCGCCGGGGGGATGCTCGCGCGCCTCGGGCTGTCGCGTCCCGAGCTTCGCGCGTGGGCCATGTACGACTGGGCCACCTCGGCGATGCAGACCGTCATCATGACGGCCGTCTTCCCGATCTACTTCGTGAGCGTGGCCGGCGCGAACCTCCCCCCGGAACGCGCCACGCAGCAGCTGTCCCTCGTCAACTCGATCGCACTCCTCCTCATCGCCGTCGCGTCGCCCATCCTCGGCGCGATCTCCGACCTCGCGGCCAACAAGAAGCGGATGCTCGCCGGATTCATGATCGCGGGCGTCACGGCGACGGGCGGCATGTACTGGATCCAGCACGGGGACCTCGCCCTCGCGTCGGTGCTCTTCATCGTCTCGATGATCGGGGCCACCGGGAGCTTCGTCTTCTACGAATCGCTCCTCCCGCACATCGCCGACGGGCACGAAATCGACCGGGTATCCACCGCGGGGTTCGCCCTCGGGTATTTCGGCGGAGGCCTGCTGCTGGCGCTCAACCTCGCGTGGATCCAGAAGCCCGAGCTCTTCGGGCTCCCCTCGGGTTCGGGTCTCTCCCCGTCCCAGGCCACGCTCCCTGCCCGGCTCGCGTTCGTCTCGGTGGGCATCTGGTGGGCGCTGTTTTCGATCCCGCTCTTCCGCCGGGTCCCCGAGCCGCCGCGCGCGCGCGAGCCCGACGAACCCCGGGCCGGCCACGCGATCGTGGGCGCTTTCGTCCGGCTCGGCGAGACCCTGCGCGAGCTGCGCGGCTTCCGGCACGCTTTCGTCTTCCTGCTCGCCTTCCTCATCTACAACGACGGCATCCAGACGATCATCAAGATGGCGACGGCCTACGGGACCGAGATCGGCATCGAGTCCGGCTCGCTCATCGCGGCGATCCTCATCGTGCAGTTCGTCGGCGTGCCATTCGCCTTCCTCTTCGGGCTCTTCGCCGGGCGGATCGGCGCCAAGCGCGCGATCTTCGTGGGCCTCCTCGCCTACACCGCCATCAGCGTGCTCGGCTTTTTCATGACGACGGCCACGCACTTCTATGTCCTGGCCGGTCTCGTCGGCATGGTGCAGGGCGGCACGCAGGCGCTCAGCCGGTCGCTCTTCGCGAGCATGGTGCCGAAGCACAAGTCGGGGGAGTTCTTCGGCTTCTTCAGCGTGTTCGAGAAGTTCGCCGGCATCGTCGGCCCGCTCTTCTTCTACGTTGCGATCGAGCTGACCGGCTCCAGCCGATCGGCGATCCTCTCGATCATCGCCTTCTTCGCTGTGGGAGCCGCGCTCTTGTGGAGGGTGGATCCGGTCGAGGGTGCTCGTGCAGCCCGCGCCGCCGAAGCCGACCTCCTCCCCGCAGCGTCATGACCGACGCCTTCGAGCTCCTTCGGCGACTCGTCGCCGTCGAGTCGCCGACAGGTCGCGAGGGCCCTGCGACGGACCTCCTCGCCGCGCATCTGGCGAGCCTCGGATATCATGTGGAGCTGCAGCAGGTGGCTCCGGACCGCCGCAACATCTACGCGTATCGCGAGCCTCCGGCCCTCGTCTTCTCGACCCACCTCGACACCGTTCCACCGTACGTCCCGCTCCGGGAGGACGATGACTTCATCCACGGTCGCGGCAGCTGCGACGCGAAAGGGCTCGCTGCGGCGATGGTCGCGGCGGCGGAGCGGCTCGCCGCGGGGGGAGAGCGCCGCATCGGGCTCCTCTTCGTGGTCGGCGAGGAGAACGGATCCGACGGGGCTCAGGCAGCCGCGCGGCTGATGCCCAAGGGACGGTTTCTCATCAACGGCGAGCCGACCGGGAACCTGCTCACGATCGGGCAGAAGGGCGCCCTGCGCGTGGACCTCGCCGCGACGGGGCGGGCCGCGCACTCGGCCTACCCCTCCGAGGGCGATTCGGCCGTGCTTCCCCTTCTCGATGCGATCGAGCGCATCCGCGCACTTCCCCTCCCGGCCGATCCCCTCCTCGGGCCGAGCACGCTCAACGTCGGCCTCGTCCACGGGGGAGTGGCACCGAACGTGATTCCGCCGTCGGCGTCGGCGCAGCTCCTGATCCGCACGGTGGGCCCGACCGACGAGCTCAAGGCGGTCATTCGCGAAGCCGCGGGATCGCGCGTCACGGTGAGCTTCGCCGTCGAGATTCCGGCGTTCAAGGGTTCGGCGCCGGCCGGATGGGATGCGACCGTGGTGAGCTTTGCGAGCGACCTTCCCTTCCTGCTGCCGTGGGGTCGCTGCTTCCAGATGGGTCCGGGTTCGATCCGGCTGGCGCACACGGCGGAGGAACGAATCGGGAAGGGTGAATTCCTCGAGGGCGTCGAACGTTACGTCGCCCTGGCCGCGGACCTCCTGGCGACGGAGCATCGGTGACCGACGTGGACGTCGGCTCGCTCCGCGCGGACCTGGCGCGCTATCCCGGCGAGATCCGCGCCGAGGAGCGGCGGGAGGCGCGCGGCACGATCGCGCGACTCCTTCGCGCGCTCGAGAGCGGCCAGGTCCGTGCAGCCGAGCCCCGCCCCGACGGAACGTGGGAAGTCCAGCGCTGGGTCAAGGAGGGGATTCTGCTCGGGTTCCGCCTCGGACGCTCCGTGGGAAGCGAGTCCGGAATCTTTTCCTTCGTGGACAAGGACACCTTTCCGCCGCGCCGCTTCCGCCCCGAGGACGGCGTCCGCATCGTGCCCGGCGGCTCCGCGGTCCGGAGCGGCGCCTTCGTGGGCCGGGGCGTCGTGTGCATGCCGCCCATGTACATCAACGTCGGCGCCCATGTCGGCGACGATACCATGATCGACTCCCACGCGCTCGTCGGAAGCTGCGCCCAGGTGGGGCGTCGCGTTCACCTCTCCGCGGGGGCTCAGCTGGGCGGCGTCCTCGAGCCGGCGACTGCGCTGCCGGTGATCATCGAGGACGATGTGCTCATCGGGGGGAACTGCGGGGTGTTCGAAGGAACGATCGTGCGGAGCGGCGCCGTCCTGGCCCCGGGAACCATGCTGAGCGCCGGCACACCGGTCTTCGACCTGGTCCGCGACCGCGTCTACCGCCGGACCGGGGACCGGCCCCTCGAGATCCCCGCCGGCGCCGTCGTGGTGCCGGGAACCCGGCCCGTGGCCAGCGCTCCTGCAAGCGCTTCCGGAATCGCCCTCTATGCACCCGTCATCGTCAAGTATCGCGACGAGAAGACCGAGACCGCCGTGAAGCTCGAGGAACTCCTCCGCTAGCGAGTCATGCGATGCCCGCCCACACGCACTACCTCTGGTTCGAGACCAGAAAGCGCCGTGAGATCATCGACATCACCGATCAGGTAGCGACCCAGGTCCGCGCCAGCGGGATCCGCGAGGGCTACGTGCTGGTGAGCGCGATGCACATCAGCGCGTCGGTCTTCGTCAACGATCACGAGTCGGGGCTCTGGCAGGACATCCTCGAGTGGCTCGAGGGCACCATCGCGCCCTGGGATCCGGCGCGCTACCGTCACAACGAGACCGGAGAGGACAACGCAGCCGCCCACCTCTGGAGCCTCACCATCGGCCACGAGGTCGTCGTGCCGATCACCGAAGGCAATCTCGATTTCGGGCCGTGGCAGCGGATCTTCTACGGAGAGTGGGACGGGCAGCGGCGCAAGCGGGTCATCGTCAAGGTTCTCGGCGAGCGCTGAGTCGACTCACGACACCGCCGACTTGTCTTCCTTTTCTCGCGCGCGCTTGCTCCGCAACTCGGGGCGCTGAACCGACCGCGGCGTCGGCTCCGCACGCGGGGCCGGCTCGGCACGGCCGGACGGGGGGCCCACGACGCGGTTACGGCCGGCCTGCTTGGCCTGGAAGAGGCGGTCGTCGGCGCAGTCGAGGAGCTCGTCGGCCGTGACGCCGTCGTCCGGGAAGACGGCCACGCCCGCGCTCATCGTCAGGAGCGCCGTCGTCTGCTGCTTCGGGAGCCGGATCGGAAGCTGCGCCACCGCTTCCCGGATCGCCTCCATCTTTTCGATCGCCAGCTCCGCGGTCGTCACGGGGAGCACGATGACGAATTCCTCGCCGCCATACCGCGCCACGAGGTCGCTCCGGCGGAGCGAGTGGCGGATCAGGTTCGTGAGCGCGCGGAGCCCCGCATCGCCCGCGGCATGGCCGTAGTTGTCGTTGATCCGCTTGAAGTGATCGACATCGATCATGACGAGCGCGAGCGGCTCCGACTGGCGCCGCGCGCGGCTCATCTCGGCGCTCAGCCGCTCGTCGAAATAGCCGCGATTGTAGACGCCGGTCATGCGATCCATGCTCGAGAGCTGGCGGAGCGCCTTGCCCCGTGTCACCACCGTGGCCGCGAGCACCGAGGCAATGCCGAGCAGCACCAGCCGCGCGAGCTGGCCCGGCCAGTCGAAGAGACCGTACTCGGTGGGGCGGTAGACCGCGCCGTACACGTCCCAGTTGATGTCCGCAAAGATGGCGATGGCGAGGTACTGTACCATCGCGAGCGCGCCCGCGAGCACGCAGAGGCGCACATCGTACCGGAGGCACGTGGCGGCGATGGCGATGAAGTAGCAGTCGAACAGCAGGCGGCTGTTGACCGCGGCATTCGGCTGGCCGACGGCGAGGAAGGTGACGAGCGCCGCCGTGACCAGCGAAACGTCGAGTACGGTGCTGGCCACGCCGATGTAGCGCTCGATCAGGCCGCGGCGGACGGCGTGCAGCACGCCGAGCGCGATGCCCGCCGAGGTGGCGAGAATGCCGAGCCCGACCATGTGCCGGTCCCCCCAGGGCTGGACGAGGGCGCCCGACAGCGGGATGACCAGCAGTGCGACCGACAGGTACAGCCGTATCCGCGCGACGACGAGCTCCCCCGCCTGACCCGCATGCGACATGATGGGGTCATCATTGCTGAGGAGGCTCCGCCACGGCTGACCCTGTGGCTTGCGGCGCACGGACGGCAGTTGCGGCGTACGACCTCGCTGGAATGGGGTCCGGAGTCGAATGACGCAGAACGCACGATGCATCCGCAATCACCGGGCCATCCCGGACCGCCAACTTCCTTTACTGCAAAGAAATACGACGCTACATCAGCCGATAGCGCGGTCCGCTCCCGCCTTCCCGGGGGGTCCACCGCGGCCCGAGCACGTCGGTGGCCTTGCAGTCAATGCAGTTGGATGCGTTGACGCGCAGCTCGTCCCCTTCGCGCTCGTAGACTCCGGCCGGACAGACGTGGGTATAGAACGTGGCGACCTCCGGCGAGATATCGGGGCCCACGAGGAGATGACTCGGGATGGTATCGCGTGTTGCGTTACCCGACTTGAAGACGGCGTCCAGCTTGCCGAAGGTGAGCGCTCCATCGGGCGTGAACGGCTCGGCACCGTCCATCTCCCGAGGCGCCTCGGCGTCCTGATGCATCGCGATCCGTCCGCCGGGGAAACGCCCGCCGGTCACCGTCATCAACCCCGCCTTCGCTCCGCCGATCCAGAGGCCGTCCTTGAACGCGAGGCGCATGTTCCGCGTGCGGTGCATGTCGCTGACGATGTAGCTCTCGCCGACCATCCGGTCGTACGCCGCGAGCGCCGCCCGGCTCGTGTCGTCCGACCTGAGCGCCGCATGTGCCGCGCGCGCGGCGTAGATCCCCGATTGCATCGCATAGTGGATGCCCTTGAGCGACGGCACATCCACGAACCCGACCGCGTCCCCGGCGAGGAGGATCCCGTCGCCGTGCCGGCGCTCGGGCAACGCGTAATAGCCCCCCTCGGGAATCGTCTTCGCGCCCCACTCGAGGAGCGCGCCCCCTTCGAGCTGTCCGCGGAAGAGCGGGTGAAGCTTCATGCGCTGCAGCAGCTCGTGCACGTCGAGCGTCGCGTCCCGATAGTCCAGGCCGACGACGAGTCCGAGGGCCACCTGATCCGGGCCATGCGGATACATGAAGCTCCCGCCGAAGGCATCGGTCGGGAGCGGCCAGCCGAGCGTGTGCACCACATGCTCGAGGGGGCGCTTCACCTGCCAGACTTCCTTGACGCCGAGCGCGAAAAGCTGCGGGTTCTGCGACGAGATGCCCTGCCACTCCCGGTACGCCTGGCTCAGCGCACTGCGCGTTCCGTCGGCCACGACCGTCACCCGCGCGACGACGTCCGTGGGCGGGGTATAGTCGGTCCCCGGCTCTCCGTTCCGCTCGAGACCCGACGGCGTCGTGCGCACACCCCGCACCGTCTGGCCCTCGACCAGGAGTGCATCCACCGGAAAGCCGGTGAAGACGTTGACACCCAGCCCTTCCGCGCGCTCGCCGAGCCAGCGGACCAGCTCGCAGATGGACGCAGTGTAATTGCCGTGATTCTGCATGGACGGCGGCGTCGGGATCCGCTGAGCGCGTCCCGACGTGAGGAAATACACCGCTTCGCCCTCGACCTTCTGCCGGAACGGAAAATCGGAGTCCGGAAAGTCAGGGAAGAGCTCCCGCAGGGCGCGCGGGTTCACGACGGCTCCGGACAGGTTGTGCTCTCCGAGGCTCCCCGCCTTCTCGATGACGGCGATGTTCAGCTCGCCGCCCTCGCCGCGTTCCTGATCCGCGCGCGCGAGTCGCGCGAGCTCGATGGCGCAGGCGAGCCCTGCGGGCCCGGCGCCGACGATGCAGACATCCATCTCGAGCGCTTCCGCTCCCGCCGGTTCCGCGAGGATGAGCCGGTCGAGCGGCAGCGCGCGCTGGTGGCGAATCGGAAGGATCCTGGGCATGGAAATCCGGGTCGAAGTCAGGTGCCGCTGGCGCCGGCGATCTCGATGGCCACATCGCCGGCAATGACGCTGTGCGTAAGCGCGCCGATCGAAACGTAATCCGCGCCTGCATCCGCATACTCGCGGACATTGGCGAGGGTGATGCCGCCGGTGGCCTCGATCTCGATGCCCGGGACGAGGCCGCGCGCGCGCGCGGCCCAGTCGGCGACCGTGGCCGGAAGCTGGTTGTCCACGAGCAGCCGCGTGGCCCCGGCGAGGCACGCCACCTCGACCTGCTCCACGCGCTCCACTTCGACCTGCAGCCCCTCGATCCTGCGCTTCCGCGCGTCGGCCAGCGCATCGTTCAGGCTCCGCCCGGCGAGCTCCAGCGCCCGCCAGTGGTTGTCCTTGATCATCACGGTGCTCGCGAGATCGGCGCGATGCGGCGCGCCCCCGCCGGCCAGGACGGCCGCGATGTCGAGCGCCCGGAGCCCCGGCGCCGTCTTGCGGGTGTGCAGCACCCGGCAGCTCGTGCCGCGGACAGCGTCCACATAGGCGCGCGTGGCCGTCGCAATGCCCGTGGCGCGCTGCAGGATGTTGAGCATCGGGCGCTCGGCCCGGAGCAGGCGCGCGAGGTCTCCGCTCATCGTGCCGAGAACGGTTCCGGCGCGCACCTCGTCCCCTTCCCGCACCTGCCAGTCTGCGGGGCGCGTGCTGCAGACCTCCGCCACGGCGTCCGCGAAGACCAGGCCCGCCACCACCCCCGCGGACCGGCACTCGATGCGTGCCTCCGCGCGCGTCGCCTTCCCGACCGAGATGACCGACGAGATGTCCTCGCGCCCGTCCTCCTCGATTGCGGCGCGTGCGATGCGGTGCGCGGCCTCCGCCAGCGGCGATCGCTTAGTCACCCGGCTTGCCTCCCGCGCCGAGAGCGACCATGCGGTCCACCGACGCGCGCGCACGCTCGGCCACGTCCTTCGGCACGGTGATGTGATAGCGATCGAGCTCCAGCGACTCCTTCACCCGCGGAAGCGTGATCGTCTTCATGTAGGCGCAGACCGCCTCGGGGTCCGCCGGCAGGAATGCCTTTTCCGGGGCCAGCTTCTCCATCCGGTGCATGATGCCCGTCTCCGTGGCGATGATGAACTCCGTTGCCGGGCGCTCGGCGACGAGCTGGATCATCCGCTCGGTCGACGCGATGTGCAGCCCCTCGGGATCGATATCCCCCATGCCCATGCTGTACACGAGCTGCCCGGCGCAGCCGCACTCCGGGTGCACGAGCACCTCGGCGTCGGGATGGGCGAGGCGCTGTGCCTCGAGCCGGGCCGGATTGATCCCCTTGTGGACGTGGCATTCGCCCATCCATACCTCGATGCGGCGATCGGGGCGCATTCGCCGCACATGGCTGCCGAGGAAGAAATCGGGCAGGAAAAGGATCCCGCGATCCGCTGGAATCGCGTCGATCACGTCCAGCACGTTGCCGCTGGTGCAGCAGTAGTCGAGCTCCGCCTTGACGTCCGCGGTGGTGTTCACGTAGCCCACTGCGATATACCCCGGAAACTCCGCACGCCAGCGCCGCACGTCCTCGGCGGTGATCGTCGCGGCGAGCGAGCACCCGGCCGCGAGGTCCGGCAGGAGCACGCGCTTGCCGGGCGCCAGGATCACCGCCGTCTCCGCCATGAAGTGCACGCCGCAGAACACGATGATGCCGGCATCGGTCTTCGCGGCCTGCCGCGACAGGCCAAGCGAATCGCCCACGAAGTCGGCGACATCCTGGACCTCTGGGCGCTGGTAGTTGTGCGCGATGATCACCGCGCCCCGCCGTGCGGCCAGCTCGCGGATCTCGGCCTGGAGCCGCGCGATGGCGTCGGCGGAGAGCGTGTTCGGCTCGATGACGGGAAGCAGGAGCGTCATGAGGCGCTCTCGGCGGTCGGAAGCGGGTCGGGGTAATCGGTGCGGGCGTGTCCGCCGCGCGTCTCGCGCCGCTCCAGCGCGGCGCGCGTGATGAGCCGCGCGACGAGCAGCTGGTTGGCGGTGCGCCACGCCTGCCTTGGCGTCGCCGACTTGAGACGGAGCAGCTCACGCTCGGCGGTCTCCAGTGACGCCTCGCTGCGAACGACCCCGACGTGCTCGGACATGATTCGCGGCATTTCGGCGCGAACCAGCTGGGCCGCCCGATCGGGCTCGGGATCGTCGGGCGGTGGCGACTCCCGCCCATCTTCCGCGACGACGGATGGCTCGGCCAGGATCTCGCGTGCCACGCGGTCGGCGAAGACCAGCCCCTCGAGCAGCGAGTTCGACGCGAGCCGGTTGGCGCCGTGGACCCCCGTCGAGGCGACCTCGCCCGCGGCCCAGAGGCCGGTGCGCGTGGTGCGGCCATCGAGGTCGGTGCTGATCCCCCCCATCGCGTAGTGGAGCGCGGGTGCTACGGGAAGGAGATCGCGCGTCGCGTCGAGGCCGTGCCGTGCGAGCATCGCCGTGATCCCCGGGAAGGTCGCGGCGAAGTCCGGCACCGCGCGCGCATCGAGCCAGGCGTTCCCCTGCGCGGCCACCGCCCGGGCCACGACGTCGCGCGGCGCGAGCTCCCCCCGCGGATCGAGATCGATCATGAAACGATGGCCGTTCGCATCCACGAGTATCGCTCCGGCGCCCCGGACCGCCTCGGAAATGAGCGGAGCCGGGTTGACACCGGGCAGGCGCAGCGCGGTCGGATGAAACTGCAGGAACTCCAGATCGCGCAGCTCGGCCCCGACATAGTAGGCGAGCGCCCACCCGTCCCCGGTGGCGACGAGCGGGTTGGTCGTCGTCTCGAACAGCTGGCCCACACCGCCCGTGGCCAGGACCACGGCGGGTCCCCACCGCTCCTCCACACGTCCGTCCTGGCGCACGATCCTGACACCCGCCACCCGACCATCGATCTGAAGGAGCTCCCGGACCTCGGCATACTCGACGATCTCGATCGCGGGATCCTCCCGGATGATCTCGACGAGTGTGCTCACCAGGACGGCACCGGTCCGGTCGCCACCGGCGTGGATGATACGCGGGCGCGTGTGCGCCGCCTCGAGCCCGAACCGCAGGCGGCCATCGGCTCCGAGATCGAACTGGGCCCCGAGGGCCAGGAGCTCGCGGATACGGTCCGGCCCCTCGGTGGTGAGCACGTGCACCGCCTCGGGGTCGGAGAGCCCGCGGCCGGCGGCCAGCGTATCGGCCGCATGCGACGCAGGACTGTCGCCGGGCGCGAGGGCCACGGCAATGCCCCCCTGCGCCCAGGCGCTCGCACTGTCCGAGAGCGCGCACTTGGTGAGCACCACCGAGCCGCGTCCCTCGACGGAAAGCCGCCACGCCGTCCAGAGTCCGGCGATTCCGGCGCCGACGATCAGGGGCGCGGCATGTGATGTCATGGGCGAAATATAGGGGGGCGCTCTATCTTCCGGGCCGCCCCTGAACGCGTGACCGCGACCCGTTGCCCCGAGCCGTATATGGACTGGTTCTCAGACCCGAATGCCTGGATGGGACTTCTCACGCTCACCGCGCTCGAGATCGTCCTCGGCATCGACAACGTCATCTTCATCTCGATCCTCGCCGGCCGGCTCCCCGAGGCGCAGCGGCCCAGGGCTCGCCGGCTGGGACTGGCCGGGGCGTTCGTCACCCGGCTCGGCCTGCTCTTCAGCATCGCGTGGATCGTGCGGCTCACGCGGCCCCTCTTCGAAGTGGCGGGGATCGAGATCAGTGGGCGGAGCCTGATCCTCATCCTCGGCGGCCTCTTCCTCATCGCCAAGGCGACGCACGAGATCCACGAGAAGCTGGAAGGGGAAGAAGAAGCGGGCGAGCTCAAGGGGCCGGCCAGGTCGATCACGGCCATCATCCTGCAGATCATGGTGATCGACCTCGTGTTCTCCCTCGACTCCGTCATCACTGCCGTCGGGATGGTGGACCAGATCTCGATCATGGTCGCCGCGAATGTCGTGGCGCTCGGCTTCATGCTGGTGGCGGCCGAAGGCATCGCCGGATTCGTGGACCGTCATCCGACGGTCAAGATGCTCGCGCTCGCGTTCCTGGTCCTCATCGGCACCAACCTCGTCGCGGAAGGCCTGGGGCAGCACATTCCGAAGGGCTACACCTACTTTGCGATGGCGTTCTCCGTGGCCGTGGAAATGCTGAACCTCCGGCTCAAGAAAGTCGCGGCGAAGCCCGTCCGCCTGCACGATGCGGCCGGAGGAACGGAGGGAGCGGCGTAACTCAGCGCGCGGTCCGGAGCCGGACCGCGGTCCCCCAGGGGTCGAGCGCGAGCCCGCCGTCCGCCGCGCGCTCGACCTTCGCGTCCAGTCCTTCCAGGCTCGCCAGCGCGCGATCGGCGTCCTCCGTCCGCGGCACGAGCACTTCCCATTCCAGAAGCCGCGCGTCCTCGGGACCGGCCGGCGGCGCGCCCGCAGCCCAGGTGTTCGTCCCCAGGTGGTGATGGTACCCGCCGGCGGAGAGGAAGAGGGCGCCCGGATAGTTCCAGACGGTCTTGTCGAAGCCGAGACCCTCGTGATAGAACCGCGCGGCCGGCTCGATGCCTCCGACGAAGAGGTGGACGTGCCCGATCACCGTGCCCTCGGGCATCCCCTGCCATGGCGCGCCGCCCGCATCCGCCAGGAGACTCCTGACGTCGAGCGGATTCGTCGCCATCACGAGCTGGCGATCAGACGTCTGCCACGTCGCGCGCGGCCGGTCGGCATAGACTTCGATCCCGAGTCCATCGGGATCCGTCAGGTAGATCGCCTCGCTCACGAGATGATCCGACATCCCCGCGGACTCCCCGACATCCCCCAGGTGTCTCACGAAGCGGGCGAGCGCTTCCCGGGCGGGAAGCAGGATCGCGAGGTGGTAGAGGCCGAGCAACCCGCGCCGCGGGACCGCGCGCGCACCTTTCCGTTCTCGCAGCTCCAGCAGGACCGGACCCGATGCCGGCCCGAGCTCCGCGGTCTCCCCTTGCCGCGCCAGGACTGAAAATCCGATCACACGCTGGTAGTACTCGAGCGAGCGGGTGAGATCGGCAACCTGGAGCACGACTCTCCCGAGGCGCGTCGCCTCGGGGAGCCGGTATCCCGGTGGTGCGATTCCATAGGTTGACGCCATGTGTCGTCGCCTCCCTCTCGAAAAGTCGATCGATCAGCGCCGGCTCGACCGTGAGCGCGCGCGGGCCGCGTCGAGCGACCAGGCGCCCGGCCCGATCAGCGCGAGGGCGATGGAGCCGCCCATGAGCGCGAGCGGGAACTCGACTCCGTTCGGCGCAAAGAATCCCGCCGGAAGATGGACGAAGAAGATCGCGCCCACCATGACGGCGGCCAGGCCGAGGGCGGTGACTCGCGTCAGGAGGCCGAGCACCAGTGCGATGCCGCCCAGGAGCTCCACGAGCGCCACGGCCGGACCGGCGATCTGGCCGAACGGGATGCCCATCTGCGAGAAGGATCCCGCGACGCCGGCGAAACCATAGACGAACACCTTCTGGGCGCCGTGCGCGATGAAGATCGTGCCGAGAATCGCGCGGAGGACGGCGAGCCCGGCATCCGCGCGCGGCGCCGATCCGAACAGGGACCGGGTGGCGGATCGGCTCAGAACGGCTGAAGTCATTATCCTGCTCCTTCAAAGTGTGATAACACCTATATCGCGAAAAAAAATGCTACCGCCGAGTCCGGACCTGCTCCAGCAGCTCGATGAGCGTGGCGAGCCGTTCCGGGCCGAGATGGCCGATCTGCTCGCGGTGGAGCGAGTGGACGACATCATCCAGACGGTCCACCAGCGCGCGTCCCGCGGCCGTGATGCGCGTCCGCACGAATCGCCGATCCTCCCCTTCCCTCGCGCGGACGAGGAACCCCATGTCGGCGAGCCGGTCGAGGAGCCGCGTCGCATCGGGCATGGGCGAGACGAGCCGGTCCCTGATCTCGTTGCGGCAGAGCCCGTCCGGCTCGGCGCCGCGGAGAATGCGGAGTGCGTTGTACTGGGTCGGGGTTAGGCCATGCGGCTTGAGCGCGTCCGCCAGCTGGTGCTCCAGGATGGCCGCCGTCCGCGCCAGGCTCACCACGGCCTCGTGCTCGGGGCCCGTGAACGGCCTCCGCTGCTTCAGCTCCGACTGCAGGCTCGGCGACATGGAAACAATGTAAGTGTTATCACACCTTCCGTCAAGTCCGGGTCCTCGCGGCGGTTCTCGGACGGTTGGAGTTCCGCAGCGCACACGAAACCACGAAGGACGAAAGCCGCCGTGGGTTGGAAGAACGCAATGCGCGCGGGCAGGCACGTGGAGCGGTTGCGGCAGAATCGCGAAACCGCGAAAGTACCCCGCTCGAGGTTAACTCGCCTCACGCCGTGACGCAGTCCCGGCGGATTTGATTGTGGCCTCCCGGCACCTCGGGCGCGCGGAGCCCTCTGAGCAGCCCACAAAACAACAGCTCCGGACCCGCCCGGGATCCGGAGCCACTCCCACAGAAGGTCCGCAGTTCCTTCGTTTCTTTCGCGCTTTCGCGCTTTCACGATTCTGCCAGACTCGCCCCCTCCACCAGCCGCCCGCGACCCGCACCGCCGCCTTTCCGTCCTTTCGTGCTTTCGTGTGCCGCTGTTCGCTCACCCGGCCCTGAAGCCCCCTGTCAACCGCCGGCGCGCGCCTTCCGGATTTCCTCGGTGAGGCGGGGGACGATCTCGAAGAGGTCCCCGACGATTCCGTAGTCCGCCAGCTTGAAGATCGGCGCGTCCTTGTCGCGGTTGATGGCGACGATGGTCCGCGAGCTGCGCATCCCGGCCAGGTGCTGGATGGCCCCGGAGATGCCGACCGCGACGTACAGGTTCGGGTTCACCATCCGCCCGGTCTGTCCGATCTGGTCGGTGGCCGGGCGCCAGCCGTCGTCGGTGACGGCGCGCGTGGCACCCACTGCGGCGTTGCCGAACGCCGCCGCGAGCTCTTCCACGAGCTTGAAGTTCTCCGCAGCCCGGAGCCCTCGCCCGCCCGCCACGATGACGGGCGCCTCGCCGAGGTCGAGCTTGGCATCGCCGCGAGGGAGTATCTCGCGGACCTTGACGCGAGACGTCGCCGGATCCTGCGCAGGTGCGGCGGTCTCGACGCGCGCGGTGCGCGGTGCCTCCGCGGCGGTGATGGCGCCGGGGCGGATCGACGCGAGCGCGGGCGTTCCCGCGAGGCGGAGTGTCGCGATCGCCTTCCCCACGTAGACCGGGTGCCTGACGACCAGCGTGTCCCCCGCGAGCTCGAGCTCCGTCACGTCCGATGCGAGACTCACACCCAGCGCCGCCGCGACGCGCGGCGCGAGGTCGCGGCCCTGCGCCGACGCCGCGAAGAGGCCCACCCGGTACCCTCCCGACTTCAGCCGCTCGGCCACCGTCGATGCGAGCACCTCGGCGTCGTAGTGCGCGAGCCCCGGGGACTCGACGGCGATGACGAGGTCCGCCCCGTGCCGGCCCAGCGCCTCCTGGGCGGCCGCACCGATCCCGGGGGCGCCGAACAGGAGCGCGTGCACTTCGCCGCCCCCGCCATCGGCCAGCTTGCGCGCGGCGGTGAGGACCTCGAGCGCCACCGAGCGCAGCTCTCCGCCACGCGATTCCGCAACGACGAGCACGTTGGCCATCAGAGCACCTTCGCTTCGGTCCGGAGGAGCCGCACGAGCTCGGGCACGGCATCGGGTCCTTCGCCGATGATCCGGCCGGCGGCGCGCTCCGGCGGGAGCGCCATCGACTGCACCGTGAGCCGTTCCTCCCCGAGCTGCGCGGGCCGCACGTCGATCGTCTTCTTCTTGGCCGCCATGATGCCCTTGAGCGAGGGAAGCCTCGGACGGGCGATGCCTTCGTCGATCGTGAGCACCGCCGGGAGGGGGAACTCGACCGATTCCGCGACGCCCTCGAGCTCGCGATGCGCGGTGCCCCGGCCTTCGGCGAGCTCGAGATGCGAAATCGCGGTGACGCAGGGAAGGCCCAGGAGGTGCGCCGTCATGGGGCCGACGGTGCCGTTGCCCGAGTCGGCCGACTGGCGGCCGAAGAGGATCAGATCGTACCCGCCATCTTTCAGCTCCGCCGCGAGCGCCTGGGCGATGGCCGATCCGTCGAACGGCACGGTATCGGCCTTGAGCTGAACGCCGCGCGCCGCGCCCATGCTGAAGGCTTTCCGGATCGTCTCCTGGACCCCGTCCGGCCCGAGGCAGATCACCGCGACCTCGCCGCCATCCTTCTCGGTGAGCCGGAGGGCCACTTCGACGGCGTAGCCATCGAAATCGCTGATATCGTACTTGAGCCCGGCCTGGTCGAGCGACTTCCCATCGGCCCCGATGGCGAAGCGCATCTCGGTATCGGGCACGCGCTTGATGCAGACGGCGATCTTCACCATCTCCCCCGCATTGCAGTGTCGACGGCGCGAGCGTCGACGCCCTCGCGTCTCCGCGCTTCCGCGCCTCCGTGATTCAGAATCGATTCATTCCTACTGCCGCCCGACGTCCGCCTCGGGCCGGTCTTCGTTCGCCACGAGCCATTCGACGATCTTCTCGCGGATCGAGTCGCCGCGCTCGCCATCGGACACGGGGAACGTCGTCACCGTCGTCCCGCCATGCGTGACGTGCCAGACGCGTGCCGCCGTGGGATCGGCGCCGGCGCCGACTTCCTCGCCGGGCCGGATCTCCGCTTCATAGGACTTGCCCCCGTGCTGCACGGTCACGCGCTTCATCGCCTGCTCCTCAGGAGAACGCGCCCAGGCCGGTGATCTTCTGCCCGACGATGAGCGAGTGCATGTCGTGGGTGCCTTCGTAGGTGTACACCGACTCGAGGTTCGCCATGTGGCGCATGGCGTGGTACTCGGCGAGGATGCCGTTGGCGCCGAGGAGCCGCCGCGCCTCGCGCGCGCACTCGGTGGCGATGTTGACGTTGTTGCGCTTGCAGAGCGAGACCTGCTCCGGCGTCATCGTCCCCGCGTCCTTGAGCCGGCCGAGCTGCAGCGTCATGAACTGCGCCTTGGTGATCTCGGTCAGCATGTCCACCAGGCGCACCTGCTGGATCTGCGTCGCGGCGATCGGCTTGTCGAACATGATGCGGCTCTGTCCGTAGCGGAGCGCCTCGTCGTAGCAGGCCATCGCGGCGCCGATCGCGCCCCACGCGATGCCGTAGCGCGCCTGCGTGAGGCACATGAGCGGGCTCTTGATCCCGCCGGACCTCGGCAGGATCGCGTCCTTCGGCAGGTGCACGTCCTGCAGGTGAATCTCGCTGGTGTCGCTCGCGCGGAGGGAGAGCTTTCCCTTCTGATCCTTCGCGGCGTACCCCTTCGCGTCGGTCGGGACGATGAAGCCGCGGATCGACTTCGTGTCCTTCACGTCCCCGGTCTTGGCCCAGATGATGGAGACGGTGGCCTGCGAGCCGTTGGTGATCCACATCTTGGTGCCGTTGAGGACCCAGCCGTCCTTCGTCTCGCGCGCGGTCGTGATCATGCCGCCAGGATTCGAGCCGAAATCAGGCTCGGTGAGGCCGAAGCAGCCGATCTCCTTCCCCGACGCGAGCGCCGGGAGCCACCGCTGCTTCTGTTCCTCGCTGCCGAAGGCAAAGATCGGGTACATGACCAGCGCGCCCTGCACCGAGGCGAAGCTCCGGATCCCGCTGTCTCCCCGCTCGAGCTCCTGCATGATGAGCCCGTAGGCGACGTTGTTGAGTCCGGCGCAGCCGTATTCCTCGGGCAGATTGGCGCCGAAGAGGCCCAGCTCGGCCATCCCCGGGATCAGCTGCTTCGGAAACTTCCCTTCGACGTATGCCTCTCCGATGACCGGGATGAGGTTCTCATCCACCCAGGTGCGGACGGTATCCCGGATCGCGCGCTCCTCCTCGGAGAGCAGAGCGTCGAGATCGAGGAAATCCACACCGGTGAACTGCGAAGTTGCTGCTGCGGTGGTCATCACTGCCCTCGGGTTGCGGGTTGGGTCCGGACCCCGAAAATAATGGGGGTGGTGGGTCCGCGCTTGGAAGCGGTCGGTGGGCCCAAGCCGCGAGCCCCGATGGCGCGGCGGGGGTGGCGATGACTCGCCGCGCAGGCGCGTCAGTGAGCCCTCCACTACTTGCGTCGCTCGCGCACGAGAGCGAACTGCAGCGCCGGAGTGGCGAGTCATCGCCACCCCCGCCGCAACGAGTCGCGCTGCCTCCAGGCATGAAACGAACATCGCGGCATGGCGGGCGCGGCCGGGCGTTGCTCTCTCCGGCGCTGCAGTTCGCTCTCACTTTGCGGACGCCAGTAATGGGGGGCTCACTGACGCGCCTCCGAGAGCAACACCCGGCCGCGCCCGCACAGGCACCGCGGTATCCCCTTTGCGGATCATTCCGCAAGGGAACTGTAGCTTTCAGGTCCTATGCCCGAGCTCCCGGACGTGACTGTCTATGTGGAAGCGCTGGAGCGCCGCATCGCCGGCGCTCGGCTCGAGCGCGTCCGTATCGGGAGCCCATTCGTGCTGCGCACCTTCGAGCCGCTGATCCAGACTGCCGAGGGCAGGCCCGTCCTCGGCGTGCGCCGCGTCGGCAAGCGCATCGTGCTCTCGCTCGAGGGCGAGCTCTTCCTCATCATCCACCTCATGGTGGCCGGCCGCCTTCGGTGGCGAAAGCGCGGGAGCGCCCTCCCGCGGGGGCGCGGGCTTGCGGCGTTCGACTTCCCCGACGGGACGCTGCTGTTCACTGAGGAGGGCAAGAAGCACCGGGCCGGCCTCTGGCTGGTGCAGGGTGAAGATCAGCTTGCCGCACACGATCCCGGCGGGCTGGAGCCGCTGGACCTTTCGCTCGATGCATTCGCCGCCGCGCTGACCGCCGGCCGGCACACGCTCAAGCGCCGCCTCACCGACCCGCACGTCTTCTCGGGCATCGGGAATGCCTATTCGGACGAGATCCTTCATGCAGCGAAGCTCTCCCCCCTGCAGCTGACGACGAATCTCGCGCCGCAGGAAGTCGAACGCCTCCACCGCGCCGTTCAGACGACGCTCAGGACCTGGACCGACCGGCTCCGGCAGGAGACGGGCGACAGCTTTCCCGAGAAGGTCACGGCCTTTCGCGAGGAGATGGCGGTGCATGGTCGGTACCGGAAGCCCTGCCCTGTCTGCGGCGCACCGGTGCAGCGGATCAGGTACGCGGAGAACGAGGTGAACTACTGTGCGCAATGCCAGACAGGCGGGAAGGTACTGGCGGACCGGGGCATGTCGCGGCTGCTGAGGGAGGACTGGCCGAGGTCGATCGACGAATGGGAGGGAAAGCTGGGGAAGTAACGCCGACTACTCGCCGGCGAGCTCCGCGAAGTTCCGGAGCACATGCACGTCCTCGCTGGCCTCGTTTACCCGGATGATCCCGCGCCGCCCATTCTCCGAGAACCGGTAGGAGCCGGGAAAGCGGGGCACGATGCCGAGCCGGACCGGCGAGCCCCCGTCGATCGGGATCCGGTAGAGCGCGGTGGTCCAGCGCGTCTCGAACACCGGGATGACGAGCGTCCCGTCGGTGAGCCAGCGCGGCGGCTCGACGCCCTCGGCGGTAAGCGTGCCGATCCGCCGCGTCGAACCATCGGTCAGTGACATCACGAAGATCGCCAGCGAGTCGGTCGAGTAGTCGCCCCAGCCTGCGATCGCGACGCTCTGCCCGTCGGGAGACGGCTCGATGCCCGAGATCCACACCATCCCCTGCGGCGCAGCGAACGACGTATCCGGAAGGCCCGGCGCCGCCAGTCGATGAATCCGGTTGCGCATCGGCGGATAGTAGAGGAATCCCCCGTCCGGGAGCGCCTCCAGCGTCTGCAGTGCCTCGACCTCCAGCGAACGGAGTCGCCGGAACACGCCGTCGCCGGGATCGAGGGTTCCCACCACGAGGCTGTCCCGTTCGTTCACCGCGACGATCAGGTCCCGACGGCTCCAGTCCCAGTCTTCGAGCTGCATCGGGTTGCCGAGGGTCCGCTCAGGCCCGCTGTCCGCTGGCATGACGGAGGGTTGCCGTACCACCCGCCCTCCGCGCATCACGCTCCGGACGAGGAAGATCCGCTCGCCATCGGGGCTGATGCTCCCGGTCACGACGAGCGACGTCGAAAGCGCGAGCCGCTTGAGCGAGAATTCGGCGCGTGGGAAGGCATCCCACCGGAAGCTCCACACGGAGAACTCGCGGGTCCCGTCGAGCAGGATCAGCTGCCCGTTCCGCCCGATGCCCCCGATCGAGCCCGCGATCGATCGGAGGACGGTGTCCGGACGCGCGGCGAACCGCCCGGATCCGTCGAACCGGTATACGACCGCGTCCACTCCCGAGCCCCGCTCGCTCGCCGTGAAGAGCACGACCGCTTGCGAGCCGGGAAGCGCCTGCGCGAAAAAGCCGCGATCGTGGGAAAAGACGATCGAATCCCGAACGGTGCCGGTCCGGTCGACGAGAAGAAGTGCACTCCGATTGGTGATCCGCGCATCGGATTCGGTATAGACCGAGAACCACTTTCCGTCCGCGGTCCCGTCGAGCTGCGGAAACTGGAGCGCGGGAGAGGGCAGCGGAACGCTGTCGTACACCCGTCCGTCGGTCGTCCCGACCCGGCGGAGCCAGGCGACCGAATCGCCCGGCAGCTTCCAGATCACGAGCGTCGTGTCTCCGTTGCCGAGCAGCGTCGCGTCGCCCTGTCCGAGGCGGACGCGCTGCCCGCCCAGCGTCGGCACGCTGAAGACGCCCCACGCATCGTCGAACGAGCCGGTGATGAGGAGATGTCGGCCGTCGCCGGTCCACTCCGTGCGCCAGACGGCGAGCGCCCCGCTCACGATCCTCGCAGCGCCGGCGCCACCGATGTCCTGGATGACGATGTTCTGCGTGCAGAGCCCGGCGCTGTCGCACTCGCGCTCCGCGAAGGCGAGCCGCTCGCCGTCGGGCGAGATCGACGCGGCCGAGGCGTTGCCCGTGAACGTGAGCTGCGCGCGGTCGAGCTGGACGGCCGCCCGTCGCCCGTCGGCGGGACGCAGTACCCAGGCGAGCGCCGCGACGGCGACGACCGCGGCCGCGGCGACTCCCATCCAGAGCCGTGAACGTCCCTCCGGCTTCCATCCGGCGATCGGCCGCGTGCTCGTGGGAGTCATCCCCCCGCTGGGGGTCACCAGCGGCTCGAGCTGTGCCAGCAGCTCGTCGGAGGTCTGGAAGCGATCCGCCGGCCGCTTGGCGAGGCAGCGCATGATCGTCGCCTCGAGCGCCGGCGAGACGCCGGGACGGTAGCGCGACACCGGGTCGGGCACCTGCGTCACGTGCGCCGCGAGCACCTGCTGCGGAGTTCCACCGACGAACGGCGGCCGCCCCGCGAGGAGCTCGTACCCCATCGCGCCGACCGCGTAGATGTCGACCCGGTGGTCGAGATTCGGATCGGCGGCGGCCTGCTCCGGCGCCATGTAGGCGGGCGTGCCCAGCGCGACGCCTGCCGTGGTGAGCTGGTTGCGGCCACTCGCCTCGCTCACCGCCTTGGCCACGCCGAAATCCATCACCAGCGCGTGGCGGCCCGAGAGCATCACGTTGTCGGGCTTCACGTCGCGATGCACCACACCGCGCGCGTGCGCATAGCTCAGCGCGTCCACGATCTCGGTGAGCAGCTTGACCGCTTCGTGCACCGGCAGCTCGCCGGTCTTCGCGAGCCGATCCCGGAGCGACTGGCCATCCACGAACGGCATGACGTAGAAGAGAAACCCTTCGGCCTCACCGGATTCGAGCAGGGGGAGGATATGCGGGTGCTGCAGCTGCGCGGCGATGCGGATCTCGCGGAAGAACCGGTCGGGCCCGATCGTGGCGGCGAGCTCCGGGCGGAGCACCTTGATCGCGACCTTGCGATGGTGCCGCAGGTCGTCCGCCAGGTACACGGTCGCCATGCCCCCCTGACCCAGCTCACGCTCGAAGACGTAGCGGTCGGCGAGGGCGGCGACGAGGCGCGGGGCTGCGGGCAATGAGGGCTCCGGGGAGGATGGGCCGAATCTAGCCTCGATGGCGCGAGGACGGAAAGACGGAAGGACGGACGGACGGAAGGGTGATGCGGGGGCAGTGATGGCGTCCTTCCGTCCTTCCGTCCTTCCGTCCTTCCGTCTTTCCGTCCGCCCCTCCCCCCTCCATACTACCCCCCATGCGCGGCCGTCTCGCCGTCCTCTTCGTCACCGCATTCGTCGACATGGTGGGGCTCACGATGATCGTGCCCCTCCTGCCGTTCTACGCCACCGACTTCGGCGCGAGCGCCACCGCAGTCGGTATCCTCATCTCCGCGTTCTCGATCGCGCAGCTTGCCGTCGCGCCCGCGTGGGGAAGCTTCTCGGACCGCTACGGACGGCGGCCGGCGATCCTCGCCGGCCTGCTCGTGTCGGCCGCGGCCTACGGGATCTTTGCGCTCGCCGCCAGCGTACCGCTGCTCCTGCTCTCGCGGCTGGTGCAGGGCGCGGGCGGGGGAACCATCGGTGTCGTGCAGGCGTACGTCGCGGACGCGTCCGCGCCGGAGCGTCGGACGCGAAGCCTCGGCTGGCTCTCCGCCGTCACCAGCCTCGGCGCCGTCGCCGGTCCGGCGTTCGGGTCGGGGATGATCGCGATCGGCGGACGATCCGCTCCCGGCATCGGAGCGGCCGCACTCTCCGTCCTCGTCGCACTGTTCGCCTGGCGATTTCTCGGCGAATCGCATGTCGAACGCGACATGGTCGCGAGCGGGCCACGACAGTCGAGCCGGACCGCGATCGCGCGGGTGGCGTTTCACTGGAACGACCCCGCTGCGCGCCTCATCTGGATCTATGCGATCGGGATCGGCGCGTTCTACGGCACCATCCAGATCGTGCCCCTCCT
>DAINRR010000031.1:0-15768 GCA_036741715.1 Gemmatimonadales bacterium
CGAGCTCGAGCGGCGCCTCCGGCAGGTCCTTGCCGAAGCGCGGGATCTGGTAGTCAGGGCGGAGCCAGCGGACGAGGCCGCGCTTCTCTTCTTCGATCCGCTCATCATGCAGCGCTACGAGGCGCTCTAGAACTTCCTCGCGCTCCATTGGCCAATCCCATCCATAGGCCTCAGCCACGAGAGCGTCGAGCGCCTCGTGTTGGTCTTTGAGACTTCCACATGCGGAGGCTTCGTGTATCGCGCGATCCTTACTCGTGAGCTTCTGACCACTGCGCAGCTTCTCCACGACGTTGTACAAATCGGTCAGAGTAACGCGACCGTCACGGGCTTGGGCCGCACGTCGAAGGGCGTCGATCCGCACCGCAGTGGAAGCGATCCTCTCACGAAGTGTCGTTGATGAGGCAGGAAATGGAAACGGGTCGAAACAGCGCAGCTTGTTATACATGGGTCGGTCTTCGAGTCTGCCACCGGCGCGGAGCGACCAGAATAAATGGTGGGATGACGAAAGCACACCAACATAGTATGGGTCTGGCAGCGCAATAACGACAAGCTTGTCGTCGGGAACGGTGTCGCCTCCAATAAACGCGAAGACGCGATGCTTTGAGACGTATGCCGTCGCAATAAATTGCTTGGTTCCGCTCACCGCAGTCCGTAGTGCGGGTGCCGCCTCTCCAAATCGCCACCAGTTCCTCCGCCTCCCCTCCCGCCTCATGCTGTCCCGCTCCGGCTTGACCCGATCGCGCACGATATCAAAGGCGAGTGGCCAGTGCCTGGCCTCGGACTCGCTCATTGTTCCAAAGTCGATTACCCATAAGTTGCGTGATCGCTGCAAGAAATCTCGCCCATGCATATACGGGCGAATCACGGATGAATAATGCGGATCAGACCGAAGAGCTGCCGCCTCGGCGTCGTTGAGAAGGAATCCGAGGCCCACCAATGTGACGCCGCGAAATGAGAGACCCTTGTTACTCATCAGAAGATTTGCGGCAGCTGTTGCAACGTCACTATCCGGACTTAGGTCGGGGTTCAATCGAAGTACCGAGCGATGCTTTACGTTCCCGGCTTCGTCGACCTGAACCCACGTGCGCTTTCCATCCCGTCTAGCCGCCTGCACCGTTAACGCGACCCGAACAGCCGCTCCATCACCTCCGTCTGTCCAAGGATGATCGGGCGCCGCCCAAACAACATCGGATCCAAGTTTCCGGATCTCAGTGATCGCATCGTGATGGCTTTGTTGAGAAATCGTATTTGTCGTAATCAACCCCGCGCGAGTGGTTCGGCGTGAGGCTACGGCCAATCCCGCCTTCCACCACCAATACATTACAAAGTCGACCATTTCGGAGAGGTCTGGATACGATGCTCGAAGCGCATCAACATATCCATCTCCGAGTGCTGCGCGCATTCGTTTATTACCGACGTAAGGTGGATTCCCAACGATAAAATCTGCTTCGGGCCAAACCGCTGGCCTCGCACCGAGGTACTCGAAATACGGGAAGGTCGCCGACGAATCAGCCACCAGTTCGCCTGTCACTTGGTGAGGGATCCGCGGCGTCCGATCCGGCCGATCCTTCGCGGGCCGATGCACAATCTCATGCCACGCCAGCACCGCATCCCGGCATTCAATCGTCCCTGTATCCTCCAGGATCGGGTCCGGCGGCGTTCTCCCGCCGTGCGAATCCCGCCAGAACTGGTGATACCCGATCCAGAGCGTCAGCTCCGCGATCTCGCGCGCCCATGGCTTTACCTCGATCCCGTGGAACTGCCGAGGGTGCACCTCCTCGAGGACGGCCTCCTTCTGTTCCCGGCCCGCGACGCGCTCCAGCTCGTTCAGCACCTCGAGCTCGATCCGCTTGACCGCGGCCATCGTCACATAGAGGAAGTTGCCGCTGCCGCAGGCGGGATCGAGGAAGCGGAGGCTGCGCATCCACTCGTGAAACTCGCGGAGCTGCTTCACGGCGGCGTCCCGATCCTTCTTCTTTCCCGTCGCCTCGAGCTGGAGCACGGCGCCCTGCACTGCGGTCCACCGCTCGCGGATCGGCTCGACCACCGTCGGCTCGACCAGGCGCTCGATGTACTCGCGCGGCGTGTACTCGGCGCCGAGTCGGTGGCGCTCCTCGGGGTCGAGGGCGCGGACGAGGAGGGTGCCGAAGATCGACGGCTCGACGCCCGACCAGTCGAAGCGCGACGCTTCGGCGAGCAGGTCGAGGTCGCGCGATTCGAGGGGGAGCGACTCGAGGGAGCGAAAGAAGTGACCGTTGAAGCGGTGGACGCGCTCGGCGCCGAACATGCCGCCCTTGTCCATCGTCTGCCAGAGATTGGTCAGCACCTCCGCAACGTCAGCCGGCGTCCCCGCGCGGCGGGCGGTCTCGAGCGTGCGGCGGAAGAGGTCCTTCGGCAGGAGGTTCACGTCCTCTGCGAAGAAGCAGAAGACGCAGCGCATGAGGAAGCGGGCGACGCGCTCCGCGTCGAGCCCGCGATCCTCGAGCGACGCGGCGAGCTCGGCGAGCTTGCCGGCGATTTCGCGGGTCACGGCCTGAGCCTTGTACCGCGGGTTTCGGGACTCGGGGTCGGTGAAGAGGTCCTGCAGGAGGCGGATGTCATCGGGGCGTTCATGCAGTGTGGCGAGTGGAATGCGGCGGCCGGAGGCGAAATCGCCGTAGGCGCCGCTCCAGCGTTCCCACACGATAGCCGTCCGCGCCACATCCACCACCACCAGATACGGCGGCGGCGTACCGGGAACATGCGCGACGTAGTTCCGTACCTGCCCGAAGGCCTTCCTTAATAGCAGGTCATCCGCCATCCCGCCGAGCGCCTTGGCCTCGACTGCAACGTGCCCGGCCTTCCAGTAGTCGATGAAGTTGGTGGCTTCCCTGCCCTCGCGGTCCACGACGCGGACCGGAAGCTCGAACCTGTGCTCGTCGGTGGGCGGCACCGGCCGCTCGGCGCCGAGGGCGTCGAGGAAGTCGAGCATCCAGGACTGGAACGAAGAACGCTCGTTCGCGGTCGATGGAGCCCAGCGCTCGGCGAGGGCGCGGAGGCGGTGGGAGGTGTCTTCGACGGATGGGAGGGGCATTGGATGGAATTATGGACGTGATGCGGAGGGGCGGAAGGGGGTGGGAGGTGTCGAGTTTCTTGGCACTAGGGTTTTCCCTAGTAGCGAGAGAAGCGGAGCGCCGTTAACCTCACTCTACATTTCTCATTGCAGTGATAAAGCCATTTAGATGGCACGCGCTTTTCCGTGGGCCCGTTGCAGCACGAATTACATCGTGGGAAGTAGTGCCCATTTCCATAATCCGACACGTTGGTTGTTGATTCGCTGGGCAATGTTCACCGTAGTCAATTCGGCACTAACCGCTAGGATCAGATCGCATTAAGCTCGCGCAGCCTAGCCGCAAATTCCTCGGAGGAATGAGATGAACCTTGGGATCTTGGTTCCCTTGGTCCTCGCGTTCAACCAACTGACTCCCGAAATCCTGGCGGCACAAATAAAGGTCAGTGTTGACGTGACCGAAAGCACGGGCGGCCTGTTTGAAAGTCAGTTTAAGGGTGCACTTCGATCACTGGGAGATGTTTCGATCGTCGGCTCCGATGAAGCGCGGGACTATTCACTAAGGGTTTTGGTACTGTGCGAGCCCTCTGACCAATGCGAGCAGTCAACACATTTCACTGCAGCTATTGTCCTGGCTGAACCTCTCGACACTTCGCTGGTGGGCGTCCTACTGCGAGCCATGGATTCGACGATCAGTGAACGTACTATTGCACCCCTAAAAGGCATGCTCGTGACTTACGAGCAATCCCACATGACCTGGGTTGTAACTTGGGGCCGCAACCGGTACGAGCGCGCTATTCGAGAACTGATTGCGAACATTGACCATCAATGCTTCGAAAAGGAACGCGAAATGGCTCGAATGGTCCGTGAAAAGATTGACGCGCGATCCGCTATGACCAAGTTATCAGACGCGAAATGGCTTTGTTAGCGGCTTTGTCTCCACCAAAGCCAATGCATTCATCGAGCTAGTTGAATCTGATGTAGTTAGGCTCCGATAGGCGCTCACTAGCGCGCTGCCTCAAGCATCGCGTCGATCCATCCGCCGATGCATACCTAGAACGGGAGTATCTCCTGACAATTACAGTGGCGAATCCAAGTCGAGCGCAAAGCGTGGGACGGACGCAGGTTGTCACGATCGTGCGGTGAGCCCGGCTGTTCCGTGATTCATCGGACCGTGTTCGGCCGACCTCAGTCCGGGAGGCGATAGGCGGCGACCGGTCCGAGCTGCTCGACGCTTTCCGACCTGGATCAAAACGGGTGGCCAGAGCCATTGCGAACTCGGGGCGCATGCAGACCCTCCACACGCTGCCGATCGCTGCGTTGCCGCATGGCGAGAGCCCGGCCCTCACTGTCGTTCCCTGACCATCTCGAACTCGGGACCTTCGATGTCCTGCCGGCGCAACGCCCGAATCGACCCGCTGGTACGTGCATTGTGCGGCCTTGCACTTCTGGTGTGCGGCTGCAGTCCAGATGCCCCGACGGAGCGAAACATCACAGTCACCGCCTGGGATACGGTCTGGCAGACCTCACGCGAACTGATGGACTCGCTCATTCCCGCGCCGGGCACTCTGATCTATAACGACGGGACCCTCTTCGTCGTCGAGCGCTCGACACCGGGAATCGTCGCGCTCGATGCCGAAACGGGTGCATATCGATGGAAGGCCGGACGAAGAGGTGCCGGTCCGGAGGAGTTTGCGGGAATCGCCGCGGCGTATCCGGAGCGTGATGGCGGGCTCGGTGTCATCGATGTGCAGAACCGCAGAATCGGCCGACTCTCAGCCGGCGGCGGTTTCGCTTGGAGTTTCACGACTGGAAACCTCGGCCAGCAGCCCAATCAGGCGTGCCGCCTCGGTCATGATCGGCTCCTAGTTGCGGACGTATTCCGGCCCCGGCTCATCGTGTCGGATACCACCGGGTCACCGATCGGCAGCCATCAGGCGCTCTGGTCCGATCTCGAGAATGCAGATTGGGAATCGCGCCAGGTCACGGTACGCGGGAGCGGTGATGCTACGAGGTGCCTCGTGGCACTTTCGACCGGACGGGGGTTTGCCGTGCTTTCGCCGGATGCCGACCCAGTTGTCAGCCCGTATATCGAGCCGTTCGAGCCGTATCGCGTTGGACCGCGCGCGAGCGAAGGCGAAATGACCTACTGGGCCACCTATCAGGCCGCCATTCTCGACGACACCGTTTCCATCCTCTTCTCTGGCAGGACCCCGGAGAAAGAGCGCCTCATCGATCGCTACAGCGCCACCTCAGGTCGGTATCTGGAAACCCTGCTGCTTCCCCATAAGGCAAGCCGGTTCACTGCGGGCGACGGGCTGGTCTACGTCCTCGATACGAGCAGGACACTCATCGTCGCCCTGAGGCCTCGCCGCTGACGCCGGCAAGGCGGCGAGGCGTTAATCGACTGAATGATGCTGTCACGGCAGCCGCCCATCCAGCAGCGATCGCACCCCCGCCGCAATCGGCCCCCACGCCTCCGTCGTCGGCATCGCCACCTCGAAGTGCCCGGTCCGCGGCAACACCAGCAGCCGGATCGAATCCCCCGCCGCGCTCGCCGCACGAACGTACGCTTCCGCGAATGTCTGCGGCACGAACTCCTCATGGTCCCCGATCACGAACAGCTGGGGCACGCCGAGCGGAACATGCCGGATGGCCGAGGCGTGCGCGTAGCGCTCCGGCACCGTCTCGGGCGTTCCGCCCATGAGCCGGGTGATGACGCTGTCGCGGCAGAGCGACTCGTAGCCCTCGATGTTCGCCGTGAGGTCCACCGGCCCCGCGAGGTTCACGACGCCGCGGATCGGGAGCGGGTCGGTCGAGTAGAGCGGGCTCTCCGGCGGGAGGCGGTGGCGCGCGGCGGTCCACATCGCGAGGTGGCCGCCCGCCGAGTGGCCGACGACCACGACGCGGGAAAGGTCGAGCGCGTGTTCGGCGGCGAGTGTCCGGAGATGGTCCACGGCGCGCCCCACGTCGAGGTACGTGCCGGGCCAGCCGCCCCCCGGATGCCCGACGCGCCGGTACTCGATGTTCCACGTCGCGATGCCTTCGGCGGCGAGGGTGTCGCCCATCGGGGCGAGGTCCCGGCGGTCGGCGTACGTCGCCTTGAAGCAGCCGCCGTGGACGAGCACCGCGACGGGATGCGGGCCGGGGCCGTCCGGGATGCGGAGCTCGCCGAACTGCAGCGAGTCGGGGCCGTACGACACCGTTCGCGCCGGCGGGCGGCTCGGCAGGGCCTGCAGGTCGGCGGGCGTCATCAGGCGCGGAGCCTCGGCCGCATCGGGCGGCGCGACGGATGGGCGGGCGCAGGCTGCTGCGAGTGTGCCCACCAGGGCGATCGACCGTAGTAAGGGAGGGCTGTGCGTAATCACTGATTCGTCACGCTCCAAACTGCCGGAAGTGATGGTCGAAATGCCGCCAGCAGAAAACGCCCCAGTCGCGCCGACTCATCCGGCCGAAATTGGGTTGATCGGGCCAGCGCCGGCGATGCGGCGCATTAACGAAGGCGTCGACCAGCTCACGCAATGTCGCTACATCGTCCTCCCATCGCCCCGGCTCCGAGATGAATGCCTCCGGCGGACCCTTGATTGCGCCCTGCGGCCAGGGCAGCAGATAGAGCGTCACGGCCCGCATCATCGGGAGCCGGGGAAGGCCCGGAATCGGACCGCTCGGCTGTTCATTGAACGGCATCCGCATCTGGTCGCAGAGGTGAGCGAGCATGGCGGGCGCGGTCATCCCGCCCCAGCGCGGGGCGCTGGCGGGATGGAGGCGCTCGAGACGCTCGAACAGCCTCTGGCGATGGGCCGGATTCAGGATAGTCTGAAGGAAGTACGACATAGGCCCCTCTTCTCGCGAGATGCCCGTGCCCCAACGATGCATCGCCCTCCTCCGAGGCGTCAACCTCGGCGGCAACAAGAAGGTCCCGATGGCCGAGCTCAAGCGCCTCGTCGAGGAGCTCGGCTTCACCGACGTGCGCACCCTCCTCAACAGCGGCAACGTCGTCTTCACCGCGCGCGCCAGCGCGGTGCGCACGGCGGCCGCCCGGATCCAGCAGACCCTGCTCGACCAGCTCGGCGTCTCGTCGAAGGTCACCGTCCTCACCGCCGAGGAGCTCGGCGCCATCCTCGACGAGAACCCGATCGCGGGGCTCTGCGACAACCCGTCGCGGATGCTCATTGCGGTGTTCGCCGAAGAGGGCGCCAGGGCAAAGGCCGAGGCGCTCGCGAAACAGGCATGGGCGCCGGAGGTCATGTCGGTGGGAACGCGCGCGGCCTACCTCTGGTGCGTGAACGGGATCTCCGCGGGACAGCTCGGCTTCGCGGTGGACAAGGCGCTCAAGACCGGGGTGACGGCGCGGAACCTGGGGACGATGACGAAGTTGCGCGGGCTGGCGGACGGATAATGGGTGGCGTGGATTATTTACCGCAGAGGCAAGAAGGGCGCAAAGGTCTCCAGGTCATGACCGCATCAACAACACCTTTTCTTCAGTGGTTTTGTTGATGTCCATTGGCACCGGAGACCTTTGCGCCCTTCTTGC
Organism: Gemmatimonadales bacterium; assembly: GCA_036741715.1. GTDB lineage: Bacteria > Gemmatimonadota > Gemmatimonadetes > Gemmatimonadales > GWC2-71-9 > CAMLLJ01. The sequence goes on from DAINRR010000031.1 coordinate 7,584, forward strand.
CTCCGTGGTGCAGTCGGCTGCGTTGGCCTGGCGGGTTCTCGGGGCGATGTAGAAAACCGGCCGCCGGCTCCGACTACTGCATGGAAGCGCCGGTCAACGGCTCCATCGCAACCGCCGAGCACGGCACCGCAAGGAGAGCGATCATGAAGTACCTGCTGATGATGCACGTCCCCGCCGGGAACGGGAAGTACGAGATCTTCGACTGGTCCCCCGAGGACTTCCAGGCGCACATGGACCACCTGAATCGCCTGAACCGCGAGATCAAGGACGCAGGCGAGTGGGTGGACGTCCATGCGCTCACGCCTCCGGGCGAGGCAAAGCTGGTGCGGGCGGGGAAGAACGGGGAGCCGGTGACGGACGGGCCGTTCGCGGAATCGAAGGAGTTCCTGGCCGGCTACTGGATCGTGGACGTCGAATCGGCCGAGCGGGCGTACGAGCTCGCGGCGAAGGCCTCGATCGCGCCCGGCCCCGGCGGCGCTCCGCTCAACATGCCGATCGAAGTGCGGAAAGTGATGGGCGGCGCGCCCGCGGAGGCGTGAGCACGGGCAGCCACCGATCGACGATCGAGCACCTGCTGCGCGAGCTGGCGCCGCAGGTGCTCGGCGCCGTCGCACGCCGGCACGGCGATTTCGCCGCCGCCGAGGACGCGGTGCAGGAGGCGCTCATCGCGGCGGCGCTGCAGTGGCCGGAGTCGGGCATTCCGGCGAACCCGCGCGGCTGGCTCTACCACGTTTCCCTCAGGCGTCTCACCGATCACCTGCGGAGCGAGATGGCCCGGCGTCGCCGGGAGGACGCCGTGGCCGCCGAGGTGTGGGCGGACTGGGCGTTCGTGCCGCCGCCGGACACCGAGGTCGCGGCCGAGGGCGACGACACCGTCGCCCTCCTCTTCATGTGCTGCCACCCTGCCCTGACATCCGCCTCGGCCGTCGCGCTCACGCTCCGCGCCGTGGGCGGCCTGACCACCGCGGAGATCGCGCGCGCGTTCTTCGTGCCGGAAGCCACGATGGCGCAGCGGATCAGCCGCGCGAAGCAGGCGATCAAGGCATCGGGGATTCCGTTTCGCATCCCCGCCGACGACGAGCGCGCCGAGCGGCTGCGCGCAGTGCTGCACGTGCTCTACCTGATCTACAACGAGGGATACACGAGCAGTGCCGGCCCCGAGCTGCAGCGCCCCGACCTCTCGGACGAGGCGATCCGCCTCGCGCGGCTCCTCCACCGGCTGCTGCCGGGCGACGGCGAAGTCGCTGGGCTGCTCGCGCTCATGCTGCTCACCGACGCGCGCCGAGCGGCGCGGACCGGTGCGAAGGGCGAGCTGATCCCGCTCGACGAGCAGGACAGGACGCAGTGGAACCGGTCGCTGATCGAGGAGGGCGTGGCGCTCGTCTCGGACACGCTCTCCCGCGGATCCGTCGGCCCCTACCAGCTTCAGGCCGCCATCGCCGCGGTGCACGACGAGGCGCCGAGCGTCGAGGAGACCGACTGGCCGCAGATCCTCGCGCTCTATGGGCTGCTCGAGCGGATGAGCGACAGCCCGATGGTGCTGCTGAACGAGGCCATCGCCGCCGCGATGGTGCACGGTCCGACCGCGGGGCTGGAGCGGCTCGATGCGCTCGACAGGGAGGGACGACTGGCGGGACACTACCGGCTCGATGCCGTCCGCGCGCACCTGCTCGAGCAGGCGGGCGACCGGGAGCGCGCGATCCTTCACTATAGAGCAGCGGCGGAGCGAACGGCGAGCGTGCCGGAGCGGGATTACCTCATGCTGAAGGCGGCGCGGCTTGGCACTGTCTGAATCTCCGTGATCGTTTGGGCGTAGAGTAACCACAGAGGCGCAGAGGGCCTGGAGGACACAGAGGAAACGGCGGTCTTCTTTTCACGGGGCCCACAATCATTCTGCTGTTCTCTGCGCCCTCCGCGCCCTCTGCGCCTCCGTGGTTACTCTACGCCCAAACGACATCAAATTCCGATTCGAGCGCAAATTGTGTCAGCTCCCGAATCGGCAGGCGTCTTCACACAGCGATCCACAGGAAGCCACCGTCAGCAAGGAGCGGATCATGGGGTTGAACGTGTCGTGGCAGGCAGCGGTCGTGGCGGTGGGGTTGCTGGTGCCGGGCGCCGCGGCGGCGCAGGTGCAGACGCTGAAGGAATTCCACGTCGCGGACGTGGCGGAGCTCAGGGAGAAGTTCGTGGGGCTGGCGAATGCCTTCCCCGAGGACAAGTACGAGTGGAGGCCGATGGAGGGCACCCGCTCGGTGCGCGACGTGCTCGTGCTGCTCGCCGCGGAGGGGAACGTCTTTCCGGAGAACTGGGGACTGCCGCGGGCCGACGGCGCGGTGCAGGGCTATCAGGCGGAATCGGCGCGCCTCGACAGACTCGCGCGGACGAAGGCGCAGGTCATCGCGGAGCTGGAGCGCTCGTTCGACCACCTGAGCCGCTCCCTCGCCGGCATGAGCGACTCGGCGCGCGCGGCGGACGGCAGGACGTGGGGACGCGAGATGAAGGTCGAGGCCGGGATCACGATGGCGCTCGCCGACATGCACGAGCATCTCGGTCAGCTCATCGCGTACGCGCGCATGAACCGGATCGTGCCGCCATGGAGTCGGTGATCGATCACCGCAAAGGCAAGAAGGGCGTAAACAAGCAAATCAACGTCCGTTGATATATACTCCATCCATGGCGAACGCGACCGCGGCAGGCAGGACCCTGCTCATCCAGCGCATGAAGGCGCTCAGCGATGAGAAGCGGCTCCGCATCCTCGAAAAGCTCGCCAGACGCTGAAGGATGCGGGTGGCCTGGTCAGCGACCGCCGGGCAGGCCGATGGGTGTACTACTCACTCGACGCCGACGCCCTGGCGGAGGTCAGGGACATGCTCGGAAGCCTCAGCGAATCGGCTGCCCTGGCGCTGCCCGTCTGAAATCCATGCTGCGACTGGCCAGGGCCTTTTTTTCCGCATTTCATCAACGACGATTGATGTGAGGCCGGGCGAATGATATACGCGCTGCTCAGCGACATCCACGCGAACCTGCCCGCGCTCGAAGCCGTACTCGCCCACCTCGATTCGCGCAGCGACGTGGACGCGATCTATCATCTCGGCGACCTGGTGGGCTATGCGCCGTGGCCGGATGAGGTCGTCCAGCTGCTGCAGGAGCGAGCGATCCCGGGCCTCGCCGGCAACTACGACAGCACCACCGCCACGGATTACAAGCACTGCGGATGCCGATACGAGGATGCCCGCCAGGAGGAGCTGTCGCACCTGTCGTACGAATGGACGCGCGCGCACGTGTCGCCGGAGACGAAGCGCTATCTCGGATCGCTGCCGTTCCGGATCGACGTGCGCCCGCTCGGCGGCCACGTGGCGGGGCCGCGACTCATCCTGCTGCACGGCAACCCGGTGCTGAACACGGTCTACTGGACGGAGGACCGGCCCGACGCGTTCTGTCTCCAGATGGCCGAGTCGCTGGGTGCAAAGGCCGGGGACGCGGTTGCGTTCGGGCACACGCACAGGCCGTGGCACCGCGTCGTCGAGGAGATCCATTTCGTGAATACCGGCTCGGTCGGTCGTCCGAAGGACGGCGATCCGCGTGCGGGCTATGCGCTCGTCACGATGGACGGGACCGGGGTCGAGGTCGAGATGGTGCGGGTGGACTACGACATCGAGCGCGCGGCGGAAGCCATCCGGGCGAGCGAGCTGCCCGACGACTTCGCGGAGATGCTGCGCACGGGGGGGGTGGCTTCGAATGACTGAGTCGCTGACGCGGAAGCTGTCGTTCCTCGACCGCTACCTGACGGTCTGGATCTTCGCCGCGATGGGTATCGGCGTCGCCCTCGGCTACCTCTTCCAGGGCTCCGTCGAGGCGTTCAACGAACGGCTGACGATCGGCGAGCACACGAACGTGCTCATTGCCATCGGGCTGATCCTGATGATGTACCCACCGCTCGCGCGGGTGAAGTACGAGCTGATGCCGAAGGTGTTCGCGGACACGCGCATCCTCGGCCTCTCGCTGCTGCAGAACTGGGTCGTCGGGCCCCTGCTCATGTTCGGCCTCGCGGTGGCGTTCTTCGGCTTCCTCGCGCCGGCGCTCTTCGGGCCGGACCCGCGCTGGGGCGCGTACATGGTGGGCCTCATCCTGGTCGGGATCGCGCGCTGCATCGCGATGGTGCTGGTGTGGAACCAGCTCGCGCGCGGCAACAGCGAGTACGCGGCCGGGCTGGTGGCGCTGAACAGCATCTTCCAGATCGTGACGTTCGGCCTCTACGCATGGCTCTTCGTCACGGTGCTGCCGCCCCTGTTCGGGCTCGAGGGCACGATCGTGAACGTCGGCATGGGGCAGATCTTCTCGAGTGTCATGATCTACCTGGGCATTCCGTTCGCTGCCGGGATCCTCAGCCGGGTCGTGCTGCTGCCCATCAAGGGGCATGAGTGGTACGACCGGGTCTTCGTGCCCCGGATCGCGCCGGTGACGCTCCTCGCGCTGCTCTTCACCATCGTGGTGATGTTCAGCCTGCAGGGCGAGCGCATGATCCGGCAGCCGCTGGACGTGCTGTGGATCGCCGTGCCGCTGTCGGTCTATTTCGTGATCATGTTCCTCGTCAGCTTCCTGATGGCACACCGGCTCGGTGCGGACTACGGCCGCAGCGCGACGCTCGCCTTCACGGCCTCGGGGAACAACTTCGAGCTCGCGATCGCGGTGGCGATCGCCGTGTTCGGCATCTCCTCGCCGGTCGCCTTCGCCACGGTCGTCGGCCCGCTCGTGGAAGTGCCGGTGCTGATCGGCCTCGTGCACGTGAGCCTCGGATTCCTGCGGCGATGGTACGGCGGCCGGATCGGCGACGAGCTGGCCGCCGACGAATCGGGCGTCCCCTCCGTGAATGCCGGGGCTGCGGCGCAGTCCGCCGCTGCTGCATTGAATGCGCTGGAGGATGCGGCGTGCAGCACGACCCGAAACGTCGCCAGGAGCGGCGGCGCCGGGTGATGCTTTGGCGCTGTCGGTGAGCAGGGTCGGCCGGAGCGAGCGAGGACCCTTCGCAGTGAATCAGGCAGCGGACGTCCATTCCCATCATCCGCGAGCCGTTCACCCCCGACGAGCTGCGCAACCTCGTGAACGGGCTCCTGATGGGCACGATCGGCCCGGCCTCGATGACGGACGAGCTGCGGGATCGCGAGTCGCAGGTCGACTGAGGAACCACAGAGGCACAGAGAGGCACAGAGGACACAGAGACCGGATGCTGTTGCTGTTTCACAATCGCATTTCTCTGTGTCCTCTGCAGTTCTCTGTGCCTCTGTGGTTTCTCGTGGCCAGCCCCATATCGAACCATCCACCCCGCAACACGGGACTACCCCCTAGCCCGGCCTGACCAGGCTGGTTACGAGGGTCGTGGCGAGCCAGGCCTCGTACCTGTCGGGCGTCCAGCCGGCCTCCTGCACCAGCATGCGATAGATGTCGCGGCCCGTGTACATCCAGAGGATGCGGCGCGCCTCGTCGAGTTCGAGGCCGGGGCGGGCCTTGCCCTCGGCAAACAGCAGCCGCACCCGATCCTCCTGCATCGAGTAGCGCAGGTCCTCGAACGCCCGTTCCGCCTTCCGGAGCGCGGGTGAGAGCGCCGAGGCGCCGCGCATGAGGCCGAGGGCGACGCTTTCGCTTTCGTAGATGGCGCGCGCGACGCTGGCCGATCGCTCGATCAGCACGACGGGGTCGGTCACGCCCTCCAGCCGGGCGCGGGCGGCCTGGAAGGCCGGCCCGAAGAGGGCCGTCTCGAGGATCGCATGCAGGATCCCTTCCTTCGACTTGAAGAGCGCGTAGACGGTGGGCACCGACACCCGGGCCCGCGCGGCGATCTGCGCGATGGTGACGCGGTCGATGCCGCTCCGGGCGAAGAGGGACGTCGCCGCGCCGAGCACCCGGCGGCGCGAGCGCTCCGCGGCTTCGTCGCGGAGGGCCGACACGTACTTCCGCTTGCGGGGTCCGGCCATGCGGCTCCTCGAGCCCTTGCGGCTCCTTGACGCGATTGGATATAGTCAACTATACTCAATTATACGCCGGCGGCAGGCGCCGGCCAAGCTCCGGAGGACGCATGCACACTGCAGCACTGACCCGCCCGGCCGGCGCCCCCGCCCTCCGGGTCGCGACCGGGGGCGCCATCGGCTTCCTCGCCATCCTGGCGCTCCTGCACATCCTCAAGCCCGAGCTCGATCCGTCGTGGCGCTTCGTCTCGGAATATGCCGTGGGTCGGCTGGGCTGGCTCATGACGCTCGGCTTCCTGGCGTGGGCGGCGAGCTGCCTCGCGCTCTCGGTGGCCGCGCGGCCGGTGATGACCAACGCGAAGGGGCGGGCCGGCACCTGGGTCCTCGCCGTCGTCGGTGTGGCCCTCGTCGCGGCCGGGATCTTCCCGCAGGATCCCGTGACGACCGCGCCCGGCCAGGGCACCACCGCCGGCATGATGCACGCGCTCGCCTCGATGATCGGCATCCCCGGCATCCCGATCGCGGCGATGCTGATCTCGTCCGGACTCCCGGCGGACCGCGACAACGGCACTGTGCGGCTCGCGGCGCACGCGACCTGGATCAGTCTCGTGCTGATGATCGCCTACCTCGCCTTCGCGGTGCCGCGCGCCGGCGGGTTCGACCCCTCGGTGTACGCCGGCTACATGAACCGGCTCGTCGTGCTCGCGTACGTCGCGTGGCAGCTGGTGCTGGCACGCCGGCTCGACCGGAGCGTCCCATGACCTTCAAGGCCTACCTCGACAACATCCAGGCGAAGACCGGCAACTCGCCGGCGGACTGGAAGCGGCTCGCGGAGGCGAAGGGCTTCGCGACGAAGGGAAGGATGCGCACCGGGGTCAAGGCGATGCAGATCGTCGGCTGGCTCAAGGCCGAGCATGGGCTCGGACACGGGCACGCGATGGCGATCGTGGCGCTGCTCAAGGGGAAGCCGCAGGAGGAGTGATGAAGCGACGGGATTTCATGCGGACCTGCGCCGTGGCGGCGGCAGCGACGGCGCTTCCAGCGTGCGGGGCGACGCGAGGACCGCGCCAGGCGTCGCCGCGACTGGATGCAGCGGCATTCCATGCGTCGCGGCGCTTCGTCGCGACGCCGTTCGGGCGGATCGCGTATGTGGAGCGCGGCGAGGGGCCGGCCGCGCTCTTCCTGCACGGCTTCCCGCTCAACGGCTTCCACTGGCGCGGATCGCTCGAGCGCCTGTCCGGAATCCGGCGGTGCCTCGCGCCCGACTTCATGGGGCTGGGCTACACCGAAGCGCCGGAGCGGCAGGACCTCTCTCCGCAGGCGCAATCGGACATGCTCGTGGCGTTCCTCGACGGGCTCTCGGTCTCCGCCGTCGATCTCGTGGCCAACGACAGCGGCGGCACGATCGCGCAGCTCTTCGCGGTGCAGCACCCGGCCCGGGTGCGCACCATGCTCCTCACCAACTGCGACGTGCACGAGAACAGCCCGCCGCCGCAGTTGCTCAATTCGATCGCGGCCGCGCGCGCCGGCACCTACGACCAGAAGATGCAGCGCCACCTCGACGATCCCGCCTACGCGCGATCACCTCAGGGCATCGGCGGCGGCGCGTACACCAATCCCTCGAGCCTGACGGATGAGGCGATCGAGTGCTACTTCACGCCGCTGGTTTCGTCGCCGCTCAGGAAGGCGCAGTTGAATCGCTACCTGGCGGCGTTCGAGCCGAATCCGCTGCTCGCCATCGAGGCGGAGCTCAGGCGAACCTCGATCCCGACTCGCATGGTGTGGGGCACGGCCGATCCGCTCTTCCCGGTGGAATGGGCGGAATGGCTCGATCGGACGCTCCCGGGATCGCGCGGCATACGCCTCGTCGAGGGAGGCAGGCTGTTCTGGCCGGAAGAGCGGCCGGACGTGCTCGCGGAAGAGGCGCGCCTGCTCTGGAGTGCATAGAGCGCCGTAAGGCTGATTCACCACGAAGGCAAGAAGGACGCAAAGGTTTCGAATCACCCGTGACAATTACAACACTTTCATGAGTTGTGTTGATGTTGGCGGGAATGCGGAGACCTTTGCGTCCTTCTTGTCTTCGTGATGAATCAGCCATCGAGCTGCCGCTAGCGCGACGCCGCGAGCATTGCGTCTGGAGCGCATGGAGTCACGTAAAGCTGAATCACCACGAAGGCAAGAAGGACGCAAAGGTCTCGAATCACCCGTGACAATTACAACAC
>DAINRR010000031.1:15868-19905 GCA_036741715.1 Gemmatimonadales bacterium
CCACGAAGGCAAGAAGGACGCAAAGGTCTCGAATCACCCGTGACAATTACAACACCTTCATGAGTTGTGTTGATGTTGGCGCGAATGCGGAGACCTTTGCGTCCTTCTTGTCTTCGTGGTGAATCAGCCATCGAGCCGCCGCTAGCGCGCCGCCTCGAGCATTGCGTCTGGAGGGCATAGAGTCACGTAAAGCTGAATCACCACGAAGGCAAGAAGGACGCAAAGGTCTCGAATCACCCGTGACAATTACAACACTTTCATGAGTTGTGTTGATGTTGGCGGGAATGCGGAGACCTTTGCGTCCTTCTTGCCTTCGTGGTGAATCAACCATCGAGCCGCCGCTAGCGCGCCGCCGCGAGCATTGCGTCGATCAGCGGCCGGAGCGTACCGGGAACGCGGTCGCCGAAGACGTTCCAGGCATTGACGACGCCGACCATCCGCTGGGCCGGAAGGACGACGAGGAACTGCCCGCCGAATCCGTTGCCCGCCCACACCTCCACGTCGCCCCGGTCGTAGCGCCACCACTGGTAGCCGTACCCCGGCGAGGTCGTGTCGGGGCGGATGTGCTGCACGTGCCGGCCCGTCGCCTCGCGGGCCCAGCCGGCGGGGAGGATGCGCTTTCCCTGCCAGATGCCGTCGTCGAGGTAGAGCTGGCCGATCTTCGCGAGGTCTGCAGCGCGGAGATAGAGACCACCCTCGGTATCGGGATGTCCGGTCGGCGTGATCTTCCAGTGATAGCTCGTGATGCCGAGCGGCCCGAAGAGGTGGCGCTCCGCGTACTTCTCGGCCGAGACGCCGGTGGCACTCCGCACGATCTCCGCCATCAGCGCGCTGCCGCCGCTGTTGTACGCCCACTTCGTTCCGGGCGCCGAGTCCATCGGCTGGCTCAGGGTGAATCGGATCCAGTCCCGGCTCCCCTCGAGCAGGAGCGTGGTGTTCGTAGAGTCGAGCGGGCGGTCGCTCTCGTGCCATTCGATGCCGCTTCGCATCGTGAGCAGATCGGCGAGCGTCGCCTGGCGGAGGCGAGGGTCCACGGCGCTCAGGTCGTATGCGCCGAAGAAGGAGAGGAGCGGCGTGTCGAATCCGCCGATCTCGCCCCGCGCCTGCGCGATGCCGATCAGGGTCGCGGTGACGGACTTCGTCACCGACTGCAGGGTGTGAAGGTCGCCGCCCTGCCACCACGGATGGAAGCGCGGGTGGAGATAGTTGTACTGGTGCAGCGACGCGGAGTCGGGGCACGCTCCGGGGCCGCAGCCGATTCCGCTCGACTTGCCACGGCTGATCGTCTCGTAGTCGCGCGGGAAGCGCTCGTCCAGGACGACTCGGCCCTCGTGCAGGATGACGAGATGGTCGGCGTTCCCGAACTCGCCGCTCCGGAGCCGCGCGGCGAGCTGCTCGAGGGGCGCGAGATCGAGCGCGGCGGATGCTGCCGCCGTAGTGCGGCGTGACGCGGTGTCGGGAGCGGCACCCGCGTCGCGCGCCGTCGTCGAGGGTGAGGCGCAGGCCAGCATGGCGACGAGCCCGGCGAAGGACGCATTCCATTTCATGAGCAACCGTTCGTCTGCATTCGAGTCGAGTCCGCGTTGGGGTCCGGCCGAAAGGTACGGCGTGGTGCATGCCCATACGCGGAGGCGGCGCGTCCGGATTCGAAGTCCGATTCCGGCACGCCGCCGGTCCGGTGCCGCGCTAACGTGTCTCCACCCTACTCCTGGAGGCGCTCATGCGCTGGTCAGTCGCAACTCTCGCCACCGCCGCCGTGATCGGCTGCGGTGGCGATACGGAACCCCTTCCCACCGCTCCCCTCCTCGCCGCCGGCGAGTCCTCGACCGATCGCCCGTGGACCATCGACATCATCGACGCGACGCTCGGCGGCCGCTTCAGCGTCGGCCACGCCATCAACGGGCGCGGCTGGGTCGCCGGCTATTCGAACGAAACGGGAAACCTGACGCGCCAGGCCGTCGTCTGGCAGGACGGGGTCCTCCATGAGCTCGGCACGCTCGGCGGGCCGAGCAGCAGTATCGTGTGGACCGGTCTCAATGCCGGCGGGATGGCCGTGGGGATCGCGGAGACCGCCGAGCTCGATCCGCGCGGCGAGAGCTGGAGCTGCACCCCGTTCTTCGCCACCGGCGAGGAGTCGGGCCATGTGTGCCTAGGCTTCTGGTGGGATGGGACCGAGATGCAGGCGCTCCCGACGTTCGGCGGCACGCACGGCTACGCGGCCGGCGTGAATGCGCGCGGGCAGATCGTCGGCTGGGCCGAGAATCTGGTCGAGGACCCGACCTGCAACCTGGACGGGGACCAGGTGCTCCAGTTCCGCGCCGCGCTCTGGGAGCCGAAGGCGGGCACCATGCGCGAGCTCGCGCCGTGGCCCGGCGACTCGACGTCGGCCGCCACCGCCATCAACGCGTCCGGCCAGTCGGTGGGCATCTCGGGCGACTGCGACGTGGCGGTCGGCTCGTTCAGCGCGCGGCGGGGCGTGCTGTGGGAGGCCGATGGAAGCGTCACCCTGATCGGCGGGCTCGGCGGGGAGGCGTGGCATACGCCCACCTCGATCAACGACAGTGGCGACGTGGTCGGCTTCTCGAACCCCGCGGAGATTCCCGGAAATACGTTCCAGCCGAAGGCGTTCATCTGGACCCGCGCGGGCGGGATCGACAGCCTGCCGATGCTGCCGGGCGACGTCTGGGCTCAGGCCTTCGCCATCAATGCCCGCGGTCAGGTGGTGGGCCGCTCCTGCGGCGCCGTCTGCCGCGCCGTGCTCTGGGAGGACCGCATGCCGATCGACCTGAACGAGCGCCGCCCCACCGGGTTCACGCACCACCTCGCCGCCGCGCGCGACATCAGCGAAAGCGGCGTCGTCACCGGCAACCTCGTCGAGGCGGGCACCGGCCGGAACCTTCCCTTCACGGCTCGGCGCTGAGCGATGCTCGCCCTCGATCCGGCGGTCTGTGCCCGTGCGCTCGAGTCGCGCGACCCGCGATTCGACGGCGTCTTCTTCGTCGGCATCCGCACGACGATGATCTACTGCCGCCCGATCTGTCCTTCCCGCCTCTCCCGCCCCGACCGCCGGAGCTTCTTCGCGACGGCGGCCGCGGCGGAGCGGCACGGCTACCGGCCCTGCCTCCGCTGCCGTCCCGAGCTCGCGCCGGGCCGCGCACCGGTGGATGCGGTGTCGCGCGTGGCGCACGCGGCGGCCGAGCGCATCGCCGCCGGCGCGCTCAACGGCGGCACCGTCGCCGAGCTTGCCGGCGAGCTCGGCGTGAGCGAGCGGCACCTCCGCCGCGCGATGGAGCGGGAGATGGGCGTGGCGCCCGCCGACCTGGCGCAGACCCAGCGCCTTCTCCTCGCGAAGCGGCTGCTCACCGATACGACGCTTCCGGTGACGCAGGTGGCGTTCGCGAGCGGGTTCCAGAGTCTCCGCCGCTTTCACACGGTGTTCGCCGACCGCTACCGCATGCCTCCGGGCGCCCTCCGCGCCCAGCGGCCGCGCGCTGCGGATCCACCGGCGGCCGATCATGCCGACACCGTGCGGCTCCGCCTTCCCTACCGCGCGCCCTTCGCATGGGCGGCGCTCCTCGAACGGCTCGCGCTCGACGCGTGCCCGGGCGCCGAGTTCGTCGAGCCGGACCGCTGCGGGCGCACGGTGTCGCTCGACGGGTGCCGCGGCGCGCTCTTCGTCCGCAATTCGCCGATCGGCGAGTACCTCATCGTCGAGCTCACCGTGTCGCTTCTTCCCGCGCTGATGCCGCTCCTCTCGCGCCTGCATCACCTCTTCGACCTCGACGCCGAGCCGGGGGTGGTGGACGCGCACCTGGCGCGGGCGGGACTGGCCGGGCTCGTGCGCGAGACGCCGGGCCTGCGCGTGCCCGGAGCGTTCGACGGGTTCGAGGCGGCGCTCCGCGAGCTCCTTCGCGACGCAGGCGGCGGGCTCGATACGGCGGCACGTGTCGTCAGCGCGATCGGAGAACCAGCCCGCGACGGAGCCGCCCACGATCATGAGGTCCCGGTTGACCGGACGCGGGTCCGACCGATAGCGG
>DAINRR010000031.1:19915-30443 GCA_036741715.1 Gemmatimonadales bacterium
ATCGGAGAACCGATCGCGACGGAGAGCCCCCTGCTCGACCGCGCCTGGCCCGACGCCGGGCGGGTGGCGCTTGCCGGCGCGTCCGGCCTCGCGGCGCTCGGCGTGCCTGTGGCGCGTGCGCGCTCCGCGGCGGACCTCGCCGGTGCGGTCGTTCGCGGCAGGCTTCGCCTCGATCCGGGCAGCGAGCCCGGCGACACGGTATCGGCACTCGTCACACTCGCGGGAATCAAGGCCCCGCTCGCGGAGCTGATCGCCGCTCGCGCGCTCCACTGGCCGGATGCGGCGCCGGGCGCGGGACGCGAGGCGGAGGCGTGGCGCCCGTGGAGATCGTATGCGTCAGCGCACGTGGCACGAGCGGCGGCCCGCGAGGATGCTGCACGGCGCCAGCGAACCCCGGCATAGGAGAGGCACATGGACGTGCGCGACTGGCGGCGCAACCGGGAGATGTGGGCCGGGATCCTCGAGAAGAAGACCGGCTCGAGCGTGGACGCGTGGGTGCAGCTCATCCGGAGGGCGCAGGTGGCCGACGAGCGGAGCCTGCGCGCCTGGCTCGCGGCGGTCGGCGTGACCGGCTACGCGCAGCAGCTGCTCGTGATGGAGATCTTCGGCTATCCCGACTGGGTGAAGGCGGACGCGGGGTCGCTCATCGCCGCGCAGTACGCCGATCGTCCGGCGCTCCGGCCGGTGTACGACGCCGTCGTCGCGATGACGGAGCGGCTCGACGACGTCACGCTGCAGGCGCGGAAGACCTATGTCTCGCTCGTGGGCCCGCGCCGCACCTTCGCGCGCCTCCAGCCGACCACGCGCACCCGGGTCGACCTGGGCCTTCGCTTCGCGTTGCCCCCGGCCTCGCACCGCCTCCTTCCCTCGGCAATCCACGAGACGATGCAGGTACGGGTCGCGCTCGGCAGCGTGGACGAGGTGGACGCGGAGGTCGAATCACTCCTTCGCGCGGCGCACGAGGAGAGCCGGAGCTAGGCGCTTCGGCGGTGCGTGTTCCCACGGCATCCGGATCGCGGTCACTCGCGGAAAGTGAGCCCTCGCTCGGCGAGTGCCGCTTTCAGGATGCGCACTCCTTTCGGGCCCACGCCGTGCAGGGCCGCGAAATCGCGCTCGGACCAGCGGGAGAGATCGTCCAGCGACCGGATCCCGGCGGTGGCCAGCGCGCGAAGGACGGGTCCGCCGACACCCGAGGGGAAGGCGGTGGCGTTCGGGTGGGTGCGCTCGTCTGGCTTGGGCACAGGACTCCGGGTTCGGCGTGGACTGTGTGGTGGGTTCGGGATCGTTCGAGCTCAGGGTCAACCGCAGAGGCGCAGAGAACGCAGAGATAAAGTAGGAAGATGAATCGAAAAAACCATCAGCCCCCTCCGGATTCTCTGCGCACTCTGCGCCTCTGCGGTGAATTTGGGCCCGAACGACCCCGAACCGTCCCAAGTATCTCAGATCCGCTCATCGGCCGTCGGTCCGTACACCGACGGGAGCGGGATGTCGTTGATGCGAAGGTAGACGGTGAGCTGGCCGCGGTGGTGGTACATGTGGTTCAGCAGGATGGTCCGGTAGGCCGCGCCGCGAGGCATGGAAATGAGGAGCCGTTCGCCGCGCGTGATATTCCAGGGAATGCCGAGGTCGGCGTCGGGCATGGCGCCGAGCGTGGCGCGGGCGTATTCGAGGCCCGTGTCGAATGTCTCGAGCAGCGCGTCGACGCTCGCGGGCGCCACCGGCGGCGGGAGCGCACCGGGATCGAAGCTCGGCTGGAGTGTGGCGTAGACGATCCCGCGCGGGAGCCCGGCGAGATGGTTGGCGAGCTGGCCGAGGGACATCGAGCGCTCGTGCGGGCGCCAGTCGAATTTCTCCGCGGGGACGCGCGAGAGGACGCGGCGCGTGGCGGGGGCTTCCTGTTCGAGTTCCTGCAGCAGCTCTTTCACCGTGGGCATTCGGGCTCCGTTGATGAGTTGGCTTTCACCGCGAAGGCAAGAAGAGCGCAGAGGGCGCTCCGGTCAAGCGTCGATCGGTCTGGCGACGACCGTCGGACAGTGCGTAGTTTTCCGGACGAAACGCGCCCGCGTAGCATGACTTCCAGCCATCCGCGAAGGGCTTCCCCATGATGCGTTTGTCGGTCGAACGTCTCTCGATTGCCGCTGCCGCCCTCCTCTCGGCCTGCGGCGCCGAGAGTCCCCCGCCAGGCCAGACTCCCGAAACCTCTGCCCCGGCAGTCGTTTCGCTCGCCGCCTCCGAGTATGCCTTCGAGGCACCGGATACGATCGCGCCGGGATGGACCACGCTCCAGCTGGCCAATCATGGCCAGGAGGTTCACTACGGGCACATCGTCCAGCTCGAGCCCGGTCGCACGGTCGAGGACCTGGTGGACGCGTACACCGAGGCCATCCGCACGTCGGGGCCGAGGCCGAAGTGGGTGAAGCGCTTCGGCGGACCGGGCGGCGTCCCGCCGGGCGGATCCTCGAGCGTGACGCAGTACCTCGAGCCCGGCGACTACGTCTGGATCTGTCCGATCGAGGACAGCACGGGCGCTCCGCACTTCGGGAAGGGGGAGGTCAAGCCCTTCACGGTCCACGCGGCGGGCGGGGCACCTCCGAGCGCGGCGGCGGCGCCGCAGGGGGACGTGGAGGTCCGCCTCCTGGACTTCTCGTTCGCCGTGGACACGCCGCTCACGGCCGGCAAGCATACCATACGCGTGGCGAACGCCGGCGTGGAGCCGCACGATCTGGTGCTGATGAAGCTCGCACCGGGGCGATCGGCCGAGGATCTGGCGATGTGGCTCAATCCGGAGCAGGCCCGGCGCGACGAGCCGGCATCGGACCCGCCGGCGTCGATGGCGGACCTCGGAACGCTCGGAGGCGGCATCGCGGCGATCGCGCCGGGAATGGAGGCGTTCTTCGACCTGGAGCTCGCCGCCGGTGAATACGTGCTGCTCTGCATGGCCACTGCGCCGGATGGGAAGTCGCATATCGAGCATGGGATGATCCGGCAGGTGAGTGTTCGGTGATGATGGGATAGTGGGCCGGGCCATGACGGCCTGACTTGCGGTTCGGCACCGGCGGATGGAAGCCGAACGGAAGGCCCCCCTCTCAATATCATGGAGAGGGGGACACTCCCCGTGGGCTACCCGATTGCTTCGTCGCTTCGCTCCTCGCAATGACGCCAGTACTTCGCACCTCGCAGTGACGCCAGTACTTCCCTCCTCGCAATGACCCAGCTCCTCGCAATGACCCCGCGGGTCCTCTCCTCTTGACAATCTAGGGGTGCAACCCTTTCTTCCTTCCGACCGTCTAAAGGAGCAGTCATGGCGCCGAAGGCGCGGGAGGATCTGCTGCAGGGGACGCTCGACATGCTGGTGCTCAAGGCGCTCCAGCTCGAGCCGATGCATGGGTGGGGGATCACCGAGCGGATCGCCCAGTGGTCGAAGCAGGTGCTGCAGGTGAACCAGGGCTCGCTCTATCCCGCCCTCTACCGGCTCGAGCGGAAGGGATGGATCACATCCTCCTGGAAGACGACCGAGAACAGCCGGCGGGCGCGGTACTACGCGCTCACGGTGGCCGGGAAGAAGCAGCTCGCGGCGGAGCGGGAGAGCTGGAAGCGGCAGTCGGAGGCGATCAACCTCGTGCTGGGCATGTCGGCCACCTAGGAGCGGCGGATGGGCAGATTCGGCGAGATGGTGCGGCGGCTGACCGGCACCATGCGACAGGAGACCGTGGACGAAGGGCTCGACGAGGAGTTCCGCTTCCACATCGAGATGCAGACCGAGTCGAACCTCCGGCGCGGAATGGGCGCCGAGGAGGCGCGGCGCGCTGCGATGGTGTCGTTCGGCGGGCGCGAGCTGCACAAGGAGAAGGCGCGCGACGAGTACCGGAGCCGACCCCTGGAAGATCTCGCGTACGATCTCCGCTTCGGAGTCCGTGGCGCGCTCCGCTCGCCGCTCTTCTCGCTTCTCGTCATCATCACCCTCGCCCTCGGCATCGGCGCGAACGCCGCCGTGTTCAGCGTGGTGAAGTCGGTGCTGCTCGATGCCCTTCCCTTCCGCGACGCCGACCGGCTCGTCCGGATCTACGCCCACCTCGCGACCGACCCCGACGACCGCCAGGGCGTGAGCCCGGGGACGGGCACCGACCTGCGCGAGCGGCTCCGCTCGTTCGAGCAGGTCGCCTACTTCGCACAGTCGAACTTCGACGTGACGTGGACGGGAACCGATGAACCGCGCGCCCTGCGGGCCGGCATCGTCGGTCCCGGGTTCTTCCAGACGCTCGGCGTCTCACCGGTGCTCGGACGCGCGCTGGTGGACGACGACGCGGCGCCGGGCGCGCCCGGGGTGATCGCGCTGAGCTGGAGCATGTGGCAGCGCGAGTTCGGCGGCGACCCGGCCGTCATCGGCCGGTCGCTCCGGCTCGACGAGCAGCAGCACGAGGTGGTCGGGGTGATGCCGCGCGCGTTCGTGACGCCGATCGGCCCCGCCGATCTCTGGTTTCCGCTCGACCTCACGTCGTCGCTCGCCGATCCGATGGGGGCGCGGGGATCGCACTGGATGGGGCTCGTCGGGCGGCTCCGGCCCGGTGTCGAGCACGGTGACGCGCAACGCGAGCTCGCGGCGATGGCGGAGCGGATCGCCGGGGAACAACCGGAGTCGGATGCCGGGCGGAGCTATGAAGCGGTGCCGCTCCGCGACGCGATGGCGGGCGAGACGCGGACGCCGCTCGTCATCCTCCTCGCGAGTGCCGGCCTCGTCCTCATCATCACCTGCGCGAATCTTGGCGGGGCGCTGCTCTCGCGCGCACTCTCACGACGGAAGGAGTTCGCCGTCCGCGTGGCGCTCGGCGCGGGCCGGGGACGGGTGATGCGGCAGCTGCTCACGGAGAGCGCGATCCTCGCAGTGGCGGGCGGCGCCATCGGGCTTCTCCTCGCCGCGCTCTCGCTCGCGGCACTTCGCGGTCTCGCGCTGCCCGCACTGCCGCCGTATGCCGATCTCTCGATCGACTGGACCGTCGTGCTGGTCACCGGCGCCGTGGCGCTGACGGCAGGCGCCTTCTTCGGGCTGGTGCCCGCACTCCTCGCCGCCCGAGGCGACGTGCAGACGACGCTGCGCGACGAAGGGCGCGGCGGGTCGGAGCGGCGAGGGGTTCGGCTTGCCCGTGGGGCGCTCGTGGCGGGACAGCTCGCGCTCGCGGTGAGCCTGCTGGCGGGTGCGGGGCTCCTCGTGCGCAGCCTGCTCGCGATCGCGGGCGCGCCGATGGGATACGATCCGGCGCGGGTGCTCACCGGCGTGGTGCAGCTGCCGATGGCCGAGTTCCCGACGGCCGAGGCCCGGGCGAGGCTCTTCGAGGAGTTCGAGGCGCGGCTCGAGGCCCTGCCCGGCGTCGCGGCGGTGGCGAGTGCCAGCGAGCTGCCGGCGGCGGGCATGAACCAGAACGTGCTCACGATCGAGAACGTGACGCTCCCCGGAGACGGAGGGCAGACGTTCATTCCCTACATGAGCGTGTCGCACGACTACTTCCAGGCGATGCGCATCCCGCTCGTGCGGGGCCGCACCTTCGACGCGAGCGAGCGGTCCGGCTCGCCGCCGGCGATCGTGATCAGCGAGACGATGGCGCGCCGCTACTGGCCCGATGGGAACGCGATCGGCGCCCGCATCCGCGTGAGCCCGCACACGGCAGAAGTGTGGGGCGAGATCGTCGGGATCGTGGGAGACGTCCGCACCGATCTCGCGCTGCCGAGCCCGGATCCGATGGTGTACGCATCGAACCGGCAGGACTTCCTGCGCAGCAACCGGACGTTCCTCATCCGCGCGGCGGCCGATCCCCTCGCGCTGGTGCAGCCGGTGCAGCGCGAGCTCGCCGCCATCGACGCCCGGCTCGCGATCCGTGCGGCGGCCACGCTCGAGAGCCTCATCGCGGACGGGCTCGCCGGACGGCGGCTCCCGGCCGTGCTCATGACGGGCTTCGGCGCCCTTGCGCTCGTGCTCACCGCGGTCGGCGTCTATGCGCTCTTCGCGGCGATGGTCGCGGCGCGCGAGCGTGAATTCGGGATCCGCCTGGCGCTCGGCGCGGACCCGCGGACGATCGCGCGGCTCGTGATCCGCGGCGGCGCCGCCTGGATGGGCGCCGGTCTCGCGCTCGGGGCGGTGGGGGTGGTGGCCATCGCGCGGCTCGTGCGGAGCATGCTGTACGACGTGCCGGCGCTCGACCCGGTGGCGCTGGGCGGGGCGGTGGCGATCCTGCTCATCGCGGCGGCGATCGCGCTGTACGTTCCGGTCCGGCGGGCGGCGCGCCTGGATCCGATCGCCGCGCTCCGCTAGGAGCCGAGCCTGGGTCACCGCAAAGGCAGGAAGGGCGCAAAGGAGGCCTCGGTGTCCTTCCTGCCTTTGTGGTGAAGTCCGCCCCGCCCCGGCACCGACTCACCCCTCTGGTCGCGCAACTCGCCCCGTTCCTCTTGGACGGGGCGACGTGTTTCGGCAGGTTGCCTGCTCGGTCCAACGCGCTTCGGAGGCGATCGATGCGGGTATCTCCATGATGTTCACCCGGGCTGGACGCACCGCGACGGCCGCGCGCGCGCTCGTGACGGGGACGCTCGCCGTCGCACTGCTCGACGGGGCATTCGCGGCGGCGCGCTCGGCCGGGAGCGGGCGCTCGCCGCTCTCGCCGTTCCGCGCCATCGCCGCCGGGCTCCTCGGCAGCGAGGCGTTTCGCGGCGGGACCGCCACCGCTCTCCTCGGCATCGCGCTGCACGTCGTCATCGCCGCGTGCGTCGTCGCGACGTACCTCTACGCGAGCCGGCGGCTTCACGAGCTGGTGCGGCACCCGCTCATCTACGGAGCTGCATACGGCGTCGCGGTCTACGCCGTCATGTACCACATCGTGATCCCGCTGAGCGCGCTCACGCCAGGGCGGCGCACGCTGTCCGAAGTGATTCCCGCGCTCCTCATCCACATCGGTGGCGTGGGGATCCCCGCGGCGCTGGCGGCGCGGTCGACGCGGATTCCGGTCGTGTGGCCGGCGCGGAGGATCGGGGAGGAGATGGACGCGGCGGACGCGGCGGACGCGGCGGACGCGGCGGACGCGGCGGACGCGGCGGACGCGGCGGACGCGAAGGTGTCATGATGGAGGGAGGGTTGCATGACGGTGTATTACATGGGGAGCTATGATATCGACGACCCGGCGGCGTATGCGGCGTACGGGCCGGTGGTGATGGGGCTGCTTCCGAGGTACGGCGGCGAGCTGCTCGCGGCCGACATGGCGGCGTATGCGGTCGAAGGGCAGCCGAGGCACATGAACGCCATCATCCGGTTCCCCTCGCGCGAGGCCGCGCTCGGCCTGTACAACGATCCCGACTACCAGGATGCGAAGCGCATCCGCCAGCGGTCCACGAGCAACTCGACGATGGTCCTGGTCGAGGCGATCGACCCGTCCTCCTAGCGCCGCACGCCAATGAGGACAACTTTCCCCCATGCCCGCAGCGCGCGCCCCCCTTCCCCACGCTCCGGCCCCCGCCGCGTCCGCCGCGTCCGCCTCGTCCGCCTCCCCCCTCCGCAGCGTCCTCATCGTCTTCGCGATCTGGACCGGCTGGGGACTCTGGTCGCTGCACCAGCGGACGCTGGCCGCGATCCTCACGGGAACGCCCGCACCGGCGCGCGCCAATCCCTGGCAGCTCACGATGGCGAGCGCCTGGTTCTGGGCGCTGGCGACGCTGGCGGTCATGGCCGTCGCGCGGCGGATCCGCGACCGGTTCGCCACGAGCGCGGGCCGGTTCGCGGCGCACGTCGCGGCCTTTGCCGTGCTGCACACGATCGACGTGACGGTGTACTGGCTCGCCTCCCGGCTCCTGGGCGCGGAGCCAAGGGCGTGGCTGCCGCTCCTCTTCTCGCTGGTCACATTCAACGGGATGACGTATGTCGCCGTCGCGCTCGCGACGTCGGCGCTCGATGCGGCGGCCGCACTCCGGGAGCGCGCGACACGGGAGGCACGGCTCGAAGCGCAGCTCACCTTCGCCCAGCTTCATACGCTCCGTGCGCAGCTCCAGCCGCATTTCCTCTTCAATGCGCTCAACGGCATCTCATCGCTGATGCATACCGACGTGGAGCGGGCCGACCGGATGCTCGCGCGCATCAGCGAGCTCCTGCGCTCGGCGATCGAGAGCGCGCCGATACCCGAAGTGCCGATCGGCGAGGAGCTCGCCTTCGCGGCGCGCTACCTCGACATCGAGAAGATGCGCTACTCCGACCGGCTCGATGTTGTTCTCGACGTGCCAGCCGACGTTTCCGGCCTCCTGGTGCCGAACATGCTGCTGCAGCCGCTGCTCGAGAACGCGGTGCGGCACGGCGTGGCGCGGCACGCCCGGGCCGGCGTGATTCGCCTGCGCATCCGGCGGGAAGGCGACGAGGTGGTGATCGCGGTGCGCGACAGCGGGTCGGGCTTCGGCCCAGAGACGGCGGACGGAACGGGGCTCCGCATCACGCGCGAGCGGCTGGCATCGCTCTACGGGCCGGGCGAACGGCTCGCCTTCTCGACGGACGAGGACGGCTTCGAGGCGCGGGTGACGCTGCCCTGCCGGGAGGCCCGGCGATGACGGTCCGCTGCCTCATCGCCGACGACGAGCCGCTCGGACGCGAGCGCATCGCGGGAATCCTGCGCGGGATCCCGGAGGCCACGATCGTCGGGCTCTGCGCCAATGGCGCCGAGGCGCTCGAGCTGGTGGAGCAGGAGCACCCCGATCTCCTCTTCCTCGACGTGCAGATGCCGGAGCTCGACGGCTTCGCGGTCGTCGCGGCCATCCCGCCCGAGATCATGCCGGAGATCATCTTCGTCACGGTGCACGATCAGTACGCGCTCCGCGCGTTCGAGGTGCACGCGCAGGACTATCTCCTCAAGCCGTTCGACCCCGACCGGCTCATCGCCGCGTTCTCGCGCGCGGCCCGGCGCATCGCGGGCGCGCGGGAGCACGAGCGCGAAACGCGCCGCCTCCGCGCCCTCGTGGACGACATCGAGCGCCGCCGCACCCGGCGCACCCGGGTGCCGGTCCGGTCCGAGCGCGGCGTGCGGCTCCTGCCGGTGGGCGAGATCGACTGGATCGAGGCGTCGGACAACCACGTGCTGATCCACGCCGCCGGCGAGGCACACCCGGTCCGCCAGACGCTCCAGGCGATGGAGGAATCGCTTCCCCCGGCCGACTTCATCCGGGTGCACCGTTCGATGATCGTCAATGTGACCCGCATCCGGGAGATCCGGCCCTGGGGAAGCGGCGAATACGTGCTCGCGCTCCGCGACGGATCGGAGGTCCGGACGAGCCGGAGCTACAGAGGGAGGCTCGAGGCGCTGATGCGCTGATGCGCTGAGCGCTCCCGCACCGAGCCCGCATATGAAAGGAAAGGATCGGTTCATGACCACTGCAGGAACGCCACCCCGCGCCAGGGCGATGGCCGCCATCGCCGGAAGCGGCGAGCGGATCATCAGGGCCAACGGCGCCGAGCTCTGCATCGAGACGTTCGGCAAGGAGTCCCACCCCGCCGTCCTCCTGATCCACGGCGCGTGCGCCTCGATGCTCTGGTGGGAGGAGGAGCTCTGCCGCCGGATCGCGGCGCACGATCGCTTCGTGATCCGCTACGACAATCGCGACACCGGCCGCTCGACGACCTATCCACCGGGCCGGCCCGGCTACACGCTCACCGACATGGCGCGCGACGCCGTCGGCATCCTCGACGTCCTCGGCATCGACCGCGCGCACGTCGTGGGTCGCTCCATGTCCGGCGCCATCGCCCTCGTCCTCGGCGTGGACCATCCCGACCGCGTGGCATCGCTCACCTTCGTCTCCACGACGACAGGACGTGAGGGGTTGCCGCCGATGTCACCTGAGTTCCTGGAAGTGAGCTTCCGGAGCGTCGATCCGTGCGACCGGGCCGCAGTCGCCAGCCATGTCCTCGACCTCGCGCGCGTGTACGCCGGCGGCTCGCCGGCGTTCGACGAAGGCGCCATGCGAGCGCTGATAGCGCGGGACCTCGATCGCTGCGCGAATGCGGCGTCCACGCTCGGCAACCATTTCGCGATCGAGTTCGACGGGCCGGTGCTGGGCGGGTTCGCGGATGTGCGGGCGCCGACGCTGGTGGTGCATGGAGGACGCGATCCGGTCTTCCCCCTGCCGCACGGCGAGGCACTGCGCGATGCCATTCCCGGGGCGGAGCTGCTCGTGCTCGACGATGCAGGACACGATCTGCCGGAACGGTACTGGGATGTGTTTGCGGATCGACTTGCGCGGCACTCTGCCGATGTATGACGAGCGTTGAGTAACCACAGAGGCACAGAGGGGCGCAGAGGGCGCGGAGAAGGCTGAAGTGTGTCATCCCGAGGGGAGCGCGACGTATGTCATCCCGAGGGAGCAGCGCGACCGAGGGATCTACTCACCCCTCTCCGGGACTTTCGGAGTAGATCCCTCGCTGCGCTCGGGATGACACCCTGCGCTCGGGATGACACCTCGCTGCGCTCGGGATGACACCTCGCTGCGCTCGGGATGACACCTCGCTGCGCTCGGG
>DAINRR010000032.1:0-30044 GCA_036741715.1 Gemmatimonadales bacterium
CGACCGATGGCGGGACGCATGCGGGGTTGGGGTTCACGGGGGCGGGCACGGCGACGGCCGCGGGCGGGTACGTCTATCTGCGGAACCGGTGGTATGATCCGAAGACGGGGCGGTTCCTCAGCCAGGACCCGATCGGCTTGGCGGGCGGGGTCAACCTGTATGCGTATGCGGGGAATAATCCGATTGCGTTTGAAGACCCCTTTGGCCTTGATGCCGTTAAGGTCATCTTCAAGCGATATCAAGTTACTTTAGGCCACGTTTTCGGGAAGAAAGTCACGGCGCCCTTGGGGCACGGCGGCGTTATCTCGATTGATGACAAAGGACGGACACGCTACTACGAGTATGGCCGCTATGGTTCTTCGCACGGTGACGTCCGGCGCCGCACGGTTCCCGATGTCTTTATGGGTGAGGATGGCCGTCCGACCGACGCCTCACTTAAGAAACTGTACGACTATGTATCGAAGCACTATGGCCAAGGGAAGGAAGTCGAAGCCGAGTATCATGAGGACGCGGATGCCGCGAAAGTCAATGCCTTCGCCGAGCAGCGTAAGAACGATCCGGACCGAGCTGCATATGACCTACTAACCAATAATTGCAAGACATTTGCGACAGAAGCCATCGAGGCCGGCAAGAATTAAGAAGTTGCGCCATTACCCTACTACGAGTGGAGCACATGAATCTCACCAAAGGGCTCTTAATTGCGTTGGCCTTAACTAACGTGCTGTGGGCGTACTTGCTAGTGGATCGCTCCACAACTATTCAGCACCACTCAGAAGCATTGAGCTATGAGGCAAGTCGGATCCGTGTCCTTACAGCGCTAGTTGAAGAGCTTTCGCCCAATGTGCCGAGGAGCCGAATTGTCGAGATACTACAACGACAATTTCCTGAGCTGGCCTTGCGCGTGGATGGCGACACCGTTGAATGCAACGGTCTGCTCTTTACTTTTGAGGCTGACAAGTTGCGGCAGGTCGGCACCCTATAGAACCGATTTCATGAACCTGAGTTGCACCACTCGGTGGAGGGCCTGATCAGGAGGAACTCCAGGACTAGCGCCTGGCTTCTGCGAGATCATCGTCCCGAGGTCGTGTTACCGAGCAGTGCGCCTTCTGCCGTCGAACAACTATTGCCTAAGTAAAAGTTTCGTTTATGGCAATCCTCTAACACCACCGTGTAACGGGCATCTCCGTATATTGAGTTCTTACGCGAGGATTGACGATCCGACGGCGACCACCCACACGTTCACGCGCAGACCGGCGCGCGGCGCGCGTTCTTGAGGTGGATCCTAATCTGCCTTCCATCATGCTAATACAGGAGATCGATTCGGCCAGCTCTTAGGTGCCGCCTTTCAATTCTCTACATCTCTCCGACCGGACCCTACGATCACGCATGGCACTGGTACGAAGCCCGGGGCCAGCGCACCATGACGTGCGACCACGAGCACGCTCGGGTCGAGTACCCGCCCCGACACCACCCTCGGCTTCCGGACCTACTCCCCCAACGACGACGCCGACGTCGCCTTCACGCTGGTCAAGCCAAGCGCCGGCAGCACCTGACGCATCCAGCAGAATAATCTCTCCGGCCGGCTCGACGAGATGGCGGCGCTGCGGCTCTCCTTGAACGGCACGCCCACCAACCTCGCCGTGGTGAGCGACCGCCAGGGGAGCTTCCTGATGGCGGTGGAGGCATCGGGGGCGGAGAAGAGCGAGGCGGGGTTCTATCTCACCGGGCCGTTCGGGCAGCTCGAGTCGGGCTCGGCGGCGGCGACCGATGGCGGGACGCATGCGGGGTTGGGGTTCACGGGGGCGGGCACGGCGACGGCCGCGGGCGGGTACGTCTATCTGCGGAACCGGTGGTATGATCCGCAGACGGGGCGGTTCCTCAGTCAGGACCCGATCGGGCTCGCCGGCGGGGTCAACCTGTATGCGTATGCGGGGAATAATCCCATTTCCTATACAGATCCATTTGGTCTTTGCACTCCTTGGCCGGACTGCATGTTCCAAGCGATCGCAAACTGGGGGGCTGCAAAAGGCGGGGTTACTGGTACAGTTGCGCTAAACGTGGGAGCGGGCCTCAACGCAGCGTCCGAAGCGCTTGGAACCAACGATCTCGGTCTCGCGTTGGGCGAAGGCAATATCGGAGGTGCGACTCTTGCAATCGTGACTATGCTCCCAGCTGGCAAACTTGGCAAGCTCGGGAGAGCGGTCCCACAGCTAAAGCGGGGCGGCAAACTCGGTGGTAAGATCGACGATATTGGGCACATCCCCGACAATTGGACACGTGCAGATCTGGAGCAGCTCGCCGATGATCTAGGTCAGAGCATTCAGGTCCGACAGGACGAGCTCAGAAGACTTGGCGAACATGCCGGCCATCGGAGGCGAATCAACCAGGAGACCCAGTTGCTTCGACAGGTGAAGAAGCGCCTTGAGAATCCCTGAAACCACCCTGCTGGGGACAGAGCTTTGAGTACACGCGTCGATGAGCTGGTGTCGCGCATCATAAGCGTAGGCGATGATGAGGCGACCCGTGAACTGCTTGACGAGTTCTATTCGGGTCACCCCATTCAGGGGCTACGCCGCCTGCTTCAAAGCGACAAGGAATCCGCCGTGGAGGCTGGTGCCTGGATTGCGTCTGAACTCGGAGATGCAGTAGCACCGATCATTCCAGAGCTTTATCGCCTGACCTCTCATCCATCGAAACGTGTCAGATTTTTTGTTCTGGACGCGCTATTGAATGCGGGAACACCAGAATATGGGGAGGCTCTTGCGGCCGCCGTCGAGAGAATTCAAGACCCTGATGAGGTCGTACGATGGAAGGCGATGAACTTCCTTGCACGCGCCTCAGATGGACAGCTTACTGCCAGTCTAGGGTTCATCAGCAGAAGCGATGTGGCCAGTGCAATCCGATGGTTGCTTGACAGCGACCGTCGGTTAGACACCCTTGCGGTGGTTCACCGCCTGGAGCACTCCGACCAGCTCTCTCGCCATGTTGCGGCGGCGACGGCCGTGAGACTTGCATCTCGAGACGACACCGCCCTCCAGCGTGCCGTGGCATGTCTGGATCGCGAAATCAACTCATTTGCGAGAGAGCAGGTGCGCCTTAGCTGGTGGCGGTGACGCATGCGTTCGGTGACTTGGAACGCGAGTCGCCATGCTGTGCCCACCCCCCACGACCGTCGGACCTCTTTGCCCGGATCGCGCCGGCATTCGCTACATGCTTACCGCTCGCCTCGCATCGGCCCCTCGACGGACCTGTCAAGAAACCCGGGTTCACGACTGCCAGTTAGCGGTGCACATGAATCCATCCGATCCCAGCCTCGCAAGCGCGCGGAGACGGGTCCGCATGAGTGCCGGTTCCTCCCCACTATAAAGGAAAGATCCACCCGGCACCGAAGGATCGGATAAATCTGCACCGCGAGCTTCGGCCGGAGCTTCGCCGGCAGGTCCGGTACCGGCGCAAACCCGCCCGCGTCTAGATCCGCGCACAGTTCGACTCGTCCGGCCTCGCTTCAACCGTCGCAATCCCTGCCGGGTCGCATTCACCGCCGCATCGATTCAGAACCCCGCTCATTCCGCACGCTCGATATCGAGCCGGAGCTCGTACCACCCGTCGAGCTGGAGGTGCTCGACACGGAAGTCGTGAGTGCCCCCGAGGCGGACGAGGGTCTCGCGGACGCGGGACTCGCCGGGAGACCAGTCATCGATGAGCAGCCGTCCATCCACGTAGACGCGGATCGCATCATCGGCGATGGTGCGAAGGCGATAGCGGCCGCGCGCGAGCCGGATCGAAGCCGTGGCCTCGGTGAGGACGCGCGCCTGCGGGATCTCCTTGACCGGCGGGCGATACCACATCAGGTCAAGACCGACAGTGTCGAGCGCCGCGGCGTGCGACCGGCGGAGCAGGGAGGCGACGGTGGCCGTATCCTGCGGCGGCGGCTCCGCAGAGTCGAGCGCTACGAACCTCACGGCCCAGGAAGCGCTGGGTCGGTATCGCTCCCACCCGAAGCGCACCGGCCGTTCCGCCGGAACGCTGTCGCCGAAGCGGGACACCGTCGCCGCCCCGTGATACTCGAGCTCGACCTTGAAATCGTTCTCCCGGCCCGCGCTCGGCGTGACGACGAGCGTGTCGCCCACCGCGCCTTGCGAGGCGGAGAGCCGCGCGACTCCCTCCCGGCCCACCACACGCCAGCGCCCCGCCGGCCCGAGCACCCGGAGCGCGAGCGGCGTCGTGTCCGAGCGCCGAACGGGCCAGAGCTTCGGGCTCTGCCAGTCGTACGGCCCCCACTCGTCCACGATGATCGCGTCGCGGCCCCGCCGGATGTCCTCTGCCGAAAGGACGTCCCGGCCCTCCGCGAGGGGCTCGACCGTGTATCGCGATGGGATCGCGAACGCGGCGGTCGAGTCGGGGGCGCGGAAGCCCGCGGTGTCTCCCTTCGCCACGATCAGCGAGTCGACGGCGCTCGCCGTGTTGCAGCAGAAGAGCAGCGCCTGAGTGTCCCGCACCCGGAGCGCGACGCGATTTCCTCGAAAGGTGTTCGCCTCGATAGCGTACTCGCGCGAGCGCGTGTCGCGGTGCTTCGGGTAGCCCCAGTCGGACGGCTCGATGCGGTTCCACCAGAGGTGAATGGCCGTCGTATCGCCATCGAAGGTGTTGCCGGCTATCGTGTTCTGCTGCCCGTGCTCGAGCGCGATGCCTTCGACGTTGTCCTTGAACTCGTTGCCGAGGACCACCGACTCGAACGAGTAGCCGCCCCAGAGGCCGTGCCAGGACCCCTCGATCCGGTTGGCGACGAACGCGTTCCGTGAGAACGTCGCCTCCATCCCGTTCGTCGGCGCGAAGGAGAAGTCGTTCCGGTAGAAGAGGTTGTCGTTCGAGCCGCCTTCGCCCGTGTCCATCGTGTGCTGGCCGGCCCAGAGGAAGAGCCCGTCGCCCGAGTGGGTCATCGAGTTGAAGGCGACGATGTTGTTCGAGCTCTGCTCGTACATGAGGAGCGCGGCGGAGTCCTGGCCCCGGTTGTAGAAGCCGTGCGAGTAGCCGCGCACGTTCCAGTCGGCACGGTTGTGGACGATGAAATTGTACGACGAGCGATAAAGGCCGATGCCGAGCCCGGAGTTGAACGAGAAGTCGTTGTTCCAGATCCTGAG
Organism: Gemmatimonadales bacterium; assembly: GCA_036741715.1. Taxonomy (GTDB): domain Bacteria; phylum Gemmatimonadota; class Gemmatimonadetes; order Gemmatimonadales; family GWC2-71-9; genus CAMLLJ01. Next base: position 5,142 of record DAINRR010000032.1, read on the forward strand.
ACGCCGCGAGCGTGTCATCAGGAGACCGTTCATGCCCTGGCGCACGATGTTGTCGCGGATCTCGCCGCCTTCGACGCCAGCGAGGTAGATGGCCGCGCCGTAGCGGAGCCACTCGTCGCTCTCGTTCTTATGATAGGAGAGCCAGTCCACCAGTGATTCCCGCTCGATCCCGCTGAAGAGCCGTGGCCGCCAGTTGTGCGAGAGGTCGTTGCCGGTGAGCGTGAGGCCGCGCGTGCCGCGGGCGAGGATGCCGACCTTGTAGCCGCGAATCCGGGCGCCGCGCACGGTGATGTTCTCGCCGCCGTCCACGCGGATCGCCGTACCGCTGAAGAGGTCGGGCCGCTCGGCCGAGTCCGAGCCGACGAGCTCGACGCCCGTGAGGTCGAGCACGATGCCGTTCCCGCGCACGACGATCGCGCCGGAATCGCGTGCGGGCGCCAGGTACCTCCCCCGCGCGATGGTGACGGAGCGAGTCACGACCATTCCGGGCCGGAATGCCGCCACATCCTGCGCCTGGAGGGCGGGCGCGAGACTCACGGACACGAGTGCGGCAACGAAGATTCGGCTCATGAGCTCGATTCGGGACAGAATGCGCGATCCAGGCCGGGCCGGGGTGGCGAAGCGGCGGCAAGTCCCTCAACTTGCAGCATCCCCGCAGGAGAAGGCAATGCAGCGGCGAGACCTGTTGCGGCTCATCGGGACCGCGGCGGCGATTCCGGTGTTTTCCGGGTGGACCTCCGAAGAGCTCTGGGGCCTCGCCGAGGCGTCGCATCTCCGGACCGCTTCCTACCGCGGAATCCTCGACCCCCACCAGCTGGAAACCGTCGCCACGATCGGCGAGATCATCCTGCCGAAGACCGACACCCCGGGCGCGCGCGACGTCGGCTGCGCCGAGTTCATCGACCTGCTGATGACCGAGTGGTACGACGAAAAGGAGCGCGGGGAGTTTGTGGCGGGACTCGGGGCGCTGGACTCGTCGGCCGGGATGCATGGGGCCAAGGACTTCCTCTCGCTCTCGAGCCCGCTGCAGAAGGCGCGCGTCGGTTCGCTCGACGTCGCCGAGAAGCCGGTCCCGGGCACCGCGGAAGCGGCGTACCGCACCATCAAGCAGCTCACGATCTACGCCTACTTCACCTCGCGTCCGGTGCAGCGTGACGTGCTCAAGGTGAACATCTGGCCCAATCGTTACGACGGGTGCATTCCCGCCGCGGGGGTCGAGCCGTGAGGCGCGAGCGCTACGACGCGATCGTGGTCGGCTCCGGCATCGCGGGCGGGTGGGCCGCGAAGGAGCTCTGCGAGAAGGGGTTGAAGACGATCGTGCTCGAGGCGGGCCGGGGCATCGACCCGCAGACCGACTACGTGGAGCACGTGCAGCCCTGGCAACTCCCGTTCCGCGGGTACGGCGACCGCCGGAAGCTCCTCCGCGAGCAGCCCGTCCAGGAGCGCTGCTACGCGTGCGACGAGTGGGGGAGCAAGTTCTTCGTCAACGACCTCGAGAATCCGTACACCACCGAAGAAGGCAAGCCCTTCCTCTGGATCCGCGGCCGGCACGTGGGAGGGCGGTCCATCATGTGGGGGCGACAGGTCTACCGCTGGAGCGACCTCGACTTCGAGGCCAACCTGCGCGACGGCCACGGCGTGGACTGGCCGATCCGCTACGCCGACATCGCGCCGTGGTACGACTACGTCGAGCGCTTCGTCGGGGTGAGCGGCAACGCGGAGGGGCTCGACCAGCTCCCCGACGGTCAGTTCCTGCCGCCGATGCCGCTCACGTGTGCCGAGGAGCACGTGCGGGATGCGATCGCGTCGAAGTGGGGGCGCGAGCGCGTGCTCACGATCGGGCGCTGCGCCATCATCACGCAGAATCACGGCGGCCGACAGGCGTGCCACTACTGCGGCACCTGCGAGCGGGGATGCATCACCGGGTCCTACTTCAGCAGTCTCAGCAGCACCCTCCCCGCGGCGCGAAAGACCGGCAACCTCACGCTCCGGCCGCACAGCGTGGTGGCGGCGGTGCTGCACGATCCGAAGACCGGCCGGGCGCGCGGCGTGCGGGTCATCGACGGGCAGACGCTGGCGGAGCTCGAGGTCGAGGGCTCGCTCGTCTTCGTCTGCGCTTCGGCACTCGAGTCCACGCGCATCCTCCTCAACTCGACGAGCGCCGCCTTCCCCGACGGGATCGCCAACTCGAGCGGCGAGCTCGGCCGGAACCTGATGGACCACACGATGGGCGGAGGCGCCTGGGGGATTCTCGACGGCATGGAGGACCGCGTGACCTTCGGCAGCCGGCCGAACGGCGTGTACGTGCCACGATTTCGGAACGTGAAGACGCAGCATCCCGATTTCCTTCGCGGCTACGCATTCCAGGGGGGCGGCAGCCGCGCGGGATGGGGACGCGGTGGCTCGGAGCCCGGCTTCGGCGCCGAGTTCAAGGAGTCGCTCCGCTCGCCGGGCACGTGGTCGATGGGCCTGTACGGTTTCGGTGAATGTCTCCCGCGCGCCGAGAACCGGATCTGGCTGGATCCGGAGAAGAAGGACAAGTGGGGCATCCCCGCGCTCCGCATCAGCGCGAGCTGGAGCGACAACGAGCGCGCGGCCCTCAAGGATATGGCCCTGACCGCCGCGGAGATGCTCGAGGCTGCCGGCGCTCGGAACATCAACAGCTACGTGCAGGACAACCCGCCCGGCCTTACGATCCACGAGATGGGCACGGCGCGGATGGGTCGCGATCCGCGCACCAGCGTGCTGAACGGCTTCTGCCAGGCGCACGACGTCCCGAATCTCTTCGTGACCGATGGGGCCTGCATGACGTCATCGGCGAACCAGAATCCCTCGATTACCTACATGGCACTCACGGCGCGTGCGGTCGACTACGCGGTGGAGAGGATGAAGCGGAATGAGCTCTGATCGGAGGGCGTTCGTGGGGTCGCTGGTCGCGGGACTCGGGGCGCTGGCTCTTCCGGGTGCGTTGGCCGGGTGTGCGAAGCGGCCCGAGGACACGGAGACCCGCAGCGCAGGTGGAGAAGGCCAGGGAGGCGGAGACCGCCTCGATGCGATCGGCGTGCAGCTGTACACGCTCCGCTCGCTCCTGACGAAGGACTTCGAGGGGACGCTCGCCGCGCTCGCGCGGATTGGCTATCGCGAGGTCGAGTTCGCAGGGCTGTACGACCGCTCGCCCGCAGACATCCGCGCGATCCTGGAGCGCGAAGGGCTCATGGCGCCGGCCGGCCACTATCCGCTCGAGGCCCTGCGCGACGATCCCAACCGCACGCTCGACACGGCCGCCGAGCTCGGCCACCGGTACGTCGTCGTCGCCTGGCTCGCCGAAGCGGATCGCAACTCGGCCGATGCGCTCCGGCGGACGGCGGAAACGTTCAATCGAATTGGCGGCGCCGCGGCAGCGCGCGATCTCCGCTTTGCATATCACAACCACGACTTCGAGTTCCGGCCCGTCGGCAATGACCTCCCCTTCGACGTCCTCCTCGCCGAGACCGATCCCGGGCTCGTCTGGTACGAGATGGATCTCTTCTGGATCAGGAAAGGAGGAAAGGACCCGCTCGACTACTTCGCGCGGTACCCCGGGCGCTTCCCCCTGGTGCACGTCAAGGACATGGCCGCCGGCGAGAAGATGGTGGACGTCGGCGCCGGCGCCATCGACTGGCCCCGCATCTTCGCGCGACGAGAGCAGGCCGGCATCGAGCACTACTTCGTCGAACACGACGAGCCGGCGGACCCGCTTGCAAGTGTCGCCGCCAGTTTCAATTATCTACGGGGATTGCGGTTCTGATGTTTTTCCATTTTGGACACGAAGACACGAAGCCGCGAAGGCACGAAGAACAACTGGATTTGTGGGCGTTCCCCACGAACATCTGGCTTGCTTCGTGCCTTCGCGGCTTCGTGTCTTCGTGTTGAAAAACCGAATGACCGATCTCAACCGGCGCGAGATGATCGCCCTGACGGCGGGAGCGGTCGCAGGAGCGAGCCTGCCCGCGACGGCGAGGGGCGAGTCGCGGCGGGGTCTCCGACAGTCCGTGTGCCGGTGGCCGTACGAGTCGGTTCCGCTCCCGGAGTTCGTGCGGATGTGCCGGCGGGCGGGGGTGGGCGCGGTCGACCTGCTGCATGCCGACGAGTGGCAGGTGGCCAGGGAAGCGGGGCTCGAGTGCTCGACGGGCTATCCGGCCCGGCGGCGCGACTTCATTGCGCGGGGATTCAATGATCCCGCCAACCATGCGCTGCTCCTCGGTGAGCTCGAGCGGACCCTGCCGATCGCTCGGCGCGCCGGTGTCAGGAACGTGATCGCGATGTTCGGGAACCGCGCGGACGGCCGCACCGAGCAGGAGGGGATCGACGCGTGCGTCGAGGGGCTCAGCCGCATCGCGCCGCTCGCCGAGGAGACCGGCGTCACGATCGTCCTGGAGATGCTCAACAGCAAGGTGGACCACGCGGGCTACGACGCCGACTCGACACGCTACGGCGTGGCCGTCGTCTCGCAGGTGGCTTCGCCCCGCGTGCGGCTCCTCTACGACATCTACCACATGCAGGTCATGGAAGGCGACGTGATCCGGACGATCCGGACCCACCACCAGTGGTTCGCCCACTACCACACGGCCGGCAATCCGGGCCGGAACGAGCTCGACGCCCGGCAGGAGCTCCAGTACCCCGCGATCATGCGCGCCATCGCCGACACCGGATTCGACGGCTGGGTGGCGCACGAGTTCATTCCCACCCGCGATCCCGAAGCGGGTCTCCGAGAGGCGGTACGGCTCTGCGACGTCTGATCCTCTGCGCCATGCTCGGCGCCCTCGTCACACCGACCGCCGCCGCCGCCCAGAACGATCTTCCGCTCATCCCCTGGCCCCGACACATCGAGCGCGTCACCGGCGAGTTCACGCGCGAAGGCCGCATCGAGCTTCGCGCCGACAGTGTTTCTGCGCAGCTCGTCGCGTACGCGGTGGACCTAATCGAGAATGAGGTCGGCGTGCGCCCGATGAAGCCCGGCCTCGGCGCGCGGAAGGCGGTCATTCTCGAGCTGGAGACCCGCAGTGACACGACCGAGTCGTATCGCCTGGCCGTCTCGAGCGATACCATCCGCCTGAGCTCCGGCTCCGAAGCCGGCCTCTTCCGCGGCCTGCAGACACTGCGGCAGCTCCTCGCCATGCCCGGCGGCCGGATTCCGGCGCTCCGGATCGAGGACGCGCCGCGCTTCTCCTGGCGCGGCGCGCACCTCGACGTCGCGCGCCACTTCTTTCCAGTCGCGTTCGTCAAGCGCTACATCGACCTCCTCTCCCGCTACAAGCTCAACACCTTCCACTGGCACCTGACAGACGACCAGGGATGGCGGATCGAGATCCGGAAGTATCCGCGCCTCACCGAAGTCGGCGCGTGGCGGAAGGAGACGATGGTCGGGAAGAACTTCGATCCCTACGTCGGCGACGGGACCCGCTACGGCGGCTTCTACACGCAGGACGAGATCCGCGAGGTCGTCGCCTACGCGGGCGCGCGGCACATCACGGTCGTGCCCGAGATCGAGATGCCGGGGCACGCGAAGGCGGCGATCGCGGCCTATCCGTCGCTCGCCTGCACGCCCGGGCCGTTCGAGGTCTGGACCATGTGGGGCGTCCACGAGGACATCCTCTGCCCGCACGAGGAGACGTTCACCTTTCTCGAGAACGTGCTGACGGAAGTGATGGAGCTCTTTCCCGGCAGGTGGATCCACATCGGCGGCGACGAGGCGCCGAAGAAGCGGTGGAAGGAGAGTCCGGTCGCACAGGCCGTGATCCGGCGGGAGGGGCTCAAGGATGAGCACGAGCTGCAGAGCTGGTTCGTGCAGCGGATCGAGCGGTTCCTCGCCTCGAAAGGCCGCCGGCTCATCGGGTGGGACGAGATCCTCGAGGGCGGCCTCGCGCCGGGCGCCACCGTCATGTCGTGGCGCGGCGTGGACGGCGGGATCGCCGCCGCGAAGGCGGGGCACGACGTGATCATGTCCCCGGGCAGCCATCTCTACTTCGACCACGCGGAAGGGCCCGCCGAGCTCGAGCCGCTCTCGATCGGCGGGAACACGCCGCTCGACCGCGTCTACGGCTTCGAGCCGATCCCGCCGCAGCTGCAGGGCGCGGAGCGCGATCACATACTCGGCGCGCAGGCCAACATGTGGAGTGAATACCTGAAGACGCCGGCCGATGTCGAGTTCAAGCTCTTTCCGCGGCTCTTCGCGCTGGCCGAAGTCGCCTGGTCTCCCACCGAGGCACGGGACTGGGGTTCGTTCACGCGCCGGCTCCCCGCCGGCTTCGCGGCGCTCGACCGCCTCGGCGTCAACTACCGCGTTCCTCACGTCGAGCGCCTCGCCGGCGACCGGGTCTTCCTGCGCGATACCGCGATCGTCGAGCTGCAGTCGCTGCTCGGTGCGGGAACGATCCGTTACACCACGGACGGCACCGATCCCGTGGCCACCTCCGCCGCATACTCGGGGCCGCTGCGCATCCCGCTCGACACCGGTGCCGTCACGCTCACCGCGCGGCTCTTCCTGGCCGACGGCCGCTCGAGCCCGGCGCGGTCGGCGCGACTTCGTCGCACGACGCTGCGGCCGGCCGAAACGATCGCTGCCGCGCGAGTCGCTCCCGGTATCGCGAGGCGGTACTTCTCTCGCGCCTTCCGGACGGCGCGCGCGGTTGCGCAGGTGACAACCGGCACGCCGACGATCGCCGACAGCATTGCCCGGACCGGTCGGGAGCGGCCCGAGACGTACGGGCTCCGCTTCACCGGATTCGTGCGCGTGCCCGCTGACGGCGTCTACGAGTTCATGCTCGTCTCGGACGACGGCAGCGTCCTCGCGATCGGCGGGGAGATCGTGGTGGACAACGACGGGATGCATTCGGAGACGGAGAAGGCGGGGATGGTCGCGCTCGCGCGCGGGCTGCATCCGCTCGACGTGAGCTACGTACAGGGCGGTGGCGGTGCGTCGCTCAGGGTGCTGGTGCGGAGGGAAGGGGAGGAGTGGGAGCCGCTGGCCGGGAAGTGGCTGGCTCGGCCGAGGAACTGACGGGGCCGCCGGAGCAACCCCGCAGCCATGCCTTCAATGCCCCGATTGTGCCTGCTTCTGGACCCGGGTGAGATTCATCTCGAAGAACTTCATCCAGGTGGCGCCGTCGCGTGATGCCTCGCCGACCTCGTGCCAGCGGTCGTCCGGCAGGTGCGTGACGGTGAAGCGGATCCGGCCCGCCCGTGGATCGGTGAAGCCCCACACGATCTTCCCGTCGCTCACGGCGATCTCCGGATCGACGGTGTGGCCAGTGGCGCGAAACGCCTTCATCCGGAACGCCTTCGCCTCGGCGTCGTACCAGAGAACGGCAAAGGCATTGTGGACCACGATGCTGTCGCCCGAGGCCTGCGCGGCCTTGCCGAGCCCTTCGAGCGTGATGGCGTGACCACCGGCGTGGCGCGTGGCGCGCTCGACGATGCTGCCCTCGTGCTGCTGGTTCGGGCCCATCGACATGGTGCCCGTCCCGATCCACTCGCCGACGAGCCAGTCGAGTTGCTGCATGGCCGTGGCGGGCGCCGGCGCCTGGGCCGCGAGGGGAAGTGCGCCGGCGGCCGCGGCGAACGCTAGGACGAACGAGCGCATCGACAGCTCCTGGTGGAAGAGTTGAGCCGACGAATCTCGCATCGGCGGGCGCCGCCTGTCTTGAAGAATTGCGTCGTGCTACGAAATGATGCGCCCGTGCTCGATCCGGCGGAGGCGGGCCTCGAACGCCACCGGTGTGAGGCCGGTGAGCTGTGAGAACTCGTGGATCAGGTGCGACTGGTCGGCGAAGCCGTGCGAGGCCGCGACGCTCGCCCAGGCCGGCTTCCCATCGAGCAGGGACGTGCCGGTGCTCCGGAGCCGCCGGATACGGGAGAACTGCTTCGGCGTAAGGCCCACCGCCGTACGGAAGCGGCGCTGCAGCTGGCGGTCGCCGATGCCGATCTCTGCTGCGATGTCGGCGATCGGCCGCGTGCCGCCGGCCGCGACGATGGCCACCACGGCGTGCCGGACGGCGTCGTCGAGTGACCGGCAGCGCTGCACGAGCGGCTCGAGCAGCGCGTCGAGTGCTCCTGCGGCGGCGGCCTGATCGGAATCAGCAAGCACGGCCGGGGGCGGGCCGATCAGGTGCACGATCGAGGCGGGCGAGAAGAGCGTGACGTCGCGGAGCTCCGTGGCGTGCATTCCGAGGAGCGGGGCGCCTGCATCGGGCCAGAGGCGGACACCCCAGTACGTCGCGTCGGGCTGCACCGGAACGTCGAGCGGCCCCATGCGCGGGCCCACCAGCGACCAGTGCGCAGCGGAAGGCGTCGAGACGGCCGCGAGCGCGATGCAGCCGTCGGGCCAGATGCGATGCACCGGCGGATCCGGGATGAGCACGCGGAATCCCCAGTAGCTCGTCACGTGACGGGCGAGACCGGGTGCCGGATCGAACTCGAAGTACTCGAAGGCGCGTGTCATTTCACTGGTGCCCGGTCCCGGCGTCCGATAGGTTGAAAGTCGCGCTTCCCGTTCCCTGGGCCCTCACCCTCTCGCCCCTGATACTCCATGCCCCTGCTCCAGCAGCGCAAGGTCTACGACGTCTGTGTCATCGGCTCAGGTGCCGGCGGCGGGATGATGGCCTACATGCTGACGAAGGCCGGCGCCGACGTCGTCATGCTCGAGGCCGGCGGGCCGTGGGACAACACGAAGGACTCGGTGATGCTCAAGTGGCCTTACGAGTCGCCGATCCGGGGGAATTCCACGAAGGAGCGGCCATTCGGCGAATTCGACGCCTGCATCGGCGGCTGGGACATCGAGGGGGAGCCCTACACGCGCGCCGACGGCTCGAAGTTCGACTGGTGGCGGGCCCGCATGGTCGGCGGCCGCACGAACCACTGGGGCCGCATCTCGCTCCGCTTCGGGCCCGACGACTTCCGCCGGAAGTCGCTCGACGGACTGGGCGACGACTGGCCGATCGGCTACGACACGCTCAAGCCGTACTACGACCGCGTGGACGACCTCATCGGCATCTTCGGGAGCGTGGAGAACCTCCCGAACGAACCCGACGGGCGCTTCCTTCCTCCGCCGACACCGCGCTGCTATGAGATGCTGGTGAAGCAGGCCGCCGACCGGATGAAGGTCACCTGCATCCCGGCCCGGCTTTCGATCATCACGCGCCCGCACAACGGCCGGGCGGCGTGCCACTACTGCGGCCAGTGCAACCGCGGCTGCCACACCAACTCGAACTTCTCTTCCACCAACGTCCTGATCGCGCCGGCACTCGAGACGGGGAAGCTCACGCTCCATACGAACGCCATGGCGCGCGAGATCACCGTCGGCGCCGACGGGCGCGCGGATGGGGTGACCTGGGTGAACAAGGCGGACGGGACCGACCAGCACGTGCGCGCGCGCATCGTCGTGGTCGCTGCCAGTGCCTGCGAGTCCGCGCGGCTGCTGCTCAACTCGACGTCGGCGATGTTCCCACAGGGGCTCGCCAACTCGAGCGGTGTGGTCGGCAAGTACCTCACCGACACGACGGGCACGGACGTCGCCGGCTTCATCCCGAAGCTGCAGAACGGCATCCCGCACAACGAGGACGGCGTCGGCGGCGGGCACCTCTACTGTCCCTGGTGGCTCGACAACCGGAAGCTCGACTTTCCGCGCGGCTACCACATCGAGATCTGGGGCGGACGCGGCGTCCCGTCGTACGGCTTCATGTGGGGCGTCGACGCGTATCCTGAATTCGGCGGCTACGGCAAGGCGCTCAAGGATTCGTATCGCCGCCTCTACGGCACCACGATCGGCTTCTCCGGCCGGGGCGAGATGATCCCGAACGAGCGGAGCTACTGCGAGCTCGATCCGGAGGTCAAGGACCGCTGGGGCATTCCCGTGCTCCGCTTCCACTGGGCGTGGACCGATCACGAGCATCTGCAGGTGAAGCACATGCAGGAGACCTTCCGCGCGCTCATCGATCAGATGGGCGGCGAGGTCTTCTCGCCGATGCCCACGAAGGAGAAGGGCTACGGCATCGCCACCGGCGGGCGGATCATTCACGAGATGGGCACGACGCGGATGGGGAAGGACCCGTCGCGCTCCGTGGTGAACGAATGGTGCCGCGCGCACGACGTGCCCAACCTCTTCGTCTCCGACGGCGGCCCCTTCGTCTCGCAGGCCGACAAGAACCCCACCTGGACCATCATGGCGCTCGCGATGCGAACGGCGGATTACATCACCGAGCAGCGGAAGGGAGGTGCCGTATGACCGACTTCTCCCGCCGGGAAATCCTCGGCTTCCTCGGCCTCGCCGTCATGAGCGGGGCCTTCGGGTGCACCTCGGATGGCGTCGAGCGCGCGGCGCGGAAGGCGCGCGAGGCCGCCGACGGGCCGTTCACGCCCGAGTTCTTCACCGAGCCCGAGCTCCGCACCGTCCGCCTCCTCGCCGACATCGTGATTCCGAAGGACGAGCGCTCCGGCAGCGCGGGAGACGCGAAGGTGCCCGAGTTCATGGATCACATCATGATCGTCTATCCCTCGAGCGGGGAGCAGATGCGGAAGGGGCTCACGTGGCTCGAGGCGGAGAGCATGCGTCGGCATCAGAAGCCGTTCGCGGATCTGGCGGAGGCGGAGCGGCTTGCGATCGTAGATGCGATTGCCTGGCCGAAGAAGGCGCCCGCGGAGCTCAAGGAAGGCGCGGATTTCTTCAACAACTTCCGTAATCTCACGGCGACCGGGTTCTGGTCGAGCCGTATCGGCGTGGAGGATCTCCGCTATATCGGGAACGTGTTCAACCCGAATTGGAATGGGTGTCCGGCGGAGCAGCTGCGGAGGATCGGGGTGGCGTAGGGATTGGTGGTAGCTAGGTAGCTAGGTAGCTAGGTAGCTAGGTAGCTAGGTAGCTAGGCAGGTAGGCAGGTAGGCAGGTAGGTAGCTAGGTAAGTAGGTAGCTAGGTAGGGGGTGTGAGGGGAGGGATTGATTTGGGGCGGGCCGGTCCGGGTGCGGCGGGGTAGCGGCGGATCAGGCCCCTGATAAGCGCCTGGCTGCGGCGACAGGTAGCGAGTGCAGCCTCAGCTTCATCGGGGGCGAGGATTCCCTCGTCGGCGAGGAGTTGGAGAAGGTCGTCGGTTTCCATGGCGGAAGCGTACGCGATTTCCAGGAAGTATCTGCATCGGTGCGTCCGTCCTGAGGCGTACCCCTCGGCGATGTTGAGCTGCACCGAGAGCGAAGATCGCTGGAGCTGAGAGAACACGGCACTCAGGTACGGCTTCCACGCACCGCGGCTAAGCCTTAGAACTATCGCTACCACCTCTCGGGCGGTCTGCCATGCTGCGAGATCACGATGCGGCGCCATTCCCGAAGAATGCACCTCGTACTCGAGGCCGGGTACCCAAATTGAGGCTCGGCCCACCCTTTTCGCGCCCGAATCTCCGCCCAACTACCTTCTACCTAGCTACCTAGCTACCTAGCTACCCAGCTACCCAGCTACCCAGCTACCCAGCTACCCAGCTACCTAGCTACCTAGCTACCAAACGCCCTCAAACGACCCCCATGACCCCACCCCTCGCCATCGGTTTCATCGGCAGCGGCTTCAACGCACGCTTCCATATCCAGTCCCTCGTCGGCGTGCGCGATGCCGAAGTGCGCGGTGTGTGGAGTCCCAACGCAAAGAACGCAGAGTCGACTGCGGCACTCGCGCGCGAGACCGACGTCGGTCCGGCCCGCGCCTATGCCTCGATCACCGACATGGTCGCCGACCCCGCCATCGACGCCCTCTGGCTCTGCGGACCCAATCAGGCCCGCATCGAGAACGTCGAGGAGATCGTCAGCGCCATCGAGAGCGGCAAGGGCACGCTCAGGGGCCTCGCCTGCGAGAAGCCGCTCGCACGGAATGTCGCCGAAGCGACGAAAGTGGCGGAGCTGGTGAAGCGCGTCGGCCTCGCGACGGGATACCTCGAGAACCAGCTCTTCGCGCCGCAGGTGGAGCACGGCCGCACCCTCATCTGGGCCCGTGGCGCCGGACTCACCGGCCGGCCTTACCTCGCGCGTGCCGCCGAGGAGCACAGCGGGCCGCACATGCCCTGGTTCTGGCAGGGGAATCTGCAGGGCGGCGGCGTGCTCAACGACATGATGTGCCATTCGGCCCTCGTCGTCCGCCACCTCCTCACGAAGCCCGGCGCGCCGCTCTCCACCGTGACGCCGAAGCGGATCACCGGGCACATCGCCAGTCTCAAGTGGACGCGCCCCGAGTACGCCGAGCGGCTCTCGAAGATGATGGGCCCGAAGGTGGACTACCGGAAGCAGCCCTCCGAGGACTACGCGAGCATCCTCATCGAGTTCGAAACCGACGACGGCCACACGGTGATCGGCGAGGCCTCGACCTCCTGGAGCTTCGTCGGCGCCGGCCTCCGGCTCTCCGCCGAGCTGCTTGGCCCCGAGTACTCGATGTCGTGGAACACCCTCGACAGCGGGCTCAAGCTCTTCTTCAGCCGGGAAGTGCAGGGCAAGTCGGGCGAGGACCTGGTCGAGAAGCAGAACGCGGAAATGGGCCTGATGCCGGTCGTGGCGAACGAGGCAATGGCCTACGGCTATGAAGCGGAGAACCGCCACTTCGTGCGCGTCTTCCAGGGCAAGGAGAAGCCGCTGCTGACCTTCGACGACGGCCTCGAGGTCGTGAAGGTCCTGATGACGGCGTACCAGAGCGCGGAAGAGGGTCGCACGCTCGACTTTCCGCCGAAAGGGCTCGACAAGTTCGTCCCGGCGGTCGCGCAGGGAACCTGGAAGCCGTAGCCGGAAGCGCTGCCTAGATCAGGCCTTCGCGTCCGAGTGCCTCCTCGAGCTGGGACGGACTCCGATAGTGAATCGTGCGCATGCCGCGCGCCGCCGCCGGCCCGAGGTTCTGCAGGCGATCGTCGATGAGCAGCGTCTGCGCCGGCGGCGCCTGCGTCGCGGCGAGTGCCACGGTGTAGATCCTCGGCGTCGGCTTCCGCACGCCGAGCCAGCACGAGCTGAAGAAGGCGTCGAAGATGTCGGCCAGGCCGAATGTGTCGATGCGGTGCTGGTTCAGCTCGGCGGATTCATTGTTGAGGGTGAAGAGCGAGACCTTGCCCGCGTCCGCGAGTCGCCGGGCCAGCGCGACCGACTCCTCGAACGGGCGGCTCTGGCGCTTCATCCACTCGAAGAAGGTTTCGCGCGAGAACGGGCGAGGCTCGTAGAATACGGCGATGTCGAGATACTCATCGGCGGTGAGCCGCCCCAGCTCCCAGTCGCCTGCGATTTCGCGGTGGCGCGCGTCGAACTCGCCGTCGAGCCCGAACTCCGCCGCCGCGGCCGCGCGCTGCTCCGAGTCCCAGCCGTTGGTGCCGAGGACCCCTCCGATGTCGAAGAAGACGTGAGTTGGCGGTGGCATGGCGAGGCTCCTTCGCTGATGACTGGGCCGGCAGGTCTCCCTCATACTACGGCAGCGACGCATGATGACAAGCCGATGGATCGCCGCTCACTGATCGCCGCGGGCGCCGCCGCTGCCGCGACGCCGCTCCTCCTGCGGTTGGGCGGCCGATGGATGCCTCGCCCCGTTCCCTCGCCGGCGCAGCTCCGCTGGCAGCGCGAGGAGACGGCACTCTTCATTCATTTCGGCATCAACACCTTTACGGATCGCGAGTGGGGCGACGGGAGCGAGAGCCCCTCGCTCTTCGATCCGGCGGCGCTCGATGCCCGCCAGTGGGCGCGCGCCGCCCGCTCAGCCGGCGCCGGCTCGATGATCCTCACCGCCAAGCATCACGACGGCTTCTGCCTCTGGCCGACGGCCACCACGCGCCATTCCGTCGCCGGGAGTCCCTGGCGCTCCGGGGATGGAGACGTGATGCGGGAGTTCGTCGATGCGTGCCATGCCGAAGGACTCGGCGCGGGCGTCTACCTGAGCCCGTGGGACCGGAACGCACCGTCGTACGGAGAGGGCGAGCGCTACAACGACTTCTATATCGCCCAGCTGACCGAGCTCCTCACGCGCTACGGACCGCTCGTCGAGGTCTGGTTCGACGGCGCCAACGGCGAAGGTCCCAACGGCAAGCGCCAGTCCTACGACTGGCCGCGCATCCACCGCACCGTGCGGGGCCTCCAGCCGGACGCGGTGATCTTCTCCGATGCGGGTCCCGACGTGCGCTGGATCGGCAACGAGCGGGGCGTGGCAGGTGAGACCTGCTGGTCCACGATCGATCCCGACGCCGTCCCGTACGCCGGCTTCGACGGACCCGGCGTCCCGGAGATCCTGCAGGCCGGGCATCCGCATGGCTCGGTGTGGCGTCCGGGGGAGACCGATGTCTCGATCCGTCCGGGCTGGTTCTGGCATCCCGCCGAGGACGCGAAGGTGCGCACGGTCGAAAACCTCGTGGATCTGCATCTGACGTCGGTCGGCCGGAACAGCAAGCTCCTGCTCAACGTCCCGCCGACGCGCGACGGCGTGCTGCACTCGACCGATACCGAGCGCCTTGCCGGATACGGCGAGGCGATCACGCGCCTCTATGCCACCGACCACGCACGCCGCGCGCGTACGGGCGTGCGCGGCGCCGGCCGGCTCGTCGATGGTGATCCGGCCACCTGGTGGAGCCCCACCCGCAGCGCCGCCACAGTCGAGCTCCGGCTCCGGCGTGCGGCGCGCTCCTCGATCATCTGCCTCGAGGAGGCGATCGCCCACGGCCAGACCGTGGAGCGGTATCGTGTCGAGGCGCACTCGGCTGGGTCGTGGCAGGAGATCGCGCGCGGCACCACGATCGGGCATCGCAAGCTCGACCGCGTCGAGCCCATCCTGGCCGACCGCATCCGTCTGACCATCGAGCAGTCACTCGACGTGCCACGGATCGCCCGGCTTTCAGTCTACTGAACCTTCAACCTCGTCTTCAACGGGAGCATGACCCGATGCGCATTCATCCATCCATCATCCGGCTGGTCATCATGGGTACGGCTTCGCTCGCAGCCTGTGGAGGCGATGGCGGCGATGGATCCGGGGCCGAGGCGCGGGCCGGTTCGGAGCAGGCAACGACATCTGCCTCTGCGACGTTCGATGCAGCGGACGTGGACGCCTTTGCGCGCGGCCTCACGCGGGAGACCGAGCTGGTGCGTGAAGCGCAGGCAAAGGCGCGCACGGCCGCCACTCCGGAGGAGCGCGGCGCCGCGATGCAGGCGCAGTGGAAGGAAGGAACGATGCCCGGCGGCGCGGAGGCGGCAGGGATGCCTCTCGAGCGGTACGCCGCCGTGCGCGAGGCGATCGTGGCGACGCTGCAGACGCTCGACTTCCAGGGGAAGATCGAGGGCCCGATGCAGCTCGACACCTCACGCGCGACGCCGGAAATGCGCCAGCGTCTCGAGGCCGATCCCTACGCGGACCTGCCGGCAGCTTCGGCCTCGGCGCTCCGGGCACGGGTCGAAGAGCTGGCGCCGATCTGGGCAGCCTATGTGGAGCTCACTGCGGTGGGCGGGTGAGGCACGGCCGGGCCTGCCGCTTCGGGAAGCGCGAGAGGGGAAACCGCACCCGCGCTGCCGCCGTAGGTTAGGAACCCGGCCGGCTGCGCCCGATCCGCTCCTGGAGACCTCATGCCCCTGCTCCGACGCTGCGCGCTGCACTCGCTGCTCCTCCTGTCCGCGGCCGTTTCCTCGGCAGCGGCCCAGACCGATACCCTCCTGGTCGAGCCCGGCTCGCCGCTCGTTCGCGGGGACGCCATCCCGGTCCACTCCTCTCGAACCGTCCTCCGCGCCGGCGGCCCGGACGGCGAGCCGCGCGGCACGATCACCAACTACATGGAGATCGGTGATTCTGCGGGGCGCGGCGTGATCCGCTTCCGGACCGAGGGAGAGATCGCCGGCCCCAGCGGACGGAACACCTATACGCTCCGCCAGACGTTCGACCGCGAAACGCTGCAGCCGCTCGGCTTCGCCGCCGCGGGCTCGGCCGGTCGCGAGAGCTCCTACCGCATCGAACACACCCAGGTGACCGGATGGAGCAAGGGCCCGGGCCAGGAGCGCCAGCCGTTCGCGAAGGAGCTTCCGCGCCGTGCGTTCCATGCGGGTGCCACCGACATTATCCTCGGAGTCCTGGAGCTCCGGCGCGGCCTGGTGGTGCGCATGCCCGTCTGGAGCCCCGGCATGCCGGATGTCGAGGAACGGATCTACACGGTGGGCGAGGAAGTGCCGGTCGAGATGGGCGGCCGCACGATGCGGGGATGGAGGGTGGAGGAATGGTCGTCGCGCCGGAACGCCGTCATCGGGACGATGGTGGCCATCACCGGCGTGCCGTTCATGGAAACGTACGAGGTGCTCGCGCCGGATGGCTCCCGCAGCTTCTGGAGGCAGGAGCTGCTGACGCTCGACGGTGTGCCGGCGGCGCGTGAATAGTCCGGCTCAATTCTGGTCTTCTTCGAGGTACGCATGCATCGCCTGACATCGATCATCGCAGGATTCGCCTTCGTCGTCTCCACCGGCGCGCTCGCGCTGCCGGCCGAGGCGCAGCAGGCCGCGCAGCCCGCCCGGCTTTCGGTGCCGATCGACTACTACAAGCTGCCGAACGGGCTCAAGGTCGTGCTCTCGCGCGACACCACGGCGCCGACGGCGGTCGTCGCGGTGTACTACAACATCGGCTTCCGGGTGGAGCCGAAGGGGCGCACCGGCTTTGCCCACCTCTTCGAGCACCTGATGTTCCAGGGCTCGCAGAACCTGGGCAAGATGGAGTTCATCCAGCTGGTCGAGAAGAACGGCGGGCTCCTCAACGGCTCCACGCGCTTCGACTTCACCAACTACTACCAGGTCATCCCGGCCAACGCGCTCGAGACGGTGCTCTGGGCCGAAGCCGACCGGATGCGCGGGCTCGCGATCGACAGCGCCAACCTCCGCAACCAGCAGGACGTGGTAAAGAGCGAGGTGCGCGTCAACGTCCTGAACCAGCCGTATGGCGGGTTCCCCTGGATCGACATGCCGATGCGCGCGTTCACCAACTGGTACAACGCCCACAACTTCTACGGCGACCTGGCCGATCTGGACGCGGCGACGCTCGAGGATGCATCGGCGTTCTTCAAGACCTATTACGCGCCGAACAACGCGGTGCTCGCCGTCACCGGTGATTTCGACCCGGCGACGGTGAAGCGGTGGGTCGCGCAATATTTCGGAAGCATCCCGCAGGTGCCGCAGCCACCCGATCCGGATCTCACCGAGCCGAAGCAGACCGAAGAGAAGCGGTTCTCGAAGACCGATTCACTGGCGACTCGTCCCGCGCTCGCGCTCGCCTACAAGGTGCCCGAGCGGTACACCCCCGAGTGGTACGCCTTCGGGCTCATCGACCAGATCCTGGCACAGGGGCGCGACAGCCGGTTCTACGACGAGCTGGTGCGGAAGCGGGCGCTCACCGGTGGCGTCGGTGCCGGAATCAACTTCGGCCTCGGCAACATGTACAACTACAACGGGCCGATGCTCTGGATCGTCACCGCGTATCACGATGCGGACAAGCCGGCGGATTCGCTCATCGCGGGATTCGATGCGACCGTCGAGGCGCTGCGTACGCAGGCGGTGGACCGGGCCACGCTCGACCGCGCGCTCGTCAAGCTCCGCTCGAATCTCTACTCGCAGCTCGAGAGCTTCGGCGGCTTCGGCCGGGCCGATCTGCTCGCGTCCTTCGCGCTCTTCGACGATGACCCGTCGCGCATCAACCAGCTCGAGGCGGAGTTTGCGAAGGTGACGCCGGAGCTGCTCCAGCGGACCGCACGCGAGTACCTCGCGCGCACCAACCGGACGATCCTCACCGTCATTCCCGCCGCTCCGGCTGCCGCCCCTGCGCGCGGCACCACGAGCGGCGCCAGCCGCTAAGGGAGATGGCCATGCGAATTCCGACGTTCCGATCGCTCGCGCTCCTCCCGCTGATGGTGCTGGCGCTCGCTCCATCTGCGGCGGCCCAGCGGACCACGCCGCCACCGGTGGCGCCGCCGAAGGACCTGAAGCTTCCCCAGCAGCGGGAGTTCACCCTCCCCAACGGCATGGCCGTGACGCTCGTTCCGTACGGGACCGTGCCGAAGGCCGCGGTCTGGCTCGCCGTACGCACCGGGCGCATCGATCAGGGTCCGAATGAAACGTGGCTCGCGGAGACGACCGCGGACCTCATGATGGAAGGCACCGAGTCCCGTCCCGCCGCGCGACTCGCCGAGGAGGTCGCGGCGATGGGCGGCCAGATCTCCGTCGGCGCCGGCTCCGACCTCACGAACATCGGGGGCGAAGTGCTCGGCGAACATGCGCCGGCGATGGTGGGTCTCGTGGCCGACGTCGTGCGGAATCCACTCCTCCCCGAGTCCGAGCTCGGGCGCATCAAGGCCACGCGCCTTCGCTCCCTCTCCATCGCGAAGAGCCAGCCGCAGGGTCTCGCGCAGGAAAAGTTCCTCGAGCTGATCTACGGGGAGCATCCGTACGGCCGACTCTATCCCACCGAGGCGATGCTGCAGGGCTACGGGATCGACCAGGTGCGGCAGTTCCACGCGCGGAACTTCGGCGCGGCGCGGGCCCGGCTCTACGTCGCCGGCGTCTTCGACGCAGCGGCCGTCGAGCGCGCGATCCGCGAGGCCTTCGGCGACTGGACGCCGGGCAATGCCCCGACGCAGAAGCCGCCGGCGCCGAAGACCGGGCGCACCGTCGCGCTGATCGACCGGCCCGACGCCGTGCAGTCCACGCTCATCCTCGGCATCCCGGTTCCCGATCCGACCGACGAGGACTACGTGGCACTCGAAGTGACCGACGCGCTCCTCGGCGGCGCCTTCGGATCGCGCATCACCCGGAACATCCGCGAGGACAAGGGCTACACTTACTCGCCGTTCAGCAGCGTGGCGGATTATTACCAGGTCTCGCACTGGTCGCAGCAGGCCGACGTCACGACCAACGTCACCGGCGCGTCCCTCAAGGAGATCTTCCACGAGATCGACAGCCTGCGCGCCGTGCCACCCCCGGCCGACGAGCTCACCGGGATCAAGAACAACCTCGCCGGCATCTTCACCCTCCAGAACAGCTCGCGCGGTGGCATCGTGGGGATGCTCCGGTGGGTGGACCTGCAGGGCCTCGACGACAGCTACCTGCCGAACTACGTGCAGCGCGTCCTCGCCGTCACGCCAAGCGACGTGCAGCGCATCGCGCGCGAGCATCTCAAGCCCGAGCTGATGCCGATCGTGGTGGTGGGAGACCGGAAGACGGTCGCGGAGCAGGTGGCGCCGTATGAGAGGGGGACGCCGTAGGGGGGGCGGACGCGGCGGACGCGGCGGAGGCGGCGGAGGCGGCAGAGGGGTGCTGACGGGGTGCGGGCTGACCACGGTGTCATCCCGAAGGAGCGAAGCGACGAGGGATCCACTCTCCGGTCTCCGGGACTCGGCGAGTAGATCCCTCGGTCGCGTTGCTCCCTCGGGATGACACCGTCACGCCTTCCGCGTCCGCCCCGTCCGCCCCGTCCGCCCCGTCCGCCGCGTCCGCCGCGTCCGCCGCGTCCGCCGACGCCCTACTTCCCCGTCCTCCCATGCCCCGCCGCCACCGGCTTCGACTCCGGCGATCCACGCTGCCGGAGCCAGATGGTGAGGACGATGAGCATCGCCACCGAGAAGAACTCGCTCTGCCAGTTCTGCAGCGACTCGAACCAGAAGCGGGACGTGCCGATGTACTGCATGGTGGTCACGGCCTGCCCACCGTGGAGCAGCTGGTCCTCGCTGTAGTCGCGGGCGCCTCCGGAGGCGTGAAGGGCGAAGCTCGCGGCGAAGAGGAGAAAGAGCGCTATGCTCAACGAGTGCTCATAGATCCGGAGCGCGAGCCCACCTCGCTTCACGGGCCAGGGACGGTCGGGATTTCGCGCGAGGCGCGGATCGTGATCGACTTCCTCATCCTCGTCGGGGGCTTTCGACTCGGCTGAGCCTTTCTGGATGAGGATCGCGGTGAGGATCACGTAGGCGAACATCTGGAGAAACTCGCTCTCCCAGTTCTCCATCGTCGCCGAGAGGAACGCGCCGCTCGTCACGTACGAGCCGTAGCCGATCGCCGCCTGGCCGTGCTCGGCGAGCTCGGCGTTCTCGTGCCGGAGCCCGACGACGCTGAGTCCGATCTGGCAGACGATGAACAGGGTGAAGAGCGCAATCGAAAGGCCGTTGTTCCGCAGCAGACTCCGCATTCGCCCCTCCGGGCTCACAGGAAAACGTCCCCGACGCGGACGACAACATCGGGGACGGTGCAGCGGAGCGCGGTGTGGCACGACACAGAGGTCGTGGAAGGCGACGGACCCTGACTAGAGCTCCCAGCCCTTTCGGTAGGCCGGAGTCATCCACTCCTCCGGGAGCTTCACGTTGATGATCGCGCCGGTCCGGCTCACCTCGAGCGTCTTCCCGCCGCGGACCGCAAGGCAGCCGAGGAGCACCATCTCGGTGAGCGCACCGGCGTGGCCGGCGAAATCCGACTGCGCCGGCGCTCCGCCCTTGCAGGCCTCGATCCATTCCTGATAGACCCCCTTCGAGCGCGGGTATTTCTCCGCGGGAGGGTTGGCCTTGAGCTCCTTGTCGCGCGCGGCATCCAGGTGTGTCGGGTTCTCTCCGTACATGCCGGCCACGATCATCCCGTCGTCGCCGACCCAGAGCTGGCCGCCGATGTCGGCGGTGGGCCACGTCATCTCGGGCGCGAGCGCGATCGGACGCGGCGGGCGGAAGTCGCCGTCGCGCCAGTACACGCGCACCGGGGGACGGGCACCCTTCGCCGCGAAATGATATTCGACGCGCGACGCTTTCGGCGCCGACTCGGTGTAGAGCGCCGTCGACTCGGGGACGATGCGCTCGGGATAGCCGAGGTCGAGGATCCAGAACGCGGCGTCCATGCCGTGGCAGGCCATGTCGCCGAGGGCGCCGGTGCCGAAGTCCCACCAGCCGCGCCAGCGGAAGGGCGCGTACGCCGGATGGTACGGCCGATCCGCCGCGGGGCCGAGCCAAAGGTTCCAGTCGAGCGTCGGTGCGGGCGTGTGCAGCTCCGTTGGGCGGTCGATCCCCTGCGGCCAGATCGGACGGTTCGTCCAGTAGTGGACCTCGCGCACCGTCCCGATGGCGCCCGCCTCGACGTACTCGCGCAGCAGCTTCGTGCCGTCGAAGGTGTGGCCCTGGTTGCCCATCTGCGTCGAGACCTTCGTCTTCCGCGCCTGGGCGGCGAGGGCGCGGACCTCGTGCAGCGTGCGCGCGAGCGGCTTCTGGCAGTACGTGTGCTTGTTCGCCTTGAGCGCGAGCATGGCGGCGGCGGCGTGCGAGTGGTCGGGCGTCGACACCGTGACCGCATCGATGTTTCCTGCCTCCCGGCTCAGCATCTCTCGGTAGTCGGTGTAGCGCTTCGCCTTCGGATGCTTCCGGTAGCTCTCCTCAGCGGCCTTCTGGTCCACGTCGCAGAGCACGTAGACGTTCTCGCCACTCACGCCGTCCACGTCACTCTTCCCCATCCCCCCGACGCCGATGCACGCGATGTTCAACTTGTCGCTCGGCGCCGTATATCCTGGCCCCCCAAGCACATGCCGGGGCACGATGGTAAATGCCGCCGCCGCCGCTGACGACCCTACGAAATCACGACGCGATACACTCATGACGCCTCGATCGGGAGAGGAAGTTTGTTGTTTCTGAACGCGAAGACACGAAGCCGCGAAGACACGAAGGTGACGCTTTGTGGTCGTGTATTGCGGCTCCGTCGCTCGAGTCGACCCGGAGACCACCAAGATTGCCCTCTTCGTGCCTTCGCGGCTTCGCGCCTTCGCGTTCGAAAGAAGATCAAACGGCAGTTGCCGAGCGCCGCGGCCGGAAGAGGAGTGCGAAGATGACGAGGATGACGAGGGCGCCGATGGCCGGGACCTGCCAGATGGCGGGCCAGTCGTGGCCGTCGCCGACGCGGTGGGCGCCGGCGACGCGGCCGGAGACGAAGGCGCCGATGAAGTAGCCGACGCCATTCGTGACGAAGTTGATGAAGCCCTGCGCCGCCGCGCGGATCTTCGGTCCCGCCTGCTGGTCGGTGTAGATCTGCCCGCTCACGAAGAAGAAGTCGTAGCAGATCCCGTGCAGCAGGATCCCGATGTAGATGAGCCACATCCCGCCGCCCGCGTCGCCGGCCCCGAAGGCGAAGTAGCGCAGCGACCAGGCGAGCATGCCGATGAGCATGATCGTCCTGATGCCCCACTTCTTCAGGAAGAACGGGAGCAGCAGCATGAACCCGATCTCCGACATCTGCCCGAAGGTCTGGATGAACGCGGGGTCGGGCGCGCCGATCTCGTTGAGGAAGAGATTGGCGAAGGTGTAGTAGAACTGGAGGGGAATGCAGAGGAGGAACGAACCCAGCACGAAGACGGCGAACGAGCGGTCCTTGAGCAGGCCGAGTGCATCGAGACCGAGTGCGTCACGCGCGCTGAACGGTGCACCGGCGGCACGCGGGGGCGTGTGCGGGAGCAGCAGGGAGAAAAGCCCGAGCGCCACTGATCCCACCGCAGCCACGCGCATCGGCGTCGCGAGCGCGTCGGCCTGAAGCACCTTCCCGACGAGAATCCCGGCGACGATCCATCCGATCGTGCCGAGCACGCGAATCGCGGGGAATTCGCGGGCGGGATCGCTGATGTGGTGGAACGAAATGGCGTTCGAGAGCGAGAGCGTCGGCATGTAGCAGAGCGCGTACAGGATGAGCACCGGATAGAAGGCGCTCCATTCCGTGAGCGTGCTCAGGTACCAGATGAGGGCGCCGCCGAGGAGATGCAGGACCGCGAGCAGCTTCTCGGTGGCGAAGAACCGGTCCGCGATGACGCCGAGGAAGAACGGGGAGACGAGCGCCGCGATCGCGGTGGCGCCGTAGGCCAGCCCCACCTGGCTCTCGCTGAACCCGCGCGTCTGTGTGAGGTACGTGCCCATGGTGACGAACCAGCTGCCCCAGATGAAGTACTGGAGGAACATCATCGTCGAGAGCTTGGTCTTCGTCACGTGGTCGCGGGGTTGAGGGATATGGGGAGGCGCGGAGGTCATCGAGTGGTGCGTCGTTAGCGAACGGCTCGTCTGGTAGCTAGGTAGCTAGGTAGCCAGATGCGTTCCGGGTCTCAGCGGCCGTCGGAATCAGGTATTGCACACCGATTTCACCCGCCCACCGTACTACCTAGCTACCTAGCTACCTAGCTACCTAGCTACCTCCCTACCTACTCCCGCAATTCGCGTATCCGCACAGCCCGGAACTCGACGCGATCTCCGTGGTCCTGCAGCGCGATGTGCCCGCGCGGGGACCGGCCGTATCCGGACCATTCGACGAACTTGCTGTTCCTGACCTTCTCCTCCCAGTCGGGGCTCCAGAGCTCGTACTCGACCACCTTCTGCCCGTTGAGCCAGTGCTCCACGTGCGCGCCGCGGGCGACGATCCGGGTCGAGTTCCACTCGCCGGCCGGCTTCACCACGCCCGCGGGTGGTGCATAGAGACCGTAGGCGGAGCCGGCGGAGGTGAGGCGGTTCTGGCCGTCCCGGTGGGCGGCGTCGTCGAGGATCTGGTATTCGGGGCCGGTGCGGTAGGTCGAGCTGTCGGCCTCGGTGACGCGGTACATGATCCCGCTGTTGCCGGCGGGGCCGACCTTCCACTCGAGCTCGAGCTCGAAATCGCTGAACTGGTCGCGGGTGATGATGTCGACTCCGCCGGTCGTGCGGACGAGGGAGCCGCCCTCGATGCCCCACCCGGCGGGGAACGAGTCCATCTGGTACCCGCGCCACGCCGCGGTCGAGGTACCGTCGAACAGGGTACGCCAGGCGCTGCTGTCGGTCATGGCGGCGGGCCGGTTTTCGGGCGAATCCGGCGTGTTGCCGGTGGAGCAGGCAAGGGCAGCCAGGACCGTCAGGCCTGCGGGTCGGAGATTCATCGGGAATCCGGGAGTGCGAAAGGAAGTGCCAAGCTATGGCAGTAAATACGGTTGCGCAAATCCGGATTGTTTGGCGGCGTTCGATGCCGGGTGGAGCAAACAGCAGCACACGAAAGCACGAAAACACGAAAATACAAAAAAAACGAGCTTCTGTACCAACACAAACTCGACAGCATCCTGCCAGCAACGACGCACTCCTCTCGCGATCCGCCCCCCTTCGTCCTTTCCCGTTTTCGTGTGTTTTCAGTTTACTCCGCGCGAGATCGAATGGCCGGTCCACCGCGCCGGAGCCGGCTTGTAAGCCACGATATGACAATGCTTTGGCGACGACTGTGAGCGTTGCGCCGGGAAACGCTGTCGGTTATCTTTCGGTGTTCTCCGGTACCCCGGAGCCGGCACCCCGCCGAGCACTACGTCTCCAATCATCAGCGCCACATGACCGCACCGAATTCCCGCGAACGGATTCTGCCCCGCCTCATCGAAGAGGAGATGCAGCAGTCGTTCATCAACTACTCGATGAGCGTCATCGTCTCCCGCGCCCTGCCGGACGTGCGGGACGGGCTCAAGCCGGTCCATCGGCGCATCCTCTACGCGATGAACGAGCTCGGGCTCGTGCCCGGTCGCGGCTACAAGAAGTCCGCCACGGTCGTGGGTGACGTGCTCGGCAAGTACCATCCGCACGGAGACGGCTCGGTCTACGACGCCCTCGTCCGCATGGTGCAAGACTTCTCGCTCCGGTATCCGCTCATCGACGGCCAGGGAAACTTCGGCTCGGTGGACGGCGATCCGGCGGCCGCCTACCGGTACACCGAGGCGCGCCTCACCCGGATCGCCATGACGATGCTGGAGGACATCGACAAGAACACCGTCGACTTCCAGTCGAACTACGACGACCGGCTCCAGGAGCCGACGGTCCTCCCGTCGAAGCTGCCGAACCTGCTCGTCAACGGCTCGAGCGGCATCGCGGTCGGCATGGCCACCAACATCCCGCCGCACAACCTGCGCGAGGTGG
>DAINRR010000033.1:0-29149 GCA_036741715.1 Gemmatimonadales bacterium
AGCTTGGGCCGCTCGCCGGCGGTGATGTGGAGGTCGGAGGCCTCCCGCTCGATCATCTCCTCCAGCAGCGCGCGCAGGTTGAAGCTCATCCGGCGGTCTCCTTGACGACTTCTTCGAGGGTGGTGACGCCCTTCTTGATCTTCTCCATCCCGTCCATTCGCAACGTGAGCATGCCTTCCGCCACGGCCTGGTCGCGGAGCTCGGCCACGGAGGCCCCCCTGAGGACCATCCTCCGAAGCTCCGGCGACATCGCCATGACCTCGTAAAGCCCTGCGCGGCCACGATATCCGAGCCCGCCGCAGGAGTCGCAGCCCTTGCCCTTCTGGAACGGTATCTTGCGCAATTCGTCAAAATCCGTGCCCAGGGCAGCCAGCTCCTCGTTCTTGTAGTCGTGCGGAGCCTTGCAGTCCTTGCAGATCCGGCGGACCAGCCGCTGGGCCACCACGAGGTTCACGGCACTCGCCACGTTGAACGCCTCGATGCCCATGTCGATCATACGCGTGATGGTGCTCGGCGCGTCGTTCGTGTGCAGCGTCGAGAGCACGAGGTGGCCGGTGAGCGCCGCCTTGATGGCGATGCCGCCCGTCTCGAGATCGCGGATTTCGCCGATCATGATGATGTTCGGGTCCTGGCGCAGGAACGCCTTGAGCGCGGCGGCGAAGGTGAGCCCGATCTCGTTCCGCACCAGGACCTGGTTGATGCCCATCAGGTTGTACTCGACCGGATCCTCCGCGGTCATGATGTTGACCTCGGACGTGTTGATGCGGGAGAGCGCGGAATAGAGCGTCGTCGTCTTTCCCGAGCCGGTCGGGCCGGTGACGAGCACCATGCCGTACGGATTGAGGATCGCCTTCATGAGATCGGCCTCCGCCTTCGGCTCGAAGCCGAACTTCTGGAGGTCGAGCGTCAGGTTGCCCTTGTCGAGAATACGGAGCACGATCTTCTCGCCGAAGAGCACCGGCAGCGTGGACACGCGGAAGTCCACGACGCGGCTTCCCATCTTGAGCCGAAGGCGACCGTCCTGCGGCACGCGCCGCTCGGCGATGTTGAGGTGCGAGAGGATCTTGATGCGGCTCGTGAGCGCCGCCTTCATCTTCATCGGCGGCTTCATGATCTCGAGGAGCGCGCCATCCACGCGGTAGCGCACGCGGATCTCGTGCTCGAACGGCTCGATGTGGATGTCGCTCGCGCCCTTCATCACGGCGTTCTTGAGGATGCCCTCGACCAGCTTGACCACCGGGGCGTCGTCGATCTGCGCCTGGGTGGCGGCATCCTCTTCCTCGTCGGCGACGACCTCGACTTCCTCGCCCTGGTCGTTGAACTCCTTGAGGATGTCCTGGAACTGCTGGTCCTGCGCCGAGCCGTAGTGCTTCTCGATGAGCGTGCGGAGCGTGTACTCCCCGGCGATGACCGGGAAGAGATCGTAGCGCGTGATGAACTTGAGGTCTTCGAGCAGGCCGAGATCGGTCGGATCGGCCATGGCCACGGTGAGCGTCCGTCCCTCCCGCTTGAGCGGAAGGACGATGCTCTTGAGCGCGAGATCGGCGGGGATCAGCTTGAGGATCCGCGCATCCACGTCGAAGCGCGACAGGTCCACCGCCGGCATCCGGTACTGCCGGGCGAGGACCTTGGTGATCTCGATCTCCTGCACCAGCCCCAGCTTGACCAGCACATAGCCCAGGCGATGCTTGCTGGCCTTCTGCTCCGCCAGCGCCTGGCCGAGCTGCTCGCGCGTCAGGAGGCCGTCCTCGATGAGGATCTGCCCCAGACGCTCGCCCGTGGCTGGAGCCGCCGCAGTGGCCATGAGTTGCCGGTTAATGGGTATTGGTGGGCTGCAAGAACCTGCGCAGGAGCCAGGATCGGGCCAGCGTCCGGGCCCCGTCAGGGAACCCCAAGCGCGTCAATGACTTTGGCCACCAGCGCCGGACCGAACCCGGGAACGGCTTCGAGGGCTTGCACGGTGGCAAACGGCCCATGCGCCTCGCGATACGCCACGATGGCGCGCGCCCTGGCGGGGCCCACGCCGGGGAGGGTCTGGAGGGTGGCTTCGGGGGCGGTGTTCAGGTCGATGGGAGTCGGGCCGGACGAGGCGGACGCGGCGGACGAGGCGGACGAGGCGGACGAGGCGGACGAGGCGGACGAGGCGGACGAGGCGGACGGTACGCCGGCAGGGGGTTGGCCGGGGAGGGGCCGGGGTGTTCCGGAGAAGGTGGCGGCAGGGGTGATCCGGGCCAGGAGTGCGGGGCCGATCCCGGGCACGCGGTCCAGGCCTTCGGGGCCGCCGAACGCGCCACGGGCTTCGCGATCGGCGTGGATCTTCCGCGCGAGCCCCGGCCCGACGCCAGGGAGCCGCTCGAGCTCGCGCAGCCCTGCGCGGTCGACATCGATCCGCTCGCCGGGCGCCAGCGGCCGCGCGTGCGCCACGACGCTGTCACGGTGCGCGCCGGGAGAGCCGGTGGTGGCGTCCCCGAGGAACCGGATCGCACCCGGGGCCGCTTCGGTCGAGGAAAGGAACTGCCGAGCCCCGTGACCGCCGATGGCGAGGGCGAGGAGGATGAGGATGGCGCGGTGTTCGTGGGGCATCGAAGGTCGGAAGGTCGGAAAGTCGGAAAGTCAGTCGGTCGGGATGAGAATTGCCCACGGAGCCCGGATCAGCGTAATGCAATTCACGCTCCGGCGATCACCGTTTTCCCGCGGTCCGAGTCCAAATCGCGCGCCAGCCCTTCCGACATTCCCACTTTCCGACTTTCCGTCCTTCCGACCTTCCGACCTTCCGACCTTCCGTCCTTCCGTCCTTCCGCCCCTACTCCCCCTCCGCCTCCTGCACCAGCCTGAGCGCCACGTCCCCGACGATGCCGAGGCTCTGCGCACTGATCTTGTCCATCGTGTCCTCGGGCGAATGCCACCACCCGTTCCCCGGCCCGTAACTGAAGTCGATCACGTCGATGGCGCGGATGCCGACGCGCTGAAGTTCGACGTGGTCGTCCGTCGCCGTCGTCCCCTCGTAGGGCACGAAGACATTGCCATGTCCGGCTTCCGCGGCCACGCGCCAGACGAGGTCCACGACTTCCGGCGCTCCGATCACCGAATTCCCTTCCCGCGAGATGCGGAGGTCCCGGTCCCCGACCATGTCGAAGAGGACTGCGTAGAGCGGCGGCGGCGCCAGCTGGTTCTGCGCGTAGTATCGGCTTCCGATGAGCACGTCGGGACGGCCGTCGGCGAAGAAGTCGCCGTAGTCCTCGCCGTCCACGAAGAGCAGGTCCACGCCGACCGAGGGCGGCACGGAATCGAGCGCATCGGCGACCCCGAGGAGCACGGCGACCCCCGACGCGCCGTCGTTCGCGCCGGGCACCGCCCGGGCGGAATCGCCCGGCGCAGCGGCGGGGCCGTCCGAGCGTGGCCGCGTATCCCAGTGAGCCAGGAAGAGGATCCGCTCTTTCGCGGCAGGGTTGAAGCTCGCCAGGATGTTGACGAGCGGGAGCGTATCGCCGCCGCGCGTGACGTGGGTCCACCGCTGCACGATGACCGAGTCGGCGCGCGTCCGGAGCAGGCTGTCGAGCCACGCGGCCATGCGCGCATGTCCATCCGTGCCCGGCACTCTCGGACCGAACGCGACCTGCTGCTCCGCATACGCGAGCGCTGACGCGCCATCGAAACTGCGCGTCGCCTCCGGCGTGCCCTCACAGCCGATCACTGCGGCCGCAACCGCACCGGCCCCCAGCCGGGACCGCAGGCGCTTCAGGGTGTGCATGACCGGCATTCGCGGTATCCGTGTGGAGAGTGGCTGGCGTGACCACGACGATCGTTCCGCACGGAAGCTATCCGATCACCGGGAGCATGAACAGGAACGCGCTACTGCAGATTCCCCGCGAAGAGCCGCAAGGTGAAGTTCACCGCGAGGAACATCGTCGAGATCCGCCGATTGAGATGCCCCGCCTCGCTCAGCGTGTACCCGAAGTCGAGACCGCCCTCGAACTCCGACGAGATGTCCGTGCGGAACCCCGCCGTGAGCTCGTTGTTCACGGTGTTGGAGATGTCGTTGCACTCCTCGGACCCCAGCGGCTGGAGGCAGGTGTCGGTCCCGGTCCAGCGGCCGAGGAGCGTCGCGCTCACGCGCTTGCGGGAGCGGCTGAGCCAGCTGGGCATGCGGAAGGTGTGGCTCAGCGTGCCGATCGTCTGGTCCTGCTCGGTGAAGGTGCTCGCGCTCGTGCCCCGGCTCTCCTGCGAACTGTTCGAGAGCTGCACCGCGAGCCGCATCCCGTTCCGGAAGGACACGGAGAGGTCCGGCGCGAAGCTCGTCGACGTGACGCCGGTGACCGTCGTGCCGGCGTTCGTCGGCTGCGTGGTGCTGCCCGTGCGGTCGCGCACCTTTGCCGCGACGGTGAGCAGCGACAGGGGCCCGTTCCGGAACGTCCGCGAGAAGCGCAGCGTGGCCACGGGCCAGTCGCGGGAGATCGTATGCGTCTCCCGCAGGGCGAGTCCCGTGTTCTGGAAGCGGAGCGCATCGGTCTCCGAATACCGGATCGTGAACGAGAGGCCGAACGGGAGGTCGGCGCCGGTCGACGCCGACCGGGTCTTGGATTCGCCGACGGAGAGCGCGGTGACGCCTTCCTCGGTGAGAAAGTCCTCCCGGTCGCCGAGCGCCAGCTGGTAGCGCAGGTCGGGATCGAACGCGGCGAGGTCGAACGTGGAGCTCCGGATCAGGTCGGTGCTGAGATCGATCGGGCGGAAGCGCGCGAGCAGCGCGCTCAGGCGGCCGGTCTCGCCGCTGATGCCCCGGGCCGCGCGCGCCACGTCGATGGAGAGGCCGATTTCCCGGCCGCGGCTGTTGTTGAGCGTCTGCGGGAGGATGAAGGCGCCGAGTGTATCGTCCCCGAGGCGGACGAGCGGCCGGCTCGTCAGGTTCCGCGACAGCACGAAGCTGCTGCGCGTCGTGTACCGCGGGCGCAGCCAGCTGGTGAGGCGCGGCGTGAGGGCAAAGCTGGTCGCGAGCTGCCGATCCCGCTCCACGCCGACGTCCGTGCCGAGGAAGGAACGGCGCGAGGCCCCGGCGAGCCGGCCGATCGGCGTCGAATCGGAGTACTCGCGAAGGTCGCGCGTGCTCGCGAGGTCCGCCGACGTCACCAGCATGCCGAGGGGCTGCCATGTGAGCCCGGCGGCATTGCGCCACACATGGTTGAGCGACCGGTTCGGGATGAGGTCGGCGTCCGAGTCGCGCTCGATCGGCACCTGGAAGGATGTGAACTCGCCCTCGTCGCGGGTGAGGCCGCTCTGGAGCCGGATATTGGATGGCGCGAGGGTGATGCGCGCGCGCCGGAGGCTCGTGCCACCCTCGGTCGTGCGGAGGAAGCCGGGAAGGATGCGCGAGAAGTCGAAGACCGGTCCGCTCCGCCCGAGGACGAGATTGTAGCTCGCGTTGACGGCGGCTGCCCGGGACTCGGCCTCACTCAATTCCGTCTCGTTCCGACCTCGCATCATGTTGGCGGTGATCGTCAGGGGATCGACGAGCCCGCGCACGAGCCAGTTGGTCCCCCGCTGGCTCCGCCTGAGCGTCAGCGCGTAGACCGTCGAAGCCGACCCCGGCCGGCGGAGGCCGGCCAGGTCGTCACCCCGGATGTCGGTGCCGCTCAGGAGCTGCGGGTCGACCCCGGTGCGGACGTGCGAGATGTTGATCGGCATGGCGATGCCGAGCGAGGCCGGGAGGAACCGGTCCAGCCGCCAGCTCCCGGCGAGCTGCATCGTATTCGTGGTGCGGAACGTCGGCGTCTGTCCGATCTGCCGGAACTGGCCGTCCTGCCGCACGAGCGAGAGGTTGAGGTCGCCGACGTCGCTCGCGAGGAGGCGGGCATCCACCGCCATGGCGCGGCCGGTTTCGCCGATCGGCTGCGTCAGTCGGATATCGCCGATCCAGACCTCCGCCTCGGGCAGCGTGCCGAAATCGGCCACGCGCATCACCCCAGCCGCCAGCTCCTGCACCGCGGCCAGGTTCGGGGGATTGATGCCCGGATCGCCGAGATGGACGATGTACGGCCCCTCGCAGATGACGTATGCCGTCGGATCGCCGCCGCATTCGGCGGCACCCGATGGTGCCTCCCCGTTGAGCCAGCGGACCTCGAGCTGGCTCCGCAGGCGGCGCCACGCGTCGAGATCCACGATCATCTCGGGCTCCCAGCTCGTGGTGTTCGCAGGCGCCCGGTACATGTAGAAGTTGCGATCGTCACTTCCGAGCTTCACGAAGGCCTGGAGGTCGCCGCGTTCCCACCCGGCACCGTACCCGCGCGTCCACACGCGAAGCTCCCGATAGTTGAGGAGGTTCTGCGAGCCGGCGGGGAAGCGGAGGTACGCCTCGGCGCGCTCGTTGAGGAGGAGGTCGCGGCCGATGATCCGGAGCGACTTCTCGTTCACCTGGGTGCCGAGCCCGCTCTGGCCCGCGTTCCGGTCGTTGAGCACGTTGGCGGCGCCGGGCGGAGAGGTGTAGCCGAGCTCGGTGTTCTCCGTCGAGACGATGGCCGTCACCACCTCGCCGTGCGGCTCGCCGGTCGAGCCTTCGATGCCCGTGATCGGCGTCTCCGCCCGGCGCACCCACGGCGCGCCGACGAAGCGCATGCGCGCGAGGACGAAGCGCGCGACGACGTCGTCGCCACCCTGGTCCGGCGGGGCGACGAACGTGAAGCGCAGGTGCTGGATGAGGCGCAGCGTCGGCGCGCCGAGCTCGATGGCGTCCGGGCCGCGCAGCGGAACGCGGTAGAGCGTCCATCCCGCCTCCCGCCCCTGCGAGTCGAGCGTCTTCAGCCCGCGATTCGGAACCTTGTACCGCTCGTCGGCGAGATTCACCACGTACCGGAAGACGCTCTCGTTGGGCCCGCGCGCGTCGAGGAGCAGGTCGCCGTTCAGGTCCTCGGTATCGAGGTGGCCGTTGCCGTTGGTGCACCTCGCGCTCAGGTCGCCCCAGGGGAAGACCTGCACAGTGCTGGTGAGCTGGCGCGTGCAGAGCGTCGGCTCGAAGACGCGCTCCCCGGAGATCAGGAGGGAGTCGGGCCGGTCGCCGAGAATGCCGATGTCGTCCTCGGCGGCGTTGAAGATGCCGTCCTCCGCGCGCTCGGAGTCGAGCCGGCCCACGCCCACGTACTGCCGGCCCTCGAAGAGGCTGTCCGTTCCCGCCACCTCGAGTGTTTCCGGGGCGAGCGCCAGCACGTCCTCGCTCACGGCGCCGAGGTCGATCACCATCTGCAGGCCCGCGGAGTCCGCCGGCTTCGCTCCCGACTGGAACACCCAGAACTCGAGGTATTCCGAGCGCGAGAGGTCGATGCCGGTGGAGCTGAGCGAGGTGACCATCGAGCGCCAGCGGGGGCGGAAGGGGCGGCTCGGCAACGTCCACTGCGACCGGTTGTCGTTGCGGACGAAACCGCCCGCCGTGTCCGAGTGAAAGGTGACGAAGAGCGCCGTCTCGAACTGGTCGCCGCGGCCGGCGATCACGATCGTCGTGTCGATATCCTGGGGGCGCAGCTGGAACGGCTGGCCGTTCGCGGCGGGGACCAGGTTCTGCCACGTCAGCTGGACGGCGTCCGCAGGATCGAAGGTGGGCCCGATGCCGAGGAGCGGATCGAGGCCGTCGGTGCGCTGCGGCATGCTGCCGAACTCCCAGGCGATTGCCCCGAGCGAGATCGGTGTGCCGAGATCCGCCTCGAACTCCTCGAGGTACGCCGCGCCGGACCGGTTCGGGTCCGGGCGCGACAGCGCGAGCTCCGCATTGATGTCGAGCTGCGACGGCGCGATCGCGGGCGCCGACGTGAGCCGGTCGAGAAACCGGGTCACCCCGCCGGGCCTGAAGCGGAGCGCGGTGTTGACGCCCGCGATCAGGTTCGCCTTCGCCTCGAATCCGAGCTGCGGCCGGTTGTACGCCGTGGCTTCGCGCTGGAAGACGCCGATGAAGTTGATCGCGCCGACGGTGCCGAGCGAATACGACGAGGTGAGGCCGAGAATCGTGGTCGGGGCCACGGCGAAGAGATCCTGCTGCTCGAAGCGTGCCGTCACCTGCGAGGCACCGGAGCCGAAGAGCGCGTCAGGGCTCGAGAAGGTGACGAGGCCCGTGCCGTAATCGATCGAGTAGTCGGTGCCTCGCTGGAGGACCCGCCCGTCCACCGTGAGCTGCTCGCTGTTCTCCTTGATCTGGAGTGCGTCGAGGCTCAGCGTGGACCGGTCGGTGCCGCCGACTGCATCGTAGCGCAGCCGCACCTGGAAGCGCCCTGGCGGGCCCTGCGTGAAGAGCAGGTAGAGCGGTGTCCGGTAGAGCGAGTCCGACCGCTCCGCCGGCGTGAGGCGGGCGGGATCGGCGAACGGCTGCAGGTGCGGGAACACGACGTACGATTCGCCCACCACCGCGTCGGCGCCCGGGTCGCGGAGCCGCGGAAAGACGCGATTCTCGCGGTCGAAGACCCCGGGATCGGTCGGGATGGCGAGCCCGAGCTGCGCGAGGTACGTCGTCGCGCCGGCGGCGGGGCGTTCCGAGCGATTGAGTGAGATCGACACGTCGAGCGAAGCACGCTGGAGGTCGCTGCCGGCCACGCGATAGACCTGCCGCATCTCGTGGCGGAATGTCCCTGCCTCGGGGCCGCGGAGCGGCTCGACGATGAGCGCCAGCGAGTCGATCTCCCCCGGCCGGTCCGCGGCGGGAAAGGAGCCGACGGTGCCGCCATCGGGTGTCGTGTAGCTGACCGCGAGGTAGTCCCGCGTGTCGAGTCGGGCGGCCAGGACGAACCAGAGCGCCGACGGATCGAGGTAATAGTCCCGGCCCTCCACGAGCAGTTCCCACTCGACTCCCTCATCGGGCGCGAGCAGGCCGAGCGTCTGCGTGGGATCGGCGGGATTCCTCGCAAAGGCGTGGATCCCGCCGAGGTTCGGATTGACGGCCCCGGTAGTCGGTGCGCGGTAGCGGTAGACGCGCACTTCGGCGGGCCGCGCCGCCGCCGGAAGCTGCGACGGGTCGAGCGCGAGGATGTCGAGGGCAGGATAGCCGGGGAGGGACTGGGGATCGACCACCCAGAAGAACCGGCGCGCTTCGAAGTCTGGGTCCCGCACTGCCCGGTACTGCGGCTGGCTGGAGCCCCCACCGCCGACCGTGAGCACCCGCTGTGCGACGGCACTCCCCTTCTGCGTCGCAAAGAGCGTCTGGAACTGCATCGGCCCGACCTCGAAGAGGCCGTTGATGCCGAAGTTGGAGCTGGGCACTGCCGCCGTGAGGAAGCGCGACGGAGGCGGCCGGAACGTCACCGAACCGACCTCGACCCGCCGGACGATCTCGTCGCTCAGGCCTTCGTAGTAGACCTGGATGTTGTTGTTGGCGTTGAAGTCACGGTCGGCGTCGTAATCGACGAAGACGTGCACCCGCTGGCCGATGGTGCCTCCGGACCGCACGCTGATCTGGTTCTCGAGCTTGGGAAGCCGGATCCGCCCCGAGCACCCGGCGTTCGGGTCGTTGAGCTCCGCCTGCGTACAGCGCTCGTTGCGGACCCGCTCGGTGCGGACGCTCAGCGAGGCTTGGCCCTCGAGGGAAAGATCGGCATACTTCCCTGCAACGCCGATGACGCCCCGGTCCTCGATGACCGGCGGGGGTGCCTCGGCGGTATCCGCCGGACCCACTCCGTAAATCGCGGCCGTCCGGAGCGCCGCCCCGCGGGCGATCCGCGACGAATCGAGCGCCGCGGACATCGCGCTGTCGAAGGCGACGATCCCGCGCGACGGAGCGCCGAGCCACGGCGCGCGGAGGGTAGCGGGCTCGCGGAGCTGCAGCGCCGGCAGGTCGAACCTGATCCGGGCGCCCGGCAGCGAGTCCGTCACCTGGGCGGTGGCGGCGGCTGGGACGAGCGCAATCAGCGACAGAAGGGCGGCGGAGATCCGCGCCAGGCTAATCAATCACGCAATCCGGCTGCTGGGTGGAAGGATGAGGCCAGAATATAATATGGTCAGAACCCGTTACAACGTCTTGACTTAGACGTGCGACTCCTCTCCCGCTACGTCCTGGCGCGACTCGGCGCGCCCTTCGGCTTCGCGCTCGCGGCGCTGACCGGGTTCATGCTGCTCAATCAGGTCGCCCGGCGCTTCGACACGCTCGCCGGCAAGGGACTCGACTGGACGGTGATCGGCGAGGTGTTCCTCCTCTGCATCCCGTTCATCCTCGCCCTGACGCTCCCGATGGCGGTGCTGGTGGCCGTCCTCTTCTCGTTCAGCAATCTCGCCGCCGACAGCGAGATCACGGCAATGCGTGCCAGCGGCGTGAGCGTGCCACAGCTGGTGCGCCCCGTGTTCGTGTGGGCGCTCCTCATGGCGGTGTTCACCTTCGGATTCGTCGACCAGGTCCTGCCCCGCAGCAACGCGCGCCTCCGGACCCTGCTGTTCGACATCAGCCGCAAGTCGCCGACGTTCCAGCTCAACGAGCAGGTGGTCAATACCATCCCGCAGTCGCAGTACTTCCTACGCGCGGGCGCCATCGACCAGGTGCGCGGGATGCTCCGCGACGTCGCGATCTACGACCTGAGCGGGCAGTTCAGCCGGCGCATCGTGTACGCGGACAGCGGGACGATGACGGCACTGGGCGGCGGTCGCCACCTGCAGCTCGTCCTCCACTCCGGCACCGTCCACGAATTCCGGGGCGACGACGAGTCCGCCTTCCGCCTCACCGGATTCCTGCGGAACGAAGTGGTCCTCCGCGACATCCAGGATTCGCTCGAGCGCCGCACCGGCGACGTCATCCGCGGCGACCGCGAGATGAGCACCTGTGAGATGCTCGAGGTAGTGCGCTCGGCGGGATCGGAGATCTCCGAGTCGCGAGGGACACGGGCCCGGCTCCTCGAGCGGGACCTGTCCGTGATCCTCGGCAAGACGCCGGAACTGGCGGAGGCCGAGAGCGTCGCGCCGGGTCCCCTTCCCGTCTACTGCACCCTGGTCGGCCGCGCGCTGGCGCTGGTGCTTCCTAAGACGGCGGAGGCGCAGGGGTCCGCACAGAAGACCCCCTCCCGGCCGACCCTGACGATGAACACGTCGGCACTCTCCTCCTGGCCGGAGGTGAACGGCGCGGCCGCCAACGAGCGGAGCGCGCAGCGGCGGGCCGACAAGTACCTCGTCGAGGTGCACAAGAAGTTCGCGATCGCGGCGGCGTGCATTCCGTTCGTGCTCATCGCCATCGTCCTGGCGCTGCGGTTTCCGCGGGGCGGGATGGGCCTCGTGATCGGTGGCGCGATGGCGGTGTTCTCCATTTTCTGGGTGGGTCTCACGGCGGGCGAGGCGCTGGCGGACAAGGGCTACATCCGCCCCTGGCTCGCGATGTGGGGACCGAACATCATCCTCGCCATCGCAGGCATCCTGGGGCTCATGCGTGTCAACCGCGAGTCCGGCAGCACGCGCGGCGGCGACTGGGAAGAGATCACGCAGTGGGCCGGCGACCTGGTCCGGAGGCTCCGCCCCGCTCGATGACCGGCCGGGTGTCGATCCTCGACGGGTACATGCTGCGCTCGTGGACGCGGCTCTTCATCGTGACCGCCCTCGGCTTTCCCATCGTGGCGGTGCTGACCGAGGCCGTGGGCGAGCTCACGAACCTGCTCAATCGCGGCCTCTCGATGAAGCAGATCGGCGTGAGCTACCTCTTCGGGATCCCGGCGTGGGCGTCGCTGGTGATGCCTGCGGCGGTGCTCTTCGCGACGATCTTCACGGTGGGCGGGATGGCGCGGCACTCCGAGATTACCGCGGCCAAGGCGGGCGGACTCAGCTTCCACCGCCTGGTGCTGCCGCTGTTCGCGGCCGCGGCAGGCGCGGCCGCCCTGGCGGTCCTGGTCGGCGAGCTGGCGGTGACCTCCACAGAAAAGATGACGATGATGCAGCGCGACCCGCGGGTGCAGTCCGCCGCGGCGCGATTCAACTTCGTCTACCGGGCCGACGAAGGATGGGTGTACGCGGTGCGCTCCCTCGACGTCGCATCGAGCACGCTGCGGGAGCTCATCTTCGAGCGCGAAGGCACGGGCCCCGATTATCCCACCCTCGTGATCCGGGCCGACAGCGCCACCTGGAGCGATTCCGCGCGCGCCTGGCGGCTCTGGAAGGGAGAAAGCCGGCTCGTGGGGGGGCCGCCGCCCGCGCGGAACGTCACCTTCCTGTTCGAGTCGATCGAGCTGGGCGCGATGACGCAGGAGCCGCGCGACCTCCTTGCGGAATCGAAGGCGCCGGCCGCCATGCCCTACGCGGAGCTCGGCCGGTACATCGACGCCATGCGCCGGGCAGGCAACGAGACGGGGAAGCTCGAAGTACAGCGCGCCCAGCGGATCTCGGTCCCGGCGGCGTGCCTAGTCATCGCGCTCTTCGGCGCGCCGCTCGCCATGGCCGCGCCCCGCTCCGGCTCCGCCTTCGGCCTTGGGGTGAGCCTCGGCGCCACCGTCATCTATCTCCTGCTGGCCCAAATCGCGCTCGCGATGGGGGACAGCGGGATCATCGATCCGGTGATGCTGGCTTGGATGCCGAACGTAGTCTTTCTCCTGGCGGGGCTCGTGCTGCTCAACCGGGTACGGACGTAGGCCAGGCACTTCGCTCGACGCGCGGCCTCGGCCCTTCTGCGCTCGGAATGAAAACGGCCTCCCGGACGAATCCGGGAGGCCGTTTCGGTCTGCGGTACGGCGATGGATCCCGATCAGAACGCCGCGCGAAGCCCGACCTGGATCTGGTACGAGTTCCCGAGCACCGACGTGACCGCGAAGCGGTTATCGATGTTCGCGGGATCGAACGTGAAGACCGGGAGGTTCGTGCCAGCGTCGGACCCCACCTGCTGAAGTACGTCCTCCTCGTAGAAGACGCTCCCGCCCGCTGCCTTGACCCGCCCCCATTCTTCGTCGAGGAGATTCAGGAGGTTGAAGATGCCGACCTCGAGCGTCAGCGTCCGGCCCCCGATCGACGGCAGCGACTGCCGGATGCTCATGTCGAGGAAGCTCTGCCACGGATTCCGGCAGCTGTTCCGCTCCATGATCTGCCCGCGCTGCTCTGCAAGGCACGACTCGCCGCTGATGAACTCGTCGAACGCGGTGGCCTGCTCGGCCGCCGTGAACACGCCGTCGCTGGTGGTGAGATCCGCGAAAAACATGTTGGGATCCGTCGGCCCGGTGGGGATGTAGATCGGGTCGTTGGTATTGGTGCCGTCGGCATTGAGGTCACCGCGCCCGCTGGCGCCACCGGCGATGTACGTGTACGGCTGGCCGGACTGGCCGATGTACGTGAGCGAGACGTCCGTGGGGAAGCGCTTCCACGGGGCCGTGTACGAGGCGCCAACGACGATGCGGTGCGGTCGCGAGAAGCTGCTGGTCAGCGCCACGTCCTCGCGGAGGTCTCCCGCAGGCTTCCAGGAATTGCGCCAGTTCGAGATGGCGCGACTCGACGTGAAGCTCTGCACGTCCTTCGCCTCGGAGTACGTGTACCCCGCCGAGAGGAAGAAGCTCGACGCGAAGCGCTTCTGGAGCTGGCCGGTGAGGCTCCACGAATAGTTCTTGTCCGTGTTCAGCAGCTCGTAGACGCCGCCGCTCGACGACGGGCCATAGATCGAATTGACGTATGCCGGCGACGACTGACCCGACGCGTTGAACGTGCCGTAGACGGTCCGGCCCACGGCGTCGGACGCCACCACCGGATCCGTGAGGTTCCGATTGATGATGAAATAGTCGTCCATGCCCTTGGTGTAGAGGCCTTCGATCGTGGCCACCACGCCGCCGCCGAGCTCGCGGTCGAATCCGAGGTTGGCGCGGAGGACGCGTGGGAACTTGGTGTCCTGCCCGATGAGGTCCACCTCGCCGACCGACCCGCCCGCCTCGATCGCCGTGCCGTCGGCGCAGGACAACGGCGCCGGAAGCGTCGGCGAGAAGGCCGGTGTATTGCCCTCGGTGCAGGTCAGCTGGCTGAACTTGAGCCCGGTGTTGGCGTAGGCGTTCGACATCCAGACGAACGCCGGAGCGCCCGCGAAGAGGCCGATGCCGCCGCGCACCTGCGAAACCGAGTTGCCGGGCATGTAGTAGTTGAATCCGACGCGCGGCTGGAACATCACCTTGCCGGACGGGACTTCCTGCGGCCCGAAGTCCTCGATCACGCGCGGATCATACTCCGGCTGGTCGCTGAAAACCGGGACGTCAGCGCGAAGACCGGCCGTGACGTTGAGCCGGTCGTTGACCGACCACTGGTCCTGGGCGTAGAAACCGAGAGTGTAGGTGTCGAAGATCGTCTCGCCGACAGTGCCGCTGCCGACGGCGCCCGACACGAGGTAATTCTCCGCCACGCCCGCCGCGAAGTCCTCGAGGCTGTTGAACCGCCAGACGCCGAACGAGCTCTGGGCAAAGAGATTCCGCACCTTGTAGAACTCGTTGCGCGTGCCGATGGTGATGAGGTGCGCACCGAACGGCTTCGTGAAGTTGTTCGTGACCTCCCAGAAGTCCTGATCGAGCTCGTTCCCCTGCGAGAACTGCTCCGAGCCCGACTGGAGACGAACGGTGGCGGGACCACCCGTGGCGCCCGGCACGTTCTCGACCATGATGAGCGGCTGGACGACGGCCGGCGTCCGCCGGTCGCGGATGCTCTGGAAGCTGAGGCGGAACTCGTTGGACGCCCCGTTCGCGAAATTCGTGAAGAGCTGCAGCGACGGGTTGTGCGTCTTGTTCTGGAAGCGATAGGCGAACGTGCTGAGGTCGAAGATCGGGTTGTTGGGAGCCGTCGACCGGCTGAAGTTGTCGTCGCCGGCTTCGTTGTAGCCGTAGCGGAGGACGAGCCGGTTCGACGCGCCGAGCTGGACATCGAAGCGCGCCAGCAGGTTCGTGAGCGGATTGCTGCGCTCGAAGAGGTCGCCGTTCCCCGCCTCGAGCCCGTAGCCCTCGAGCAGGCTCACGAACTGGTCGTATCCCGCCTGGTCGACCGGCGCCGGGCGCTCGGTCGAGCCGAAGTAGGGTCCGGTGGCCGGCGTGCTCCGGCGGTTCGTCTCGCCTGCGAGGAAGAAGTGCGCCTTGTCGCGCGCGATCGGGCCGCCGAAGGAGGCGCCGAACTGGCTCTGGTTGAAGTCGGTCTGGCCGAGCGGATCGCCGGCCAGCGCCTCGTTCCGGTTATAGAAGAACGCGGTGCCCCGGAAATCGTTCGTGCCGCTCTTGGTGACGGCGTTGATCAGCGCGCCGGTGAAGTTGCCCTGCCGCACGTCGTACGGCGCGAGCACCACCTGGTATTCCTTGACGGCCTCGAGGCCCACGGCACGTCCGCCGGCCTGGCCGCCGGTCTGGCCGGTACGCCCGAGTCCGAAGCGGTCGTTCACCGTGGCGCCGTCCACCTGGACGGTATTGAAGCGATTGTTCTGGCCGGCCACGGCCACGCCGCCTTCGTCACCGTCGCGCACGCCGACCTGCGGGGTCAGCTTGACGAAGTCCGCGAAGTCGCGGTTGAGCGTGGGGAGGCGGACGAGTGCCGAGTCGGGAATCGTCGTGGACGTGCCCTGGCGGCTCGGCGAGAACGCGTCGTCGGCCTGGGAGAGAACCACGATGTCCTCGACCTCGACCGTGGAGGTGGCGAGGCGGAAATCCTGACGCGTCGTCTGGCCGATCGACGCGCGCAGGCCGGTGGCCCGCTCGGGACGATAGCCGATGGCCCGTGCGACGACCACGTACGGTCCGCCCGGCTCGAGCCCCTGCACGAGATAGAAGCCGCGCGCGTTCGTCGTGGTCATCGCGCGCGAGCCGGTCGGCTCATAGCGGATCTCGACGCCTGCGCCGCCGATCGGGGCGCCGCTCGAGTCCTGCACGAACCCGCTGATGGCCCCCGTAGTGACGCCCTGCGCCTGGACCTGCTCGCTCGAGCCTGTCACCATGACGAGCGCCATGCCCAACGCGGCGCCAGCCTTACCAAACCATGACCTCATAGCCGTACCTCGACGTGGAGATGGAAGCACCGGGCGGAGCGTCCTCCGCGGTCCGGTTAACAACATGCAGCACAAGCGTTTGGGCAACGTGACAGGGGGTAGGCCGGCGGCGCGTTGCCGCACCGGGTCGGCGGGCACAAGTATACCGCGCGACGCGGTGCGGTCAAGCAGTCCCGGCGATCGTGACAGGCTCTTTACCGCGGCCCGGTTCATTCATGCGCGGGGCTGCGCTTTCCTCTATCTTTACCCGCGCCATGACATCCCATTCCCATGTGTCCTCCCGGCTCCTGGCACGACTCGCCACAGCGGGATCCGTGCTGACCGTCGGCCTCATCGTGCTCGGCGGAGTCGTCCGCATCACCGGCTCCGGCATGGGCTGCGGCGACCACTGGCCGCGCTGCAACGGCGAATGGTTCCCGCCGCTCGATTTCGCCACCGCGATCGAGATCAGCCACCGGTGGGTCGCCGCACTCGTCAGTGTCGCGGTGCTCGCCGTGGCCGCTGTCGCGCTCCTTCGGCATCGTGCGGACGGCTCGCTGGTGAGACCCGCGGTGGCGGGGGCGGTGCTCCTCGTGATCCAGGTGCTGCTCGGCGCGGTCACCGTCAAGCTCGAGCTGCCGCCCAGCGTCGTGATCGTGCACTTCGCCAACGCCATGCTGCTGCTCGCCTGCCTCGTCGTTACGGCCATGCGGGCGCGCGAGGGGCGCAAGCCCCGGCCGGCAGCGCGGCACCGGCACCATCGCCTCGTGCACGCCACGGCCGCGCTCGGTTTCGTCGTCATCCTCTTCGGGGCCAAGGTCGCCAACCTGAATGCGGGATGGGTCTGCCGCGGATTCCCGCTCTGCGAGGGCGCCGGCCTTCTCCCGCCCGACGCCGCGCTCGGCACGCTCCACTGGCTGCACCGGATCCTCGCCTTTTCGTTCACGGCCCTCACCATCGTGCTGCTGACGCGTCTGGCACGCGGACCGCTCCGGACGGCGGCACACGCGGTCACCGGGCTCACCGTGCTTCAGATCGTCGTCGCGGCCACGATGGTGCTCATGGTCCTTCCCCCTGCGCTCCGCGCCGCCCATATCTTCGTCGGTGCGCTCGTCTGGGTGGCGCTCGTGGCGATGGTGGTGGTGTCGGGCGAGACAGGCGAGCTGGCGAAGGC
Organism: Gemmatimonadales bacterium; assembly: GCA_036741715.1. GTDB lineage: Bacteria > Gemmatimonadota > Gemmatimonadetes > Gemmatimonadales > GWC2-71-9 > CAMLLJ01. The sequence continues at coordinate 17,070 of DAINRR010000033.1, forward strand.
AGTGGACGCGACGGAGCGCTCGGAAGCGTCGGGACGGGAAGAAGGGGTTCCGTCCGCCGGGGCGGCGAGACCATCCCCCTCGCTCCTGCGCGACTTCGTCACCCTCACCAAGCCGCGCATCATCTCGCTGCTCCTCGTGACGACGGTCGCGCCGATGTTCATCACCGATCGCGGCATTCCCCCGCTCTCGCTGGTGCTCTGGGTCATCCTCGGCGGGTACCTGATGGCCGGCGGGGCCAACGCCATCAACATGTGGTTCGACCGGGACATCGACACGCGGATGACGCGGACCCGTCTCCGTCCGATTCCCTCGGGGCGCATCGCTCCGGCGGTGGGCCTCGCGTTCGGCATCGGGCTCGGAGCCATCGCCTTTGCCATCTTCTACCGGCTCGTCAATCCGCTCAGCGCCTGGCTGGCGCTCGGCGGACTGCTCTTCTACGTCCTGATCTACACGATGTGGCTCAAGCGCTCGACGGCGCAGAACATCGTGATCGGCGGCGCGGCCGGCGCGTTCCCGCCGCTGGTCGGGTGGGCGAGCGTCACCGGCTCGCTCGACCTCGCGGCGATCTACCTCTTCGCCATCATCTTCTACTGGACGCCGCCCCACTTCTGGGCGCTGGCCCTCATGAAGCAGGGGGATTACGCGCGGGCCGGCATCCCGATGATGCCGGTGGCCCATGGCGAGCGCCGCACCAAGGTGGAAATGCTCCTCTATACCATCTTCCTCCTGCCGCTCACCGTGCTCCCGGCCTTCTTCGGTGCGCTCGGCTGGTTCTACCTGGCAGCGGCGCTCCTCCTCGGGGCACGGCTCCTCTGGTACTGCGTTCAGCTCCTGCGGGAAACCGGCGTCACTCCGACGGCCTGGCGCATGTACCGGTACTCGCTCCTCTACCTCGCGCTCCTCTTCGTGGCGATGGGGGTGGACCGGGCCATTCCGTACGAGCGCGGGCCCCGGCCGGGCGAGCTCATCATCCTGAACCAGCCCGACGCGCCCGGCGCCGTGACGGGCGAGCATTCAGGGCACTGAGCGCCGCGCCGATCACGGATTCGGGACGCTGAGTACGTGACTGCTCCCGCCACCCCGGGACAACGCAAGCTTCGCCTGCCGCCGCCGAAGCGCCTCGTCCGGCTCTGGCCCCGGGTGCGTCCATATCGGCGCGGGTTGATCCTGGCCGGCGTTGCCCTGGTGCTGAGCAGCGCGCTCGGCCTCGCGTTTCCCCAGGTCGTCCGAATCCTGCTCGATGCGGCATTCGAGAAGGGAGACCGGGCTCTCCTCGACCGTATCGCCCTGGGTCTCGTAGCCCTCTTCACCGTCCAGGCATTCCTCAATTACGTCCAGGCGTACCTGCTCGCGGCCACGGGAGAGCGGGCGGTCGCAGGGCTCCGGCGCGAGCTCTTCGGACGCCTGCTCGAGATGCCGCCGGGCTTCTTCGCCGATCGTCGCACCGGCGAACTGACGAGCCGGCTGACCACCGACATCGGGCTCCTGCAGGGCGTGCTGAGCCATCAGGTGGCCGAGTTCTCCCGCCAGATCCTGACGCTCGCCGGTGGCGTCGTCCTGCTCACCTGGATGCAGCCCCGCCTCACGCTCACGGCGCTCGCGGTGGCGCCACTCGTCGTCCTCTCCGCCGCGGCGTTCGGGCGCAGGCTTCGCCGCATCACCGTAGGCGTGCAGGACCGTGTGGCGGAGGCGACGGCCGTGGCGGAAGAGGCCTTCAGCCAGATCCGGACGGTGCAGAGCTTCGTGCAGGAGCCGGCAGAGCGGCGGCGATACGGAGACCGGATCGCGTCGAGCGTCGAAGCCGCGCTCCGGCGGGCGCACGTTCGCGGAATCTTCTTCGGCGTGCTCACGTTCACGAGCTTCTGCGGGATCGCGTTCGTGCTCTGGCAGGGAGGCCGCCTGGTGCTCGAAGGTGAGCTCACGGCTGGAGCACTCGTCTCGTTTCTCCTCTACACGATCTACATCGCCGCAGCGATCGGGGCGCTCGCTTCGTTCTTCAGTGCCTATCAGGAGGCCGTGGGTGCCGCCGAGCGGGTGTTCGAGATCCTCGAGACGGACCCGACGGTGAAGGACCCGGCGGCCCCGGTGCCTCTGCCCCAGCCGGTGCGCGGACGCGTCACCTTCGAGGACGTTTCCTTCCGCTATCGCGGTGAAGACTCGGGCTGGACGCTGAGCGGTATCCGGCTCGACATCGCCCCGGGCGAGGTGGTGGCGATCGTGGGCCCCTCGGGCGGGGGCAAGACGACGCTCGCGTCGCTGCTCCCCCGATTCTGGGATGTGACCCAGGGACGCATTCTGCTCGACGGGATCGACGTCCGGCAGCTGCGGCTGGCCGACCTCCGGCGCGCCGTCGGCATTGTGCCGCAGGAGCCGGCGCTCTTCAGCGGCAGGGTGGCGGAGAACAGCGCCTATGCGCGGCCGGACGCCGCGCGGGCCGAGCTCGAGGCGGCGGCGCGCGCTGCCCATGCCGACGAATTCGTGCGCCGGCTGCCGGAGGGCTACGACACGGTGGTCGGCGAGCGCGGGGTCAAGCTCTCCGGCGGTCAGCGGCAGCGAATCGCGATCGCGCGGGCCGTCCTCAAGGATCCCGCCGTGCTCGTCCTGGACGAAGCCACGAGCAGCCTGGATACCGAGAGCGAGCAGCTGATCGAGGACGCGCTGGAGAAGCTCCTGGTGGGCCGCACGACGCTCATCATCGCCCATCGGCTCAGTACGGTGCGCCGCGCGGACCGGCTCGTCGTGATCGATGGCGGGCGGGTGATGGAGGAGGGGAAACATGCGGACCTGCTTGCAGCCGGCGGCATCTATTCGCGACTGTATCAACGCCAGTTCCGCGATGCGGAGGACGTGGTGACCCAGGCCTGACCAGCGGGGGCGTCGCGCCTCCGCAAAGGCACGCCTGGGCAACGAAAGGCCCCCGCCGGATACCGGCGGGGGCCTTTCAACTACAGGTGCTGAGTACTAGTGCGCGTGAACGTCGATGCGGAAGTACGGAGGTGCCGGGTTGGCGCCGTACTTGACGACACCGAGGAAGTAGGTGCCGGCCTGGAGCTCGATCTCATCACCATGCTCCGGATGACCAGCCGCACCACCACCGAGGGCGTCCGCGATCACGTCGATGATCACGCCGTTCTCGTCATAGATGTAGAGGCCGAGGTCGGCCGTCGTTCCCCAGTCGAGCGTGAAATCGTACACGCCGGTCTCTTCGACGATGAACTTGTAGAACTTGGCGCCGATGCCGCCAGCGCCGCCCGACGGGGTCGGATAGGTCAGGCCCTCGTCGATCACGCCGCTCGCGCCGCTCAGCGTCAGCGGACGCAGGGTCGGTGCCGTCGCGAACGCGTCGGTCCCGGGCAGGCCGGAGCCGGTCGTACCGGCCGTGACCTGGACGCTCGAAGGCACGGTCAGGCTGAGGTCGGTGTTATAGGCAGGAACCACGTCGACGAGACGGAAGTCCGAAGGCGCTCCCGGAACGAAGATGAAGGTTCCCGACGTCCCGTCGGCGGCGCGGTCGATGGCGACGGCGATCGAGTTGCCGGATGCGTCGACGATGTCGAGGTGCTGACCGAACGTCAGGCCAGGCTCGAGGGTGATGACCACCGGCTCGCCAAGGGCGGGCGCGGCGTTGGAAACGGTCGGTGCGGTCTCGGTCGGCGTGACATACGCCTGCACGAGGGTGTCGATACCGCCACCGCTGATCCTGAAGGAGCCGGCGGCGAGGCTGTTCCCGCGCACGAAGAGCCGGAGCTCGGTATTGCGGGTCTCGACACCGAGCGTGCCATCAGGATTGAAGGTCGGACGGAACATCGAGTCGGCGCTCACCGAGATGCCGCCGGTCACTTCACTGACCGTGAGCGGAGAGTTGAGCGCCGTTCCCTGCTGGTCCACGAGGCGGACGAGCACGGCGTTGCTGTCCGCCAGATCGACGAAGACCACGGCCGGACTCACGACGATTCTCGCCGCATCTCCGCCCTGTGTCTCATCCGGCTCGGTATTGCACCCTGCAAACAGGGCAGACGCGGCGAGTACAACAGCACCACGCAGGATACGATTCATGACTGGCACCTCATTCCGATGCGAAATGTGGACATGCGTCCGGAAGCGCCATCGTATCCTTCGTCCCGCCGCGTCCTGCGACCGTCAGAAGAGATTGCTTCCGGAACTTCCTCCGAGAAAATCCTGCCCCAGGAACTGACCGATATCGCGTACGGCATCCGGCGTCAGGACTTCCTGCCACGATGGAATGCCGTTCTCCTGCAAGTCGTTCGTGTGGATCAGGTTGTAGCCCCCGATCCCGGTGCGGTCCGCGAAGATGAACCACCGCGACCGCCCGCGGGTGTAGCGCCAGACCTCGTAGGGAGGTGCGCCGCCCGCCTGTACTCGCCGGAGACGGTCGTCCGGGGCGCCATACTTGGCGTAGATCCGACCGCGGTCCGTCTGCCAGCCCAGCTCCTGCCGTCCACGCCCGACACGATAGGCTTCGTTCGCGTAGGCGATGGCGCCGTAGAAGCGTTCCCGCTCCTCGTTGCGCGCCGTGGCCGGCGTCTGATCCCGGCCCTTCCAGAACTCCGCCAGGAACCGCCGCTTCGCATCCAGCGACAGCGACTCGTACGTGCGCAGGTCGCGCGGCCGCGAGACGAGCAGGATGAGCGGCGCGGCGGCGGTGTCGAGCTGTGCTTCCGACATTCCCGCGAAATACGCTTCGTCGGTTTCCGCACCCGACGCGTTCGTGACCGGAGCCGACTGCTGCTGCTGTGAAGCCAGCGTGGCCTCCAGCCCCGCCATCTCGAGCTCGGCGGCACGCTGCGTCCGGGTGCCGCCGAGATTGACCGTGACCTGGAGGGTATACGCTCCCTCCGGCAATCCGTCGAGATCGAGCGATCCCTTGAGGATCCCGCCGCCCGGGCCGATCCTGACCGGCTGCGGCGGCGTCTGCGTCACGAGCGACCCACCCTGCCCGAGAATCGCCACTTCCATGGTGCCGGCCTGCTCTTCCGTCGAGGTGTTATACGCCTCGAGAAAGTAGAAGACCTGTGGGCGGAGCGGAGAGAGCCGCAGCTTCACGACCGGCGCGACGAGCGTGTTGCCCCATCGCATCTCTCCGGGCTGCGGCACCGTGTCGTTGGCATCCGCGACCCGCATCGCCGGGGAGAGCAGCAGATCGCTCGCCGGCGGCACCCGCCCGTACCCTTCGACCGTCGTGGTGACCTGAGCCTGCCGGCCACTCACCGAATCGGCCACCGTGACCTCCAGCCGATACACGCCCGGCGTCACGGCGAACTGCATCGGCTCGATGCCCACCGAGTTCGGTCCGCCCATCGAGGCGGGAACCCGTGTCCTCCAGGAGAGCGCCTCGGGCAGCAGGGACATCCCGCTGCTGTCGAGCACCCGGGCCGAGACCGAGTATGTCAGGACCGCGTCGGCGCCGCTGCCCGAGGGCTGCAGCATCGAGTAGGGCACCTCGACGAACGCCTTGACGAGCGTCTTGCCGGCGTCGTCCGCCCGGTAATAACGCACCGCCCGCATCGACAGCGCGTCCTGGGCTCCTGCAGGTGCCGCGACTGCCATGCTCGCGGCGACGACCAGCGTCAGAAAATTGCGCAACATTCACGTGCCTCGGGATGGGGACCAACGGTTGCCGTCAGATGCCGCGCGGCTCCCGCGGGTCCGATCGGTGCCGGCTGACCTGCCGGCCCCCAGTAAGACGCCTGACCCACCCCGAAGTGGACAGTGGGCGGTGCCCGGATTCGAAATGCCTCCGGGCACCGCCCCCCTCACCTACCAGCCGAGGCTGAAGGTGAAGAAGTTCGTGCCGCCGAGCACGCCCTGGTACCGGAAGGCGTAGTCGAGGCCCATCGAGAACGAGCCGGTATCGTAGTTGAGGCCGCCACCGACCGCGAGGCCGTGGAGCTTCTCCTCATCGTCCAGCGCCGTCTCGTTGAGGGCGAGGTCGATGTTGTTCGCCGGCTGGAAGCTGTAGCTGCCGCGGAGTGCGAAACCGAACCCGCTGCCGCCGAGCCGCATGCTGGCCCACTCGCCGCCGAACGCGAACCCGGCCTTGTTGCTCGTGGCCTGGTTGAAGTCCGACATCAGGGTGAACCGGTTGGTCTCGCCCGCGATGAGATCGTAGGCAAGCGCCACGCGGAAGGTCGTCGGAAGCGGGAAGTCCTTGGTCCGGAGCTCCGACGGCTGCGGCAGCGTCGGGACCGGATCCTCACCGGGCAGCGGCTGGCGCGGGGTCTCCGCGTTGAGGGCTTCACCGCTGTACCGGAGATTCGTGCCGAGATTCGTGAGCACGAACGAGAACTTGATCGGGTGATTGTTGAGCATCGCGTGGAAGTTCGTGCCGAAGTCCACGGCGAACGCGGTAGCGCTGGCGTCGCCGAGGTTGTCGGTGATGAACTTGCCCGTGATACCGGCCGAGAAGCGATCCGAGAAGTTCTTGGCCAGGGTAAGGCCGGCGAACGTCTCGTTCACCGAGTAGGTGGCCCCGGTGCCGTCCGGCTGCTCGGCCGTGGTGACCGGCTGGTCACTGAAGCCGAAGGTGCCGAACTGAACGCCGAACGAGCTCGAGCCGCCGCCGAAGGGAATGGCGAAGCCGCCCCAGCTGTACCGGGTGTCCGCGACGTACTCGTAGGTGCTGATCATCACGCCCGGCCGCGCCATCAGGGCGCTGCCGGCCGGGTTGTAATAGAGGGCGCTGACGTCGCTGGCGATGGCCGAGTAGGCCCCGCCGAGTGCGACGCCACGGGCGCCGGCGCCGAGGAGCAGGAACTCCGCCGACGTCGTCCCGTACCCCGTATTGTCCTGATTCGTCTCCTGCGCCGCCAGACCGACTGGCAGTCCGCCCAGCAGCGCCGCGACCAGGGCAAAGCGTTGTGCGGTAAACTGACTCATGGCTTCCGTTCTCCTGGATGCGGGGGTGGCGGAGATTCCGCCACCCCCTGCGGTTGGCTACTGCGCGAAGTTCACGATCGTGAAGCGCCCGACCTTGCGCGCGTCGCCCGACTCGATGTGGTAGAAGTACACCCCGCTCGCCACGACCTGGTTGTTCCGGTTGCGGACGTTCCAGGTTGCCGATCCGTCGGTCGAGATCGAGTTGTGCTCGATCACGTCCACCAGCACGCCACTCGACGAGTAGATGCGGATGGTCGCCGCGTTCGGCAGGTTGACGAACTTGATGACCTTGTTGTCCGTCGTCTGCTCGAACTCGCTCGTGACGTAGTACGGATCCGGCACGGTGCGCACCTCGTCCAGCGACGTGAGCGTCGGATTCAGCAGCTCGTTCGTTGCATCGAAGAGCATGTGGATCTCGGCGCCGACCGCCGTGAACGGACGCGGGCGAACCTCATTGTATACGTACGGGCCCTCGTTGCCGGCCGAGCCGTTACCGCCGGTGAGACCGCCACCGGTGTAGGACCGCATCGTCCAGACCGTGCCATCCGCCGGAAGCGCCGCCATCTCGAAATGGAAGAGGTGGCCGGCGATGTACATCAGGAACCCGGGGTTGGGCTGCGCGGGCTTGGCCTGCTGGTTCCCGGTCCCGGTGAGCGGCCCGCCGACGATTGCGATCGGGCTCAGCTCTGCCACCGGAGCAAGGTTGTACTGCGTGCCAGCCGTGCAGGCGATCAGGGTCGGGTACTGGTTGATCGGATAGACGCAGCCGAAGTCGTACAGGCTGACGACACCCGGACGCGCGTCATCGGAACCCGGCGCTGCCGTGTTCGAGGCATTGAGGAAGCCCCACGTCCCGCCAGCCGCGGTGTCGAATGGCACCACCACGTTGTGCGTGACATCGATGACCGAGTCGACGACGCCTGCGCCGCCCCAGTAGACCTTGAGGTCGGCCGCACGGGCTGCGTAGCCCATGATGGCTTCCACGTTACGGTAGGTCGTCTGGGTCGTGGTGTAGGAACGCGCCTCATACAGCGTGACGACACCCGGAAGCACGCCCGCGTTGTTGTAGCTGTCGATCGCGCTGGCCTGGAAGCCGAAGTTGTTGACTTCCTCGTTGCCGGCCGTCGGATGTGCCGCCGTCTCGGTGTCGCCTTCGAACCAGCGGGCACCGTTGTAGCTGCACTCGTTCAGCCCCGCCGCGTCCGTGAACCCTTCCGCACTGTTGACGCAACCGCGGCTCTGGACCGTGGTCCAGTAGTCGGCGGGCATCTGGGCCGTGACCGACGCCGGGAGGACGATATCGGGATTCACCCCGAAGTTCGCCGCCTGGCCCGGATCGACTTCGGCCGCCACGAAGTTGGCCGTGCCGGTCTCCGTGTCGCCGCCGGTATTGGCCATCAGCACGGTCAACGCGGTCTTGGACTCGGTCGGCAGCCCCGGCTGCACCGTCATGAAGTACGTGCCGGGCACGACGTCGTAGGCGCTGCCGAGGTGAATGCTGTCGAGTCGAACTACGACCGTGCCCGTGCCGCGCACCAGCTGCTCGACGTAGCCGGAGAATTCGGCAACCCACCCGTTGGCGGGCGGGAAGGGCTTGTTGAATACGCCGGTCGCCGGATCGAGCGTCGGGACCGTATTGTCGGTCAGACGTACCCCGCGGCCCCACAGCTCGTTCGAGACGGACACGGCGAAGTTGGCGTTGGTCGACGTGACGCGCGGCGTCACCGACTTGGTGATGCGCGGCGATTCCAGCGAGGACGGGCCCGACTGGAACGAGTTCACGTCGAACGCCGTGACCGAGTAGAAGTACCGGAAGTTGTTCCGGACGTTGTTGTCCACGAACGAGAACGGCACGCCGTTGTCGCTCAGCTGCGGGTAGCCTTCCGCGTTGCCCGTGAGGGCGGTGTCGGCGTTGAGGACGATCGCGGCGTCGGAGACGAACACGACCTGGAAGGTGGTGTCCGGCGAGGCCGGGTTGGTGATGGAGTCGATCGACGCGACGACCGTGTCGATCACGCCCGAGCCGAGCAGCGCGCGGCTGCCGGGCACCGTCACCTGGACGATTTCGCCGGTGAGCGGGATCTCGTTCGCCACCGTGCGGGTCACGCCCGGCTGGAACTCCGTCGGGATGTAATCCACGGCGCAGTCGTCGAAGAGACCGAGCTCCGGGGCGCAGCCGACGGTCGGGTTGATCTGTCCCTGGAAGTCGGAGATCGCGGTGCCCGCGTAGTCGAACTGTGCGATGAGCGTGAGCGCATTCGGCGCATCGACACGGCCGCGATAGATGCGGTAGCCCTCGACGTCGAATTCACGGTAGTTCGGATCGTACAGCGGGTTGACGACGGGGTCGCCGCCGCCGACCGGCGTGATCATGGCGTCGGCTGCGATCTGGAAGAACGGATCGCCCGTCTGCTCGCTGACGCTCGGCCGCCAGAGGACCGTGACCTGGTTGTCGCCCGGGACGAGGTAGAACTCCGGGCTCTCCGGGGCGAACGGGAGCAGGAACTGATTGTCGAATACCGCCTGTGCCACGAGGGCCTTGCCGAGGAGGGAGCCCGTCGCGACGACGAACTCGTCCTGCTGCGGGATGTTGTCCGCATTGGCATCGTTGAAGCTGAGCAGGCCCGCGATCGAGTCGACCATGTTGGCGCCGACCGAGTTGAGCGAGTCGACGCTGTTGGTGCGGACGGCCTGGCCCGGGAGCACCAGGTTGCCCGGGGTGTAGCTCGCGGCCTTGTACGGCGCGGCGAAGATGTACGCCACGACGATCGACCCGAACTCGCCCGGCGCCAGCGTGAGCGGCGTCGAGGACTGGAAGAACCGCATGTCGGCGTCGTCGGTGTTGTTGACGAAGCAGACGCGCGTGATCTGCGGGTTGCCGGTGTTGCAGGGCTGGTCGCCGAACGCCGGGGACAGCGTGCCCGAGAGGTACCGGTACAGCTGCTTGGTGTTGCCCGGATCGTTCACGGCGCCGGCGAACGGCGTTCCGTTGATCGTGTTCGAGAAGAGCTGGATCTCGCCGGCTCCGGTCGGGCTCTTGAGGTACTTCACGCCGACGAAGCCGGCGCCCGGGAAGAACGGCGGGGCGAAGATGCCCGGATCGAACGTCCAGCCGGCCGGCTGGTTGAAGCGCGAGGTGTAGGTGTGACCGAGCGCGAACGGCAGGACCACGCTCGAGAAGTTCGCGCCGGCATCCGCGACGTCCATGTCGGCGGCGAAGGCGGCGAACAGGTTGTTGATCGTGTATCCGGTCGTGGGCAGCGTCACGCCGAATGCGGCGTTGTTGAGCTCGTGGAACTGCTGCGCCCGCGCGATCATGATCTCGCGAAGGCCCGGGCGGATGGCAGCGTAGGCGGCCGGGTCGAGCGAGGTGACGTTATAGAAGGTATAGACGAAGTAGACGATGTCTTCGTTGCCGGCGGGGAAGTTCCACCCCATGCCGCGCTGCTCGACGACGACGCCGAGCGGGTGCTCGCGGCCGGCGTTCTGGGCCGGGTTGCCGTCCCAGCTGAGCCACCAGACGTCGCCCTGCGACGCGCTCACGCGGCCGCGGAGGAGGGGATTGAAGATCTCCTCGACGGCATCCCCCTGCGGCACGAAGGCCGCCTGCGGCCAGTTGGCCGCATCGTCCGGGTTCGACGCGTTGTAGATCGGCTCGACCTGCTGGCCGTGCTGCGTCGTGCCCTTCGGATCGAAGAAGAACGCGCCGGTGGTGTCCTGCGCCCACGGGCCGCCGTCCGAGCCGATGATGCCGGCCAGCTGCAGGCCGGAGTTGAAGACGTACTGGTCTGCGGTGCCCTTCGGCCAGTAACCGCCGCCGATCGTCGACGAGTTGGTCGAGTCCACGCAGACCTCGCCCGTCGATGTCAGACCGCAGTAGACCCGGTTGATGGTCAGCGCGCCCGTGCTCCGCGCAAAGAGGCGGAATCCGCGCGGCTTGGCGCCCGGCTCCGGCACCGCCGACGCCATCGACGGCGTGACGGCCGCGACAGCGAGAGCGAGCAGGCCACCGAGCAGCACGCCCCTCTTACCAAAAAGTGAGTGCATTGCTTCCTCTCCAGATGGGATAGCCAGGATGGCCCTCCGGACCGGGTGCACGAAGCACCCGAGCCGGAGGACGCATCGACTTCAGTTAGAAGTTGACCTCGAGACCGAGGCGGAGCCGGCGGCCGGGGCCGACGAACTGGTGAATGCCACGGCCAAGCAGGTACGACTCACGGGAGAGGGTCGTCTGCTCTTCCAGCGTCAGGATGCCGTCGCCGTTGCCCCACCGCTGTTCCGCGCGGATGAGGTAGATGCAGCTCGGCGCCGCGCCCTGGCCGCTGACCGTCACGTAGTTGGCGCAGCCGGCATTCCCATCCCCACCGAAGGTGAGGTCGATGCTGTCATCGTCGTTCAGGATGCCGTTCTCCGCCGCCTCGTCCTGATAGTCGCTCAGGTCGCCGGTCAGCACGTCGTCGAACTCGTCCGCGTTCACCACGTCGTTCGTCTCGACGAAGACGGCGAGGACGTTGCGGAAGTTGAGGACGTTGCGGGCGTCGATGTAGGCGGTCAGGTCGAGCCCGCCGAGGCCGAAGCCCTTGGTGAACTTGAGGTCGAACTGCTTGAAGGTCGGGAGGCGGGCCGTGTTCAGGCCGCCCTCGAACCCGCCCTCGGCGCAGACCGCGCCGGAGATGGTGGATTCGTTGCCTTCGTCGGAGCACCGGGTGTACGCGGTGCCGCTCGCGAAGCGGAACGTGGCGAAGAGCGCCGAGTTCCCGAAGAGCGTACCGACCAGGCTGCCCTGATTGAAGTCGCCCGGGAAGTTGACCGACAGGGCGCCCGCCAGGTTGTGCGGACGGCTCTCGTCCGTCGGCGCGGTGGCCTGCGGCGGGGGCTGGTTGCCGCCCGACACCGCGTTGACGACGCGCGAGCCGAAGGTGGTGTACGTGAACGGATCCGACCCGGTGTTCTTCGCCGACGAATAGCTGTACGCGATCGTGCCGTTGAAGAAGTTGCCGATCCGGCGGTCCAGGCGCACGTCGATGCCGCGGGCATTGCCGAAGTCCGCGTTGGTCATCTCGCGGAGGTCCACCGACGTGTTCTGGCGCGTCGGGTCCCGGCGGCTGATGAGGCGGGCCGCCGCGTTCGACAGGTTGTCCTTGTTGTACGCGGCGACGTCGAGCACCATGTCGTCGCTGAA
>DAINRR010000034.1:0-28832 GCA_036741715.1 Gemmatimonadales bacterium
TCCACCCCGGGCCACGAACCGCCGCCTCCTTCTCGCTCGCCGCCGTCAGCCGATCGGGCGGCGGCGGGAATCACCTGTGGTCTACGTCGATCGTGCTGCCGACCACTGCGCCGAGCACGCCACCCGCCGCCGCGCCGATCACGGCACCCTTCACGTTACGACCGATAGCGGCACCGGCCACGGCGCCGGCTGCGGCGCCGATGACGGCATCGCGCTTCACATGGGTCACGCGCTGCGGTGCGCGCGCAGGCGCCGGTGCCGGAGCGCTGCGCGCTGCTGAGGCAGTACGATAGACCGGCTGCGGCTGGGGAGCGGGCCCGTAGACCGGCATCGGGGCGGGCGCATACACCTGCTGCGGCACGGCATACGCTGGCGGCGCGTAGCCGGGGGGAACGTAGACCCACTGTCCGCCCTGGGGCTGCTGGCCCGGCTGGCCCATCTCCATCGGCGAAACCAGCGCCGGGTTCTGCATGCGCTGCGCCTGAAGCGCCATCTCGAGGTCCCGCGCCCGCTGTGCATCGGCCACGCTGTCGTTCCCGTTGCAGGCCCCGAGCAGCGGAAGCATGACGATCAGTGCCGCCGGAATGAATCGCTTCATGTATACCTCCTCGGCCTGAGCCGGCCGTCTCGCTGCCTGCGCCCCCATGGCGCGCGGCCAGGAATCCGGATTGGCAAGCGAGGTGCCATTCGCCAGGTGGGGTTCTGCGCACTCCGGCGCGTCCGGCTGTCCTATGGACAGGACGGTTGAAGCGCCGCGAGCGCCCTGCTCGGTTCCAGGCTGAAACACCAATTCCTTCGGGAGGCCACCATGAACGAGACATTCTCGATGGTCATCGCCGCACCCGCCGAGCGGGTCTGGATGCTCATCGACGATCAGGAAAACCTGAAGCGCTGGATGGACGGTCTCGAGGAAACGACGTACCCGGACGGCCTCGACCGCAGCAGACCGATCGGCACTCGATTCGTACAGCGAATCCGCGAAGGGGGCCGCGTTGCGGAGTATCAGGGCGTGGTCACGGCATACGATCGCCTGAAGCATCTCGGCATCGAAATCGGCAATCGTGCGTTCACGATGGCGGTGGACTACCGGCTGACGCCGGTGCCGGAGGGGACCCGGCTCGACTATTCCGCCACGATGAAGCGTGGAGGCGGTTTCGTCCGGGTCATGACGGTGCTTTTCGGTTGGCTCACCCGGAAGATCCTGCGGAAGCAGATGGGAAAGCTCAAGGCCCTCGCTGAAGCGTCCGCTACGCCAGTCCCTGCCTGAGCGCGCCGAGCACGCGCTCGGCGAAGAGGTCGATCTCGTCGAGGGTGGTATAGACGTTCGGCGTGACGCGCACGCCGCTGAATTCCTCGTGCGTGATCGGCGTCGTGATGATCCGGTGCTTCTCGTGCAGCCAGGCACCGAGCTTGTTGTGATCGAGCCCGTCGATGCTGACGAAACCGATCCCGGCACCGTCGGGTGAGTCCAGGGGCGTCAGCACCCGCACGCGGCCCTTTCCCTCCGCGATCAGGCGCCTGGCCCAGCGGTCACGCAGGAACCGGAGACGTGCCACCTTTCGCTCGGCGCCGATGGCGCGATGGAACGCAATGGCTGCCGCCACGGCGTTGTGATTGGCGGCGGGGTGCGTCCCGATTTCCTCGTACTTCCGGATGTTGTCGTCCATCGTCGCGGGCGCGGCCATGAGCGGCCAGAGCGCTCGCTGCTTTTCCTTCCGGACATAGAGGAAGCCCGTCCCGATCGGCGCGAGGAGCCATTTGTGCAGGCTCGTGCCGTAGTAGTCGCAGTCGAGCTCGTCGCGGGTGAAGGGGAAGTGCGCAAACGCGTGCGCGCCATCCACGAAGACCTCGATGCCGCGCGGGCGGGCGAGCCGGACCAGCTCGCGGATCGGCATGATCTGGCCGGTGAGGTTCGTGATGTGCGGGACCTCGATGACCCGCGTGCGGGGCGTGATCGCGGCGGCGAAGCGGTCCACGATGTGCTTCGCGGACGGCGGCGGGACCTCGAACGAGATCGGCCGTACCACGATACCGTCGCGGCGCACTCGCTGATCCCAGCTCGTGAGCATCCGCCCGTAGTTCTGGTTCGAGACGATCACCTCGTCCCCGCGCCGCAGGTCGATCCCGAAGATCATCGTCTCCAGCGACTCGGAGGCGTTGCGGGTGATCGCCATCTCCTCCGCATCACAGCCGAACTCGCGCGCCAGGTCCCGCCGTACGCTCTCGATTCGCGGCTCGAGGACGCGCCACATATGCTCGACCGGGAGCTCGTTCGAGAAGCGCAGATCACGGATCATCGCCTCGAGGACGTGCGTGGGGGCCGGGCTGCACCCCCCGTTGTTCAGGTTGACGAGCGTGCGGTCGGCGTCGAATGCGCGCTGGATGGTGCTCCAGTACGACTCGTCGTCCGCGAGCTCGGCGGGCAGTCGCCGACCCGCCACCTCCCACGCCTCCCGGATGCGCCGCCCGGCGCCCGAATGGAACGCCGGCAGCACCGCTGCGCCTGCCAGCGAGGATACGAAGGAGCGTCGGGAGCTGTGCATGGGATCCGCCGTCTGGGGATGCCGGAATCTGCGCCCGTGACGCCGGCTGCGCGAGTGGCGCGCCCTTCGGCCGCGTCATAGACTTCGGGATGCCCGTCCTCGTCCGGACCACGCTCCTGCTGGTCCTCTCCAACGTGTTCATGACGTTCGCGTGGTATGCGCACCTTCGGAACCTGAGCCACCGCCCCTGGTGGATCGCGGCGCTGGTGAGCTGGGGGATCGCCCTCTTCGAGTACCTGCTGCAGGTGCCGGCCAACCGGATCGGCTACACGGCACTTTCACTGCCGCAGCTCAAGATGTTGCAGGAAGTGATCACGCTCGCGGTGTTCGTGCCCTTCGCCGTGCTGTACATGCGCCAGCCCGTCCGGCTTGACTTTCTCTGGGCGGGCCTCTGCCTGCTCGGGGCCGTGTATTTCATCTTCCGCTCCATTCCTGCTGGTCACTGAACCACTTCTCCCGAGGAAAGAGATGCGATCCGCTGCGCTGCTGCCGCTCCTCCTTCTGCTTCCCACCGCGCTCGGGGCCCAGATCGGCCGGTCCGACCCGAAGCCGGACCCGCGCGTGGCCTCGGCGCTCGACGCGATCGGCATCGAGCCCGAGATCGACGATGACGGCGACTACAAGCTGACGCTGAAGGTGGATGAAGACGGGGCACGCACCCAGATCGTGTACGTGATTTCCTCGACCGAGCGGTACGGCAACCTGGAGATCCGCGAGCTGTGGGCGCCGGCGTTCAAGACGGGGGGCCGGCTGGACGCCGACGTGGCCCGGGCGATGCTCGTCGCCAACGACCGGGTGAAACTCGGCGCCTGGCGCCTCTACGGCGAGGATGACGACCAGATGGCCGTCTACGCGGTTCAGCTCGATGCGGACGCCAATGCGGAGGCGATGCGGAGCGCACTCCAGATCGTCGTCACCGTGGCGGATGCCGAAGAGCTCGAGCAGACGGGTAAGGACGACTATTGACCGCCGCCTCCCGTGCCGAGTCGCCGATCGCCCGGCTGCAGCGCGCCTGGTCCCGCCTCAGCCCGCTGCCGGGCGGCACGCGGATCTTCAGCCTGCTGTTCGGCCGAGTCGTCCCGTACTCGGGATCGATCGCGCCGCACATCCGCGAGCTCCGGCCGGGCTACGCGCGGGTCGAGCTCGCGGATGCCCGCAAGGTGCGGAACCACCTCGACTCGATACACGCGATCGCGCTGGTCAACCTCGGCGAGCTGACGAGCGGGCTCGCCATGCTCGGCGCGCTGCCGCCCACCGTCCGTGGCATCGTCACCCACCTCTCCACCGAATTCCTGAAGAAGGCGCGCGGCACGCTCACCTCCGAGAGCGCCTGTACCCCTCCCGACGTCAGCGAGCCGCTCGACCACGATGTCGTCGCCGAAATCCGCGACGAGGCCGGCGACGTGGTCGCGCGGGTTTCGGTCCGGTGGCGGCTCGCACCCGCATGACACACTCCGGCCCGGGGCGTCGGTGACGGTCGCGCGGCTCGACACGCCGCTCACTCGCCACGCCGGGATTGAGGTGCCCCTCATCTGCGGCGCGATGTACCCGTGCAGCAACCCGGAGCTCGTTGCCGCAGTGAGCGATGCGGGTGGGATCGGCATCGTCCAGCCGATCTCGCTCACCTACGTGCACGGGCACGACTTCCGGGCGGGCCTCCGCCTCATCCGCGAGCGCACCCCCCGGCCGATCGGGATGAATGCGCTCATCGAGCAGTCGTCACGATCGTACCGCGAGCGCATGGAGCGCTGGATCGACGTGGCGCTCGAGGAAGGCGTGCGCTTCTTCGTCACCTCGCTCGGCAACCCGCGCTGGGTCGTGGACCGCGTGCGCGGGGTCGGTGGCGTGGTGTATCACGACGTCACCGAGCTCAGGTGGGCGGCCAAGGGACGCGATGCCGGCGTCGACGGGCTGATCGGGGTGAATCGCCGCGCCGGCGGCCATCCCGGCACGCGGAGTGCCGAGGCGCTGCTCGAGGAGGTCGGCCCGCTGGGCCTGCCGGTGGTCTGTGCGGGCGGCATCGGTGACGCGGAGGGATTCGTCGCGGCGCTCCGGATGGGCTATGCCGGCGTGCAGGCGGGCACCCGCTTCATCGCCACCCCGGAGTGCCGCGCGGCCGATGCATACAAGCAGGCCATCGTCGACGCGACCGAATCGGACATCGTGCTGAGCGAGCGGATCACCGGCGTGCCCGTGGCCATCATCCGCACTCCGTACGTCGAGCGCGCGGGACTCAGGGCGGGTGCGCTCGCACGCTGGATGCTGCGGCAGCGCCGCACCAAGCACCTCATGCGGACGATCTACGCCCTCCGTTCGATCTGGCAGCTCAAGCGCGCCTCACTCGCGACGGCGGGGAGCCCCGACTACTGGCAGGCCGGGAAGAGCGTCGGCGCCATCGATGCCGTCGAAAGCGCAGGCGCCATCGTCGCACGGTTCGCCGCGGCAGCGCGCGCGGGCCGAGTGGTGGCGGGCCGGTAGCATCATGCGCCCACTCGCCTGCGCTGCCTTCCTGCTCGTCGCGGTCACGGCCCGGCCTGCCTCCGCCCAGGGGCTTCCGTCCGCGCCGGCGCACGAGGTCGGGCTGGACTCGACGAGGCTCGCGGCCATCGCGCCACTCCTCACCGGCGCGGTCGAGCGGGGCGAGCTGAGTGGTGTCGTGACGCTCGTGGCCCGGCATGGGCGCGTGGCGGCGCTCGACAGCGCGGGCTTCAGGAACACCGCACGCCGGACGCCGATCGGATCCGCGACACTCTTCCGCATCGCCTCGATGACCAAGCCCGTCACGAGCGCCGCGGCGATGATTCTCGTCGAGGAGGGCCGCCTGGGGCTCGCCGACCCGGTGGCGCGCTACATCCCGGCGTTCGCACGGATGACGGTCGCCGCGGCGAGTAATGATCCGGCGGGAGCGAGCGCGAGCGTGCCGGCCCGCCGCCCGATCACCATCCTCGATCTCCTGACCCATCGATCCGGTCTGACCTACGGCTTCCTCGACGATGGCCCCGTCGGAGACGCCTACCGGAGCGCAGGAGTGAGCGACGGGATGCCGACGCGCGAGGAAGCCATCGCCGCGAACGTCGATCGGCTCGCGAAGCTTCCGCTCGTGGCGCAGCCGGGCGCGCGATTCCAGTACGGTCTCTCGGTGGATGTGCTCGGCCGGGTCATCGAGATCGTGTCGGGCCAGACGCTCGCCGTGTTCCTCGAGGAACGCCTCTTCGGTCCACTCCAGATGCACGACACGCGCTTCTACGTGGCAGACGACCAGGTCGAGCGTCTCGCCACGCCGTACGCGTGGAACGGCCGGCGCCTCCGTCCCATGCAGGCGAGCGAGCGGTTCGGCGACCTGCTCCTGGCAGGAGAAGGCTATCGCGGATCGCGTACCTGGTTCTCGGGTGGCTCGGGCCTGGTTTCCACGGTCGGCGACTACGCCCGCTTCCTCCAGATGATCCTGAACGGCGGCGAGCTGGACGGCGTTCGCGTGCTCGGACCGAAGACGGTGCAGCTCCTGTCCGCCGATGCGCTCGCCGGCACCGAGCATCCGCTCGGCCGGGGCGCCGGATTCGGACTCGGATTCCAGGTGGCCACCGAGCTCGGCCCCTCGGGCGAGCCGGGGTCGGTGGGAACGCTCTCGTGGAGCGGCATCTACGGCACGATGTTCTGGGCGGATCCGGAGGAACAGCTCATCGGGATCGTCATGCTGCAGCGCTTTCCCACCGCGGGGCTCACTCTGGGCGAGCGCTTCCGGGCCATCGCCTATGGCGCGGTGATCGATTGAGCCGCGGGGCACCGCTCGTCATCGGCGTCGTCGGCGGCTCAGGCTCCGGCAAGACCACCGTGGTCCGGGCGATCCAGGAATCGGCCGGCGCGCGCGCGGCGCTCCTCGACCAGGATGCCTACTATCGCGACCTGGGCCACCTCACGCTCGAAGAACGCAAGCTCGTCAACTTCGACCACCCCGAATCGATCGATACCACGCTGTTCGCCGACCACGTGACGCGCCTCGCGCGCCGCGAGGCGGTCGACAAGCCGGTCTACGACTTTGCCGCGCACACGCGCGGGCAGGGGACCGTGACGGTCGCCCCGGCCGACGTGGTCGTCGTGGACGGGATCCTGCTCTTCGCCGATGAACGGCTGCGGGACCTGTTCGATCTCCGCATCTTCGTGGACGTGGCGGACGACGTACGATTCATCCGGCGGCTGCAGCGCGACCTGACCGAGCGCGGACGCAGCGTCGACAACATCATCGAGCAGTACCTGCGGACGGTTCGCCCGATGCACCTGGAATTCGTCGAGCCGTCGAAGCGGCATGCGCACATCATTCTGCCCGAAGGGGGGCAGAACCGGATCGGCATCGAGATGATCCTGGCCCACGTGCGGCTGGAGCTCGAGCGCCGCGGCATGGGAAGGGCGTGATATGTCGAGGGATGCACGAAAACTCCGGAAGGTGGCCTCGAAGCTCGGGATCGACTGCATCCGCCGGCACATCTTCCTCTGTTCCGACCAGACCAAGGCCAAGTGCTGCTCCCGGGAGGAGGGGCTCGCCTCGTGGGACTTCCTCAAGGGCCGGCTCAAGGAGCTCGAACTGACGGGACCCGGCGGGATCTACCGCACCAAGGCGAACTGTCTCCGCGTGTGCGAGCAGGGACCGATCGCGGTCGTGTATCCTGACGGCGTCTGGTACCACTCCTGCTCGCCGGCGGTGCTCGAGCGGATCGTGCAGGAGCACCTGATCGGCGGCATGCCGGTGGAGGAGTACGTGATCCGCGCGGGTAGGGACGAAGCATGAGGCAGGAGATCCGACCCGGAGCGGCCGGCATCTCGTTCGAAACGCTGCTGGCGTACCGGGACGCCGAAACGGCGCGCTGGTACGCCTGGTTCGGGGCGCACCTCGGTGAAGCGCTCGACGTGCGCCTGAGCGACGGCGAGGTCGGGACGGTACGCCACCTGATCCGGCACATCTTTGCGGTGGAGCTGCGGTACGCCCAGCGCCTCGCGGGCCACCGCGTGAGCGACTGGGCGGAGTTCCGGGAAGAAACGCTCGACGACATCTTCGGACTCGGAGCGAGCGCCCGCAAGCTGGTCGGGCAGTTCCTCGCCGGCGCCACGGACGCGGATTTCCGTGAGCGACTGACCTTCGCCACGCTGAGTGCCGGAACCATCACGGCGTCGAGGCACAAGATACTGGCCAACTTCGTGAACCACGGCGTGCGGCACTGGGCCCAGATCGCCACCGCCCTGCGCCAGGCCGGGTACGGCGACCAGTGGCCGCACGACCTCCTCGTCAGCGACGTGCTCGACTAGCCCCCAGCCTTCTCCCTACGCACGTGCCGGTGTCGTTGTGCCAGCGCGAAACGCGGCGCCGCACGTCGTGCAGGTCCTGCCCGCTCGTCCGTCTCCCTCGGCAACAGTGCAATCGCCGCACCTGGTGCCGACATGAGAGACCAGCATCGCCCGAAACAGGACCTCATCAACGAAGTCATCGGACTTCGCAAGCAGGTGGCGGACCTCAAGCAGGCCGCCGTCGTCCGCTGGCGCGCGGAAGAGGCGCTCCGCCGCTCGGAGGAGCAGTATCGCGCGCTGGTCGAGTACGTCCCCGGCGGGATCTGCCGGCTCTCTCCTGACGGAGAGTTCCTCCAGGTCAACGGCGCGTTCGCTGCACTGCTCGGGTACGAGACGCGCGGCGAAGCGATCGAGCTGGGGCGGGTGGTGGGGATCTTCGCCGACGACGGGGAGCGGGAGCGGGTCCTCGACGCATTCCGGATGGCCGAGGGAGTGCGCAACCTGCCTGCGCGGCTGCGGCATCGCGACGGGCGGACCGTGCCGGTCCGCCTGAGCGGGAGCGCGGTGCGCGAGCCGACGAACGGCCGTACGATTCAGAGCTTCGCGATCCTGATCACTCCGGCCGGCGAATGAGCGTGGAAAAGCCGGGAGCGTCGGCGTGCCGGAGCGCGCGGGCATTGATGTGATGACGCGCCTTGGCCTCGGCGAACGGGAGGTCGGTGTCCAGGAGCCCGAGATCGTAGGCGAGCCGGTCCGAGTAGCCGGGAAGGAGGACCTTGTAGCTGAACGGAATCTTCTTCGGTGCGATCGCGTTCACGTGCCGCACGATATTGGTGGTGCAGGTGTTCGTGAGGGTGTTGTAGAACTCGGGGTGCTCCCGCAGCCGGTTGGCGCGCCGGAGCATCGAGACGAAGAGCTGGCGGCGCTGCTGGTCCGTGGCGCGCACCGGGTACAGGAACACGTCATCGTGCCGGTGGTTGGTCCTCAGGCGGATCACGTCCCGCTCGTCCGCCACGACGTACATCAGCTCGTACTGCTTGAGCAGCCCCTTCACCGGTGAGAACTTCTCGCCCGGCTCCCGCCTGAGCTCCACCGAGATCGCGACGTAGCTCCCATCCGCAAACCCGAAGCTCACGAGCGTATGCGCGGGGCCTTTCATGTCGCCGAACGGCTCGACCAGATACCACACTGATTCCAGCGCGCCAAGATCGTACCAGCGGTCGTAGTACGACACGCTGAAGTCATCGACGGTGCGGTACTCCGCATTCCGGACGCCCGCGATGTGCACGCTGTCCCCCTCGAAGCGCGCGTAGGGCATGACGGCCATGTCCGGCGTCCACACACGATCGCTGCGTGGGCGGACCGACGCCCAGGCCACGAACATCGGCGTCAGGATCAGGAGCGCGATCAGCGCGCGCCGTCGGAAAGGGGGCACCGGACCTCCGGGTGTATCGAGCGTCTGTGTCAATCGGAATCCATGAAGCATCCCCGGTCAGCCCCGGAGAGGCCAGGCGATACCGCCAGGACCGTGCCGGGAAACCGGGAGGCTGCAATGCGAATCGTACATCCTCGGATGCTGGCGATCGTGCCGGCAGTGGCGCTCATGCTCGTCCGGCCGGGGCCCGGCCCGGGGGCTGGCGGAACGATCGCCGGCAATGTGCGAGACCAGGCCGGCGTGCCCATCTCCTCCGCGCAGGTCGTCATCGTCGGCACCTCCCACACCACGCTCACCGACTCGGCAGGCCGCTACCAGCTGTCGAGGATACCCGCGGGGACCTACGCGCTGCGAGCCGCCTTCATCGGCTACCGGGCCTTGCGCGTGGATGGCGTGAGGGTCACGGCAGGAGACACCGTCCGCCAGGACTTCACGCTCGAGGCCACGACCGTCGAAGTGCAGGACATCGCGGTCCAGGCCAATCCGCCGATCGTCCCGCGCGATGAAGTCTCCTCGAAACACCGCGTGGATGCGACATTCACCGATCAGCTCCCGGTCGAGGAGTCGCGTCGGGTGCTCACGCTGCAGCCGGGCGTCGTCGCCAACGCGCCCGGAGAAGCCGTGCGCGGCGGAAGGAGCGCGGAGGAGGCTTCCTATGTAACTGGCGTCGCTACGGCCGAGTACGGCAATGCGGCGGGGCGGCCGGACGTTCGCCGGCGCCGCGAGCCGTGGAACACGGAGGAGTATGGCCGCATCTACGAAAACCGCTTCCTCGACGCGCGCAGCAACCCGCTCTCCACCTTTTCGATCGACGTGGACCGCGCCTCCTACAGCAACGTACGCCGGTTCCTCACGCAGGGCCGGCTTCCGCCGGCCGATGCAGTGCGCATCGAGGAGCTGGTCAACTACTTCTCCTATGAATACGCCGAGCCGACCGGGCCGCACCCTTTCACGGTCGCAACGGACATCGCTCCGGCGCCGTGGAACCCCGCTCACCGGCTCGTTCGAATCGGGCTGCAGGGAAAGCGGTATGCCGCGCGCTCGCTTCCGCCGAGCAACCTCGTCTTCCTCATCGACGTTTCGGGCTCGATGCAGTCGCCGGACAAGCTGCCACTCGTGAAGCAGGCGTTCCGCGTGCTCGTCGGGCAGCTCCGCCCGCAGGATCGGGTGGCGATCGTGGTCTATGCCGGCAGTGCCGGGCTCGTGCTCCCGCCGACCGAAGGCAGCGACCGCGAGAGGATCCTGGCCGCGATCGAGCGGCTCGAAGCCGGTGGATCCACGGCCGGCGGCGCCGGGATCCGGCTCGCCTACGACGTGGCGCGCCGGCATTTCGTGCGCGAGGGGAACAATCGCGTCATTCTCGCCACCGACGGCGATTTCAACGTCGGCGTGTCGAGCGAGGGCGAGCTCGTGCGGCTGATCGAGCAGAAACGCACCGAGGGCACGTACCTCACCGTGCTCGGCTTCGGGACCGGGAACTACAAGGATGCCCGGATGGAGCAGCTCGCGGACAAGGGGAACGGCAACTACGCCTACATCGACAACATCATGGAGGCGAACAAGGTCTTCGGCGTCGAGCTCACCTCGACCCTCTTCACGATCGCGCGTGACGTGAAGCTGCAGCTCGAGTTCAACCCGGCACTCGTTCGCGGCTACCGCCTCATCGGCTACGAGAACCGTCTGCTCGCGAAGGAAGACTTCAACGACGACACGAAGGACGCCGGTGAGCTCGGCGCGGGCCACACGGTCACCGCGCTCTACGAGATCATCCCGGTGGGCGCCGAAAGCGACGCCGCGCTCGGCAGCGTGGACCCGCTCCGGTACCAGGAGGATGCGGACCCGGCCCCGGAGTCACCGCGGACGCGCATCTCCCACCGGGACGAGTGGCTCACGGTGAAGCTGCGCTACAAGCCGCTCGACTCCGACCGGAGCCGCCTCCTTTCGCATACCCTGCGCGAGCGGGACGGTCGTCCGGACGTGACGGGGGACTTCGCATTCGCCGCGGCGGTGGCGTCGTTCGGGATGGTGCTGCGCGACTCGGAGTTCAGGGGCTCGGCGACCTTCGCCCAGGCGCTGCGGCTCGCCCGCGAGGGCCGCGGGTCCGACGAGCACGGCTACCGCTCGGAGTTCATCCGGCTGGTCGAGACGGCCCAGTCCATCGGCATCGCGATGCGCGGGGACTGACCGGCCGCGGGTCACTCGTGGCGGATCGCCTCGATCGGCGAAAGTCTCGCGGCGCGCAGGGCGGGGTACGTCCCGAACGCGAGCCCGACGAGTACCGAGACGAGCGCGGCGACCGCCACGGTGCCCCAGGTGAAGGCCGCGTGCAGGGGTGCGCTCGAGGCGGACCGGATGAGCGCGGTCGCCGCGAACGCGCCGGCGAGCCCGAGCAGCACGCCGAGGATGCTCCCGAGCCCGCTGATCGCGACGGACTCGGAGAGGAACTGCAGGAGGATGTCCCGCTGGCGCGCGCCGATCGCCTTGCGGATCCCGATCTCGCGGGTGCGCTCGGTGACGCCGGCCAGGAGCACGTTCATGATGCCGATGCCGCCGACGATCAGCGATATCCCCGCGAACGCGCCCATGACCATCTTGAAGATCAGGATGCCCTGCCGCGCCTGATCGATCCGCATCTGCGGCCCGCCCGAGCCGACGGCGGCCTCGTCGCGCCAGGCGGCTCCCAGCCGCTCTGCGGCCCACCGTTCCGTCGCCACCCTGACTGAATCGATCGCTTCGACCGCCGTGGCGCGGACGAACAGCTGCGGTGCGCGCGGCGAGGCCGGCGGTGCCATTGCCGAATCGGCGAGCGGGAACGGCACCACCGCGCTGTTGCCACCGAATGTGCCCGCCTCGGATGAAAGGATCCCGACGATCTCGAGCGGCAGGGCTTCGAGCGTGATCGTGTCGCCGCGCGCGAGGGTCATGGCGTCGGCGAGCGACCGCGTGATCACCACCGACCTGCGCGCCATGTCTCGCGCCTCGAGGAAGCGGCCGTCGTCCAGCACCGGCCGGATCCGCTCGGCGGCCTCCGGCGTGAGCGCCATGACCACCGCCGCGCGGGCACTGTCCGACCGGACGCGGGCCGACCCCGTGACGATGGCCGAAACGCGTGCCCGGGACCCGGTGGCACGCGCCAGCGAGCGCACATCCTCCATGGTGAACACGGGGTAGCTCGCGCGGGGGACCCGGACGCCGTCGATCGTCTCTCCGGTGTTCGGAGTGACGACGATCGTCTGGAGGTCGGTCGTCTGCGCGATCTGATCCCGCGCGAACTGCTCCGCGCCATCGCCGATGGCGAGCACCGAGACGAGCGAAGCGACGCCGAAGATCACCCCGAGCGTGGACAGCACGCTCCGGAGCGGATTGGCCCGAAGGCTCTCGACGCCGACGCGGAACGACGCGGGAAGGATGGAGTTGCGCATGATGGCCGGTGCTGGAGACGCGCCGCCATACGGCGGCCGGTTCCGCGGAGTTTCATTCCGCGACGCTGTATATTCGAGGCTCATCGAAATCGAGGGTGCGCATGGCGCTTTCGCGCTCGCTCCGGGCATTGCTCCACGGATTGATCGACTACGCCGGCCTCTTTCCCCCCGCGCAGCTCGACATGCACTCCGCGGTGACGCGGTATGCGAGCTACCGCGGCGGCGCACGGGCGTGGATGCTCGGCCGCTTCGTGGTGCCGTCGAGCCGGCTGGAAGAGTTCGAGGGCGCCGCGGCGGCGCTGCTCCCCAAGTCCCGCGACGTCGAGCCCTGGCCCCTGGCGCTGCTCGGCGAGGATCCGGTGCACGACGCGGAACAGATCTTCGCCTTCAATGAACGCCATGCGAAAACGGCGGTGGGGCGCGCCGTGATCGATACCCTCGAGGTCAGGGCGGGGACCGTGGAGGAGGTCGAGCGGCGGGTGCGTTCCGCCCCGCCGGGCGTCGCCGTCTACGTCGAAGTGCCGATCGCCACCGACCCGGCCGATCTCCTGGCCGCGCTCGGCAATCTCGGTGGTCGCGCCAAGGTGCGCACCGGCGGTATCACGGCCGACGCGATCCCGGCCGTGCGCGACGTGGCGCGGTTCATCCGTGTCGCCCGCGATCAGGGCGTTCCGTTCAAGGCGACCGCGGGCCTGCACCATCCGCTCCGCGGCAGCTACCCGCTCACCTACGAGCCGGACGCGCCGAGCGGGACGATGTTCGGTTTCCTCAACATCTTCATCGCGGCGCTGCTGGCCGATGCGGGCTCCAGCCTGGCCGAGCTCGAGCTCGTACTGGCCGAGGCGGACCCCGCCCGGTTCCGGTTCGACGACCGGGGAATCGCCTGGGGAGATCATCACGCCCCGGTCGAGGACATCGAGCGGCTCCGGGCGCGCGGCGCGATCTCGTTCGGGTCATGCTCCTTCACCGAGCCGGCGGACGAGCTCGAGATCCTGGGAATCACCGCATGACACGCACCCTGGACCATACCCACGACCCGCTCCTCCGGAGCTGGATCGAGTCGGCGAACGCCTCCGGCCACTCCTTTCCGATCCAGAACCTCCCTTTCGGCGTCTACCGACGCAGAGGCTCGGGCGAACGGCCGCGCGTGGGGGTCGCGATCGGCGATCGCGTGCTCGACGTGATCGCGTGCCGGCGGGCCGCATTCTTCAGCGCAGCCGCCGAGGTGTGTGACGGGCCGAATCTCAATCGGCTTCTCGCCGCGGGAAGGGAGACGTGGACGGCGCTCCGCTTCGAGCTGAGCCGGATCCTGCAGGACGGAAGCCCCCGCGCGCGCGACATGCGGGAGCGCGAGCGCGACTTCCTGCTGCCGATGAGCGAGGCGGAGCTGCTTCTTCCCGCCGAGATCGGCGACTACACCGATTTCTACGCGTCCGTCCACCACGCGACGAACGTCGGGCGCATGTTCCGGCCCGACAACCCCCTGCTCCCCAACTACAAGCACGTTCCCATCGGGTATCACGGCCGCGCGTCGTCGATCGTGGCGAGCGGCATGCCGGTACGCCGGCCCAACGGCCAGACGAAGGCGCCCACCGCGGAGGCCCCTTCGTTCGGCCCGTCGCGCATGCTCGATTACGAGCTCGAGGTCGGCGCGCTCATCGGGCCCGGGAACCGGCTCGGCGACCCGATCGGCATCGCGGACGCCGAAGACCATCTCTTCGGCGTCGTGCTGGTCAACGACTGGTCGGCCCGGGATATCCAGGGCTGGGAGTACCAGCCTCTCGGCCCGTTCCTCGCGAAGAATTTCGCGACGAGCATTTCACCGTGGGTCGTGACCCTCGACGCGCTGACTCCGTATCGCGTGCCGGCCGCGCCGCGCCCGGAAGGAGATCCGGCACCGCTGCCGTATCTCGCGGATGCCGGGAACCTGGCGCGGGGCGGTATCGACCTGACGCTCGAGGTGTGGCTCCGCACGGCCGCCGCGCGTGCGCGCGGCGAGGAAGGGACGCTGCTCTCGCGCGGGAACTTCGCAGGCATGTACTGGACCCTGGGGCAGATGCTCGCGCATCACGCGAGCAACGGCTGCAACCTCCGGCCGGGGGACCTCATCGCCAGCGGAACCGTGAGCGGCCCGGAGCGGGAATCGCGCGGCTGCCTCCTCGAGCTGACTTCGCGGGGCGCCGAGCCGCTTTCGCTGCCGGGCGGCGAGACCCGGAAGTTCCTCGAGGACGGTGACGAGGTGATCCTGCGCGGGTACTGCGGCGGTCATGGCGCCGTGCGTATCGGCCTCGGCGAATGCCGGGGGCTCGTCGAGCCGGCGCGCTAGGACCCGTTTTCACGCAAGGGATGGAACGCGGCCCAGATCTGCTCGTAGGGAGTAATCATGTGGTCGATGAACCGGTCCACGGCACGGGGAAACGGGAACCGGTTCCTGAATTCGGACGAGGTGATCCCGAGCATGGTCCGGAGGTGGCGTCCGAAGCTCTGTGGCGAGGAGTAGTCGAGCCGGTAGGCCACATCCGCCACGCTCAGCCCGCCACTCTCGAAGAGGTGCGCGGCATGCAGCAGGCGGACCGCGGCGAGGTAGTTCTTGGGGCTCGGAAGACCGGCCCGCGCGAAGCGGGACATGAGCGTGCTCGGACGGACGTGGAGCTCCACCGCGAGCTGGCGGACCGTCGGCGTTTCCGGGGCGAGGCGGACCATGCCCTCCATGAACAGCCGCGCGTCCGGCGGCGCGTCTGCGAGGGCGGCGAGAATGGGGCCCTGGATCCGGGCAGCGGCGCGGGTGGCGGGGCGCCCTACGATGTCCCGGAGGCGCGTCCATCCCGTGGGGTGTGAGACGTCTACAACCTGGCGAACGCCGGATGCGCCGAAGCGGAGCAGCATTTCCGACGCGTGCGGGTCCTGATGGGAGAGGAGGGCGACCGTGGGAATGCCCGGGAAATCGCGTACCAGCGAGCCGACCGCGTCGAGCTGCTCGGCCGCGCACCGATGGACGGAGACCAGCACGGCATCCACGGTCCGCTCCCGTACGACGCGCGCAGCCTCGGGCACCGTGTCCCGGTGGACCACGGCGAACACGCCGCTTCCCGCCGCGTCCACGCGCTGGCGCTCGCCCGGGGTGAGCACGGTGGCCACCGTGAGTGTGTCCTTGGCGTACATTTCTGTTTCCTGTGGCTGGGCGGGACAGCATACGCAGGGGATCTCAACAGGCGCTCAACGGCGGGGTGGTTCCCGGGAGCAACCTTCTCTCGCGGGAACGCATCCAATCAAGGGGATCCTTGCCGCGGCGAACCACCGGAGTCTCGCGCGTGACTGAATTCGCTCCCGATCTTGCCCGCCGCCTGCAGCTCGCCCTCGGCCCCCAGTACGAGCTCGGGGACGAGATCGGGCGCGGGGGCATGGGTGTGGTGTACCGCGCCAGGGACTCGGCCCTCGACCGGGACGTCGCCGTCAAGGTCATTCACCCCGAGCTCGCGTCCCACGAGGGACTCGCCCGCCGCTTCCTGGCCGAAGCGCGGACGATCGCAAGGCTCCGGCATCCGAACATCGTGTCGGTCCATACCGCCGGGACCGGCGAGGACCTGCTTTACTATGTGATGGACGATGTGCCGGGGGAGACGCTCCGCGAGCGGCTGACCCGGGAGCGCCGGCTCGACCCTGCCGAAGCGGCGCGCATTACGGCTGATCTGGCTGCCGCGCTCGACGCGGCTGGCAAGGCCGGCGTCGTCCATCGCGACATCAAGCCCGAGAACATCCTGCTCGACAGCCAGACCGGCCGCGCCATGCTCGTGGATTTCGGGATCGCGCGAGCCATCGCCTCCGATCCGACGGTCGCATCGGTGACCGGAGCCGGAGTTGCGGTTGGTACTCCGACGTACATGAGTCCTGAGCAGGCGGCCGGAGAGGACGTCGACACGCGGAGCGACATCTACTCGCTCGGCATCGTGGCCTACGAGATGCTGTCGGGCTCACCGCCGTTCGAGGGCTCGAATCGGGTCGTCGTCTCGAAGCACATCGGCGAGCGGCCCGTGCCGGTCCGCCGGGTCCGGCCCGAAACGCCGACGTCCTTCGCCGCGGCCATCATGCATGCGCTGGAGAAGCCGCCTGCCGCACGGTGGCAGACGGGAGACGAGTTCCGGCAGGCGGTGGCCGGTGAGGCCGCCGTCCCGGCGCGCCGGCGGCGGAACATCATGGTGGCTGCGGCCGGAGCCGCCGCGATCGCGGTCGGCGCGCTGGCCCTCTCCTCGCGCGGGGAGGGGCCACCCGCGGGGGTCGATCCGCGGCATTCGATCCTGGTGCTCCCGTTCGACAACGTGCGCGACGACGCGTCGGTCGAGTGGCTGCGCGATGGAAGCGTGAGCATGCTCGCGCTCAACCTCTCGCAATGGGAGGATCTCCACGTCATCGACAACGAGCGGATGCACGACCTGCTCCGGCGCGAAGGCGTGGACCACGGCGACGACATCGGACTCGAGATGGCGCGGCGTCTCGCGCGGGACGCGGGTGTCTGGACGGTCGTGCTCGGCGAGTTCGACCATGCCGGCGATTCGCTGCACATCGTGGCGCGCGTCTTCGACGTGGCCACGGGCCGACGCATCGAGTCCGCGCGGGCGGCGGCGCTTCCAGGTGAGGGGATCCGCTCCGCCTACGACGACCTCGCGGTGCGGCTCCTCAACCTCTCCGGCGCGCCGGCCGACATCCGGACCGGCATCGCGCAGGCGACGACCTCGTCGCTCGAGGCGTTCCGTGCGTACCTCACCGGGGTGGATGCCCTGAACGGGTGGGATCTCGCCACCGCCGAGCGGGCACTCAGGCGGGCGATCGAGATCGACACGACCTTCGGCCTCGCCTATTACAAGTACGCGCTCACGCGCGGCTGGATGGCGGGCCCCAGCGACTCGGTGAGCACCCGCGCGATGATTCGTGCCACCGCGCATGCCGACGGGCTTCCGCTGCACGAGCGGACCATCATCAACGCGTACCGCGCCTTCATCGAGAACGAGCATGCCGAGGCGCGGCGGCTCTACCAGGAGCTCATCGCGCGCGACAGCGCCGACACCGATGCATGGTACGGCCTGGGCGAGGCGTGGTTCCACGATCCCTCCGGTGCCCGCGCGGCGAGCATGACGGAGTCGCTGCGCGCGTTCCAGCGCACGCTCGCCCTCGATCCCGAGTACGCACTCGCCTACGACCATATCGAGGCGATGCTGGCAGAGGCCTCGAAGCCGGGCGGGTCGCTCGCGCTCGTCACCGCCGACTCTTTCGCGCCTTCTCGCGACCGGATGGGCCGGAGCCTGATCGACAGCGCCGGGCGGGCCGCCGCGGCGGGGCGGGCCCAGCGGGCGGTGGTGGACCTCGCGCGCGCGTGGGTGACGACGCAGCCGACGGCCGCGCGCGCCAACGGGGCGCTCGTCGACGCCTTCATCGTGGCGGAACAGTACGCCGAAGCACTTGCCGAAGTAGCACGCTTCCGCGAGCTCGCGCCGGATCATCCGGAGCTTCCGTTCGTCGAAGCACGGATCCACTTCGCCGCGGGCGACGTCGACCGCGCGGCCGGGATTCTGCGCGCGGCCCTCGATTCGACTTCGCCCGAGGACTTCCGGTCGGTCGAAGGGACCCCGACAGTGCTCGGCGACCTGGGCGCGGCGGTCAACGTCTTCGCCTATCAGGGTGATCTCGCCAACGCCGAGCGGGCGATCGAGCTGGCCGATCGAGTGCGGCAGACGGTCTATCCCGCCCTCACGGCCGTCTCGGGAGGAGGGGACCACTGGGGGCGCACCGCGCTGGGCCAGCTGTACGCCGCGACGGGCGCGCCGGCGGGGTCGATGCGCCGGGTATGGCAGAGCGCGGCCGAGGCGGCGCGCACCGCGCCGCCGGAGCGGCGGAAGCCGCTCGTCGCGAGCGGCGCCGCGGCCGCGGTGGGCCTGTTCACCGGAGTCGAGGGGGATACGAGCGCCCTCGTCGAGCTGCGCGCACTGACGGGCGAGGCGCCGGTCCGTGAGGTCGAGGCCCTGCTCGCGCTCCGGCGTGATGACTCGGCGGGAGCGCGGCGCGTTCTGGCCGAGCCGGATACGACGATGCGGAAGACGCCGTACGTCGTCTACCATCGCCCGCTCGCGGCGCGCGCGTACTACCTGCTCGGCGACTACCAGACCACGCTCGATCTGCTCTCGAGCTTCGAGCCCGACGTGTCGGCATCGCGCGGCTTCGATCCGCGGTGGGGCATGGTCGGCCAGGTGCGGCTGCTCCGGGCAGCGGCGCACGCCAAGATGGGCCACGTCCGCGAGGCCCGGCAGGAATACGAGCGGGTGCTGGTCCAGTGGAGCGGAGCCGACCCGGCGCTCGAGCCGTACCTGCGGGAGGCGAGGCTGGGGCTGGCGGCGTTGGGGGAGGCGGTGTCGTAGGCGGGGGACGGAAGGACGGAAGGACGGAAGGACGGCTGCCGATATTAGATTCCATCCGGGGTCGGATGCGATGGTCGCGGGCGCCTTCGGGTGTCCGAGGAAAGTCCGAGCTCCATCGGGTAGACTGCCAGGTAACGCCTGGGCGCCGCGAGGCGACGGACAGGGCCACAGAAAACAGACCGCCCGTCGGGAAACCGCCGGGTAAGGGTGAAACGGTGGGGTAAGAGCCCACCGCGCCGCTGGCAACAGCGGTGGCACGGCAACCCCCAGTCGGAGCAAGGCCAAATAAGCGGCGAGGTGTGACCCACACCGACAATCCTGAGCGAAAGCGAAGGAAGCCGCGGGTAGGCTGCTCGAGGCGGTCGGCGACGACCGTCCCAGACAGATGACCATCCCCCGGGGTCACACCCGGCGGAACAGAACTCGGCTTACGGCCCGGCCCTTGCAACGGCCCCCAGGTGCACTCCTGGGGGCCGTTGCGTATTTTTCCGGTCCCGGGAAACCCGGTCGGCGCAGGAGCTGGTCCTGCCCGAGAGACTTCAGCCCGTTGAGGACCCATGCATCGCCGTTCATTTACGCTCGCGGCATTCGCCTCGAGCGCCTTGTTCCTCCCGATCGGTGAGGCTGCGGCACCGACGACGCTCAAGTACAGGATCGTGCAGCGGATGGAGCAGACCATCGACGCAAGCGCCATGGGCCAGGGCGAGCAGAAGGTGGCCATGGGGTACTCGGCATACCTCACCGTCGTCGTGGACGACAGCGCGGGTGGCCGCACGGTGCGCGGCACCGTCGACTCGCTCATCCCCGATGCCGACGCGGAGCCCACCATCACCGCCGTGCTGAACCGCAGCAAGGGCGCCAGCGGCTCGGCGTACATCGGAGCGGACGGGAAGCTCACCAACTTCACCGAGAAGGCCGCGGACTCGACGGCCGGCGGGGGCACGGCACTGCGCGGCCTCCTGCACAGCCTCTTTCCGGCGGTGAAGCCGAACGCCAAGGCGGGGGACACGTGGACGGACACGACCGCCACGTCGGACACGGCGAACGGCATGCCGACGAGCCGCCGGTCCATCGTGACCTACAAGGCCAGCGAGGGTGCCGCGGTCGGAAGCGACAAGACCATGAAGCTCGACGTCTCCGGGACCTATTCGGTCGGCGGGGCGAACGACGCCGGCGTGGCGTTCGAAGGCACCGGCACGCAGACCGGGACCTTCCAGCGGTCCACCCAGGGCTTCGTGGTGGACGGCACGTTCAACGACAACGCCAGCATGTCGTTCAGCGTTCCGCAGAGCGCCGAGCCGATCCCGATGTCGACCGTGTCCGCGGTCACCATCACGCTGCTCCGGTGAAGCGCGCCCTTGGCCTGATGGCCATCCTTTCCGGCTGCGCGTCCGCGTCGCAGCCGGAAAGGAGCCCCTCACCCGCGCCGGGCCCTTCGCGCGAGGCGCCGGCCGAAGTCGTCACACCCTCCGAAGGCCGCGGGCGCGAGATCGAGTATGCGGCGGGCGCATCGCGCTTCCGGATCGACCGGTTCGATACCGTATCGGTCACCATGCCGGACGGGAGCGCGCAGCGGCAGTCGTTCCGCCGGAGTGCCTGGCTTTCCCTGCGCACCGAGAAGCGGGGCGCAGGCCTTCGCGCCGAAGTGGCGCTGGATTCTCTCGACGTCTCGGGGGCGCCGCTTCCACAGGCGTCGCTCGACAGCGCGCGGGGCACGGAGTGGACGGCCAACGTGGCGGCCGATGGCGAGGTCAGCGATCTCCGACCCAGCCAGAAGAGCATGATCGGCGACCAGGTCGGTGCGCTGATCCAGCTCCTCTTTCCGCGCTTCCCGAGCAGCTCGGTCCGCGCCGGCGCGCGGTGGAGCGACACCACCGACGCCCCGACCAAGGCGGACAATTTCGACGTGCAGGAGCGGGCCATCATGCAGTACGTCGCCGGCACGCCGGCCACGCGCCGGGGCGAGTCGGTCCTGCCGATCGTGGCGACCGGCACCTTTACCCGTGAAGGCACGGGCTCCCAGCTGGGCCGCACGCTCGAAATGGAATCGAAGGGTGAGCGCCGGTTCACCCATTTCATCGGCATGGATGGACGGCCGGCGGGACTCGACGGTACCGAGACGAACGAGGTGACGATCACGGTTCCCGAGGTGGGCCAGTCGATTCAGGCCACGCAGTCAGGCACGATCCAGGTCACGCCGATCGCATCCCGCTGAGCAGGTGAGCCTTACCCGCCGGATCCTGCCTGGCGCGGCCGCAGCCACAGCGCTCTTCGTGCTGTGGCTGTTTGCCGTCTGGCCCCCGCCGGCCTGGTACCGCACGCACTTCCCGCGCGAGACCGCTTTCATGCGGATGCGCGGCACGATCGAGGCGTATCGCCCGGTGCCACTCGACTCCATCTCGCGCCACGTTCCCCGCGCGGTCCTGGTCGGCGAGGATCACCGCTACTGGACCCATCGCGGCATCGACTTCATCGAACTCCGCCGGGCACTCGGCTATCGCCGGAACCGCTTTTCCTGGACCTCGCCGCGGGACGTGGCGGAGCTCCTCCGCTCCCTTGGCGGCGTCTGGGAGCGGCGCAATGCGCTCCGCGGCGCCAGCACGATCTCCCAGCAGCTTGCCAAGAACCTCTATCTCTCACCGTCGCGCAATCCCCTCCGGAAGCTGAAGGAGGCCGTGACCGCGTACCGGCTCGAGCGGGCGCTCGGCAAGGACCGCGTGCTCGAGCTCTATGTCAATGTGGCCGAGCTGGGCGACGGCGTCTGGGGCGTGGAGGCGGCAAGCCGGAAGTACTTCGGACGGCCGGCTGCATCGCTCACGCGGAGCGAGGCGGCGGCACTGGCCGGTTCCCTCCCGTTTCCGCTCGCCTCCAACCCGGCACACCAGCCCGGGCGAATGCGATGGAGGCAAGCGCACATCCTGCGGCGGATGCAGGGTCGCCTCGCGGAGCGCCCTGCCAGCGTTCCGCAGCGAATTCCCGACGCCGTTGCCGACAGCATTGCCCGGCCCGTCGTCGTCGAGCCGCCAAGAGATGACACGGAGCAGCCGGAGGAAACCAGAGACGCCCCTGTGCCCTGAGTCACAGCCGGAAAGGGCGGGAACTGGAATGATGTAGGTTCCAATCGCCCCCGACCGGAGCTACAGCATGAGTGAGTTCGACATCCTGGACGATCCGCGCACCACTCGGAGCGGCGGCCTCGGCACGATCGCGCTGGCGGCGGCGGTAGGCGCCGGCGTGGCACTGCTCGTCGCGACGGAGGCCGGCCGGGATACACGCAAGCGCGTTGCCCGGAAGCTGCGCCACCTCGAAATCCCGGAGCGCGTGGAGCGGCTTGGGAGCGTCGCTTCCGAACGGCTGTCGGAGGCCAGGCGGCGGCGCCATCGCGGCGGCGGTCCGCACGGCCAGCGGAGGTCGAAGGCTCCATCGACCGGAGACAACGGCGCGCTCTACGCGGCGCTGGGCACCGTCGCCGGTGCCGCGATCGCGGCGCTGCTCACCCCTCAGGGGGGCCGGGAGACGCGGGAGTGGATCGGTCACACCATCGACGACCTCCGCAACAACGCATCGCTCCGCTGGCGTGAGCATCGGGCCCGCCAGGCGGCGCCGAAGACGGAAGCGGACCTGGAGGTGGAGCGGTTGAATGGGGGGGCGGTGTAGGGTCAGGACGGAAGGACGGAAGGACGGAAGGACGGAAGGACCCCGGAAAATAGCGGGCGGAGATCGTGATCTAGATCTCCGCCCGTCGCAGTTTTCCGTCTTTCCGTCTTTCCGTCCTCCTAGTCCACCAGCCGCAACGGCATCACCAGCGTCAAGAACGACGCCGGGTCGTCCCAGCCGACGGGCTCGCAGGTGGCGGCGCGCTCGGGGGCCTTGAAGGTCATGCGGACCTCGTCGGTCGGCATGTACTTGAGGATCTCGAGCATGTAGGAGGCATTGAAGCCGATCTCGAGCGGGTCTCCCTCGTAGCTGACCGTGACCTCTTCCTGCGCTTCGCCGAGGTCGGGTGTCTGCACGGAGAGCTTGCAGGAGCCGTTCGCGAACGCCATGCGGATCCGGTGGGTCTGGTCACTCGCGACGATGCTCATGCGCCGCAACGCCGCCGTGAGCGCCGACTTGTCCGCCGTGGCGGACTTGTCGTTCTCTCGCGGGATGACCTGCTCGTAGTTCGGGTAGGGCCCCTCGATGAGGCGCGTGAAGATCTGGGTCGTCTTCGAGCGGAAGCCGAGATGGTTCTCGCTCCTGGCGATCTCGACCTGCTCGTCGGACGCGAAGAGGCGGCGGATCTGCTCGAGCGCCTTCGGCGGGACGATGAGATCGGCCTGAGCGCCGCTCCCCGCGGTGGCCGGCACGTCCATCCGGGCCAGGCGATGGCCGTTGGTGGCCACCATGCGCATCCGCTCGGGGCGGAGCTCCCAGAGCACCCCGTTCAGGATGGGGCGGCTTTCCTCGGTGCTCGCGGCGAAGGCCACGTGGGCAATGAGTTTCTGCAGATCGCCCGACGTCGCATGCCACGCCTTGTCGAACTTGACGGCGGGGAAGGCGGGGAACTCCTCCTTGGGGAGGCCGAGGAGGCGGAAGCGGGAGCGTCCGCACTCGATCGTGACGCGCTGCTCCCCGGCTGCAGTGATGCGGATGGAGGCGCTCGGCAGCTCGCGCACGATCTCGACGAGCTTGCGCGCGGGAAGCGTGATGGCTCCCTCCTGGTCCACCGATGCGCTCACCGTCGTCGCGACGGCGATGTCGAGGTCGGTGCCCGAGAGCCGGATGCCGTCCCGGGTCGCTTCGAGCAGGATGTTCGACAGCACCGGCAGCGTCGTCTTCGACGGAACGCTGGCCGCTACCGCGACGAGTCCTTCCTGCAGCTGCTCCCGCGTGATCGTGAACTTCATGCGTCTCCTCGGGATGCTATAAACAGATACTTCCAACCTATTTTATAAACTAGCAGTAGCAGTAGAGTCTCTGGAAATGTGGACCGACTCCCCAAGCATCAGCGTACGGTAACGGTTAGGTGACATCGCTCGCGCGGACTCGATGTGTCGAGTGCGGACATCCCTCCCGTTTCTCCCCGCTTCCCCACGCGCTTCGAGATTCCCAACACGCACGATATCCACGCGTGGACTCGTGTGGGGATAGTCGTCAATCCGCCGCGGTGAGCTCCTGCCGTGCGTGCTCGATGCGGTCGCGAAAGACACGATCGCGCGCCATCTGTCGCGTCACCTTGTCGACACTATGAATGACCGTCGAGTGATCGCGGCCGCCGAACGCCTGGCCGATCTCGACGAGCTGCATCTGCAGGAGGTCGCGCGCGAGGAACATGGCGATCTGGCGCGGGACGGTGAGCGTCTTGATGCGCGCCTTGCTCCGGAGTCCCTCGGGCGTCACGCCCCAGCGGCGCGCCACGACCTCCTGCACCTTGTTGATGGTCGGCAGGGGCCGGGGCTCGCCGTCGGCTTCTCCCGCGCGGATCTTGTCCGAAAGCGCCTCGCGCGCGAGCTCGATCGAGATCTCCTTGTGCTTGAGCGAGGCGTAGAGGAGCATCTTGATGATGCATCCCTCGAGCTCGCGCACGCTCGACCGCACGTGCTCGGCGATGAAGCGGAGCACGTCGTCCGGGATCGTCTGCTCGAGGTGATCCTGTTCCTGCTTCTTCTGGAGGATCGCGATCCGGTGCTCGAGGTCGGGCTGGCCGATGTCGGCCACCATGCCCCACTCGAAGCGGCTCACGAGCCGCGCTTCCAGGCCCGGAATCTCCTTCGGCGGGCGGTCCGACGTGAGGACGATCTGCTTGTTCCCCTCGTAGAGCGCATTGAAGGTATGGAAGAACTCCTCCTGCGTCATCTCCTTGCCTTCGAGGAAATGCACGTCGTCCACCAGGAAGAGGTCCACGTCGCTCCGGTAGCGCCGCCGGAACTCGGGCATGGTCCGGCCGTGAATGCTCTCGATGACCTCATTGATGAACTGCTCGGCGCCGACGTAGAGCACACGCGTCTCGGGGTTCCTCTGACAGACCGTATGTGCAATGGCCTGCATGAGATGGGTCTTGCCGAGCCCGGTAGCGCCGTAGATGAAGAGGGGGTTGTAGGTCTTGCCGGGGGACTCCGCCACGGCATGCGCGGCGGCGGCGGCGAGCTCGTTCGACTTGCCGATGACGAAATGCTGAAAGGTGTACCGTTCGTTGAGCGGCTGGGTGCTCGGATTCACGGACACGGCCGGCGCAGCGCTCGGCGGGGCCGGGGCCACGAAGAAGTCCATCTGCGGGCGCTTCTGCCGGTCCTCGAGCACGCGAAAGACGACGGCCGTGGGCCGACCGACCACGGGCTCGGCGATGCGTGAAAGGATCCCCGCGTGCTTCGACTCGTTCCATTCGACGGCGAACTGATCGGGCGCGCCGACGACGAGGCGTCCCTCTTCGAGGGCAATGGCCTCCGTCGGCTCGAGCCAGGTGCGGATCGTGT
Source organism: Gemmatimonadales bacterium (assembly GCA_036741715.1). Taxonomy (GTDB): domain Bacteria; phylum Gemmatimonadota; class Gemmatimonadetes; order Gemmatimonadales; family GWC2-71-9; genus CAMLLJ01. Next base: position 25,540 of record DAINRR010000034.1, read on the forward strand.
GATCGGGAAGTTCCTGCTGCGCTTCATCGAGAATGCGCTTCCAAGCTTCCCTGGCGGACGGCTGCATCTACACTCAAATATTGGAAGGGTGATCCAAGGGCAGGAGATGTTACGGGCGCGTTGTGGAAAAGTCAATCGGCGAAAAATGGGCGGAAAGACGGACGAACGGAACGACGGAATCAGCGAAAACGCCAAGTCCTTTCTGCGACGGAGATTCGCGGATCTCTGCGAGCACGGCAGCGATGGGGCACGACCGCGGGATCCGGGTCGGGGTGGCTGAACAGCGGCACACGAAAGCACGAAAGGACGAAAGGGGACGGAGGCCGCGGGCTTCCGGTGTGTCTGGCGGGCGGTGAGGGTGTGAGGTGGGCGCTGGCTGAATCGCGAAAGCGCGAAAGAACAGCGAAACCCGCGAAAGGCTCCGTGTGCGGGCAGGCTCCGAATCCGTGGTGGGTTCGGAGCGTTTGTTTTGTGGGCTTTCCCGTGGGCTCCGTTCGCCCGGGCGTGCAGGGAGCCCACGAACAATTCGTCAGACTCGGCCGGACACGCGGGCGCCGCCGCTCGAGCGGGCCCTTTCGTAGTTTTCGTCGTTCGCGCTTTCGCGATTCCGCCGAAGCCCCGCCTGCGGCGATGCCCGCCCGGCACGACGGGCTCGCCCACGCACCGCCCCCTTTCGTCCTTTCGTGGTTTCGTGTGCGCAGTTCAACCCGGCCCGACCCCGACCACCGTCACGCCCGCTTGACCGACCCCCTTGTCCCGGCTAGCTTTCCGGGCTCACTGGAGGGTGGAACCGATGAAGCCGTCGTATCGTCCGCGCAACAAGCGCCGGATCGCAAAGCATGGATTTCGCGCCCGCATGGCGGACCGCTGGGGCCGCGCCGTTCTGTCGCGTCGCCGGAAGAAGGGTCGGAAGCGGCTCGTCGTCTCGCTTCCGTCGAAGCACGGGAGCTTCTGACGCCATCGGAGCGCCTCGGGCGAGCTCATCGGCTCGCACGGGCCTCTGAGATCCGCCGGTGCCTTGCACGAGGCCGGCGCCGGCGGACCGAGCACCTCGACATGATCTGGGCAGACAACATGACGGGCCATCCGCGCATGGGACTGATCGTTCCGAAGTTCCGGGCGACCGCGGTGGCCCGCAATCGTTTGCGCCGCCGGCTCCGGGAGATCTGGCGCCGCGAGATCCTTCCGCAGCAACCAGCCACCGATCTCATCATTCGCGCGCGCCGGGAAGCGTACGAGGTTCCGTTCGCCGAGCTTCGGCGCCAGCTCCTGGCCTGGCGCGACGCCACGCTCGCGCGGTGAGCGGTGCCGACGCTGGGCAGTCTTCCGCGCCGTTCGCTCATGCTGCTCGTGCGCGGGTACCAGATCGCGATCTCGCCCGCGCTGCCGCCGAGCTGCCGCTTCACACCTTCCTGCTCCCAGTATGCGCTCGAAGCGCTCGAGCGGCACGGCGCCCTCAAGGGTTCCTGGCTCGCAGCGCGGCGCCTGGCCCGGTGCCACCCGTTTCATCCGGGTGGCGTCGATCCTGTTCCCTGAACCGGTGACCTGAGTCCATGGATCGTCGAGCCATCTGGGCCGTCGCGCTCATGATGCTGATCGCGCTCGCGCCGACCTTCTTCCTGAAGAAGCCGGCCCCGGTCGGCCCCGGCGTCGCGGATACGACGGCGTCGGAGCCCGTGCCGGCGGCGCCAGTCGAACCGCGTGCCGATGGCCCCGTGCAGATCCCCGGGGCCGCATCCGCCGATTCGGCTGCGCCTCCGCCATCCGCGCGCGCCGCCGAGGCGATCACCGTCCGCTCGGCGCTCTACACCTACACGATCAGCACGCAGGGAGGCCGGCTCGTCGCGGCCACGCTCAACGACTATCGCTCGATGGTGCCCGGCGACTCGGCACCGGCGCAGATCGTGAAGCCGGGAAGCCAGCTCCTGGCGTTCCGCCTCGTGGCCGGTGGCGACACGATCCCCATCGACCGGTGGGTGCTCACGCCCTCGGCGAGGGACATCACCGTGGGTGACGCGCCGGCATCCCTCACGCTGAGCGGCGGCGAAGGCCCCATCGCCATCGAACTCACCTATACCTTCATGGCGGATTACCGGATCGGGGTGTCCGGCCGGGTGAGCGGGGTGGGTCCGGACGGAGCCCTCGCACTGATCGACCTGGGTCGGGGGCTGCGGAACACGGAGATCGATTCGGCGCAGAACTTCGGCGCCTACGCCATCGTGGTAAAGGATCCCGACGGAGCCGATCGTACCGACTTCCGGAGCCTCGACGCCGGCGAGACCTCGCTCCTGAGCGGGCCGTTCGAATGGGCGGCGATCAAGTCGAAGTACTTCGTGGCGAGCGTGTTCGCGTTCGACTCGGCAGGAGGCCGGGGCGGCCGTATCAGCGGCGTGCGTGCCACGGCCGCACCCGTCGAGACCAAGTTCGAGGACGACGTGCATGTCGTGGCCACGATGCCGGTGCCCGCCAGCGGCCTCGTGAGCTATGCGGCCTACATCGGGCCGCTCGAATACGATCGCCTGAAGGCGATGGGCCACGGCTTCGACGACGTGAACCCGTACGGCTGGCCCGGCTTCCGGACCATCGTCCGCTTCTTTGCGGTGCCGGTGCGCTGGCTCCTCGTGCAGATGCACGAGAACCTGAATCTCGCCTACGGCATGGTGCTGGTGCTCTTCGGCATCCTGGTGCGTGTGATCCTCTGGCCGCTCAACCAGAAGGCGATGCGCGCCAACATGAAGATGCAGGAAATGCAGCCGCTGCTGAAGGCGGCGCAGGAGCGCTACAAGGACAACCCGCAGCAGCTGCAGGTCGAGATGTTCCGGCTCTACAAGGAGTATGGCGTCAACCCGATGAGCGGGTGCTGGCCCATGCTCCTCCCGATGCCGGTGCTCTTCGCGCTCTTCTTCGTGTTCCAGAACGCGATCGAGCTGCGCGGCCAGTCGTTCCTCTGGCTTCCGGACCTCGCCCAGAAGGACCCCTACTACATCATCCCGCTCGTGATGGGCGGGTCGATGTACGTGCTCAGCAAGGTGGGCCAGGCCGGGATGGAGCCGAACCCGCAGATGAAGGCGATGCTCTACATCATGCCGGTCATGATGACGGTGCTGTTCATCAACTTCGCCTCGGGGCTCAATCTCTACTACGCGGTGAGCAACATCGCGAGCATCCCGCAGCAGTGGCTGCTGGCGAACGAGCGCAAGAAGCGGGCAGCGCGGGCGATCGTCGAGGTCAAGACCAGGAAGCCGGAAAAGGGCGGAAAACGGTGACGTCCTCGCGCGTCCAGCGGCGTTTCC
>DAINRR010000035.1:0-28219 GCA_036741715.1 Gemmatimonadales bacterium
CGGTCGGCTCGGCGTTCCTCAGATCGCGAAAACGCGAAAGCGCGAAAGGAACTGCGAAAAACCACGGAAGCTTCCGCTCGAGTCACGGCCCCCGCTCGTCCGGCAGAGTCAGAAGAAACTGTTTGTGGGCTCCCTGCGCACCCGGCGCACGGAGCCCTACGGGAAGCCCACAAAAGCAAAGGCTCCGAACCCACCATGGATTCGGAGCCTGCCCGCAAACGGAACGTTTCGCGTCTTTCGCTTTTCTTTCGCGATTCAACCATCACCCGTCCGCACGTATCGCCCTGCCTGACACCGAAAGCACCGCCCGTCCACGCCGCTCGGTCCTTTCGTGTTTTCGTGTGCCGTCCTCAACTCTCCCCCGCCCAGATCTCTCCCACCCGCCGGTGCAGCTCCGCAAACTGCCCCGGCGTCAACGTCTCGGCGCGCGCGGCCGGATCGATACCCAGGCCTTCGAGCAGCGCTACGATCGTCTCGCCCGGGTGGCCGGTGACGGCGCGGAGGCCGCGCTGGAGCTGCTTGCGGCGCAGGCCGAAGAGGGCCACGACGAAGCGGCGGAATGAGGCGCGGCGATCCTCCGGGACGAGCGGCGCATCGAGCGGCGTGAGGCGAATGACCGCGGAGTCCACCTTGGGCGGCGGCCGGAACGCACCGGCCGGCACGTGAAAGAGCAGCTCCACGCGCGTTGCCGCCTGCACGCCGACCGAGAGCGCGCCATATGCGCCGGACCCCGGCCCCGACGCGATCCGCTCGGCCACTTCCTTCTGCACGAGGAAGACGATGCGCGCCGGCAAGGGCGACTCGAGGGCCTTGTCGATGAGCGGCGACGTGATGTTGTAGGGGATGTTGCCGGCAATGATGAACTGCGACGGATCGGGGTGCCCCGCGGCCGCATGCCAGTCGGTCTCGAGCGCGTCGGCCTCCAGGATCACCGCAGCGGGCGCGCGGCTTCGAAGTCCGGGCAGCACATCGGGATCCTTCTCGATGGCGACCACACGTCCGGCACGCGCCACGAGGGCCGTCGTGAGACCGCCGGGCCCCGGCCCGATCTCGAGCACCGTGTCGCCCGGACCCGCGAGCGTGGCGTCCGCGATGCGGCCGAGGAGCCGCGGATCGAAGAGGAAATGCTGCCCGAGCCGCCGCTTCGGGCGCGACGCGCTCACGAGGGCGCGGTCACCGCATGCGGAGGACGAGCAGCGTCCGGTCGTCCCCCCCCGCGCCGGCGAAGTCGTGCACTTCGTCCATCACGGCGGCGACGATGTCGTCCGGCGATGATTCGCGGAGGCGCGAGAGCGTCGCGAGGAGCCGGTGTTCCCCGAACGCTTCGCCCACCGGCGATCGCGCGTCCACGAGCCCGTCGGTCCAGAGGCAGAGGAGATCGTCCCTGGCCCAGTCCACGAGCTCGCGGCGGATGCTGTCGACCGTCGCGAGACCGAGCGGCGGGGCCGTGGCCTCGAGCCGCGCCGCCCCCGCCGCACCGATCCGGAAGGCGTGCGGATGGCCGGCATTCGCGTAGCAGAGTCGAGACGTCTTCGGGTCGATCACGCCGTAGAACACCGAGAGGTACATCTCGGTGCGCGCCAGCTCGCCCGCCAGGCTCTCGAGGAGTGCGGCGAGCGTCTCGTCCGGCGTGGATGCCGCACCCGCGTGGATGCCTGCCGCGCTGAGCACGAGCGCCATCACGAGCGCCGCCGAGAAGCCGTGCGAAGAGATATCGCCGAGCATGACGCCGACCCGGCCGTGGCCGTGGCGGCTGAACGTGTAGAAGTCGCCGCCCACCCATTCGGCGGGCACGCAGCGCGCCGCAACCACCGCGTCGCCATGGAGCACCGTCGGCGAGGGGAGGAGGCGGAGCTGGAGATCGGCGGCGAGCTCGAGCTCGCGCCGCAGGCGCTGCTGCTTGCGCTCGCGCCCCACGAGCCGCGCGTTCTCGATGGCCACGGCGACCATGTTCGCGATCGCCGTGACGAGCCGGCGGTCGGCTTCGGTGAACCGGGCGCCGCTCTCGCGCTCCGTGAAGCTCAGCACGCCGACGCAGCGCGGTGGTGCGCCGGGCGCGGCGTAGCGGATCGGCACGCTGAGGAACGGCCCGCCCGAGTACACGCGCTCGGGAAACGGGGTGACACCGTCGGCGGCCACCGCGTCGGGATCGTGCATGATGACGCACTGCTCCCGGAAGACCCGCGCCGCCACCGAGCGCGGATCGTCCACCGGCACCGGCGGCACGTCGCCTGCCGTGAACCCTTCGGCTGCGACGTTGCGCAGCTCGTGCGCGCGCTCGTCGTACACCATGAGCGAGGCGCGGCGCGCGCCGACCACGGCGCTCACCTCGCGCACGATGCGCTCGGCGGCGACACGGAGGCTCACCGTGCGGCCGAGCACTTCGCTCAGCGTGTAGAGCAGCTCGAGCTCCTTGCGGCGGGCCTCGAGCTCCTCCAGCGCGCTGTCGAGCCGGTTTACTGTCGGCGCAGCGTGATGCAGATGGAATTCCCCCGGGGGGTGAAGGCGACGGAGTCCGCCAGGTGACGAATGAGGAAGAGGCCACGCCCGTGCGCTTCCTGCAGGCGCGTGGGCGTGACCGGCTCCGGGATCGACCCGGGGTCGAAGCCCGGCCCCTCGTCCGTCACGTGGAGCCGGACCTCCGTTGGGACGAGCACTGCGCGCACCTCGACGCACTTGCCCGCGTCTTCGCAGTTGCCGCGCAGGATGGCGTTCGCGATGGCCTCGGCGAGCACGACCTGGAGGCGGAACCGCAGCCGCTCGCTGGTGCGCAGGCCGGTGGTGCAGTGATAGGTCAGGAGGGCAACCGCTTCCTCGATGCAGTCCACGTCGCTCGGCAGGCGCACCGTCACGGACGTGGCCGGCCCGTCAGGCTCCTGGACCGTGGCGCGGCGGACGCAAAGGCGGAGCGTGGTCACGGCGCGAGCCGCTCAGAACGCCGCGAGGGCCTGGTCCGCGGAGTCGGAGATCATGAAGAGGGTATCGAGCTTGGTGAGCTCGAAGAGCGCGCGCAGGTCGTCGTTCAGCCCCGCGATCCGCAGCTCCCCGCCCTGTTCGCGCACCTGCTTCGACATGGTGACGAGGGCACCGAGGCCGGAGGAGTCGATGTACCCGGTGCCGGTGAAGTCGATGACGAAGCGGCGGTCCCCTGCCGCGAGCCGGCGGCTGACGAGGTCCTTGAGCTCGTGCCGGTTGCCGACGATGAGCTGCCCGTCCGCCCGCACCACCACCACGCCGTTCTGCCTGGTCTCGCTGAAGCCCATCACGTCGCTCCCGTTGTGGCGTTCGATTCTCCCTGCAGGGCGACCATCGCCGCCACCTCGACAATATCATCGGCCGTCGCCCCGCGCGAGAGGTCCGCCATCGGTTTCGGCAGGCCCTGGAGGATCGGCCCCAGCGCCACCGCACCGCCGAGATGCTGCACCAGCTTGTAGCCGATGTTGCCGGCGTCGAGATCGGGGAAGACCAGGATGTTGGCGCGGCCCGCGATCGGCGAGCCCGGCGCCTTCCGCTCGCCGATCGCGGGAACGAGCGCCGCATCGGCCTGAATCTCGCCGTCCGACACGATTCCGGGCGCGAGCAGCCGGAACCGCGCCGCGGCCTCGCGCACGCGATCGACGCTCGCCCCCTTCGCGCTGCCGTGCGTGCAGAACGAGAGGAAGGCCACCCGCGGGGTGTCTCCCACCAGCCGCACCCGGTCCCGCGCGGCCGAGAGCGCGATCTCGGCGAGCTGGTCGGGCGACGGTTCCGGGACGACCGCGCAATCGGTGAACGTGAACACCCGCCCGTCGGTCACGATCATGTAGAAGGCCGAGCTGACGACGCTCACCCCGGGCGCGGTGCCCAGGGCCCAGAGCGCCGAGCGGATCACCTCGGCCGTGGTGCGGACGGCTCCGGCCACGCACCCCTCCGCCTCCCCGAACGCGACGAGCGCCGCGGCGAAGTTGAGCGGATCGGCGGCGAGATCGAGCGCGTGCACGCCGTCGTGCACGCGGTCCGGCCGGCGACTCCTGAGGAATTCGGCGACGCGCTGCAGCCGCGGATCCTTTCCCGGATCGACGCCGCCGAGTCCGAGCAGGATGGGCTCGACGATCGCCTCGGACCGGAGCCGCTCGGCCGCGGCCTGAACACGCGGGTCCTCGCCCTCCGCGAACACGATCCTCGCGCGCCGGCCGCGGGCGCGGGAGATCAGGTCCGCACGGAAGTTCATCGCGCGAACCGGCGAGTGAGGGCGGCGGCGACCTCCGGGTGCACGATGGACGAAACATCCCCGCCGTACCGCGCCACCTCGCGCACCAGGCTCGAGCTCAGGTACGTGAGATCCACTGCCGGCACGAGGAACACCGTCTCGACCGACTGGTTGAGCTGCCGGTTCATGAGGGCCATCTGGAACTCGTAATCGAAGTCGCTCACCGCGCGGAGGCCGCGCACCACCATCGTGGCGCCCCGCTCGCGGGCAAAGTCCACCAGCAGCCCGTCGAACGTCTCGAAGCTGACGCGCGCGTCGGTGCCGATCGTGCGCCGCAGGAGTTCGAGCCGCTCCTCGACGGTGAAGAGCGGCTGCTTCGACGAGTTGAGCGCGACCGCGACGATCAGATGGTCGCAGAGGGCCAGGCTGCGCCGGATCAGGTCCTCGTGGCCGCGGGTCGGCGGGTCGAACGAGCCCGGATAGAGCGCGATGCGCGTCATGTGGCGTGGAAGAAGGTGATGGCCGTATCTCCATAGCGGCGGGTCTCGCCGCCCGGGAGGTCGAGGCCGGCGCGGTGCTCGATCGAAAGAATGCGCGCGAACGGGGCCCGATGGAAGTGCGCCGCGAGCCGGGTGGCGTAGTCGATCGTGTAGGGCGGGTCGGCGAACGCGACGTCGAATCCGCCGGCGGGAAGCGCCGCGATGAAGCGCTCGGCGTCGCCCCGGTGCACGCGCGCGCGGTCCCCGGCGCCGAGGGCCTCGATGTTGGCGGTGAGCGCCGCGAGCGACGCACGGTGCATTTCCACGAAATCCACACTCGCCGCGCCACGCGAGAGGGCCTCGAGCCCCAGCGCTCCGCTCCCGGCGAACAGATCGAGCACGCGCGCGCCCGGGAGATCCTCCGCGAGGATGCTCATCCACGCCTCGCGGACGCGGTCGGACGTCGGGCGCACCCGCGCATCGCGCGGCGCCGCGATGCGGCGCCCGCCGTACACGCCCGCTACGATCCTCATCCGTCCCGGCAGGGCGAAAGCGCGACGAGCCGGGCCTGGAGCGAGGTGGTGCCGTTGAAGACGTTCTGCTCGACGCGGAAGGCGGCATCGAGCCGGCCGCTCGACTCGGCGAGCCAGGGCACGCGGTCCGCCCACTGAAAGCCGATGGCGCCGAGGCGGCCCCGACCGTCGTCGAGCACGCCCTTCAGGTGATTCGCGCCCACCCGCCCATGTCCGACGAGTCGCGCCCCCCGCACGCCGAACACCGGCCCCGGGTTTCCGGTGCCGCACGGCTCGAGGTAGCGGCAGAGGCGCTCGAAGTCGGGCGTGACCTCCTCGAGCCCGACGACGAGATCCACCCGCTGCTCCGGCCCGAGGTCATCGGGGGTCAATCGCGCGCGCGCGGCGGCCGCGAAGCGCTCGCGGAACTCGTCGAGATGCTCGCGGCGGATGGTGAGCCCGGCAGCCATGCGGTGGCCGCCATACCGCTCGAGGAGGTCGGCGCAGTCGCCGAGGCCGTCATGCAGGTCGAAGCGTGAGATGCTCCGTCCCGACCCCTTCCCGATGTCACCGTCGAAGGCGATGAGGAACGTCGGCCGGCCATAGCGCTCGACGATGCGCGAGGCGACGATGCCGACCACGCCGGGGTGCCACGCGTCGCCGCTCAGGACGAGGGCGGGATAGTGCGCCGGGTCGGCATACTGCTCCACCTGCGTCAGCGCCTCCTCGAGCATCCGCTGATCGAGCGACTGGCGCTGCCCGTTCAGCTCGTCGAGCCGGCGCGCGAGCTGCGAGGCTTCGGCCGGATCATCCGTGAGGAGGAGCCGCACGCCGTCTCCGGCATCGCCGATGCGGCCGGCTGCATTCAGGCGGGGGCCCAGGATGAAGCCGAGCTGGCCCGCGCGCAGGTCCCGGCCGGTCAGGCCGCAGCACTCGACGAGTGCGCGGATGCCGGGCCAGCGGCTGTCCGAGAGGAGCCGGAGGCCATGCTTGACGAGGATCCGGTTCTCGCCCACGAGGGGGACGACGTCCGCGACCGTCGCGAGCGCGACGTAGTCGAGGAGGTGCAGGTGGAGGCTCGACGGAAGGCCGAGCGCCGGCACGAGCGCCTGGACGAGCTTGAACGCGATGCCGGTGCCGCAGAGCGCGTTGAGGCCCGAGGTGTCGCCCGGCTGCTGCGCATCCACGATCGCCGCCGCATCCGGCAGCTCGGCGCCCGGAAGGTGGTGGTCGGTGATCACGACCTCGATCCCGGCCGCTTTCGCCTCCTGAACGGTCTCGACCGCGGTGATGCCGCAATCGCAGGTGATGACGAGCGACACACCGGCTTCGCGCGCGGCGCGGACGCCGGCCGCACCGAAGTCGTAGCCGTCGCGCAGGCGATGCGGGACGAAGGGGGTGACCCGCGCGCCGGCGGCGCGCAGCGCACGCGTCAGCACCGCGGACGCGCACTGGCCGTCCACGTCGTAATCGCCGTGCACGAGGATTCCATCGCCCCGGCGCACGGCCCGTACGATCGTATCGACCGCGCCGGCCATGCCGAGCAGACAGTAGGGATCCGACAGCTCGGCGAGCGAGGGGCGGAGGAAGCGCCGTGCCGCGTCGGGCGTGTCGTGGCCACGCTGCACGAGGAGTGCGGCCAGCGCATGGGGCAGCTGCAGCTCGGCGACGAGCTGCCTCACCTTCGCTTCGTCCGGCGGCGGACAGATCACCCACCGGAGCGAGGGGGCCTGCTGTGTTTCGTTCACTTCCGCTTCCTCACTGCGCGCTGAAGCCAGCGCGCCTGTTCGGCCTTGCCGTAGCGGCGGAGGAGGTCGTCGAGCCGCCGCCGGCGCTCGATCGGATCCACGATGCGGTCGATCTCGCGGCGCTCGGGCCGCGAGAGGAGTGCCGCGGTCGTGGCCGTGAAGGTCGCGTCCACGTCCGCTCCTGCGAGCCGCTCGGCCGCCTCGCGCACCGAGATCCACTTGAGCTGCGCGGCGTGGCTGAGCGACGGCGGCAGCTGCGAGGCGGGCTCGTTCGGCGGGAGGCCCATGAGCGCCTCGAAGAGCTCGCGATGCGCCGGAAGGTCGAAGTGCTCCGGCCGCATGAGCTCTCGCGCGCGCGCGCGCCACTCCGGCGACCGCACGAGGACGCGCAGCAGCTCCTCCTCGGCACGCACGCCATCCGCCTCGGCCGGCGGAACTTCGATGGCCGCTCTGGCAGACTGGCGCTCTGCCGGCGGGCCGGCGTAGCGCCGGGGCTGCAGCCGCAGCTCCTGCTCGAGCACGATCTTGCTCACGCCGGAGCGCTCGGCCACGCGAGTGAGGTAGAGCTCGCGCGTGATCGGGTCTGCGGCGGCGCGGATCGTCGGAAGGAGGCGGTCGAGCGCGTTCCGCCGATGCTCGGTGTCCTCGAACCACCCGCGCGCGGCGAGCAGCTGGATCTTCCGTTCCAGCAGATCCACGGCATCGTCGAGGATCGGCTGCAGGGCGGCCGCGCCTCCGCTCCGAACGATCGTATCCGGATCCTCCCCGGCCGGCATCGTGGCGACGCGGACCCGGACGCCCTGCCGCAGCAGCTCGTCGCCCGCGCGGAAGGTGGCACGCAGACCCGCCTGGTCGCTGTCGTAGAGGAGCGTCACCACCGGCGCGTACTTCTTCAGGAGCTGTGCCTGATCCGGCGTCAGTGCCGTGCCGAGCGGAGCCACCACGTGCTCGATGCCGGCCAGCACGAGGCGAATCACGTCGAAGTATCCCTCGACGAGGATGGCCGTCTCTTCCTTCCTGATCGCATTCCGCGCGGCGTTCAGGTTGTAGAGGCTCTTCCCCTTGGAGAAGATCGGCGACTCGGGGGAATTGAGGTACTTCGGTTCTCCCTCCCCGAGGATGCGGCCGCCGAACGCTACGACGCGTCCGCGCTGGTCGTGAATCGGAAAGATGAGCCGGCCGCGGAAGCGGGCAGCCACGCTGCCATCGTCGCGCCGCACCGCGAGTCCCGCCTCGAGCAGCGTCGCTTCACTGATGCCGAGCCGGCCCATCTCCTCGAACAACGCCTTGCCGCGCGGAGCGTACCCGAGCCCGAGACTCCGCGCCGTATCGAGGCTGATATCCCGGCTCTGGAGGTACGCCCGGGCGGTTTCGGCTTCGGGAAGCTCCTCGAGCTGCTTCGAGAACCAGGCATGGGCGGAAGCGGCGGCCGAATGGAGCGGTGCGTGCGGATCCGGACCCGGCTGCTCGGTCCGCTCCGGAATGACGATCCCCGAGCGGCGCGCCACATCGCGCACGGCCGTCGGATAATCCATGCCGAAGCGCTTCATGAGGTACGAGAAGACATCGCCCGCCTCATGGCAGACGTAGCAGTAGAACAATCCCTTCTTCGGGATCACGGCGAAGTTGCGGTTCTTCCCGCCGTGAAAGGGGCAGGGCCCACGCCAGTCCGCGCCGGTGCGCCTCAGCTGAACCGATTCCCCGATGATGCCGAGGACGTCGGCGCTCTCGCGCACCTGCTCGATCACGTCCTCGGGAATCATTCAGTCGAACTCGACGATGGTGACGCCGGTGCCGCCGAGATTGCGGGGTGCAAAGGCGAAGGTCTTGACGCGGCGATCCGAGGAGACGACACGGCGCACGCGCTCGCGCACGACCCCGGTCCCCATGCCATGGATGATCCGAAGATAAGGCTGCTCCGCGAGCACGGCGGCGTCCACCGCCGCGATCGTGGCGGACTCCGCTTCGTCGCCGGTCATCCCGCGCAGGTCCACTTCCAGCGCGGCATCCGGCGGTGCGGCGTCCACGCGCACGGGCTCGGCCCGCTCGGGCTTCCCTCCCCCGCTCACGCGCGTGAGCGTCCGCGACTCGACGACGAGCTTCATGGCGCCGATCCGGACCACGGCTCGGCCATCGCCGCGGAGCTCCAGCACGTCGCCGACGGTTCCGGCAGGGGTGCGCACTCGCTGGCCGGGCTCGAGCCGTGATCCGTCGTCGGCCACCGGGCCGGGCTCGGGCACCGCTTCCGCGGCCAGGGCGGCCCCTTCGGCCTGAATCGCCTCCTCCAGCGTGCGGCGGGCCTCGCGGGCGGCCGCATCGTCGGCGGCTGCACGCGCAGCGCCCAGCGCCTCTTCCACCTTGGCGCGCGACTCGAGCAGGAAGGCGCGGGCCTGCTCGCGCGCGCGCCGCTCTGCGTCCTTCTCGCGCCGACGGAGCTCGGTGTCGCGTGCCTCCTGCGCCTCGTGCTGCGCCGCGAGCCTCGCGGCGAGCGCCTCGGATTCCTCGGTGAGCCGCGCCACCCGCTCCTGCTCGCGCGTCACGGCCTGCTGCCGCTCCTCGACCGCAGCGAGCAGCGCATCGAGGCCGCGCTCCGCCTCGGGCACGCGCGTCTCCGCGTCGTTCACGACATCGCCGGGCAGCCCGAGGCGGCGCGCGATGGCGAGCCCGTACGAGCGGCCGGGGACACCCTTTTCGAACCGGTAGGTCGGGGTCAATGTCGCGGCATCGAACTGCAGCGATGCATTGACCACGCCCGGCTCGCGCGCGGCGAGTGTCTTGAGGGATCCCAGGTGGGTGGTCGCCAGGGTGACGGCACGGCGGCGTGTCAGCGAGACGAGCGTCGCTGCCGCGAGCGCGGCGCCTTCGGCCGGATCGGTTCCGCTTCCGACCTCGTCGAGGAGGACGAGTGTCGCGTCGTCGGCCTCGGCGAGGATGGCTCCCAGCGTTCGAACGTGCGCGCTGAAGGTCGAGAGGCTCGCGGCGATGGACTGGCGGTCGCCGATGTCGGCGGCGAAGCGCGTGAAGATCGGCAGCTTCGTTCCCGGCCCCACGGGCGGAACCACCCCGCTCTGCGCCATGGCAGCGAACAGCGCGACGGCCTTCAGCAGCACGGTCTTGCCGCCCGTGTTCGGGCCGCTCACGAGGACCGTCCGCTCGCTTCCCTCGAGCACGAGATCGAACGGGACGACATCGCCGCCCGCGCCGAGGAGAAGCGGATGCCGGCCATCGGCGACCGTGAGCGGCGCCGGCGCCGGAGCGACGTCGGGGACCTCGCCCCGTGTCCCCACCGCGTACCGCGCGCGCGCTGCCAGCTCGTCCACGGCGACGCACATCTCGAAGGCGGCGCGGAGCGTCGGAAGTTCGGGGCGGAGCAGTTCGGTCAGCTCGCGCAGGACGCGCAGCGTTTCGCGCTCCTCGGCGATCTCCGCCTCGCGGAGCGCATTCCCGAACTCCACCGCTTCCGACGGCTCGATGAAGAGCGTGCCCTGGCTGCTCGACTCGTCGTGGATGATCCCGCCCGGGCGGTGGCGCAGGTCTCGCCGCACCGGGATGACGTAGCGCCCGCCGCGCACGGTCACGGTACTTTCGCTCGACGCGTCGATGGAGCGGAGCACCGACTCGAGCCGGCGCACCAGCCGCTGCCGCGCCGCGTGCACCTCCTTCCGCGCGGCCGCGAGTGCCGGGCTCGCGCTGTCGAGCACGTTCCCATCCTCGTCGAGCGACTGCTCGAGGCGCTTCTCGGCCGAACGGGGCGGGAGCTCGGCCACGAGCGCCTGCGCGAGCGGCGCCGATTCCCGGACGCGCACGAGATCGTCGCGGACCAGCCGCGCCGCCGCGATCACGAGCCGGATGCGCGCGAGCTCCACGCCGTCGAGCACGCTGCCGCCGATCCGCAGCCGGCCGAGCGCCCGGGAAACATCCGGCACCGGCTCCGCGCGCAGCGCATCCCCCCGACGGAAGAGCGCGGCGACCTCGCCGACCTGGGCGAGCTCGCCGCGAATCCAGGCGACGTCCACGCGCGGCCCGCGCGCGCGAAGCCGTGCAGCCGCGAGCTCCCCGGCCGCGTGCTCCGCGACGAGGCCGAGCACCGCGGCGAGCTCGATCGTGTCGAGCGCATCGCGCGTCAGCGCATCGTCCAAAACCGACGGGGTGCCGGCCAGGTCGTCGTGGCGCGACACCCCGTCGGGGGCGGGGACCTCCGCCTCGCTCATCCCTTCTGCAGCTCCTCGCGCACGATGTCGTTGATCACCTTTCCTTCGGTGCGGCCCTTGAACTTCGGGAGCACCTGACCCATCACCTTGCCGATGTCCTTCGCCCCCCCGGCGATCGCCGCGCGCACGGCCTGCCGGATCTCTTCCGGGTCCACGGCCGGCGGGAGGAACTCTTCGAGGACGGTGATCTGGCCGAGCTCGACCTTCGCGAGCTCCGGGCGGCCGGCCTTCTCGAACTGCTCGGTGGCCTCGCGCCGCAGCTTGACTCCCTTCCGGATCACCTCGACCACCTCGTCGTCCGTCGGCTCGCGCCGGAGCTCGATCCGCCGGTTCTTGAGGTTGGCGATGATGGTGCCGAGGACGAGCGTGCGCTCCTTGTCCTGCGCCTTCCGCGCGGCGTTCATGGCCGCCTGAAGCGACTCGGCGAGCGGGCTCGGTGCGGTGGTGTTGGTCATGGGGGGAAAGTAGGGAGTGCGGGGGGTGGGCGGTAGGCGGGACCGGTTCTGTCCGGCGCTTTTCCGGGTGGCGCCGGGCGATTACTGCGCACACGAAAACACGAAAGGACGAATGGAGGCGGTTCGTGGGCGGGCTCCTCGTGCCGGGCGGGCATCGCGGCACGCCGGGCTTCGGCGGAATCGCGAAAGCGCGATAGCGCGAAAGAACCGCGAAAACCACGAAAGGGCCGGCTCCGAGCGAAGGCCCCCACGTGTCCGGCAGCGTTTGATGAATTGTTTGTGGCCTCACTGCACGCCCAGCGCACGGAGCCCACGGGAAAGCCCACAAAAACATACGCTCCGAACCCACCACGGATTCGGAGCCTGCCGCCACATGGAGCCTTTCGCGGGTTTCGCAGGCCTTTCGCGCTTTCGCGATTCAGCCAGCACCCACCTCACACTCACCGCCCGCCCCACACCCGGAGGTTCGCCCGCCGCCGCCCCCTTTCGTCCTTTCGTGTTTTCGTGTGCTGCAGTTTGCCGGGTCATGAAACACATGTCGGCCTGCCGGCCTGCTTCACCCCGGCGGCCAGCCGAGCTTGCGGCCGCCGAGGATGTGGAGGTGCAGATGGTCGACGCTCTGGCCGGCGTCGGGGCCCGTGTTGGCGACGATCCGGTAGCCGCCGATGTCGAGACCCAGCTCGGAGGCGACGTCGGCGGCGAAGGACATGAGTCGGCCGAGCAGTTGTTCGCCTTCGGCGCCGCGGGCGCTTCGGACGGCAGGAAGATGCCGCGTCGGAATGACGAGCACGTGCGAAGGCGCGCGCGGGTCGAGGTCCCGGAAGGCGACCGCGTCATCCGAGCGCTTCACCACCGTGGCCGGAATCGTGCCGGCGACGATCCCGCAGAATACGCAATCCATCAGGACCTCCTCTGCCGTGCAATCGCGACATGTGCTGCCGCGGCGAGGGCCGCGGTCTCGAACCGGAGTACGTTGGGTCCGAGGGAAACCGGTGTCCAGCCCGCCGCGACCGCCGCCGAACGCTCCGCCGGGGTGAGCCCTCCCTCCGGGCCGACGAGTACGGTGATCTCACCCGCGCCCGGCACGGGCGCCGCGCCCGCAGCGTCCGCAAGCCACCGAGCCCCGGAGTGCGCCCGGGCGATGAACTCCAGGAATGGCTCGAGCTCTCCGATGTCGGGGCTCCAGCACGCGCCCGACTGTTTCGTCGCCTCGAGCGCACGGCGCGCGAGCTTTTCGAGGTGGACGGCGCGCAGCCGCGTCGCCACGCCGGCGGTGCGCTCGGTCTCGAGGGGAACGATGCGCGAGACGCCGAGCTCGGCCGCCTTTTCGACGAGCCAGAGAAACCGCTCGCGGTCTCCCGCACCGACCGCGAGCGTGAGGGCGGGAAGCGGCGGAACGATCTCCGTCGCGGTCACGGTGACGGACCACGCACGCCCGGTGCCCGCGAGCACCCCTCTGCCCGCGAGGCCCGCGCCGTCGCGCAGCTCCACGGCTTCGCCGGATTCCGCGCGCCGCACGCGAAGGTGATGGGCTTCGTCCTCATCGAGCGGGATGGTGAGGCCGGGGTGCGCCGAGCCGCGCGGAACGAGAACGATCATTCCTGCCGCGCCGCGACCGCCCACCAGCCGGCGTCCGTGACTTCGTCGACGCTCGCGAAACCGGACTCCTCGAGCGCCGGCCGGAAGAGCGGCGCTTCCGCGACCTCCATGCCCGAGAAGATCGCGAACCCGCGGGGCCGGAGCGCCGTTGCGATGGAGGGAAGGAGCGCCGTATTGACGTTCCGGAGGATGTTCGACAGGAGGAGATCGGCCGGGCCGGCCAGCGGGGCGAGATCGCCGGCATCTCCGGTGAGGAACTCGACGGCGTCGGAAACGCCGTTGCGCTCCGCGTTCACGCGGGCGATGTCGTTGGCGTCGTCGTCCACCTCGATGCCGGTGGCCCGAGCAGCACCGAGCTTCACCGCCGCAATCGCCAGGATGCCGCTGCCGCTGCCGAGGTCGAGGACGCGATCGCCGGGGCGGAGGTGCCGCTCGAGCAGTGTGAGCGCGGCCCGTGTGGAGCCATGCTCGCCGCTGCCGAAGGCGGACTCGGGATCGAGGACGACGGAGACACCGCCGGCAGGAGCGGGGATCCAGGTTGGCGTGACGGTAAGGCGTCCGAAACGCCGCGGCTCGATGCCATCGCGCCACCGCACCGACCAGTCGACGTTTTCGAGGGGGCGGCGCGTCGCGCGCGCGCCGTGCGTGCGGCCCAGCGCCTCGATGAGCTCGTCGGCGCCGCGCTCGCTCTCCGCAAACGTCACCAGGATGCCGTCGTCGCGCTCCTCGACGGCCTGGCCGGTGCGGGCCACGAGCCACGCGCCGACCGTCTCGCGCTGCTCCGGGGCGGTCTCGACGTCGACCGCCCACCAGCTCACGATGGCCGCCTCACCCGCGGCGCCTCACGCGCCGAGGGCTTCCTTGAGCTTCGACCAGAAGCCGGAGCCGCGACGGGGCGCTTCGCCCTCGAGCGCCGCCAGCTGGCGGAAGAGCGCTTCCTGCTCGGCCGACAGCTTTTCGGGCGTCCAGATGTGCACGCGGACGTGAAGATCGCCGTTGCCGGAGCCGCCGAGGCGCGGCAGTCCCTTTCCGCGGAGCTGCAGCACGGTGCCCGGCTGCGTGCCGGGGGGGACCTCGAGCGTCTCGTCTCCGTACGGAGTCGGCACGGTGAAGCGCGCGCCAAGGGCGGCCTGGGAGAACGACACCGCCAGATCGTGCACGAGGTTCTCGCCGTGGCGCTCGAACCGGTCGTCGTCCTTCACGTCGAGCATCACGAGCAGGTCGCCCGCCGGGCCCCCGCGCGGCCCGACGGCGCCCTGGCCGCGCAGCGTCAGGTAATTGTTGCCGGAGACGCCCGCCGGAACCTCCACGACGACCGACCGCTCGCCACGAATCCGGCCCTCGCCGCGGCAGACTTCGCACGGCTCCTTGATGATCTGGCCTTCGCCGGCGCACGTGGGACACGGGGCGACGGAGACGAACTGCCCGAAGACGCTGCGCGCGGCTCGGCGCACTTCCCCGCTCCCGCCGCAGGTCCCGCACGTCGCCGGACGCGAGCCGGACTTCGCGCCGCTTCCTTCGCACGTTTCGCAGCGCTCGAGCGTCTTGAGCTTGACGGTCTTCCGGACACCGGTGGCCACCTCGGCGAGCGTGAGCTTGACCGTGACGCGGATGTCCTGGCCGCGCCGGGCATCCGCCTGGCTCCGCCCCCCGCCGCCGAACATCGACTCGAAGCCGCCGAAGTCGCGCATGAAGATGTTGAGGGCTTCGGAGAGGTCCACGTGATGGAACCCGCCGAACCCGCCCGCGGCCCCGCCGAGCCCCGCCTTGCCGTAGCGGTCGTAGCGGGAGCGCTTCTCGGGATCGCGCAGGACCTCATACGCCTCGGTGATCTCCTTGAAGCGCGCTTCCGCGTCCGGCGCGGAGTTCCGGTCCGGATGGTACTGCATGGCCAGCTTGCGGTACGCCTTCTTCACGTCGCCTTCCGACGCCGTGCGCGGCACGCCAAGCAGGTCGTAATAGTCGTTCACTCGAGCAACCCTTCCACGAGACGGCTGGTGTGCTCCACCAGCCCGATGATCTTGTCGTACGGCATGCGCGTCGGCCCGATGACCCCGATGACGCCGCGCAGGTCGCCCTTGCTGTAGGACGACGTGACGAGCGTGAGGTCGCTGAAGCGCGCGTCGTCGTTCTCTCCGCCGATCGTGATCGAGAGCCCTGCCCCGCGCCGCGCCTGCAGCGCCTCGCGCAGCAGGTCGCGCCGTTCGGTGAGCTCGAGCAGCTCCCGCATGCGCGCGTTCGAGGCGAACTCGGGCTGCTCCGCGAGCATCTGCGCGCTGCCGAGCATCACGCCGCTCGGATCGGCGAGGGAGAAGATCTCCTCGCTCTCCGCGATGAAGATGTCGAGCAGCTCCCGACCCTCGCCCGCGGCATGTGCGTCGCGCAGGCGGTCGCCGAGCGTGGTGCGGATCTCGTACAGCGTATGGCCGGCGAGCCGCTCATTGAGGACCCGGGTCATCTGGCTCACCGATTCGGGCGCCATCTGGCCGGGCACGCGCACGAAGATGGTGCGCACGACGCCGCTCCGGAGGTTGAGCACGAGCAGGAGCCGTTCGGCAGAGACCCGCACCAGCTCCACCCGCTCGAGCACGACGCTGTCCAGCACCGGCGCCACGGCGACGCCCAGCTCCTGCGTGAGCACGCCGAGGACCTGCGCCGCCCGCCGGAGGATTTCCTCGAGCGCGCTCGCCCGGCCCTGGAGCTCGGTCCGGAGCGCCAGCTGCTCGTGGCTGCTCGGCGTCGAGCGGTGCATGACGCGGTCGACGTACGTCCGATAGGCCCTGTCGGTAGGGATCCGGCCGGACGACGTGTGCCGGTGGAAGAGAAATCCCATCTCCTCCAGCTCGCTCATGATGCCCCGCACGGTGGCCGGCGAGACACCGAGCCCGAACCGGCGCGCGATCATCTGGCTCCCCGCGGGCTCGGCCGTCTCGATGTACGACTGCACCACGGCATCCAGGACCCGCAGCTGCCGCTCGGAGAGCTCAGGGGATGACGACATGCGATAAATCTACAATCCGCAAGGCGTTACGTGAAGCCGCCCGGCGCGGCGGAAGGTCCGTCACGACGCCTGGGCAACGAGGGCGTCGAGCCGCAGCCATCCCTCGGGGCTGAGCCGGAAACGGCCCTCGGATTCGGCACCCCAGCCGGCGCTGACCCAGGCCGCAGCCATCGCTGCGGGAATCAGGCGGGTGGGGGCGCCCTCGACGGTCCGGAGCCCGAGGTACAGATCCTCGAGGCGTCCGGAATCGGGCGGGACGGTTTCCCCGGAGTCGCGCGGCTGCCGGCCGGCCTCCACCGCCTCGCGGTACGCTTCCCACTCCCGGACGTTCCACTGCCGCTCGGCGCCGAACCCGCTGTGGGCCGACGGGCCGAGGCCGATATACGGCGCGCGGCGCCAGTACGCGGAATTGTGGGCGGACCGGAAGCCGGGGCGGGCGGCGTTCGAGACTTCGTAATGCTCCCAGCCGAGCGCGCGCAGCGTTGCTGCGGTGTGCAGGAACTCCAGTGCGTACGCATCGTCGGGCACGGGGATCACGTCGCCACGACCGGCCCAGCGACCGAGGGGCGTGCGCGGCTCGATGGTGAGGCCGTAGAGCGAGAGATGGGTCGGATCGAGCGCGAGGGCGGTGTCGAGGTCCCGCGCCCAGTCGCGGGCGAGCGCGCGCGGGAGGCCGAAGATCAGGTCTACAGAAAGGTTGGTGATTCCCGCGCCGCGCAGGATCTCGACGGCAGGCGCAACCTGGTCGGCTCGATGGGTGCGATGCATCCAGGCGAGCACCGCCGGATCGAAGGACTGAACGCCGAGCGACACGCGATTCACGCCGCCGGCAGCCCAGCAGGCGGCGGCCGCCGGGGTTACGTCGTCCGGATTCGCCTCGAGCGTGATCTCGGTACCCGCGGCAACCTGGCGGCTCGATCGGACCATTGCGATGAGCCGCGCAATTCCCTCGGGATCGAGGCGCGACGGGGTTCCGCCGCCGAAGTAGATCGTCGCGACAGTCGGCGATTCGCCCCATACGGGGTGATTCTGCCACAGCGCCCACTCCTTCGCCACGGCTTCGACGTACCCCTCGGAAGGCACGACCCGGCGCACCGCGATTGCGAAATCGCAATATGAGCAGCGGCGGGCGCAGAAGGGGACGTGGATGTAGAGGTGCACGATCGCAAAATAGCGCGTTGTCCCCGGATGCTTCGAAATGAAATCAGCGGTGTGAGGGGGTTGGGCGAGCTTGCGTCTCCGGCGCTGCAGTTCGCTCTCGTGCGCTGTCGACGCAAGTCATGCAGGGCTCACTGACGCGCCTGCGACGCAACCTCGCCCAACCCCCTCGGAGCCACTTGGAGTACCACGAGGTATATGCTGCTCGTTGTGTGGTTGAGCGGGTGGGACGGCCTCGCAGGCGCGTCAGTGAGCCTCTCATTACTTGCGTCGACTGTATGCGAGAGCGAACTGCAGCGCCGGAGAGGCCGTCCCACCCGCTCAACCACATCGACTGCGAACCTGCGTGCGAGCTCCCGCCGCTCGGCCGAACAGGTCAATCCAATGCAAATCTGAACAGGCCGCCCGGCTGTTGCTCGACCGCACCGAGCAGCTCGAGCTGGGCGAGTGCGGCGAGGCAATCCCCGGGCGGCAGGCCGCTCACCATCGCAATCGCGTCGATGTGCACCAGCTCCGAACCCAGGCAGGCTGCGACGGGAGCGAATTCACGCGGTACTTCTACGCGCGGCGTGAGGCGTTTCTGTTCAGGAGGTGCAGGCATGGCGGCGGGTATCGGCGGACCTGCGGAGTCCGGATAGTGCGCAAGAAGATCCGCGATCTCGAGGAGAGGTTCAGCCCCGTCGCGCAGGAGCGCATTGACGCCGCTCGAGGTCGGACTGGTGATCGGCCCGGGAACTCCCATCACGTCACGCCCCTGTTCCAGCGCCGTGCCGGCAGTGATGAGGGCACCACTCCCTTGCGCTGCTTCAGCCACGACTGTCACCCGGGCGAGCGCACTGATGAGCCGGTTCCGACGAGGAAAACTTCCCGCGTGCGGGCGCTCGCCGGGCGGGAATTCCGTCACAAGGAGGCCCTCGGTACCCACACGGTCATACAGAAGCCGGTTTGCGGCGGGGTACACGACCCCAAGCCCGTTCCCGAGGACACCGATCGTAGGACCGCCGGCATCGAGCGCTGCCTGATGCGCGATTGCATCCAGCCCGCGCGCCATTCCGCTCACGACCGTGATCCCTGCTCGAGCGGCCGCCACGGCTATCATGCGACAGACCTCGGCGCCGTACGGCGAGTGATCCCTGCTACCCACGATTGCGACTGCCGGCCGCGCAAGGAGCTCCAACCTTCCTTTCGCGAACAGGAGGGTCGGCGCATCGCGGATCTCACGGAGCGACGGCGGAAACAGCGCATCGTCCGGGAGCAGCGCGACGGCACCGAGTTTCGCGGCTTGCACCAGAACGCGTTCGCCATCGGCCACCGAGCGCTCCGCAAGTGCCGTCGCTGCGGGGCGGGAAAGCCCGGGGATGGTGCATAAAAACGCGAACGGCGCCGAGAGGGCGCCGCGTGGAGTCGCACAGGACTGCAGAATGGCGTGGAGGCGTTCTATGCCGATCCCCGGACTGAGCGCAACGGCCAGGTAGGCCGCGCGGTCACTCGCTGTCGATGTCGTCCAGCTCGACGCCGGGCCCATCGGCGGGACCGCGGTGCCACTCGTCGTCGTCATCGCCCCGCGCTGCGTCATCGGCGGATTCTCCCTCTGCGGACTCGTCCGCGGCTGCGCTCTTCGCTTCCTCGACGAAGGTCCACAGCGTTTCCTTGAGATCGTCGAGCCCCGTGCCCGCGGCGCTCGAGATCGATACGATCCGCTCCGCATCGGGGGCGTCGATCACCGGGACGTGCGCGTCCGGGGGCAGCAGGTCGCGTTTCGTCAGGACGACGAGGTGCGGCTTTGCGAAGAGCGCTTCGCTGTAGCTCCGGATTTCGCTGCGCAGGCCGTCGTAGGTGTGCTGCGGCTCGGGACTGTCGAGCGGGACGAGGAACGCGAGCACTCGCGTGCGCTCCACGTGCTGGAGGAACCGGAGGCCCAGCCCCTTCCCTTCGTGCGCGCCTTCGATGATGCCGGGTATGTCGGCGACGACGAACGACCGCCCCTGTCCCAGCCCGACCACACCGAGGTTCGGCTCGAGCGTGGTGAACGGGTAATCCGCGATCTTCGGCCGGGCCGCGGAGATGACGGAGAGCAGCGTGCTCTTCCCGGCGTTCGGCTCGCCGACCAGTCCCACGTCGGCGATGAGCTTGAGCACCAGCTCGAGCTGCCGCTCCTCGCCCTCCTCACCCGGCTCCCATTCGCGCGGCGCCTGGTGCGTCGAGGTGGCGAAGCGTGCATTGCCGCGCCCGCCCCGGCCGCCGCGCGCGACGAGCAGCGTATCTCCCGGCTGCACCACCTCGCCGATGAGCGCTCCCGACTCCGCATCGCGGATGATCGTTCCGGGCGGGACCGGCATGTAGAGGTCGGGCGTCGAGGCGCCCGTCATCGTCTTCCCCTTGCCGTGCTCCGCGCGTTGGGCCTTCCACTGCGTCTTGTAGCGATAGTCGAGGAGCGTGGCGAGGTTGGGATCGGCGCGGACGTAGATGCTGCCGCCGCGGCCGCCGTCACCTCCGTCGGGCCCGCCCTTCGGCTTGTACTTGAAGCGTGCAAAGCTGCTCGCGCCGGAGCCGCCGGTGCCCGCGGCGACGTGCACCACCGCACGGTCGATGAACATCAGTTGCCCGGGCTCCACCCCTCGCGCACCGTGCGCCAGAGTTCCTTGACCTTCTTCCACTGGTCGAAGCTCAGCAGCGGATTGACCACCGACAGCACGCCTTCGATCTGCCCGAACCCCGCGCCCGCGTTGAGCGCGCCGCGCAGGTGCGAGTGGAGCTGGCGCGGCGCCTCGAGGACCGCCGTCTGCGCGACGATGCAGAGCTCGCGCCGGAGAAGATCGAGACCCGGCCGCGCCAGGGTGCGGCCATACCCCTCGGTGATCATCCAGGAGTCGATGGCCGGGTGGAGCGCGGCGACGCTGTCCCGCAGCTTCTGGTAGTTGTCGCCGTAGACGACGGCGCAGGTCTCCTCGCCCCGGCGCGTCCATTCGGCGTCGTTGGCGTAGCTCGCATCCTCGTCCGTCCTCGGGGCCGGCACGCCGGAAAACTTCCGCCAGGCGGAGAACGCGATGAGCCCGCGCGGATACCCGACGAACAGCACCGACTGCAGGAGCAGCTCCTCGACCCATTGCACCGGCACCTGCGAGGTCCGGAGCGGCCCGACCCGCTCGCGCAGCTCCGGCTCGTACCCCTGCGCGATGGCGGCGGCGAAGCGCACCAGGTCGCGCGTCTGCGGATCGAGGTTGTCCTGTTTCGCCATGAGGGTAACTCTCCCGAAGGCGGGCGACGGCACCGCCCGCATGCAAGCCTATTCGAAAAAACGCAGCGCGCCCGTGTGCCGGAGCGCGCCGGTCACTTCACCGCGCGTGTTCCGCGTCGGCAGCTCCTCCCGGCGCGCGAGCGCGTCGAGCGCCGCAGAACCGGGTCCCGAGGCGACCAGCGCCCGCAGCACGCCCATGAGGGCGACGGGTGCCGATCGCATGTCGCCGTCCTCCACCTTGAGCGCGATCCCGATCCGCTCCTCGAGGAGGGCCGCGCTGTAGACCCCCTCGGCGCCGACCTTCGCGATGATCCCGCCGGGCCATGCCGTCATGATCTCGGTGCAGAAGCGCCCGGTCCCCGCAATGAGCACCGGATGGGCGACCATCGCCGCGCGGAGCCGGCTCGCCGGCTGATCGTCCGAGCCGGCGAACCTGGCGTAGCTGAGCGCCATCCCGGTCAGCGGCAACCCGAAGCAGACGGCCGTACACCCGTCGATGCCGAAGCGCATCGCGCTGCGCGGGACATCGGTCCAGCGCTCGACCTCGGCCACCATCCGCTCCTGCACGGGGTGCCCCGCCCGCTCGTACCCCCGGGTGGCCCACCCATGGTGCCGCGCGAGCGCCAGCATCGCCGCGTGCTTGCCGGAACAGTTGCTCCAGCGGGGCGTCAGCGCGTGACCGGTGCGTGCCACCATTTCGGCGACCGCCGCGCCGAGCGGCGGATGCGGGGCGCAGGCCAGTTCGTCCTCCGCGGCACCGATCTTCGCAAGGAAGCGGCTCGCCAAGTCGAGATGGACCCGCTCGCTCGAATGCGACGCGCAGGCGAGCGCCAGCTCCTCGCTGCCGAGTCCGAATGCCTCTGCCGCGCCATCGGCGAGCAGCGGGATCGACTGGAACGGCTTGGCCGCGGAGCGCCAGTACGTGACGAGCGATGGGTCGCCGGCGGAGGCGACGAGGCGTCCGGTGTCATCGACGACCGCGGCGGACACGCGGTGCACCGATTCGACCAGATCGCCGCGTGTGGACTCCACCCGGAAGTCGCTCATGGCAGGGGAAGATAACCGCCATTAGGTTCCGGCCCCATGGCCGATTCCACCGTCCGGCGCGGGATCTGCGCCCTCGTTTTCCTCGTTGCGGCGGCCGGTCCGCTCGCCGCGCAGGGTTCGCCCTACATCCCGCTCGACGACCCCTCGCTGCCGCTCCTGGAGCACCTGATCCGGCGCGGCGACATCGATGATCCGTCCCCGATGGTTCGCCCCTTCCGGCGACGCGATGCGATGGACGCGCTGGCGCGCGCCGATACCCAGCCCGGGACGCGGAGCGCTGCGCTGATCTCGGCGCTCCGGAAGCAGTACGCCGAGCCGGACGTCGAGACGTGGTGGCGAGCCGGGGGACGCGCCGGCGCCCAGATCTTCACCACGCCGCGCCGGGACCTCCTGCACCCGGTCGGTGAAGGGGACGCAGCGCCGTACGTCGAGGTCTCGCTGCAGGCGGGCTTCGGGCCTTTCGTCGCGGCGACGCGGCCGGCCATCGAGCCTCGCGTCACCGACGATCCCGACTGGCCCGGCCGTCGCAACCTCGACATCGCCGGTCGCCTGCTCGACGGATACCTGAGCGGGCAGTTCCGCTTCTTCCGGTTCACGTACGGTCAGCTCGATCACAACTGGGGACCCACTGGCCTCCCCGGCATCCCGCTGTCGAACTACGGCTACGAACGACAGGGCCTTCTCGTCGAGCTCGGCACTCGCAAGGTACGGCTCACGGCCATGGCGACCGACCTGCGGGACGGGCTCGATACGGCCGGCCAACTGAACCATCGATACTACTTCGTGCACCGCCTCGCGGTCCGCCTGTCCGATCGACTCGAGCTCGCCGCCTGGGAAGGCAACGTCCTGGCGGGCGCCGGCCGGAATTTCGAGACCCGCTACCGGAATCCGCTCTCGTTCGGCTACCTCGCCAACACGGTCGGCCTCGGCGATCGCGGCAACGAGATCCTCGGCCTGGATGCGACCTGGCGGGTGCGGCGCGGGCTCGCACTCGAAGCACAGCTCGCGGTGGACGACTTCTGGTACCAGGATCGCGACCTCAATCGCGACCGCTGGGCGCTCACCGTCGGCGCGCGCGGACCGGCCCCGGCAGGCACGTCGTGGCAGCTCCTCTACTCGCAGGTGTCGTCGCTCGCGCTGCGAGCGTTCAACAACGCCGAGAACTTCACGGACGCTGGAGTCGGCATCGGAAGGAACTTCAGCGACAACGACCAACTCACTGCACGGCTTGCAGTTCCATTCCGAGCCTCATGGATTGTCTCACCCGAGCTGACGCTGTTCCGGCAGGGGGAAGGCCGGATCGAGGATCCCTACCCGGTACAGCCCGAGCTCGCAGGGACGCCGGCCCTTTTCATCGGGACCGTCGAGCGAACTCTCCGGGCTGGCCTGGGAGTGAGTGGGCGCGAGGGACCGCTCGAGCTGAGCGGCGATGCCGGCATCCATCACGTCACGAATGCCGGGCACGTGGAGGGGGAGCGCGAGACGCGCTTCGAGGCGCGGGTGCAGGTGACGGTCGGCATCGGACGGTGGGGCGAGATCGGCGAATAACGCCTTGCACCCCCCGCCCCACTTCGCTAAACTCCCGCCTCCCGAACATCGGGCGATTAGCTCAGCTGGTTAGAGCGCGCGCCTCACATGCGCGAGGTCGGGGGTTCGATCCCCTCATCGCCCATCGCACCTGTCGTGAAGCCCTGCATTTCGATGCGGGGTTTTTCTTTTGTGATCACCGAAGGTCGGCCCCAATTCGCCGAAGCCTCGCCACCCTCTCAGGGTGTGAACGCCTTCGTGCCGATCGGGGTCCCATCCTCGGGGGGACCCGTCCAGCGAAAGACAACCACCGAGTATGCCGTTCCTGCGCTCAGTGGTGAAGGCGGAGTGAACTCCGTGGCTCCAGGTGGGACCACACCGTATCGGACCGGCGTTGCAATCGCGTTCGTTCCGTCCTCCGAAATGACACCCCACACATCCCCCCCATCCTCCTCGACAAGTACGCCATAAGCCCTGCATGCCGGATCCCAACTGATACTGGGTGTGGTTCCGCTCGAGACCGAAACCGCCACGTTCCCGGTACAGGCGACCTGCTCGCTCGGGCTGGTAGTGTCGGAACCGCACGCGGGGCCGGCAAGGAGAATCGCGAGCACACATCCGGTTCGGGGAAACATTGGCACGCCTTACAAGCGAGGGGACCTGACCAGTTCAGGACCCGCCCCGATCGCGGATCACGAGGCGGTAATTACGACAAGTCGGGCCAACGCCGCGTCAGGTCGGCTCAGGGTTCCAGCGATACACCCGGCCGAACCGCGCATAGGTTCCCGGGAAGCCCGCCAGGCGGAACGCTTCCCCCCGGTCGGACACCCGCTTGCCGTCCCACGGCCCTCCGACGCACTCGATCAACCCCGCTGCCGATGGAACCATTCCGCACGACCCGCTTTCTGCGAATAGCCCGAGTTCAGAATCTTGTACCAGACCGTGTCCGATCGGTACGGATCACCGGCCCGCTTCGCCACGATCCCCTCGAAGTCCATGGACTCCGTGGCCCTGAGCAGTGCCTTCCCGTCGCAGTTGACCGACATCACCCTGAGGAGTGACGGCGTGTGCGGTACGGCCCGCTCGAGCAGCTGGCGGCGCATCGCCTGGGGCATCGGTCGGAGGTCCCGGCCGTTGAGCCACATCAGGTCGAACACGGCATAGACCGGCGTTCCCTGCCGCCGCATCAACAGTTCGAAGCTGACCTTGCCCTCCCCATCGAGCGCGACGAGCTCGCCATCCAGGATCGCGGACCGCATCTCGAGGTCCTGGCGGATTCGGCCGGCGAGCTCGGCGAACTGCCGGAACTCGTTGTCGTTCCGGGATCGCAAGGCACAAGCCTCCGGTGTCACATAGGCGATCCCGCGGAACCCGTCGAATTTCGGCTCAAAGACCCACTCGGGGTCATCGAACGGCTCCGCCCGCCGGACGGGGCGGACCGGAACGATCTTCGGCAGCGCGAGCGCCATGCGCGGCTGGCGCGGCGGACCGCTCGGATGGCGTGGGGGCATGACGGCTCCTCGCAACGAAAGAGAAGCTCCCCCCACGAGAAGAGCGATGCGACGCCTATGCTACCCTACGTTCCGGGGCTTTTCTGTGACGTGGCGCAAGCCACGTCCCAGCCGTATGCTTGGCCTGGCCCAGAGTGCCGGCACGTCATTCCGTGCGTCCTGACGGGCTCCCAGCAGCAATATTGCGCGACCTCACTGTCCTGGAGGCGCCATGCGCCCGTTCCGATGCATCGTTGCAGCCTTGCTGAGCGTGACCACGATCTCCAGCGCCACTGGCTGCTCGACATGGCGCCTGGAAACAGCGCCGCTTCCCGACGTGATCGCGCGCCGACCCGAGTCCCTGCAGGTCCGCACAGCCGACTCCACAGTCGTGATACGCAGGCCGTCGCTCAGGGCCGACACGCTCTCGGGCTTCACGGCAGATCAGGCTGCACCAGCCCACTTCCTGGCTACAGACGTACGTTCAGTCTCAACTCGTCGCACGAGCGCGGCCAAGACCGCGCTTCTCACCGTTGGTCTGGTGATAGGTATCGGGCTGGCCGCTTACGCCGCTGCCTGCGGAAACGCCAGTTGTGAGTAGGGATCGGCGGTCCGCCAGGTGGCCTGTGAGCGCTCGGCAACGCCACCGGTCCTGATCCGAGCAGAATCGGCGACCTTCAGCTCTCCTGAACAGGCGCCTGCCGCCCCACATGCGCGAAGTCGGGGGCTCGATCTCCTCATCGCCCAGCGCATGACCCGAACGCCCGCGCACCCGCGCGGGAGTTCTTCGTTCGCGTCCGATCATCCATGGAGGGGCACGAGGAGACTCTTCCGCCGGCCGCTATGATGAGGATAAAGCTTCGGTCTATCGGGCTCCCGATCGCGCGAAGGAAGTCGTCGTGACACGTCCGAGCGTTTCCTCACTTGCCGAGCAGCACCTGCGCCACGAGCACATCCAGCAGCAGGATCACCACGGAGCTCGAGACGACGGCCGCCGTGGTTGCCTGCCCCACGCCCTCCGCGCCCTGACGGGTGTTGAAACCCATGTAGCAGGGAAGAATGGTGATCGCGGCCGCAAAGCAGAACGACTTGATGATCGAGTAGTAGCCGTCGAACGAGCGGTAGAAGACCTGCGCGCCGTAGACGAAGTCCGCGTCGCTCACCGGGAGGACGGACTTGACCGCGAGCCACCCAGCCGCGATCCCCGACAGATCCGCGAAGACCGTCAGCACCGGAATCATGATGAAACCGGCGATCACGCGCGGAATGATCAGGTGTGAGGCTGGGGACCGGCCGAGTGATTCCAGCGCGTCGATCTGCTCGGTGACACGCATGGTCCCGAGCTCCGCGGCGTAGCGCGCCCCGACGCGGCCGGAGAGAATGAGCGCGGTGAGCACCGGGCCCAGCTCGAGGATGATCATCGAGACCACGATGGTCCCGACATAGTAGTAGGGCATCGCCGCGTTGTACTGATAACCGGTCTGCAGCGCCGTCACCGCGCCGGCGAACGCCGCGATGAACAGGACGATGAACAGACTGCCTGCGCCGATGCTCACGGCCTCGCGCACCATGCGAGGCCACCAGATGCGCACCTCGGGCAGCGCGCGCATCGCGTCCATCACGAACATCGCGAGGCGGCCGACGTGCGCGATCCCATCGAGTACGCGGCGGCCGAGGGACGGGGAGTCGTCCCGCTCCCTGGCCACGCGTCGCCCGGGGCCGACCACGGTTGCCCGCACGAGCGCCACTCCACTGGATACGGCACCGGCCAGCTCGGCGGCCGGCGGCACCGCCGACGAGACCGGAACTACGGGGCGGTACAGATCCGGCCGCGCAGGTCGACGGTCAGAGTGCCCTCTGGCGGGGCGAAGTTCGTGATCGTGATGATTCCGCGATTCCGCAGCTGCCCATACGCCCCTTCGAAGATGCCCGTGCCGCCCACGATCGTCAGGACGTCGCTCACCCGGCAGGCGGTCTCGTCGGGTCCGGACGGCGCGCACACGGCGCGATCGGCCGTCTGAATCATGCCATCGGCGGTCTGGATGAAGTGGATCAGCGTATAGTGCACTGCGCCCTGGCCGGAGGGCGTCTCGGACGTCAGAATCGACCCGAACGTTCCGGTGTACGGGCCGAATGGCACTTCTTCCTCGGGTACGCCACCGAACCCGAGTGCACCGCCTCCGCCGGGATAGGCCCAGAGTCCGAGCGTGGCATCTCCCTTGAACTCGACATTGGAGCACTGCGCGGATGACTGACCGAGCGCGGCTGACAGGGCGTCCGGCGCCGCGGGCGATTCGGCGCACGCGGACAGGGCGAGCAGCACAACTGCCGCCACGACGTGGGGGCGGGTGATCGGGGTACGCATCGGGATGGCTCCGGGTTACTTCGAAACTGCGGGAAGTCGGACAGGGAGAGCTTACGGCCCGGGACCGGCGCCGTCAATGTCGGGGCGCGTCACGTCATGCCCGCTTCACTTTCTGTTACTGCGCCAGACGTCGCCGCCCTCCGCGATCGCTTCCATCGACCTCCCCGTCGTGACCGACGTATCGGGCCGCGCCTCGTCTTCCGCGCCTTCGACCGCATGTTCGTCGCGATGCTTGATCAGCAGCCACTGGGCCTTTCCGCGGTCGTCCCGGCGCGTGCGCACCAGCACCCAGGATCCGTGCAGCCGCTCGCCGTGGAGGATGAACTTGAAATCGCCCTTCGCGTAGGCCGCGCGGAGCGCCTCGACGGGATCACCGGCCATCGTGCCGCCGTACTCGTACGTGCCCCGGTCCCAGAGCATCACGGTTCCGCCGCCGTACTCGCCTTCCGGGATCGTGCCTTCGAACGTGTTGTACTCGATCGGGTGGTCCTCGACCTCCATCGCCAGCCGCTTGACCGTGGGATCGAGGCTCGGGCCCTTCGGAACGGCCCAGCTCTTCATGACGCCGTCGAGCTCGAGGCGCAGGTCGAAGTGCAGCCGGCTGGCGGCGTGCTTCTGAATGACGTAGCGAAGCTTCTTCGACGACGGTGCCTTGCCGCCCTTCGGCTCGGCCGTGCGCGTGAAATCCCGCTTCGCGACGTATTCGGCGAGCGCTGCGCGCGGTGGAGCCGCCGGCGGGGTCGGGCGTCTCGCGGCAGGCTTCTTCGGCGCCCGGCCAGCACCTGACTTGCCCCCCGCGCTCCCGGCCGTTTTCGTCGGGCCGGCCGCCGATTTCCCAGCGCGCGCCGTGGGCTTCCGGGCCCCGGCTCTCGACGTCGCAGTGCTTTTCTTGACTGGCACACACCCTCCTCACGAACGGCGGCCGGCGTCACTTCGGCTTCGGGTCTCGCGCCCGTCGCAGAAGCTATCGACCCGCGTGAGGCCCTGGGGTGAGCGGAATCACGACGAGACCAGCCATCCGATCAGAAAGCCGGCGCCGAAGCCCACCCCGCTCGAGACGAGATATCCGTCCGCCGTGCAGGTGGTGAACCGATCCACGGCCGCATCATCGGCGATGTTGGAGATCGCCGTGCAGACGATGGCGCCCGCCGCCGCGCCGATCACTCCGCCGATGAGCGCGTTGCGGAGGCGATGCGGTGA